>CAMVGU010000028.1 GCA_947167105.1 uncultured Selenomonas sp. | reverse complement strand
GAATCGAAGGGGAGGCCGGGATATGAGCCGGTACTTGCACGATCCACGGCTTCAAGCTGGCCTCTCATTCATCTGGACTTTGAGCAGTTCTGCTTGGGGGACTTGACTTCGCCTATCAGGTTCTCCTCAGTAATCTTATATCGGCTCCTTTCCGATTCTGTGGCTTCATTTTACCATAAAATGAAGGTTCAGACAACGGTGGTGGAACGCAAGGTGAAATTTATGGATTAAAAAAGCCGGTGCTGCGTGCATCGGCTTTCTATCAAGGGGACTCGCTTCATTGCTCTAATGCTGCTTCCAGCTCTTCCAGTGTCTTCTGCTTGCTTTCCGTGCCCAGGGCGAGTACGACGGCAGAAATCACGACGAAGACGGAGGCGAACATCAGGAAGATGGTGTTCATGCCGAAGGAAGCACCCAGTAGGACACCCACCAGCATGGGAGCCAGCATGCCGCCGATGCGGCCGAAGCCGGCGGCCCAGCCGCTGCCCAGGGCGCGCATTGCGGTGGGGTACTGTTCCGGCGTGTAGGTGTAGATGACGCCCCAGGCACCGAGATTGAAGAAGCTCATGGCTGCGCCCCAGGCCAGGAGGCTTGCAGCCGAGCCTGCGTTGCCGAAGAAGAAGCTGCAGACGCCGGAGAGCAGCAGGAAGAGGGAGAGGGTGTATTTGCGGCCGATGATTTCCACCAAATAAGCGGCTGCATAGTAACCGGGCAGTTGGGCCAGGGTCATAATCAGCACGTACTCGAAGGTCTTTACCACCGCAAAGCCCTGGGCGAAGACAATGGAAGGCAGCCACATGAAGATGCCGTAATAGCTGAAGACAATGCCGAACCAGGCCAGCCAGAGCATGGCAGTGCGTGTGCGGAAGTTCCTGCCCCAAAGTGCCAGAGGGCCGGAAGCCTGCTTTTTTTCAGAGCCTAGTTCTGCGGCAGTCAATTCTCCCGTGAAAGGGACACTGGCAACGTTCAGTTTCTTTTCCAGGGAGAGAATAACCTGCTTGGCATCCTCGATGCGGCCTTTGGCCAGGAGGTAGCGCACAGACTCCGGCATGTGCAAGCGAATCAGGAACACATAGAGGGCGGGCAGTGTGCCGATGACGAAGGCAATCTGCCAGCCGAAAGTCGGTATCAGCAGATAGGCGATGCAGGCTGCGACCAGCCAGCCCAGACCCCAGAAGCTTTCCAGCAGCACGATGAAGCGGCCCCGCAGATGGGCAGGCGCGTACTCGCTCATCAGCGTGGCGGCCACAGGCAGTTCACCGCCCAGGCCGAAGCCCACCAGGAAACGGAAGACGAGCAGTGATTCATAGCTCCACGCCAGGGCGCACATGCCGGTGGACAGGCTGTAAAGCAGCACGGTCAGGGAAAATACGCGCTTGCGGCCGATGCGGTCAGCCAGGGTACCGGCCAGCACTGCACCCAGGGCCATGCCGATAAGACCGATGGAGCCAATCCAGCCCATCTGGGCGGGAGAGAGGCTCCATTCCTTGGCCAGCACCGGCAGCACGAAAGCGATAAGGCCGGTGTCCATGGAGTCAAACAGCCAGCCCAGCCCTGTAAGGGCAAGCAATTTGTAATGGAAGGAGCCGACAGGTAGCTTTTCCAAGCGTTCCAGAATCATAGCATAACCTCTTTCTGAAGTTGTAATATAATATTGGGAGCAACTGTCTTGACAGCTGCTTGACATGATAGTATTGTACTATCTTTTTAGGTAAATGCAACCATAAAATGTGGTATACTGTCATAGTGCAGATAATCAATTTGAAACTGGAGGAATCTTTATGAGGAATTGCGTAAAAAATTGGGTGCTGCTTGTGTCCCTGTTTTTGGTTGCGGGGTGGGGTTGTACTTGCGCAGAGGCTGCGGATGTGCCTGTTATTTCCGTGGATGGCACGGGCGTAGCTGAAGTGGTGCCGGATCAGGCTTCCATTGTCATAGGCATTACGACTACGGGGAGGACTGCTCAGGAAGCACAGGCAGAGAATGTAGGAAAGGCCCAGGCCATCCAGGCCGCAGTACAGGCATTGGGCGTGGAGCAGTCCGCCATAAGAACCCGCAATTATTCGTTCCACCCTGATTATGAATACAAGGATAATGGCAAAAAAAGCATCAGGGGATATACAGCAAACAACAGCATTGTGGTAAGGGTGGACGATGTGCTCCTGGTTGGCAAGCTTGTTGATGCAGCTCTAAGGGCCGGGGCTAATCAGATTGATTCGCTGGAGTTTGGCCTGAAGCATCCGGAGCGTCTGCGCCAGCAAGCCCTTGCCCAGGCCGTAAACGATGCCAGGGATAAGGCCAATGCTCTGGCCCGCGCCCTGGGGGTCAGCATCGCAGGGGTGCAGGCGGTGAGCGAAAGCAGCGGTGATTTCTCCGTCCGCAATCTCAGGATGCCGATGGTGGCGATGAGCAAGATGGAGGATAGTGCAGCAACACCCATCGAGGCGGGGGAATTGAAGCTTACCGCCAATGTGCATATTGATTTCTTGATTGCTCAATAAGAAAAAGACTGCTTCATCGCTAAATGATATGCAGTGAAGCAGTCTTTTTTACGCAAACATTTTTTCCAGCAGTCTGTTGAAATTGCCGATTGATTCAGCCAGCAGGTGCTGCTCTGATGGTGTCAGGTTGCCGATGGAGGCATCGAAGTCCTGCTGGACATCACTGTTTTGCCGGTCAATCAGCTTGCGGGCCTTATTTGTCAGGCGCAGCAGGGAGCGGCGGCGGTCTTCCGGGTCGCTTTCTTTCCTTATATATCCTGATTGCACCAGCCGCTCGACGAGGGAACTCATTTGCTGCTTGGAAATTTTCAGGATGTCACAGGCATCGCTGGCCGTGAGGGACTCCTCAGTATAGGCGGCCATCAGCACGCCGTACTGATTGAGTGGGAGGGGCAGTTGTTTTTTGCGGAAGAAGTTGATATGAATAAGCAGCAGGGTCTCTATGAACTGCTCGGAGATGCTTTTTTGCGTCGTGCTTTCGGCCATGTAATCCGTTCCTTTCGCATTTTTCAGGATTTACACTTCTTGACAGGAGCTAACCAATATAATACTATATAGGGTACTGATAGTAAACACTTATTTACTATTTCTGTTTAAGGGACAACAGGAGAGACAGCAGGATATAAGAGGGGGTATTTAATTTTGATTTTGGCTAATAAGAGTGCGCTGGCCTTTGTATTGTCCGTTGCTCTGGCGGCCTCGGCGTTGGTCGCAGGCTGCGGCCAGGAGGAGCAGGCACAGCAGAAGCAGGCTGCACAGGTTAAGGTGATGCAGGCTATCCAGCAGGATACGCCGCTTACAAGTTCCTATGCCGGTTCTTTGGCGGGCAAGGATGAGGTCAAGGTACAGGCGCGTGTTTCGGGCAATATTGTGGAGAAATACGTGCAGGGCGGCCAGTTTGTGACAGTCGGCCAGCCCTTGTACCGCATTGATTCGCGCCAGTATGAGTCCGCAGTCCTGCAGGCCCAGGCAACCCTGGCACAGTCCGAGGCCACCCTTTCCAATGCCCGTGTTGATTTGTACCGCGATCAGGAATTGCTGAAGGCGGATGCGATTTCCGAGCAGACAGTGACCACCCAGCAGGCGAATGTCAATGCCTATGAAGCGGCGGCAGCAGCCAATGCGGCCCTGCTGAAGAAGGCCCAGGAAGACCTGGATGATACGGTGGTCTATGCGCCCATGACGGGCCAGCTCTCAGTTGATGATGTTGCTGTGGGCACCTATGCGGTGGCAGGCAGTACGACCCTGGTCACCATGGGCTCATCCAATCCGATTTACGCCCAGTTCAGCATCTCGGAAACTGATTACCTGAAGTTCATGAATGTGCACAGGATGCACCAGAATGATGCAACGTACCCGGAAGTGGGAGTGGAGCTTTCCCTGTCGGATGGCTCCAAGTACCCCATGTCCGGCGTGATTTCCGAATCCGATCGCGGCATGGCGGACAGCACGGGTACGCTGACCCTCAAGGCTTTATTTGATAATCCAGAGGGCATCCTGCTTCCGGGCATGTTCGCCCGCGTCACTTTGACGGGCCAGACGGTGCCCAATGCCATCCTCGTGCCCCAGCGCGCGGTGCAGCAGCTCCTGGGCAAGTCATTTGTGATGGTCGTGAACGGCGATTCCAAGTCAGAGGCGCGTACTGTGGAGCTGGGGGACAAGGTAGGCAGCTACTATATCATCAAGAGCGGCATCAATGCCGATGATCTGGTGGTTGTTGAAGGGCTTACCAATCTCCAGGAGGGCAGGGATCTGGCAGTCACGATGGTGAGTGCGGAGGAAATGGGCTTCTCCCTGGAGGAAAACAATAAGCAGTTTGATCCGGATGCGTCAACTGTCAAGAAGCAGTAAGGGGGCGGCGTTTTGTCTAAGTTCTTTATTCATCGCCCTATCTTTGCCATTGTCATCTCCGTCATTATTGTCATTGTCGGACTGATTTCGGCAACGCAACTGCCGGTTGCCCAGTATCCGCAGATTTCGCCGCCGACGATTTCTGTTTCCACGAGCTACACCGGCGCCAATGCGGCTGTCGTCAATGACACGATTGCGCAGGTTATCGAGCAGCAGGTCAACGGCACCCAGGGTATGGACTATATGAATTCCACATCCTCGGATACGGGCCGTTACAGCTTGTCCGTGGTTTTCGAGACCGGCTCGGACGGCGATATGGACTCGGTCAAGGTGCAGAACAATGTTGCTATCGCCAATGCCAGCCTGCCAAGTGCAGTCCAAGCCATTGGCGTGACGACCAAGAAGTCCTCCAACGATATGGCTTACATGGTGTCCCTGGCTTCGCCGGATGGACGCTATGACCGCGCTTTCATGAAGAACTACGCGGATATCTACATGATGGATCAGATCAAGCGTATTGCCGGTGTCGGCGATGTGCAGGTGTTTGGTGCCGACTACGCGATGCGCGTTTGGCTGAATCCTGATAAATTGGCTGAGTACGGGCTGACGGTGAAGGATGTTACGGATGCCATAGATGAGCAGAACGTGCAGGCTCCTGCCGGAACAGTGGGCGGTATGCCCCTTGACCAGGGCCAGGAAAAGCAGTACACCGGTAAAATCCAGGGTCGTCTTTCTACGGTGGAGGAGTTCGGCAATATCATCCTGAAGAACAAGGTCATGGATGGTGCCTTCGTAAGGCTGAAGGATGTTGCCCGCATCGAGGAAGGCCAGAAGGATAACGGCTTTGCCACCAAGAGCGGCGGCGCACCTGCAGTTGGTTTCGGCATCCAGCTTACCAATGATGCAAATGCTATGCAGACTGTGTCTGAGGTGCGCGAGGTTCTGGAGGATGCGCGTCCTGATCTGCCTCCCGGACTTGAGATGGATCAGATTATGGACAGCACGGATTACATCAACGCTTCCATCAAGGAAGTGCTGCATACATTCATAGAAGCGTTGCTGCTGGTCGTGCTGGTCATCTTCGTTTTCCTGCAGAACTGGCGGGCGACGGTCATTCCCTTGCTGGCGGTGCCCGTGTCCCTGATCGGCACGTTGGCTGCCTTCATCGTGCTGGGCTTTTCCATCAATACCCTGACGCTGTTCGCCATGGTGCTGGCCATCGGCCTGGTGGTCGATGACGCTATCGTCGTGATTGAGAATGTTGAAAAGCACATGGAGGATGGCCTGGAGCCGGTAGATGCCACGGAACGCGCCATGGATGAGGTGCAGGGGCCTGTTGTGGCCATTGCCTTCGTGCTTGCTGCCGTGTTCGTGCCGGTTGCCTTCCTGGGCGGCATGACGGGCGTATTGTATCGTCAGTTCGCCTTGACCATTGCGGTGTCCATGGCCCTGTCCGCCTTCGTGGCCCTGACGCTCACACCGGCGCTTTGTGCGATGATTCTGAAGCAGCATGACCCGGAGGCGGAGCAGTCCGGCATTTTGGGACGTTTTTTCACCTGGTTCAACGATGTCTTTGATGCCACCAAGCATAAATATGTGGCCATTGTGGCACGGGGCATTGCAAATTCCAAGCTGGCTGTCGTCTTCCTGCTCATTGTCTGCGGGCTGATGGCGCTGTTCTACACGAAGTTGCCTTCGACATTTGTGCCTGATGAGGATCAGGGGTATGCCTTTGCCATGGTCAACCTGCCGGAAGGCACGTCCATGAACCACACCCAGGAGACGATGGACAAGCTGGAGGCGGCAGCCCATGAGCAGGTCAAAGGCTTGCGCAAGACCATGGCCATTACCGGCTTCGATATGCTGGCCTTTACAGGCAAGCCCAGTGCCGGCCTTCTGGTCATAGGCATGGAGGATTGGAGCAAGCGCCCCGACCGCGACCAGTCAGTGGATGCTGCGGTGGGCACCCTGTTCCGGCTGGGGGCTATGGTTGCCCCCGAGGCCCAGGTCATAGCTGCGAATCCGCCGGCGCTCCCCGGCCTGGGTTCCGTGGGCGGCTGGAATATGCAGTTGATGGATATGTCCGGCCATACGGATGAGGAGCTTAATGAAATCACGAACCGTATCGTAGCCAAGGCTAATCAGAATCCTGCCTTGCAGGGCGTGCGCACGACGTATGCCATCAATTCCCCGACCATTGAGTATGAGGTAGACCGCGAAAAGGTCAAGAATCTCGGCGTGAAACTGACGGATGTGTTCGATGCCATGCAGGTGAATTTCGGCGGCACCCAGGTTAATGATTTTAACCGTTTCGGCCGCAGTTACAAGGTCGTGCTCCAGTCTGATACCTCTTTCCGCAGCGAGTCCGACGCGATGAAGTTCATGTTCGTGAAAAGTTCGACGGACAAAATGGTGCCCCTTGATACTTTGCTGAGGCCTGCCCTCAGTACCGGTCCCACCGTTATCTCCCGTTTCAATGCGACCCGTGCCGTGACCATTCAGGGCAATGCGGCACCGGGGGTCAGCTCGGGACAGGCTATGGATGCCATTGAGCAGATCGCTTTGGAGGAGGCAGGCACGGGCTTTAAGATTGAGTGGTCCGGCCAGAGCCGCGAGGAGAAGAAATCCGCCAGTTCCACATTCCAGGTGCTGGGTCTGGCTTTGGTATTCGTCTTCCTCTGCCTGGCTGCCCTGTATGAGAGCTGGAGCGTGCCCTTCGCGGTGCTGCTGACGGTGCCCACCGGCATCTTCGGCGCAGTGTTCTCGGAATGGGCGCTGTCGAATATCGACGCCCTGCGGGGTATCACTAATGCGGGCCTGCAGAATTCGGTCTATATGCAGATTGGTGTCATCATGATTATCGGTCTTGCGGCCAAGAACGCCATACTGATAGTCGAGTTCGCTAAAGTCCGCGTGGATAGGGGCATGCAGCCTGTCAAGGCGGCCCTGGAAGCAGCGGGCCTGCGCTTGCGCCCGATACTGATGACGTCCTTTGCCTTCATCATCGGCTGTCTGCCGCTGGCGATGGCAGAAGGTGCCGGCGCCGCCGCGCGTAACGGCATGGGCGTCGCCGTTGTGGGCGGTATGCTCTTTGCTACAGCCCTGGGGATTTTCCTGATACCGGTGCTCTTTGTCATTACCGAATGGGTTGCTTCCAAACTTGGCTTCATGAAGCAGGAGAAGAAGCGTACCTCTATTGATTATATGTGATTTTTGCCAAGGCCCTTCTCCGCGTGTGGGAAGGGTCTTTTGCATTGGCAGTCTTTGGGAAAACGCCCATGGGAATGATTTCGCCTTGCGAAATCTTGAACATCTGAGTTATAATGCGTTATAATATGAAAAGATCCTGTAAGCGGATCTTATTGGTTATGCTTTTACGTACATGGCACTGGGTGGTGTAAAGATGGATTCAATTTTGTCAGACTTGAAGGTTGGCATTGACGTAGGTTCTACGACAATCAAGCTTGTGGTCATGGACTATGAGAAACAGATTGTCTACAAGAACTACGCGCGCCATTTCTCGGAAATCGGCCGTGCCTTACAGGATAATCTGACGCAGCTCAAGAAGATCGTTGGCGAGAAGAAATTCTCCTTTGCACTGACGGGCTCGGCGGGCATGGGCATTGCCCAGCGCATCGGGCTGCCTTTCGTGCAGGAGGTCATTGCCTGCGCAACGGCTGTGAAAGAGCTGATTCCTGAGGCGGATACGGTGGTGGAGCTGGGCGGCGAGGATGCGAAGATCACCTATTTCGGCACTGCTCCGGAGCAGCGCATGAACGGTGTCTGCGCAGGCGGCACCGGCTCCTTCATCGACCATATGGCATCCCTGCTTTCGACGGATGCGCCGGGACTTAATGAGCTGGCTGAGCGGGGCAAGCAGATCTATACGATTGCCTCCCGCTGCGGCGTGTTTGCGAAGACTGATATCCAGGCACTGATGAATGACGGCGCAGAAAAGGCAGATATTGCCCTTTCTATTTTCCAGGCAGTGGTCAATCAGACCATAGGCAACCTGGCCCAGGGACGGCCCATAGCCGGTCATGTGGCTTTCCTTGGCGGGCCGCTGCATTTCCTGCCGGAGTTGCGTCGGCGCTTCATTGAGACCTTGCAACTGGATAAGGAGCATGTGGTGGAGGTCGAGGACGGCAACTACTTTGTTGCGCTGGGTGCGGCTCTTTCGGAGGATGCGCAGGTTATTGATACGAGGGAGCTGGATGCGTGCATAGCCCGTGCCCGGCAGGCGGCCTCCACGGAGACACGCAAGGCGGACTTCACTTTGTTTGAGAACAAGGCAGAGTATGAGGAATTTTGTGCGCGTCATGCCAGGGATAAGGTGAAACGCGGAGAATTTTCCGATTATGAAGGCCCGCTCTATATTGGCATTGATGCAGGCTCTACCACGACGAAGCTTGTTGCCATAGGGCAGGACAAGGAGGTGCTATATACCTCTTACGGCAGCAATCAGGGCTCGCCGCTGCAGACGGTGGTAAAGGAACTGAAAGAGCTCTATCAGGCTATGCCGGAGTCTGCCTATGTGGCAGGCACGTTGACCACAGGCTACGGCGAGGCCATTGTGAAGGCTGCCGTACATGCGGACGGCGGCGAGGTGGAGACCTTTGCGCATCTGAGGGCGGCCCAGGAATTCTGTCCCGAGGTCACCTTTGTCCTCGATATCGGCGGCCAGGACATGAAATGCTTTTTCGTCAAGGACGGCAATATCGGCAATATCACCTTGAACGAAGCCTGCTCGGCGGGCTGCGGTTCCTTCATCCAGAACTTTGCGGAGGGCCTCTCCATGACGGCGGCGGAGTTCGCGGCCAAGGCATTGGAATCCAAGGCTCCCGTGGATCTCGGCACCCGTTGCACGGTCTTTATGAATTCCAAGGTCAAGCAGGCCCAGAAGGAAGGGGCAGAGGTAGCAGACATCTCGGCCGGCATAGCTTTCTCGGTTATCAAGAATGCCCTGTTCAAGGTCATGCAGTTGAAGGATGTGCGCTCCCTGGGGGATCATATCGTCGTGCAGGGGGGAACCTTCTGCAATGACGCAGTGCTGCGCTGTATGGAGAAATTGCTGGAGCGCCAGGTAATCCGTCCGGATATCGCCGGCCTGATGGGCGCTTACGGCGCAGCCATTCTCGCTTTGGAGGCTGATGCCCGCCCGGAGGAAAAATCCGCCATGCTTTCGGCGGATCAGTTGGCTGCTTTTACGGTGGAGACCAGTTCTTACCGCTGCCAGGGTTGCGGCAATAAATGCCTGGTCACGATGCAGAAGTTCCCCGATGGGGGCAAATACTTTACCGGCAACCGTTGCGAACGTGGCGCGGGCGGCAGGAAAGCCGATGCCGATACGCCGAATATTTACCAGTACAAATATGACAGGCTGTTCAGCGCCTATGTGCCCTTGACCGGTGCAGCCGCGAAAAGGGGTTCCATTGGTCTGCCCAGGGTGCTGAACATGTACGAGGACTATCCCTTCTGGTTCACCTTTTTCACACAGCTTGGTTATGAGGTGGTGCTTTCGGGCAAATCCTCCGCTAAGATGTATTATAAGGGCATGGCCACTGTGCCTTCTGATTCCCTGTGCTATCCGGCGAAGATTGCCCATGGCCATATCATGGATCTTATTGAGAAGGGCATCCGTAAGATTTTCTATCCCTGTGAGCCTTACAATATGGCAGATGAGCAGGAGCGGCAGGATAATCATTTCAACTGCCCCATAGTCGCTTCTTACCCGGAGAATATTCGCGGCAATATGGATGTGCTGCGGGAGAAGGGAGTTGACTTCATCCAGCCCTTCCTGCCAATGGATGACCCCAAGCGCATGGCAGAGCGCCTTTATGAGGAGTTGGGTAAGCGCGAGGGCCTGACCAGGAAGGAAATCAGGGCAGCCTGTGAGGCAGGCTATAAGGAGCTTGCCCATTACCGGGAGGATGTGCGCGCTTATGGGCGCAAGATTCTGGAGCGGCTTGAGCAGACGGGCGAGCAGGCCATTGTGCTGGCAGGGCGCCCCTACCATATCGATCCGGAAATCAACCACGGCATCCCGGAGATGATCCAGTCCTACAAGCTGCCGATTCTCTCGGAGGATGCGCTGTACCATATGCCGGTGCGCAGCCACAAATTGCAGATTGTCAACCAGTGGAGCTATCATGCGCGTCTCTACCACGCGGCGCAGTATGTGGCAGAGCATCAGAATCTTACGCTTATCCAGTTCAGTTCCTTTGGCTGCGGCCTGGACGCTTTGACCACAGGCCAGACCAAGGATATCCTGGAGGCCCATGACCGCATATATACCATGATTAAGCTGGATGAGGTCTCGAACCTCGGTGCGGCACGCATTCGCCTGCGCTCGCTGATGGCTGCCCTGGCCCGTCGCCAGATGCCGGTTTACCGTGAGCTGCAGCCTATCGAGCGGCCCCGCTTCACCCATGACTGCAAGGCCACCCATACGATTCTGGTTCCCCAAATGGCACCGATTCACTTTGAGCTCATCAAGACGGCCGTTCGCAAGTACGGCTACAATATCGTGATCCCGCCCATGCCGGACAAGCACACGACGGATGTGGGTTTGCGCTATGTGAATAATGATATGTGTTATCCCGCCATTGTGGTTATCGGCCAGTTGATTTCCGCCCTGCAGAGCGGAAAATGCGACCCGGATCATACGAGCATCATGCTTTTCCAGACTTGCGGCGCCTGCCGTGCGACAAATTATCTGGGTGTGCTGCGAGAGGCGCTGAAATACGCAGGCTTCCCCCAGGTGCCGGTCTTTGCGGCCAGGGGATTGCCGGAGGAGACGGATGATTTCAACCTGTCGCGGGAAATGCTGGCCGATGTCATCAAGGCAGCCGTCTATGGCGATACCTTGATGAAGGTGCGCAACCGCATGCTGCCCTACGAACTGAACCCCGGCTCCACTCAGACGTTGTTCCGCAAATGGATGGAGCGTGCCAAAGAGGAGCTGGAGTCGGGCTCCTGGTGGAAATACCGCCGGAACATCAAGGCCATTGTCAGGGATTTCGATCTCCTGCCGGTGGATGAGGAACTGTGGAAACCGAAAGTGGGCATTGTCGGCGAAATCCTGGTGAAGTACCATCCGGTGGCGAACAATCACATTGAGCAGGTCCTGATGGATGAGGGCGCAGAGGTGGTAATGCCGGATCTGGTGGATTTCTTCCTGTATTCCGGTGTGGACCCGATAGTAAATCACGATCTGCTGTCCGGCTCCTATAAGGACAAGGTCTTCGGCAAGATGTTCATAGGCTTGCTGGAATTCTTCCGCCGTCCCATGAAAAAGGCTTTGGCGGCTAGCAGGCATTTCCTGCCGCCCCGCTCCATCTATCATACGGCCAAGCTGGCCAGCCGCCATGTGTCCCTTGGCAATATGGCGGGCGAGGGCTGGTTCCTGACAGGTGAGATGGTCAAGCTTATCGATGAGGGCGTGCCCAATGTCATCTGCCTGCAGCCCTTCGGCTGCTTGCCGAATCACATTACCGGCAAGGGGGTGCTCCATGAGCTGCGCGAAGCTTATGAGGGCGCGAACCTCACGGCCATTGACTGTGATGCCGGTTCCTCCGAGGTCAACCAGCTTAACCGCATCAAGCTGATGCTGTCCGTGGCCAAGGAGCGGGGGCCCAAGCAGAACTCACAAGATAATCAATACAGGGCGTCAAGAGTGAATGAACGCCGCTGATTGCAGCTCCCTGCCTGCGGGCAGGGGGCTTTTGTGTTCCTATATGTTGACAGTCAGGAAATTTGCGTATATGATTGAATTGTAGTCATGAAATGACAATTTTAATTAACAGCTCGCACAAAAGGGGAGACGACGAGACTCATGCAGAAGTACGAACCGTTTAAATCCGGTAAAGTCCGCGAGATCTATGACGCTGGGGATAGCCTCATTCTGGTCGCGACCGACCGCATCTCGGCTTTTGACCACATCCTGGAGAACCCGATTACTGATAAGGGCAAGATCCTGACGCAGATGTCGAATTTCTGGTTTGACTTCACGCAGGACATTGTTAAGAACCATGTACTGTCTACGGAAACGAAGGATATGCCGGAATTTTTCCGGCAGCCGGAATTTGAGGGACGGAGCCTCAAATGCCGCAAGCTGCGGATGATCCCCCTGGAATGTATCGTGCGGGGCTATATCACCGGCAGCGGCTGGGAAAGCTACCAGGAAAACGGCACGGTCTGCGGCATTTCCCTTCCTGCGGGGCTGAAGGAGTCTCAGCAGTTGCCTGAGCCAATCTTCACCCCATCCACGAAGGCGGAATTGGGTGAGCATGACCAGAACGTGGATTTGGAGGAGGCTGCCGCTTTCATAGACAAGACTTTCCCCGGCAAGGGCAAGGAATACGCGGAACAGGTCAAGAAATACACCTTAAGCCTCTACAGGAAATGCGCCGACTACGCGAAGACGCGGGGCATTATCATCGCGGACACGAAATTCGAGTTTGGCCTGGATGAAGAAGGCAATATCCTGATCGGTGATGAGATGCTGACGCCGGATAGCTCTCGTTTCTGGCCCCTGGAGGGCTACGAGGCTGGCAAGAGCCAGCCTTCCTATGACAAGCAATTTGTGCGTGATTGGCTCAGGGCAAACCCGGATGCGGGCTATAAGCTCCCGGATGATGTCATCGAAAAGACCATTGCCAAATATAAAGAAGCCTATGAAATGCTGACGGGCAAGCAATTTGCCTGAGTTGAGAGGGAGTGTGTGATGATGAAAGCAGCCGTTATGATGGGCAGCGACTCAGACTTTCCTATCCTGAAACCGGCCGTGGAACTCTTGAAATCCTTCGGCATCGAGCCGGTGGTCACAGTGGCTTCGGCTCATCGTACTCCGGCCAAGGTGCGGGAGTTTGTTGAGAGCGCACCTGAGCAGGGCATTTCTGTCTTTATCGTGGCAGCGGGGGCGGCAGCGCATCTGGCGGGCGTGGTGGCCAGCTATACGACGCTGCCTGTCATTGGCGTGCCCATCAATGCAACCCCTTTAAATGGCATGGATGCGCTGCTTTCTACGGTGCAGATGCCCTCCGGCGTGCCGGTGGCGACCATGGCCGTGAATGGAGCTAAGAATGCTGCTATCATGGCGGCAGAGATTTTTGCCGTGGCGGATAAGGAGATGGCAGCAAAGCTTGCTGCTTACCGCAGCGAGCAGTCAGCAAATGTAGAAAAGAAAGCAGCCCGCGTAGCAGCGCAGCTTTGACAAGCTGGGCGGCCCCTGCGGGCTGCTTTTGATTCCAGTTATTAAGGAGAGAATTCCGATAACCATGTATGATAATGGCTATGAATTAAAGGCAGACGGGTCAGGCTGGCACGAGGAATGCGGCGTCTTTGGGGTGTATTCCCATACGGAGGATGTGTCCCACATGACATACCTGGGCCTCTACGCATTGCAGCACCGTGGGCAGGAAAGCGCCGGCATCGCCCTGACGGACGGAGCCTGGATGGATGTAACACGGGGCATGGGACTGGTGAATGAGGTCTTTCGCCATCAGGTGCCCCACATGGAAAAGCAGTGCATTGCCATAGGTCATGTACGCTATTCAACCACTGGTTCCAGCCTGTTGGCCAATACGCAGCCGTTGCTGGTGAATTATGCACGGGGCAAGATTGCGCTGGCTCATAACGGCAATTTGACCAATGCCGCCGCCATCCGCGCAGATCTGGAGGAGCAGGGCACAATCTTCCAGACTTCCATCGATTCCGAGGTATTTGTGAACCTGATTGCCCGCTCCCGGCAGGAGACTGTAGAGGAAAAAATCATTGAGAGCCTGAAGAAAATCAAGGGCGCTTATTGCCTGGCCATTATGACCGAGGCGAAGCTGATAGGCGCCCGCGACCCCCAGGGCTTCCGTCCCCTGTGCCTGGGAAGGACCGAGGAGGGCAGTTGGGTGCTGTCTTCCGAGACCTGCGGCCTGGATGTGGTGGGCGCAGAATTTGTGCGGGATGTGCTGCCGGGTGAAATGGTGGTCATTGACGACGAAGGCTTGAAGTCATTTCCCTTTGCGACAGAGGAGAAAAAAGCCTCCTGTATTTTTGAATACATCTACTTTGCCCGTCCGGATTCCGTGATTGACGGACAGAGCGTGCATGAGGCACGCTTTATGATGGGGCGTCAGTTGGCGCGGGAATCCGGCTTCAAGGGCGATATAGTGATTTCCGTGCCGGATTCCGGCACGACGGCAGCCACCGGCTATGCCTATGAGTCGGGGATTCCCTTTATGGAGGGTCTGATGAAGAACCGCTATATAGGGCGTACCTTTATCCAGCCTTCCCAGAAGAAGCGTGACAAGGCCGTGAAGCTGAAGCTGAATGCCATCAGTTCGGCGGTGAAAGGCAAATCGGTTATCATGGTGGATGATTCCATTGTACGCGGCACCACCAGCGGGAAAATCGTGAAGATGTTGCGTGATGCGGGGGCCAGGCAGGTCTATATGTGCGTGAGCAGCCCCCCGATTGGCTATCCCTGCTTCTATGGCATAGATACCTCCGTGCGCAAGGAGCTGATTGCGGCGACGAAAAGCGTGGAGGAAATACGTGAGTTCATCGGCGCAGACGGATTGCACTTCCTGTCCCTGGAGGGCCTGAAAAAAAGCGTTTCTGCCGTGGATCCGGAGGCAATGTGCTACGCCTGCTTCAATAGCGCCTACCCCCTTGAGGACGGCGTTCGCCCGGCGGGTAATGATAAATATGTGTTCGAGCATCCGAAGTGTTAAGCGGGGGAGGACATAGAGATATCGATGGTTAAGCAAATGACATATAAGGATGCCGGTGTAGATATTGATGCCGGCAACCGCTCCGTGGAGCTTATCAAGGACAGCGTGAAGGCCACATACCGCCCGGAAGTTCTGGGTGACCTGGGCGGCTTCGGGGGGCTGTTTGCCCTGGAGGCTGTGACCAAGTATGAGGAGCCGGTGCTGGTTTCCGGGACGGACGGCGTCGGCACGAAGCTGCGCCTGGCCTTCATGCTGGACAAGCATGACACCATTGGCCAGGATGCAGTGGCCATGTGCGTGAACGATATCCTGGTGCAAGGGGCGGAACCCCTGTTCTTCCTGGACTATCTGGCTGTGGGACAGCTTGATCCGGAGCAGGTGGCTGCTGTCGTGAAGGGCGTGGCGAATGCCTGCAAGGAATCCGGCTGTGCCCTGATTGGCGGCGAAACCGCCGAGATGGCAGGCTTTTACGCTCAGGGTGAATACGATATCGCTGGTTTCGCGGTGGGCGTGGTGGAGCGCAAGAAGCTTATCACGGCGGAAAAGGTGCGTGAGGGGGATGTCCTGCTGGGCCTGCCCAGCAGCGGCGTGCATTCCAACGGCTATTCCCTGGTGCGCAAGATTGTTTTCGAGCATAAGGGCTTCAAGGGGAATGAATACATAGAGGAACTGGGGAAGACCATCGGTGAGGAACTGCTGACGCCGACCCGCCTCTATCCGCGCCCGGTGCTGCCTTTGCTGCGGGAGTTCGACCTGCATGGCCTGGTGCATATCACGGGGGGCGGCTTCTATGAGAACATTCCCCGCGCGCTGCCGGAGGGATTGGCGGTTGAGATTGATGCCGAAGCCTGGCAGATGCCGCCTATCTTCCGTCTGCTGCAGGAGTGGGGCAATGTGGACTGGCATGAGATGTACCGCACCTTCAATATGGGCATCGGCATGGTGCTGCTGGTGGCAGCAGACGAAGCCGAGGCGGTGCAGAGTAAACTTGCGGCTCAGGGTGAGACCTGCTATGGGTTGGGCAAGGTAGTTAAAGGCAAGCATGATGTGACAATCAGAGGCGGTGTCTTCCGTGGCTGAAGGTAGCGTTAAAGAGCGTCTGGGCGTTCTCTGCTCAGGGCGGGGTACGGATCTGCAATCTATCATTGATGCCATTGCTCGCGGCGAGGTGGAGGCAGAGATTGCCGTGGTGCTGGCGGACAAGCCGGAGGCTTATGCCCTGGAGCGGGCGAGACAAGCCAGCATCAAGGCGGTCTGCGTGGACAGGAAGCAGTATGAAGGGCGTGAGCCTTTCGAGGAGGCACTGATTGGGGAGCTGGAGGCGGCAGGTGTGACCCTGGTGGTGCTGGCCGGTTTCATGCGCATTCTGACTCCGGTCTTCGTGCATCATTACGCAGGCCGTATCCTGAACATCCATCCGGCACTCCTGCCCAGCTTTCCCGGCGCCCATGCCCATCGGGATGTACTGGCCTATGGCGTGAAGGTCAGCGGCTGCACCGTGCATTTTGTAGATGAAGGCACGGACAGTGGCCCCATTATCCTGCAGGCGGCTGTGCCGGTGCTGGATGATGATACAGAGGAAACTTTAGGCGCAAGGGTGCTGGAGCAGGAGCATATCATCTATCCCAGGGCTATCCAGCTCTATTGTGAAGGACGCCTCCGTGTTGAGGGGCGCCATGTGCGTATTTTGGAAGGGAAGAATTGAATCAATGAAAATCAGGCGTGCGCTTATCAGCGTTTCCAATAAAGAGGGCGTTGTGGAGCTGGCTAAGCAGCTCCATGAAGCCGGTGTCGAAATCATTTCTACTGGTGGCACCATGAAGGCCCTCAAGGCAGCTGGCATCCCTGTCACCTATGTGTCCGATGTGACCGGCTTCCCGGAGATTATGGATGGACGCGTGAAGACGCTGAACCCCTATATCCACGGCGGCATACTTGCCGTGCGGGACAATCCCGAGCATGTGCGGGAGATGGAGGAGCATAAGATCACGGGCATAGACCTGGTGGTGGTGAATCTCTATCCCTTTAAGGAAACTATAGCTAACCCTGACGTAGAGCTGGCGGAGGCCATTGAAAATATAGATATCGGCGGCCCGGCCATGATTCGCGCGGCGGCGAAGAACTTCAAATTTGTGACGGTCGTGACGAATCCGGCCCGCTACGGGGCCATAGCGGAGCAGGTCAAGGCTGCGGGCGAGGTTGACTACAGGACACGCATGGCGCTGGCCCAGGAGGCTTTCGCCCATACGGCAGACTACGATACGGCCATCAAGACGTACCTTGCAGAGCAGGTGAAGCAGGCATGAAAATCTTAGTAATCGGCGGCGGCGGCCGTGAGCATACCCTGGCCTGGAAGCTCGCTCAAAGCCCCCAGGCGGAAAAAATCTACGCTATACCGGGCAATCCTGGCATGGCGAAAATCGCGGAATGCGAAAACGGCATTTCCATTGAGGACAATGAGGCCGTGGTGGCCTTTGCAAAGGAAAAGGGCGTTGAGCTTGTGGTCGTAGGCCCGGAGGTACCGCTGACCAATGGCTTAGTGGATGCCATGAACGGGGCGGGCATCCGCGCTTTCGGCCCGACCAGGGCGGCGGCGGAGCTGGAAGGCTCCAAGTCCTTTGCCAAGGACATCATGCAGAGGTACGGCATCCCCACGGCTAAATACAGGGTTTTTACGGATGCAGCTTCGGCTCGTGACTATGTGCAGGCTGAGGGCGCACCTATCGTCATTAAGGCGGACGGCCTCGCGGCAGGCAAGGGCGTGGTGGTTGCCCAGACTGTGGATGAGGCACTGACGGCCGTGAACAATATCATGGAAGGCCAGAGCTTTGGGGCGGCCGGTGCCAGGGTGGTTATCGAGGAATGTATGTTCGGCGAGGAAGCTTCCCTGCTGGCCTTCACCGATGGCGAGACCATCGTGCCCATGGTGAGCTCCCAGGACCATAAGCGCGCCTATGACGGTGACAAAGGCCCCAATACCGGGGGCATGGGTACTTATGCTCCGGCTCCGGTGATGACGAAAGAGCTGGTGCAGGAAGCCACGGAGAAAATCCTGCGCCCCATTATCGCAGCCATGAAAAAAGAAGGCCGCCCCTACAAGGGTTGCCTCTATGCTGGTCTGATGATTACCGAAGCAGGCCCCAAAGTCGTGGAATTCAATGCACGCTTCGGCGACCCTGAGACCCAGGTGGTGCTGCCCCTGCTAAAAAGCGATTTGCTGGAAATCATGCTGGCCTGCTGTGACGGCAGGCTCGCGGAGCAGGATATCCAGTGGTCTGACGGTGCGGCGGTCTGCGTCGTGATGGCCTCTGACGGCTATCCCGGCGGCTATCCGAAGGGGCTGCCCATCAAGGGTGTGGAGCAGGCAGAGGCAGGCGGGGCCCTTGTCTTTCATGCGGGCACCGCAGAGCGTGACGGCAGGCTGGTAACAGCAGGAGGAAGGGTGCTGGGTGTAGTTGCCAGGGCAGCGGATATCCGCAGTGCTGTTGATGATGCCTATGCCGCAGTTGGCTGCATCCACTTCCACGGGGCACAGTACCGCCATGATATCGCCCACCGCGCATTGGAACGGCTATAATATTATGTAAAATTTCTCCCCCCAATGTCCGCCCCCTTCGGGGGCGGGGGACCATCGAAGATGGTGGTGGGGGGGCTTTCTTTTTTTTCGGCTCGGCAACCAGAACAAAAAAAGCCAGCCCCTCAGAGCTGGCTGAATTTTCATGGTCGGGATGACAGGATTCGAACCTGCGGCCTCTTCGTCCCGAACGAAGCGCGCTACCAAACTGTGCCACATCCCGCTAACGTGGTTTTGACCACGAGAGTTATTATACTGAAACCCAGGGGGGCTGTCAAGCAAAATATTGTTATAGGATAAAGAAATCCTGCGAAAAACGCAACTGCAAAAAAGGAAATCCTGCCTGCATACCGAAATATACATTTAATAAAGTATGGTAATTGCAATAATGTTATGTGCGAGGAGGTTTTACCATGGGCAAGATTAACAAGATTCTGGTGCCGGTTGACGGCTCGGTTGATGGCTGCAGGGCCGTGGATGAGGCCATCTTCTTTGCGGAGAAATGCCAGGCGGATATGGATTTTGTTTATGTGGCCAGCAATATCAACAAGGATATTCCCAGCCATATCGTCTTTGACCGTATCTGGGAGAAGATTCCGGCAGATCTCAGGGCGGCTAAGCATGTGGAGACCGGCAATATAGCAAAGGCCATTCTGCGTGTGGCGGCTCAGGAGAAAAGCGACATTATCATCATGGGCAGCCGCGGCCTGGGGCTCTTCAAGGGGGCGCTCTTAGGTTCTGTCAGCCAGAAAGTGGTGGAGGAATCCCCGATTCCTGTTATGGTGATTAAATGATTGGTGAACGGAGTTTTATTCACATGGACAAGTACAGGATTGCAGTCATTGCAGGGGATGGTATCGGCCCGGAAGTCATTGCAGCAGGCAAGCAGGTTCTGTCCGGTATCGCGGAATTAGATGGCGGCTTTGAGGTGGAGTATACGGAGTTCCCCTGGGGCTGCGAATATTATCTGGATAAAGGCGAGATGATGCCGGAGGATGGCCTGGAGCAGCTTGAAGGCTTTGATGCCATCTATCTGGGGGCCGTGGGCTATCCGGGGGTGCCGGATCATGTCTCCCTGAGCGGTCTGCTGCTGAAGATTCGCCGTGGTTTTGATGAATACATCAACCTGCGCCCGGTAAAGCTCCTGCGGGGTGCGCCCTGCCCGTTGGCTGACGTGTCCTGCGAGGATATAGATATGGTGGTTGTGCGGGAGAACAGCGAGGGCGAGTATGCCAATGTGGGCGCCCGTCTCTATCCCGGCACAGAGCAGGAAGTGGCCTTGCAGACCAGCGTCTTTTCGCGTCACGGCTGTGAGCGTGTGATACGCTACGCTTACGAGCTGGCCAAGGCCGAGGGCAAGAGCCTGACTTCCATCTCCAAAGGCAATGCGCTGGGCTATTCGATGGTTTTCTGGGATGAGATTTTTGCGGAAATTGGCAAGGAATATCCTGATGTGCCGACCCAGAAATTCATGGTGGATGCGGCGAGCATGTTCTTTGTGAAAGATCCGAAGCGCTTCCAGATTGTTGTTACCAGCAATTTGTTTGGTGATATCCTGACCGACCTCGGCGCAGCCATTGCAGGCGGCATGGGGTTGGCGGCAGGGGCAAATCTGAATCCAGAGCGGAAATTTCCTTCCATGTTCGAGCCCATCCACGGCAGTGCGCCTGATATAGCAGGCCAGGGTCTGGCAAACCCGCTGGCGGCTATCTGGTCGGTTGCGCAGATGCTGGACTTCTTCGGCAGGGAGGACTTGGGCAGCCGCGTGATTGCAGCCATTGAAACCTTGCTGCTGGAGAAGCGTGTCCTGACCCAGGATCTGGGCGGCACGGCGAAAACCCATGAGATAGCACCGGCTATTCTGGAAATATTGAAGCGTTAAACGGAAACATTAGAGGCGAGGCAGGTAAGGTCTGCCTTGTCTTTTTTTGTAGACAGCAGGCCGCGCAAAGTGCTATACTCATTGACGAAAAAGCCTTCCCCTCTGGGGAAGGGGGACCGCGTAAGCGGTGGATGAGGTCCTCTGGCAGGAGGAATGCTTTTTTACGAATATAGGAGTGCCGCAGGCAAGTTGAAAGTCAGAACCTTTACGCTGAACAGCAAGCAGGAAGTTGTCACGAAGATAGTCAAGGAAATATTGAACCTGTTCAAGGTGGAGATAGTGGGCAGGTATGGCGAGGCGGATTACTTGCAGCTTTCAGTCGTGAACAGGCGGCTGGCTGACGGTGAACCGCGCAAAACGGGTACAGGGCTGGGCGTCCGTCTGGAAAGCCGGCTTATTCTGTTTGAAAAGGATGGCACGGAGCACTCTTTCAGTTGGCAGGGCGAGGGAGCAGCGGATGAGCGTGAGGCTGCCGCCATGCACCGCCTGATTAAGCTGAATCTCTACCATATCTTTCGCCGCTATCTGGGGGCAGAGGAAGCGCCCTGGGGCATTCTGCACGGCGTGCGGCCCACCAAAATCGTGCACCGCTGGATTCGCGGCCTGCGGCAGGCAGGTGATCTTACATGCCCTCCCCTGCAGGAGGGGGAGCCGCAAGCCTGCATTATTGACCGCCTGATGTCCGATTATGCCTGCAGCCGTGAGAAGGCGGAGCTGATTGTGCCCATGGCCTTCCGTCAGTTGCCCTTTCTGGAGACTTCCGATGATAAAACAGTCAGCATCTATGTGGGCATCCCCTTCTGCCTGACCCGCTGCCTGTACTGCTCCTTTCCGGCGCATATCCTGCCGGGTGAGAAAAAGCTCAGGGAATTCATGCAGGTCTTCCGGCGCGATTTGGAAAGCGTGCGGGATGCGGTGGCCCGTTTCGGCTTTAAGGTGCAGAATATCTATGTGGGCGGCGGTACGCCTACCAGCCTGCCGGACAATTTCTTTGCCGAAATGCTGGAAATGGTATATAATGCTTTCTATGGGCCTGATACGGCAGAGTTCACGGTGGAGGCAGGGCGCCCGGACAGCATTACGCCGGGGAAAATCGCAGCCATGAGAAGGCTGCAGGTCTCCAGGGTCAGTGTGAATCCCCAAACCATGCAGCAGCGCACCTTGCAGCTTATTGGCCGACAGCACACGCCGGAAGCCGTGATAGAGATGTACCATGCGCTGCGGGCGGCAGGCATCAGGCATATCAACATGGATCTGATTCTGGGCCTGCCGGGTGAGACAGCGGAGGACGTGGGAGATACCCTTGCGAGGGTCACGGCACTGGAGCCTGATGACATCACCCTCCATGCCCTGGCCATCAAGCGGGGCTCGCGTCTGAAATTACTGATGGACGAACGCCATGTGAGCCTGCCGGGAGACGCGGAAACCCGCAGGATGTCGGAAGTGGCGCTGGGCTTTATGAAAAGGTGCGGCTATCTGCCCTATTACCTCTACCGTCAGGGCTATATGGCAGGTGATTTGGAGAACATAGGCTGCGCCAGGCCCGGCGCGGAAGGCATGTACAATATCCAGATTATGGAGGAGCATCAGACCATCATCGGCATCGGCGGCGCCGCCACCACGAAGGTAGTTGACCGTCGCGCCGCCCGCTTGAAGTCATCTTTCAACGCCAAGGATTTGGCCACATATTTGCGTGACATTGATGTATACATAGAAAAGAGGAAGCAGCTACTGGCTGCTGCTTATGAATAGGAGGAGTCAGATGCTGACCAGTGCACCCAGAGGTACGAAGGACATCCTGCCCGGACAGGTTGCCGGCTGGAACTATGTGGAGCAGAAAATCCGTGAAATCTGTGCCCGCTTCGGATATGAGGAGATCCGTACACCGATGTTTGAGCACACTGAGCTTTTCCAGCGTGGCATAGGCGAGGGCACGGATGTGGTGGACAAGGAAATGTACACCTTTACAGACCGTGGCAACCGCAGCATAACCCTGCGCCCGGAGAATACGGCTTCCGCCGTGCGTGCTTATCTGCAGAACAAGCTGTACGGGCAAAGTGACCTGGTGAAGCTCTTTTATATCGGCTCTATGTTCCGCTATGACCGTCCCCAGGCGGGGCGTATGCGCGAGTTCCACCAGTTCGGCGTGGAGGCCCTGGGCGAGGCGAATCCTGTCGTAGATGCGGAAATCATTCTGCTGGCAGTGGAACTCTTAAAGTCCCTGGGGCTAAAAGATTTGTCCCTGAGCCTGAATTCTGTGGGCTGCCCCCACTGCCGCCCGGCTTACCGTCAGGCTTTGCAGGATTATTTCCGCCCCCACTTGCATGAGCTGTGCGGGGACTGCCGGGAACGATTCGAGCGCAGCCCCTTGCGCATCCTGGACTGCAAGGCCGATGCGGACAAGGGTTTCATGGCTGCTGCGCCTAAGATCACTGACTGCTTGTGCGACGAGTGCCGGGAGCATTTCGGGGCAGTGCAGGATTACCTGCGGGATGCGGGCGTGTCCTTCGAGCTGGATCCTCGCCTGGTGCGCGGCCTTGATTATTACACTAAGACCGCCTTTGAAATCAAGTATGCGCCCTTGGGCGCCCAGAGCGCTGTGGCAGGCGGAGGGCGCTATGACGGTCTGGTGGAGGAGATGGGGGGCAAGCCCACCCCGGCAGTGGGCTTCGCAACCGGTTTGGAGCGTGTGCTGCTGGCCCTGGAAAAACAGGGGCTCCTGCCCGAGACTGGCCTGGAGACTGACGCCTTTGTTGTTGCGTTGGGTGACGAGGCCCGGCGTCCGGCCTTCAGGCTCTTGCAGCAGTTGCGTGA
The DNA here is from genome assembly GCA_947167105.1 of uncultured Selenomonas sp. GTDB lineage: Bacteria > Bacillota > Negativicutes > Selenomonadales > Selenomonadaceae > Selenomonas_B. Next base: position 17,838 of record CAMVGU010000028.1, on the reverse strand, counting down.
GGCAGGGCTGCAGGCCGGGATGGACTATGCTGGCCGCAGCATGAAGGCGCAGATGAAGCAGGCAGGCAAGGCCAATGCCCGCTTTGCACTGATATTGGGTGAAGATGAGGTCAGGGAGGGTGCTGTGATGCTCAAGGATATGGAAAAGAGCGTGCAGCAGAAAGTCCCCCTGGCTGAAGTCATAAATAAACTGAAAGAATCTATCTGAGGTGAAGGATTAAATGGAAATGGAAACACTTGAAGGCATGAAGCGTACCCATCACTGCGGTGAGCTGCGCAAGGATGCTGTCGGCGCGGAAATCACGCTGTGCGGCTGGGTGTCCCGCCGCCGCGACCACGGCGGGCTGATCTTTATTGATATGCGTGACCGCTCCGGTCTGGTGCAGGTGGTGTTTGACGAGTCCGCCATGGGGGATGCCTTCCACAAGGCAGAGACTTTGCGCTCCGAATTCTGCATTGCCGTGCGCGGCAAAGTGCGGGGCCGTAGTGAAGATACGGTGAATCCGAACATGGAAACCGGCGAGATCGAGGTGGTCTGCGAGGAATTGCGCATCCTCAATGGAGCCAAGACCCCGCCCATCGAAATCCAGGACGGCATCACGACGGATGAGATGGTGCGCATGAAGTACCGCTATCTCGACCTGCGCCGCCCGGAGATGCAGCGTGCTCTGATCCTGCGCCACCGTGTGACTAAGCTTATGCGGGATTACTTCGACCGTGAAGGCTTCCTGGAGATTGAGACGCCCATGCTCTGCAAGAGCACCCCGGAGGGCGCCCGTGACTTCCTCGTGCCGAGCCGCCTGAATCCAGGCGAGTTCTATGCGCTGCCCCAGTCTCCCCAGATCTTCAAGCAGATATTGATGGTCTCCGGCTTCGAGAAATATTTCCAGATTGTGCGCTGCTTCCGTGATGAGGATCTGCGCGCAGACCGCCAGCCGGAATTCACCCAGCTGGATATCGAGACTTCCTTCCTCAGCCAGGAGGAAATCCTGCAACTGACAGAAGACATGATTGTAGAGCTCTTTGACAAGGCCATCGGCGCGAAGATTGAGCAGCCCTTCCTCCGCATGACCTGGGATGAGGCTATGCGCCGTTTCGGTTCCGATAAGCCGGATATGCGTTTCGGCATGGAGCTGATGGATATTTCCGAGTATGTGGGCGGCAGCGATTTCAAGGTCTTTAATTCCGTGCTGGAGAGCGGCGGCCAGATTAAGGTCATCAATGTGGAAGGCTACGCGGACATTCCGCGCCGTGAGCTGGACGGCCTCGTGAAGTATGTGCAGGGCTACGGCGCCAAGGGACTGGCCTGGATACAGTACACGGAAGAAGGGGTTAAATCTCCCTTCAAGAAGTTCTACAGTGATGAGACATTTGAGAAGATTAAGGAGGCCACGGGAGCTAAGACCGGCGACCTCCTGCTGGTAGTCGGCGACAAGCCTCTGGTGGTGGCCCAGGCCCTGGGCGAGCTGCGCCTGGAGATGGCCCGCCGCCGCGGCCTGATTGATGAGGATAAGCTCGCCTTCCTGTGGGTGGTGGACTTCCCCATGTTTGAATACAGCGAGGAGGAGAAGCGCTGGAAGGCCATGCACCATCCCTTCACCTCACCCCGCCACGAGGATATCCAGTATCTCAAGAGCGACCCGGGCCGTGTCAAGGCGGATGCCTATGATATGGTGCTGAACGGCGTCGAAATCGGCGGCGGCAGCCTCCGTATCTACAACGCCGACCTGCAGGAGCAGGTGTTTGAGGCACTTGGGCTGACGCCGGAGCAGGCTCATGCCAAGTTCGGCTTCATGCTGGATGCCTTCCAGTATGGCACCCCGCCCCACGGCGGTCTGGCTTTCGGCCTTGACCGTCTGGTGATGCTGATGGCAAAGCGCAAGTCCATCCGTGATGTCATCGCCTTCCCGAAGAACCAGAGCGCCTCGGATGTGATGAGCCAGGCTCCCAGCCCGGTTGATGACAAGCAGCTGCGTGAGCTGTCCATCCGCACGGTTGTGAAAGCCAAGGAAAGCAAATGATTTCAGTGCCGCTGACAGGCTCATCCTGTCGGCGGTTTTTTGACTATGGACAAGAACAGGAATGCAGGTTATACTTGTAGCATGTGTGTGAGGGTGAGGGAGGCAAGATTCTTGAGTAATTTCGAGTTGATAGAGTTTGAACGCATTACCGATGATATCCTCGGCTGCACGGAGGAGGATTGCCTGTCAGGGCTGAAATTCCTGCAACTGCCTAACCGCGATAAAGTAGTGAATTTGGTGGATAATCTGTTCCAGATTATTTATCCGGGCTATTTCCTCAGCCGTTCCATGAAATTCTATAACCTGCGTCACTACCTGACCATGCTGCTGGAGGATGTTGCCTACCATGTACATCAGCAGGTGCTGCTGGTGCTGCGCTACAGGCAGGACATAGAGACGGAAGCGGAGCGGGAGCAGCAGGCACAGGAAATCACCCATGCCTTTATCCATGTTATACCGGAGGTACGCAAGCTCTTAATGCTGGATGTGGAAGCCTTTTATGTAGGCGACCCTGCGGCAGAGAACCGCGATGAAATCATTGTGTCCTATCCGGGACTGCGTGCGGTTACGGTCTACCGTATCGCCCATGAGCTGGTAAAGCTCGGCGTGCCGGTGCTGCCCCGCATTATGACCGAGTACGCCCATGCCCAGACAGGGGTGGACATCAATCCGGGAGCCAGTATCGGCAAGCATTTCTTTATCGACCATGGCACGGGCATCGTCATTGGCGAGACCACCATTATCGGCGACCATGTAAAGATTTATCAGGGCGTGACCCTGGGAGGGGTCACGACACGGGGCGGCCAAAGCCTGCGAGGGCAGAAGCGCCATCCTACCATAGAGGATAATGTGACCATCTACAGCGGGGCCTCCATTCTGGGGGGGCGTACCGTGATTGGCCATGACGCAGTTATCGGCGGCAATACCTTTATCACGAAATCAGTTCCTCCCTATACGAAAGTCAGCATGGAAAATCAGGATAAGGTCTGCAAGGGCGAGGAAGATGAAATCTGAGGTGTAAGTTTGCATATAGTTCTGATTGAACCGGAAATACCCGGCAACACCGGCAATATTGCCCGTCTCTGCGCGGCTGCAGGCACAGAGCTTCATCTGGTGAAGCCCCTGGGCTTTGAGATAGATGACAAGCACCTGAAGCGGGCGGGTCTGGATTACTGGCATTTAGTAAAGGTGCATGTGCATGAGAATTTTGCCGAGGTGCAGCAGCAATATGGGACGCATAAATTCCACTACTGCTCCACCAAGGCACCCAGGGCACACAGCGAGGCCAGCTACGGCCCGGATGATATGCTGGTCTTTGGCAAGGAGACGGCAGGGCTGCCGGAGGAGCTTCTGCGGGAAAACTGGGAAAGCTGCGTGCGCATACCCATGATACCGGGGGCGCGTTCCCTGAATCTGGGCAATTCGGCGGCCATTGTTGTCTATGAGGCGCTCCGGCAGCAGGGCTATCCTGGGCTGGACAGTTTCGGGCCGGGATTGCAGAGTTGAGTTTATTGATTTGAGTGGGGTAAGTTGCACAATGAAGATAAATGAGGATTTTGTAAAAGCCTGCCGCAGTTTCCTTGAAGAAAGCCAGGTGCTGCTGGATGAGCCCATGTCGCGCCACACGACCTTTGAAATCGGCGGCCCGGCAGATTGCCTGATTTTCCCGACCACCACCAAAGAAGTGCAGCAGGTGCTGGCCCTGGTGAACGAGTACGAGCTGCCGCTGACGGTGCTGGGCAATGGCTCCAATGTGCTGGTCAGGGACGGAGGTATTCGCGGCGTGGTGCTGAAGTTCAACGGGCCTATGTCTGCCATACGCTTGTCCGGGGATGGTACGCATATTGTTGCGGATGCGGGCGCACATCTGAAGGATGTCAGTGAGTTCGCGGCGAAAAATGGCCTGACCGGGCTGGAGTATGCCTGCGGCATCCCCGGCAGTATCGGCGGCGCAATCTTCATGAATGCAGGTGCTTATGACGGCGAAACGAAGAATGTTGCCTACGCGGTACGTGCAGTTACGCGGGCAGGGGAGCTGAAGGAATACAAGGCCGACGAACTGGGTTTGGGCTATCGCCGCAGCATTTTTCAGGGCAACGGCGAGCTTATCTGCCAGGTCGAGCTGGCTCTGCAGAAAGGGGATATGGCAGCCATACAGGCGAAAATCGCGGATTTCACCCAGCGCCGCGAGAGCAAGCAGCCTCTGGAACTGCCCAGCGCAGGCTCCACCTTTAAGCGTCCCCAGGGCTATTTTGCAGGCACGCTTATCGATCAGACAGGGCTTAAAGGGCTGACAGTCGGGGGCGCACAAGTTTCGACTAAACATGCCGGCTTTGTGGTGAACTTCAACCACGCCACAGCGCAGGATGTGCAGGGGGTCATCGCGGAAGTGCAAAAGCGGGTCCTTGCCAGGCACGGCGTGCAGCTCTATCCGGAAGTGCGGATGATTGGCGAGAATTGAAGAACTGAAATTCAGGAGGTATGGCAATCCCTGCAAAGGGAAGCCATGCCCCTTTTTTTGCTTTAGGCAGGAATATTTCCCTGTCGGACAGAATATTCTTCATATATGGATGTATTCTTGATGAAGGAAGGAGCGAACTGTCATGCGTCTGGAATTCTGGGGAGCAGCTCACACCGTCACCGGCTCCTGCTATCTTCTGGAGAGCGAGGAAAGGCGTTTTCTTATCGACTGCGGCATGTTCCAGGGCACCAAGCGTGTCCGCCAGCTCAATTATGATGATTTCTCCTTCAATCCGGCTGATATAGAGGCTGTTGTGCTGACCCATGCCCATATCGACCACTGCGGCCTGATACCGAAGCTGGTGAAGCAGGGCTTCAAGGGTACGGTCTATGCCACCAGGGCCACCTGCGACTTGGCCCGGATTATGCTGCCGGACTCGGCCCATATCCAGGAATCCGATGCCCTGATCCAGAGCCGCAAGGGTATGAGGCGCGGCGAGGAGCCGTTGGAGCCTATTTATACCGTGGCAGATGCGGAAAGCTCGCTGGAGCATTTTCTGGCCCGTCCCTATAACGAGGCATGGCAACTGGCGCCGAATATCCGCGTGATTTTCCGTGATGCGGGGCATATCATCGGCTCAGCCATCATCGAGATGTGGGTCACGGAAAACGATAAAACGACTAAGCTGGTTTTCTCAGGCGATCTGGGCCAGCCGGATCAGCCCATTCTTAAAGATCCGTCCGTCATAAGCGGCGCGGACTTCCTGATGGTGGAGTCCACCTACGGCGATCGCCTGCACCATATCTATGACAAGGAAACGGAGCTGCTGGAAGTCATCAATGACACCATGGATCGGGGCGGCAACCTGATTATACCTGCCTTTGCCGTAGGACGTACCCAGACGCTCCTGTACTATCTTTACAATCTTTGGCAGGAAGGACGTCTGGACAGTGATGTGCCCATTGTTATCGACAGCCCCCTGGCCATCAATGCCACCCGCATTTTCTTCAAGAACTATGAGGATTTTGATGAGGAGGCGCTGGCTCTGCTGGAAAAAGACGGCTTTCGCCCTCAATTCCCGCAACTGAAAATTTGTGCCACCCCGGAGGAATCCAGGGCCTTGAACAGCGCCGAAGGCTCGGCCATTATCATCTCCGCCTCGGGTATGGCCGACGCAGGACGCGTGTTGCATCATCTGAAGCACAATCTGTGGCGGGCGGAATCCACCATCCTGTTTGTAGGCTATCAGGCAGAGGGCAGCCTGGGCCGCCGCCTGATCGAAGGCATGCGGCGGGTGCGGGTGATGGGGGAGGAAGTGGCCGTCCGTGCAAAAATCAAGACGCTGAACGGCTTCTCTGCCCATGCGGATGCCAACCAGCTCATTGACTGGGTGAGCAAAATTCAAAATCCGAAGCCTGCCAAGGTCTTTATCCTGCACGGCGAGGCCCAGTCCCAGGAGGCGCTGAAGGACCGCATCCAGAAGGAATGCGGCGAGGAAGTCTACATACCCTTCCGCGGCGACGTCGCCAAAATCACAGGCCGTGCCTCTGAGGTTCAGTGCTCCAATATACCCGAGGTTTCGGTGGAAATGGAGATGGAGGAAGTGCTGCGCGGCTTCGATGCAGACTATCGCATGCTGCGCCAGCGTGCCCTGCAATATGTTATCCGCCAGCCCAAGGCCATGGAGGGCCTGGTCAAGGTTCTGACCAAAGCCAGAAATTATATGCGAAAGCTTCTTATGCCTTATAATATTGGCTGACGGGCTATCTTCGCCGCTTGCAAAAAAGCACCTGATATGCTAGACTGGTAAATATCGTGGCGTTGAAGGAGAAGAGTAGGCCGCCGGTGCATCTCAAGGGAGTCCCGCCTGGACTGGGAGCGGGGTGTTGTGCCTGGCTGAAAGTTCGCTCTGGAGCCTCCCGGTGAGAGCCGGGCGCGGGGGGCGCGTCAGAGCCCCGTCGAGTGATAAATCAGGGTGGTACCGCGAAAGCGAAGTTTAAGAGAGCTTTCGCCCCTTAGTTAAGCCGGATATAGTGTGGCATGCAGTCACCTGTACCCGGCGGTATGAGCAGGGGCGAGGGCTCTTTTTCCTATTGTTTGGTTGGGAGGATAAGCTATGGAAGAGAAAATCAGGGCACTGCAGGCTCAGGCGGCGGCAGCCATAGAGAAGGCAGCCAACAGCCTGGAAGAATTGGACGGCATCCGCGTGAAATTCCTGGGCAAGAAAGGCGAGCTTACCGGCATTCTGCGCGGCATGGGTGCTGTGGCGGCGGAGGAACGCCCGAAGGTCGGCAAGATTGTCAATGAGGCGCGGGCGCAGCTTGAGGAGCTGATTGCCCAGAAAAATGCGGAGCTGAAGACCCGTGCCCTGGAGCAGAAGCTGGCCCATGAGAAGATAGATGTGACCCTGCCGGGCCGCATCCAGCCTGTAGGGCATCTGCATCCCCTGACGCTGACGTTGGAGCGCATCAAGAAAATCTTTATGAACATGGGCTTCTCCGTGGAGGAAGGCCCGGAAATAGAGCAGGATTACTATAATTTTGAGGCGCTGAACCTGCCCAAGGATCATCCGGCCAGGGATATGCAGGATTCCTTCTACATCACAGAGGACATCCTGATGCGCTCCCAGACTTCGCCCGTGCAGGCACGTACAATGGAGCGCAATGCCAAGGCGGGCATGGCGAACAAGCCCATCCGCATGATTGCGCCGGGCCGTGTGTACCGCCGCGATGAATATGATGCTTCCCATTCCCCCATGTTCACCCAGGTGGAGGGTCTGGTGGTGGATGAGGGCATCAGCCTTGCAGACCTTAAGGGCACATTGGAGCTGTTCCTGCGGGAAATCTTCGGCGAAAAGGTGGGGGTGCGTTTCCGTCCCAGCTTCTTCCCCTTTACGGAGCCATCGGCAGAGGTGGATATTTCCTGCGTGATGTGCCACGGCCAGGGCTGCAGCGCCTGCAAGGGCACGGGCTGGATGGAGATCTTAGGCGCGGGCATGGTTCATCCCCATGTGCTGGAAATGAGCGGCTATGACCCGGCCAAGGTCAGCGGCTACGCCTTCGGCCTGGGGGTAGAGCGCATTACCATGCTGGCCTACGGCGTGGATGATTTGCGCCTGTTTTACGATAATGATGCCCGTTTCCTGAAGCAGTTCTGAGGAGGTTACTGTAGATGCAAGTTTCGATGAAATGGCTCCGTGACTATATCGACCTGCCGGAAGGTCTTACGGCAGAAGAACTGGCGGATAAATATACGATGGCCGGCATCCCGGTGGAAAATGTAATCCGGGCGGACGAGGGCCTGGAGAAGGTGCTGACCGCCAAAATAGAGAAAATCGTGCCCCACCCGGACTCCGACCACCTGCAGGTCTGCACCCTGAATGTAGGCAAGGCAGAGCCGGTGCAGATTGTCACCGGCGCCCAGAATGTGGCCGAGGGCCAGGTCGTGCCGGCTGCCATGGTAGGCGCCCTGTTGCCCACAGGGCAGAAGATTGCCAAGGGCAAGCTGCGCGGCGTGCCTTCCTTTGGCATGATGTGCTCGGCGGGTGAGCTGAAGCTGGATATAGAGGGTTTGCCGGAGGAACAGCAAAACGGCATTTACATCCTGCCGCCTGATACCCCGGTGGGGGTGCCTGTGGCTACAGTCCTGGGCCTGGATGATGTGGTGCTGGAATTCGAGCTGACCGCGAACCGCGGCGATTGCTTCTCTGTCTGGGGCCTTGTGCGCGAGGCGGCAGTGCTGACGGGCACAGAGCCACATTTCCCCGCCATTACGGTCAGGGAGGACGATGAGGCCAGGGCGGCGGATATGGTAAAAATCGGCATTGAGGCCCATGACCTCTGCAATCGTTTCTCTGCCCGTGTAATCAAAAATGTGAAGATAGGGCCGTCACCTGCCTGGATGCAGTCACGCTTGGAAGGGGCGGGCATCCGTGCCATCAATAATGTGGTGGATGTTACGAACTTCGTGATGGTGGAGCTGGGCCAGCCCATGCATGCCTATGACTATGACGAGGTGCAGGGTCACAGCCTGACGGCACGCCGCGCCATCGAGGGAGAGAATCTGCACACCCTGGACGACTCATCCCGCCTGGCTAAAGGCGAGGAACTGGTGATTGCGGATGCAGAGCATCCTGCGGGCCTGGCCGGTATCATGGGCGGCCTGGAGAGCGAGGTTACGGATAAGACCAGCACTGTTATCTTTGAGGCTGCTTCCTTCAACGGCCCATCCATCCGTCGCACTGCCCGCGCCTGCGGCCTGCACTCCGAGGCTTCCGGGCGCTTCGAGCGCGGCGTGGATACGACACAGACCATCCGCGCCCTGGACAGGGCCTGCCAACTGCTGCAGGACATGGGTGCTTGCACGGTTACGCAAGGGGTGGTGGATGTTTACCCCCAGCCGAAGCAGGTGGTAACAGTGGACTTTACGGCTGATTCCGTGAACCGCCGCCTGGGCACTAAGCTGCCGGGGGCGAAAATGACGGAAATCCTCACGGGGCTGGGCTTCGGCGTTGAGGACAAGGGCGGCGAGAGCTACAAGCTGACTGTGCCTTCCTGGCGCAATGATGTGACGCTGATGGAGGATATTTCCGAGGAAATTGCCCGCATAATTGGATTTGACAACATCGAGGCCACCCTGCCCCGTGGCAATATGCTGCAAGGGGTGCAGAGCCGGAAGCAGGATTTCATTGACTCTATCAAGCATATCCTGGCAAGTCTGGGCATGACAGAGGAACTGTCCTTTGGCTTCACCAGCGAGGACATGCTGGACAAGCTCTGCGTGCCGGAGGACAGTGAACTGCGTCGGGCCATCCCCATTATGAACCCCCTGACGGATGAATATCCGTTGGTGCGCACCACGCTACTTACCAGCATCATGGAAAATGCGGTGCGCAACTTCTCCCGCAAGAATCTGGATCTGCGCTATTTCGATGTGGCGCCGGTGTTCCTGCCCAAGGCACTGCCCCTGACCGAACTGCCCCAGGAGCGTATGAAGCTGGCGGGCCTTATCAGCGGCAGGCGCCATGAAGCAGCCTGGAACCAGACGGCTGACCAGGTGGACTTCTACGATATGAAGGGCATTGTCGAGCAGCTCTTGGAGCAGCTCTCCATCAGCAAATACACGGTGGAGGCAGGCGAGCATTTCGCCCTGCATCCCGGCAAGACGGCGGTCTTTAAAAAGGGACGGGAGATTATCGCCTATGTGGGCGAGCTGCACCCCCAGGCCGTGGAGAATTTCGGCCTACGCACTCTGAAGCAGAAAATCTATCTTTTCGAGATGGATGTTGAAACATTGATGAAGTACACAGCCAAGTCCTTCAAGTACGAGCCCCTGCCCAAATACCCTGCCATCAGCCGTGACCTGGCCATGCTGGTGGATGAAAATGTACCTGCGGCCCAGATTGAGAGCGTTATCGCGAAAAACGGCGGGAAATACTTCACGGAGGTCACGCTGTTCGATGTCTATACCGGCAAGCAGGTAGAAAAGGGCAAAAAGAGCATGGCCTTTAACCTGAACTTCCAGTCCAGGGACAAGACACTGACGGATGCCGAGGCAGATGAAGCTTTTAAGAACATCCTCCAGGCAGTCCGGAAGGAATTCCAGGCCGAACTGCGTGCCTGAGCGAGGTGAGAATATGGCAGAGGAAAAAGATAATGCCAAGGAGCCGGAGCGCATAGTCGTTGAGATTTTCGGTGACAATTACGCCTTGAAGACGGATGACCCGGACTATATGCGGAACCTTGCCAAGCTGGTAGACCAGCAGATGCGCCGCACCGGACGCAACGTGCGCAGCTTCGATGGCAAGAAAATTGCCGTGATGACTGCACTGCAATTCGCGGACGAATACTACCGGCTCAAAAATGATTACGATGAGCTGATGGAACTGTTGGACGAGAAATAAGGAAATAATGTCACTTGGTCCCCCTGTCGCTTTTTGGTGACAGGGGCAATTTTTTGCAGTCAATAATATGAAAAAAAGACGAACAAGCCCCGGCTTTTATAACTAAGCCGGGGCTTATCCGTCTTTGCATGTCAATCGTCAGCAATCAGCGCTTGTAAGCGGTGATCTTGTTGTAGTGCTTCTGGAAGAATTCTTCGGCGACCTGGGGGAAGGAGGCGTAGGAGAGCACATCTTCATCGGTGGGGTTCAGATAGCCTTTTTCGATGAGCTCGGCCTTGAACTGCTCGAAGGTTTTGCCCTTGGCATCTTCGATGGAGCAGTCCTCAATGATATCCTTCTCGTCAATCTTCAGCGTGGTGGTCAGGAATTCCTTGCTGACCTTGACCGGTGTGCGGCCGAACTTGCCGCGGACAAGATCCTTGAACTCATTGGGCACCATCTTGTAACGTTCGCCGCTGATGACGTTGAAGGTGGCCATAGTGCCGACAATCTGGGAGGAGGGGGTGACGAGGGGCGGATAGCCTGCGTCTTTGCGGACGCGGGGCATTTCGTCCAGCAGATCCTGATACTTGTCCTCCATGCCGGCTTCCTTCAACTGGTTAGCCAGGTTGGAGAGCATGCCGCCGGGAATCTGGAAGTCCAGCACGTTCGGGTTGATATCGAAATAGCCTTTCAGTCCGAATTCTTCTATGATGCGCTTCTTCACATTCAGGAAGTGCTTGGAAATCGGGGTCATGGCCTGACGATCAAGCCCCGTGTCGCGCTCCGTGCCTTCCAGGGCCGCAACCATGGTTTCGGTGCAGGGCTGGGAGGTATCGCTGGAGAAGGGAGCCAGTGCGCAGTCGATGATGTCCACGCCTGCTTCAACGGCTTTCAAATAAGTGGCATGACCGAAACCGGAGGTGCAGTGGGTGTGCAGCTCAATGGGAATATCGAGGGCGGCTTTCAGCTTCTTGACCAGGTCCTCGGCCACATAGGGCTCCAGCAGGCCGGACATATCCTTGATGCAGACGGAATGGCAGCCCATGCCCTGCAGTTCCTTGGCGAGCTCCACGAATTTCTCATTGGTGTGTACCGGGCTGATGGTGTAGACGAGGCAGCCCTGTACATGGGGCTTTTCCGGGCAGTTCAGTGCTGCGTTGATGGCAACTTTCAGGTTACGGACATCATTCAGCGCGTCGAAGATGCGGAAGACGCCGATACCATGCTTTGAGGCGGCCTGCACGAATTTTTCCACCACATCATTGGAATAATGGTTGTAGCCAAGGAGATTCTGCCCGCGCAGGAGCATCTGGATAGGGGTCTTCAGGTGTGCTTTCAGTGTGTCCAGGCGCTCCCAGGGATCTTCGTCCAGGAAACGGAGGCAGGTATCGAAGGTGGCGCCGCCCCAGGCTTCCAGTGCATTGTAACCGATGCTGTCAAGTGCTTCCAGCTGCGGCAGCATGTCGCTGATGCGCATGCGGGTCGCGACCAGGGACTGATGGCCATCGCGCAGAACGGTCTCAGTGATTTTTACGGGATTTGTTGCCATAAATAACACTCTCCTCTTGGCTATTGTTCCATAAGAATTATATATGGAACATGACTGTGGGAAAACTGGTAAATCCAGAAATATATGCGCTGTAAAGCCGCATGGTAACTGGATTTGCAGCATTTGCTCAAAATTTACATCACAAATATAGTATAGGTACTAAAACAGCGTTTGTCAATGACCTATGTGATTTTTTTCTCATACACTGGCAATCCATCTAAGCCGGATAAATATGCCCTTGGGGGAAACCGTTGAATGGAATGATTTGCCTATAGCAAATCTTGAATAATTGCGTTATAATACAAGTCATGAAATTTTGTTTTAGATATGCGCCTCCAATGTTACACTTTTGGAGCAGTGTTTTGATAATAAGGGGAAATGTGTAAATGAAACTGGTAGTGACGATAGTCGGCAAGGATCGCGTGGGCATTATTGCGATGACCAGCCAACTGCTGGCCGAGAATGATGTGAACATACTCAGCATCAATCAGAATATCATGGACGGCTTCTTTAATATGGTTATGATTGCAGAGATGCCGGAGCATGGTAGCATGCGCCTGACTGACCTGCAGAAGAATCTGAAGGCGAAGGGCGAGGAAATGGGCCTGGATATCAAGGTGCAGCATCAGGATATCTTCAATGTAATGCATAATATCTGAGCGGAGGTCCCAGAGTGATAACGGTAGATGATATTATAGAAACAAACCGCATGATTACGGAGAATAAGCTCGACGTGCGTACCATTACGATGGGCATCTCCCTGCGTGACTGCTCACATCCTAATATTGACCAGTTCTGCCAGAATGTCTATGACAAGATAACCAGGTCGGCAGAATTCCTGGTGAAGACAGGCGAGGATATCGAGGCGGAGTACGGTATCCCTATTATTCATAAGCGCATTTCTGTGACGCCGATTGCCATTGCGGCGGATTCCTGCCATACTGACAGCTTCGTGCCTGTGGCCGAGGCGCTGGATCGGGCAGGCAAGGCGGTGGGCGTGAATTTCATCGGCGGCTTTTCGGCGCTGGTGGAGAAGGGCTTTACACATGGTGACGAAATCCTTATCAAGAGCATCCCCCAGGCGATGGCCACGACGGATATTGTGTGCTCGTCCGTGAACCTTGGCTCCACGAAGGCCGGCATCAATATGGACTGTGTGCGCGATATGGGGGAAATCATCAAGCGCACCGCCGAATTGACACGGGACAGCCAGGCGCTGGGCTGCGCTAAGATTGTCGTGTTCTGCAATGCGCCGGGGGATAATCCCTTTATGGCGGGGGCTTTCCACGGCGTGTCCGAGGGCGACCGCGTTATCAATGTGGGTGTCAGCGGGCCTGGCGTGGTCAAGCATGCGCTGGAGGATTTGAAGGGGGCAGACTGCGCGGAGATTGCGGAAACCATCAAGAAGACCGCCTTCAAGATTACGCGGGTGGGCCAGTTGGTGGCCCGGGAGGCAGCGAAACGCCTGGGGGTGCCCTTCGGCATCATTGACCTTTCCCTGGCTCCGACTGCAGATGTGGGGGACAGCGTGGCCCGCATCCTGGAGGAAATGGGCCTGGAATCCTGCGGTGCGCCGGGCACGACAGCGGCCCTTGCCATGCTCAATGATGCGGTGAAGAAGGGAGGGCTGATGGCCAGTTCCCATGTCGGCGGCCTGTCCGGTGCGTTTATCCCTGTCAGTGAGGATGAGGGCATGATTTCGGCAGTGCAGAAGGGCAGCCTGTCCATTGAAAAATTGGAGGCCATGACCTGCGTTTGCTCTGTTGGCCTTGACATGATTGCCATTGAAGGCGATACCAGTGCCGCGACCATATCCGGCATCATCGCAGATGAGGCGGCCATCGGCATGATCAATAACAAGACGACGGCTGTACGTGTCATTCCTGTCCCCGGCAAGAAGGTGGGGGATGTGGTGGAGTTCGGCGGTCTTTTGGGCTATTGCCCGATTGTACCGGTCAGAAGCCAGTACAGTTCTGCCGCTTTCATTGCCAGGGGCGGGCGCATCCCTGCACCTGTTCGCAGCCTGACGAACTGATCTGGTTCCAGGCGAGGTGCTTTATGCGGGTCACGAAGAAAATAAAAGCTGAGCAGATACGCATTTTGTCCGAGGTGTACAGTGGGGCCAAGCCGGCGCTGGTCTTTCGGAATCCTTTTGAACTGCTGATAGCAGTCATCTTGTCCGCGCAATGTACGGACAAGCGCGTGAATATGGTGACGGAGCGTCTTTTCCAGAAAGCTGCAACGCCCGAAGCAATCCTGGAAATGGGCCTTGCAGCCCTGGAGAATGAAATCAAGGATTGCGGACTTTATCATAACAAGGCGAAGAATATCCTGGCAGCTTGCCAGATGCTGCTGACGGAGCATGGCGGCGAGGTGCCGGCTGATTTTGAGGCTTTGCAGCGCTTGCCCGGTGTGGGCCGCAAGACAGCGAATGTGGTGATGAGCGTGGCTTTTCATCAACCGGCGATTGCGGTAGATACTCATGTGTTCCGCGTTGCCAACCGTCTGCAACTGGCTCCCGGCTCCACGCCCCTGGAGGTTGAGCTTGGGCTGCAGAAAGCCATTCCCAGGGAAGCGTGGTCGGATGCACACCACTGGCTCATCTGGCATGGCCGCCGGCTCTGCAAGGCCAGGAAGCCGCTGTGCGGTGAGTGCCCGTTGAACATGGTTTGCCCAGGAAAAGAAAGTTAAAGAAGGAATTTTTATGGAATACAGAAAGGCGACCTTTGCGGATGTTGAGCCCATTTATGATTTGGTGGCGGATTACGCGGCCCAGGGCGTGATGCTGGCTCGCTCGCGCAATACGCTGTATGAGTCGCTGCGGGACATGGTAGTGGCTGTGGACGAGACAGGTAAGGTGGTGGGTGTAGGCGGCCTGCACATGATGTGGGATGGCATGGCCGAGGTGCGCACGATGGCTGTCTCGCCGGACTGCACCCGCCAGGGCATCGGCGCAAATATCGTGGAATGCCTGCTGATGGAGGGGCGTGAACTGGGGGTGAAGCAGTTCTTTACCCTGACTTATAAGCCCGGCTTCTTCCAGACGCTGGGATTCCGCACAATTACGAAGGAAGAACTGCCCCATAAAGTCTGGAAGGAATGTATTGACTGCCCGAAGTTCCCGAACTGTGATGAAATCGCCATGATGAGAAACGCCTGAGTGAGTTAATAAGGTAAAGCGGAAGAGAAGCAGGGGGAAAAGATATGATCATTGTAATGAGCCCTGGTGCAACCCAGGAGGATTTGGCAAAAGTTACCCGGAAACTGGAACGTGTCGGCCTGAAGGCCCATCTGTCTACCGGTGAGGAGCGTACTATTGTCGGTGTCATCGGTGACAAGAAGACCATAGCTAACCTTGAAATGAACATGATGTCCGGTGTCGAGAAGACAGTGCGCATCACGGAGAAATACAAGCTGGTCAGCCGCGAATTCCATCCCGAGGATTCGGTTATAGATGTTGCGGGAGTGCCGGTGGGCGGCAAGCGGCTGGTGGTGATGGCCGGCCCCTGCTCCGTGGAGAGCATTGAGCAACTGCGTGAGGCAGCCAGGGCCGTGAAGGACGGCGGTGCCCAGTTCTTGCGGGGCGGCGCCTTCAAGCCGCGTACCAGCCCCTATGACTTCCAGGGGCTGGCTGAGGATGGCCTGAAGATGCTGCGCCAGGTGGCGGATGAATTCGGCCTGAAAGTCGTGACGGAAATCGTGGATAAGGACGATATAGACCTGGTGGGCGAGTATGCAGACCTTTATCAGGTGGGCGCACGCAATATGCAGAATTTCCAGCTCCTGAAGGCTCTGGGCAAGGTGAAGAAGCCGGTTATGCTGAAGCGCGGCCTGTCTGCTACCATCAGCGAGTGGCTGAATGCGGCTGAGTACATCGCGGCAGGCGGCAATGAGCAGATTATTTTCTGTGAGCGCGGTATCCGCACTTATGAGACTTTCACGCGCAATACTCTGGATCTTTCTGCGGTAGCTGCCGTGAAGGAGCTTTCGCATTTGCCTGTTATTGTAGATCCGAGCCATGGCACGGGCCGCTGGCAGATGGTGCAGCCGATGGCCCGGGGGGCTGTGGCAGTCGGTGCGGACGGCCTGATTATCGAGGTACATCCACATCCGGAGATAGCCCTCTCTGATGGCGACCAGAGCTTGAAACCGGGTAAATTCAATGCAGTCATGCAGGAACTCAGGGAGATTGCAGCTGTTATGGGCAGGACGATATGATAAGGCTGGCTATAATCGGCGTCGGCCTCATAGGCGGCTCCCTTGGACTGTGCCTGAAGCAGGCCATGGGTAATGGAATCTACATCACCGGCCATTGCCGCACCCAGGCTTCCATGGATAAGGCGGTTGAGCTTGGCGCCGTAGACCTTGCTTCGGCAGACCTGCAGACGGTGGTCGGCGATGCGGATATTGTGTTTCTTAGTCCGCCGGTATTGCAGATTGTGCCGATGGTGAAGAAAATACTGCCCTTCCTGAAGCAAGGCACCGTTATCACTGACGCCGGCAGTACAAAGTGTTATCTCTGGGAACGGCTGAGTGCAATACTGCCGCCTGATATTTACTATATCGCCGGTCATCCGATGGCGGGACGAGAGAGGAGCGGCGTCACAGCCGCCAGGCCGGATCTTTTCCGTGGCAAGGCGTACGTGATAGTGGAAGACACAGGCGCGCCGCCGGAAGTCCACGAGAGACTGATGTCTGTGCTTAAACATACGGGCGCGAATTTTACGACACTGGACATTGCCCGGCATGATCGCTGTGCCTCAGTCATCAGCCATGTGCCGCATATCACGGCTGCGGCATTGGTTACGCTGCTTAATCGCAGCGGTGATGATATGGAGAGCTGCATCAAGCTGATTGGCGGAGGTTTCAAGGATACGACCAGGATTGCTTCATCCAATGCAGATATGTGGGCAGATATCTGCATGACGAATGGCCCTGCCATCACGCGCAACCTGCGCGAGCTGCAGGACATCATTGGCGAGGTCATAGTGGCCATAGAGCGTGAGGATCGTCAGGCCATGCATGACTACTTCCTGGCCTCGAAGCAGCGCCGTGATGGCTTGCTGGAGCAGGCAGTAAAAGAGCAGATAGATCCAAACTGACATAAGGCAGGGCGTCTGAGAACGCACCTGCCTTTCTTGTTGAAAATATGCCTGGTTTATGATATGATAAAGAAAAATTAGGATATTACTTAGTTTGTGCTGCAGGGGAGGTACAGGCTATGATATTGGTAAGTGCCTGCTTGCTGGGGCATAAGGTGAAATATTCGGGCGGCTCGAATGCCCATGAGTTGCTGCTGGAATACAACAAGCGGGGTCGCTTTATCGCGATTTGCCCGGAGTGCTTCGCGATGCTGCCTGTGCCGCGCCCGCCTATGGAAATACAGGGCGGTACGGGCAGGAAAGTCATTGCCGGCAGGGCCAGGGCTATGGATGCCAATGGCATGGACACTACTTCATATCTGCTGGCAGGCGCGGACAAGGTCATAAAAATAGCGGAGGCCTATCACGCCAAGGTCGCCATCCTGAAAGAAGGCAGTCCTTCTTGCGGAGTGCGCCGCGTACATGATGGCAGCTTCACCGGCAAATATGTAAAAGGCCCCGGTGTCACCGCAGCGCTCCTTGCCAAGGCAGGACTAAAGATTTACTCGGAAAAGGACATGACCGTTGGGCGTCTGGAAGAGCTTATATCAGAAGATATGAAAGACAGGCGTAGCTGAGTCAAAAAAAGTTTTAGAAACCGAAACTGTGTCAAAATAAATTGTTGCATGTACCAGCATGGTATGATAGACTGACAGGAAGTGGCAGTGAAAAAACTGCTAAAAAAGTATTGACAAAGGGGCAGTTTGGCGTGACAATGTTTTTAGGCAGGCAGGCAGGCAGGCAGGCAGGCAGGCAGGCAGGCAGGCAGGCAGGCAGGCAGG
>CAMVGU010000027.1 GCA_947167105.1 uncultured Selenomonas sp. | reverse complement strand
GGAAGTCCTGTGAGGGATGAAGCTAACCAATACTAATAGTTCGAGGGCTTAACTTAAGCAGAGAGCACGCTTTGAAGGAGCAAAGCGACGCACAAAGCGTTGCGAATCGCTTATCCAAAATTCACGGGAGTGAATTTTGGGTTCCTTCAGAAAAGTGGCTGATGGCGCAAGCCAGTCCTATGGATGTCCATACATTTTTCTTCTGTATAGTTTTGAGAGAACAGA
Source organism: uncultured Selenomonas sp. (assembly GCA_947167105.1). Lineage (GTDB taxonomy): Bacteria > Bacillota > Negativicutes > Selenomonadales > Selenomonadaceae > Selenomonas_B. The sequence goes on along the minus strand of CAMVGU010000027.1, from coordinate 42,132 downwards.
GAGCGTCCTGAGGGACGCTTTTTTGCTATTCTGCATGAATTGTGATATACTATCTCAGTTCAAATATATAAACAGAGCGGGTGTTATGTATTAGATGGCAGAAAATGTTTATGCTTTGATGGGTAGTTTTTACCTGGAGCATACAGATGCGGAGCTGATATTGCCAAAAGACGTTGTAGAGCGTTATTTCAGGCGCAAGGCATGGGGCGGCGCTTCTGATACGGAGCTGCGTAAGTTTTGGTTGTTGCTGCAGCTCATCAATGAGTATGTGGCTGAGCAAGAATTAGGCTCAATAGGCGGATTATCCGTTTTTGATTATCAGGAAATTCTGTATCGCTATGAGGAGCTGCAAGCTGATTTTAGGCTGGAGAAGGATTCCGTGCATGAGCTATTGCAGGCCTTGGATGAATTTATGGCATATTGGTCACGAAACGGCCAGAGCGCGGTTGACGATTATCGAATTTTCCTGCAGGATGTGGAAGATTCGCTGTATGTAGATAATATTTTTTTGATGCCACCCCGTCGTACAGACAAGGAGTTTTATCGCGGACTGGATTCTGATGATGGTGATTCAGAGGAGGAAGTTGAGCATCTGAATGAAATCCTGGACGGTGTACTGAAAGGAATGGCCAAGTTTTTTGAGGCGGAAAAATACAGCCAGGACCATGAGCGTGCCTTGCGCATCTACTGCGGACCTGCCTATGAGGCACCGGATGTCACTGAGGATGAGCAGCTCAATGGCTCAGACAGTGAGTTTTGGCTGGGGTTCTGGGACTATTTCATGTTCGATTACCATATGCTGGATAATGACAGGACTCCGCTGCAATATTATTTTTCTCAGCAACGTGAGCAATTGAGCACACTGGAGCAGGATATTCTGCGTGATTTGCTGCATGCCCGCTTTACTGTCTTCTATATCGAGGCTATCCAGGATGATATTGTCATTTGCCGGGATTTATTCACCGATGAACAGATTGAATTGCCCGTGCCGGACTTTGCACTGATGGATTATCAGCACCGCATTTTCTTTGGACACTTGCATACCAAGGGGATTCTGCTGCTGAATTATATAACCTCTATTCCGGCTACGGTGAAGCTGCGTCGCCGCATGAGGGATGTCATACTGCGCCAGTACAAGCTGTTTCTGCTGCAGATGCCTGGGGCAAGCATTGAGCAATTCTTCTGGCGTGAAGCTGCGGCTGTACGCCATATTCTCCACATCATGGCAGATTTTGCCCAGCTTAATGTTGTGCCATTCCGCAAGCTGCCTCCACGGCTGGAGACAAATCCCAAACTGCGTTCGGCTTTTGCCCAGGAGCAGGAGATGCTTGGCGTGATCCTGAGACATATTGGTTTCAGCAGATATGCGATCCAGCTTATTGTCCGGCTGCTGTGGGATGCCCTGACGGTCTGGGGGACAGAGGAAGAGTGCCGTGCAGATGCACCGGCAGTCCTGACGGCGGTTTTGTTCATGTTCATAAATTTGAATGGCTATGAACTGGAATCTTCTGCTGAGTTATATAAGGTCTTTAGTTCCAATGAACAGGACACCCAGGCTGCTGCCAATATTTTACGGCAACGTCTGGAGCTGACTGTATTTGACCCGCGTTATCTGACAGAGGATGCTTTTGTGCTCAGCTTGTACTATCAATCGGAATTGCAATGAAATTTCCCAAGGTATTTTCTTGTGGAAACTGCGTAGCCGTTGTATAATTTACTCAGATTCGTTTGGTCAGGAGGTATGGAGATGGAACTTACCAACTACATGGAAAAGGTTGTAGTGAACAAGCTGGATCAGGTGCTGAAGATGTACCCGGCTTGCTGCAAGTGCGATGACTGCAAGCGGGATATAGCAATCATGGCATTGAACCGCTTGCCGCCTAAGTATATATCGACTCATAGAGGCAGTATTTTTGCGCATCTGGAAGAGACTGATACGCAGTATGATGTTATCGTAACCCAGGAAATCGTCAAGGCCGTGGAGAAGGTTCAGGCACATCCACGCCACGAAAAAAAGGAATAATAGGGAATGCAAAAGGCTCTGCCGGCAAAGTGGCAGAGCCTTTTGCATTCCTTATCTGCGATGGTTCTTCAGGAAATTCTCTATGCGGTTCAGCGCTTCGGATATTTTGTCAATCGAGGTAGCATAGGAGCAGCGCACATGTCCCTCGCCGCAGGCACCGAAGGCACTGCCAGGCACGAGAGCTACATGCTCTGCCTGCAAAAGTTTTTCTGCAAAGTCATTTGAGCTGTAACCGCTGCTTGTGATGTCCGGGAAAATGTAGAAGGCGCCTTTTGGCTCGAAGCAGGACAGCCCCATCTTTGTAAGGCCGTCATAGATCAGACGCCGCCTGCGGTCGTATTCGGCTACCATTTTCTTCATGTACTTTTCGCCGTGGCGCAGGGCTTCGATGGCAGCTACCTGTGCGGTAATCGGCGCACAGAGCATCGTGTACTGATGGATTTTGGTCATGGCGGCGATGATGGCCTTATTGCCCAGGGCGTAGCCGATACGCCAGCCGGTCATGGCGTAAGCTTTTGAGAAGCCATTTAAGAGGACTGTGCGCTCCTGCATGTTCGGCAGAGAGGAGAAGCAGACATGCTCTTCGTCGCCGTAGGTGAGGTCGCCATAGATTTCGTCGGAGATGATAATCAGGTCATGCTTTTCAGCAAAGGCTGCTATCTTCAGCAAATCCTCACGGGTCATGATGGCACCGGTGGGATTGTTCGGATAGCCGATGAGCAGTACCTTGGTCTTTTCTGTTACATGTTCTTCCAGTTCTTCCGGCGTAATGCGAAATTCATTGTCCAGACGGGCCGGCACGGTGACCGGAACACCGCCGGCGAGGATAGTGCAGGCCTGGTAGGAGACATAGCAGGGTTCTGGAATCAGTACCTCGTCGCCGGGTGACAGAAGGGCGCGCAGCGCGATATCCAGCGCTTCGCTGACGCCGACCGTCACCAACACATCGGTAGCGGCCTCATAGGTGTTGCCGAAGCGACGGGCATAATGCAGCACTATTTCCTCACGTAATTCCGGCATACCGCGGTTGGCGGTGTAGGAGGTGTAGCCCTGCTCCAGGCCGTACATGCAGGATTCGCGGATGGACCACGGTGTTACGAAATCCGGCTCGCCAACGCCCAGGGAGATTACATCTTCCATCTGGGCTGCGATATCGAAGAATTTGCGGATGCCGGAAGGGGCGACGGCGTTGACGCCGGGGGACAGGCGCTGCTCCCAGTCACTATGCTGTTCGATCATGGTGACACCACCAGTCTGCGGTCGCGTTCCTCATCATTGATGATGACGCCGTCCTTTTTATAAGGTTTCAGCATGAAGTGGCTGCGGGTACCGGTAACGCCCTCGATGGTTGCGAGGCGGGTAGCCACGAAATTAGCGACATCATTCAGGGATTTACCCTCGATGATAACCAGAAGGTCGAAGCTGCCGCTCATCAGATAGACGGTGCGCACCTCGTCAAAGCGATAGATACGCTCGGCAATGGAATCGAATCCTACTTCACGCTGGGGCAGCAGGTTTACCTCTATGATAGCGGTAACCGTATCATCGCCGAACTTTTCCCAGTTGATGAGGGTGTTGTAGGAAAGGATAATCTTGTTCTTTTCCAGTTCCCGAATTTCCTTTTCTACTTCATATTCGCTGCGTTGGAGCATGGAAGCCAGTTCGGATACAGGCCGCCGGGCATCGTGCTCCAGGAGTTCCAAGAGTTCTCTCATGATGTTCCTCCATATTTAAATATTAGAAAAGGTAGAAGCATTCCTGTGGATAATCTTAGCATATACGGCAAGCATTTGACAAGGCGGGAGCATAGTTCACTTTGCGAAAATATTATGAGCGCTTCTTGCCAATTAAGCATGTTTCAGCTACAATAGGTTTGTGGATAGTTTCCATGCAAGGAGAAGGGAAAACTGGGGAGGAACGCGAGATATGGTTGTTGGCACTATCGATACATTCGAGCAGGGGCAAGTGACATATCCGGAAGCAATCAGGAAAGCCCTGGAATTTCTGCGTAACCAGGACTTCACGAATATGCAGGATGGCAGATATGTTGTTGAAGGGGAGTGCTATGCCAGCCTGCAGCGTTATGAAACGCGCCCGTTGGCAGCTTGCCGCCCGGAGGCGCATCGCAAGTACGTGGATATTCAATATATGGTCGAAGGCGAGGAGTATGTGGGCTGGTGCCCCTTCAGCCCGGATCTCAGTGTGGCTGAGGATTATAATGAAGCCCAGGATGTGGCTTTCTACGATGCTTTGGTACCGGACAGCAATATTCTGTTGCAGCCGGGCTGGTTTGCTGTGCTCTATCCCGAGGATGTGCACCGCCCGCAGGGTGCAGTGGATGGTGTGACTATGCTGGTGACTAAGGTAGTCGTCAAGGTTCCTATAAGCATGCTGTAAGTTTTGGGCATAGCAGGCCGCGCGCTTGCTATGCCTTTTTCAAATAATTTTGTTTTGTGAATTTTAGTCTGGAGGAAACGGTACCTATGACGGTAAGAAGAATTTTTGTGGAAAAGAGGCAGGGCTTTTTTGATATACCTGCCCAGCAACTCTGCGATGATCTCATTGAGACTTTCCGCCTGACGGAGCTCAAGGCAGTGCGCATCATCAATCGCTATGATATCGAAGGACTGAGCGATGATGAGTATCAAAAGGTCAAGAATGTCGTATTTGCTGAACCGCCGGTGGATACCGTTTATGAGGAAAAGCTGCCGAAATTCCCGAATTCCCGCATGTTTGCGATTGAATACCTGCCGGGCCAGTTCGACCAGGCCGCTGATTCCGCGGCCCAGTGCGTCCAGCTTGTCACTCAGCGCGAGCGTCCGGCTATCCGCACGGCACGCTGTATCGTGATTGTCGGTGATGTGCCCAGGGAGGTCTTTCTGAAGATCAAGGCTTATTGCATCAACGAAGTGGAGTGCCGGGAAGCGTCACTGGAAAAGCCAGACACCCTGCTGGAGAACTATCCGGAGCCTGCTGATGTGGAGGTAATGCAGGGATTTTTGGCACTGGATGAGGAAGGCCTGGCCGCCTTGCTGTCAGAGCGGGGCTTTGCAATGAGCCTGGAGGATCTGGACTTCGTGCAGAAGTATTTCCGTGATACGGAGAAGCGTGAGCCGACCCTGACAGAACTCAGGGTCATTGATACTTACTGGTCAGATCACTGCCGCCACACGACTTTTACCACTGCCATAGACAATGTAGGCATTGAGCAGGGCTATTACGGCCCGGCGATTGCGACGGCATACAAGAAATATCTCGAAGACAGGGCAGTGCTTTATGCAGGCGAAGAGCGTCCTGTGACCTTGATGGATCTTGCGGTTATCGGCATGAAGGCCCTGCGCCGGCAGGGGCTTTTGAATGATCTGGATGTGTCTGAGGAAATCAATGCCTGCAGCATCCGTGTAAAGGCGGATGTGGGCGGCAAGCAGGAAGACTGGCTGGTGATGTTCAAGAACGAGACTCATAATCATCCGACGGAAATCGAGCCTTTCGGCGGCGCGGCAACCTGTCTTGGCGGTGCCATCCGTGACCCTTTGTCCGGCCGTTCCTATGTCTATCAGGCAATGCGCGTGACGGGAGCCGCCGACCCGCGCCGCCCGTTCAGCGAGACATTGCCGGGCAAGCTGCCCCAGAAGAAAATCACTTTGGGGGCAGCGGCAGGCTACAGTTCCTATGGCAATCAGGTGGGTCTTGCCACCGGCCAGGTGCGTGAAGTCTATCACGATGGCTATATGGCCAAGCGTATGGAAATCGGCGCGGTCATAGCAGCGGCGCCCCAGGTGAATGTTGTGCGGGAGCGTCCGAAAGCCGGTGATATCATTCTGTTGGTAGGCGGACGTACAGGACGTGACGGCTGCGGCGGTGCCACCGGCTCTTCCAAGGAGCACACGGCCCAGTCCCTGACCGCCTGCGGCGCGGAGGTGCAGAAGGGCAACCCGCCCACGGAGCGCAAGATACAGCGCCTGTTCCGCAATCCCGAGGCCAGCCGCATGATCAAGCGCTGCAATGATTTCGGTGCGGGAGGTGTCGCAGTGGCCATCGGCGAGCTGGCTGACGGGCTGGTCATTGATCTTGATAAGGTACAAAAGAAGTATGCGGGCCTGGATGGCACGGAACTGGCTATTTCCGAGTCCCAGGAGCGCATGGCGGTGGTTTTGTCCCTGCAGGATGTGCCTGCCTTCCAGAAACTGGCGGATGCTGAGAACCTGGAGGCTACGCCGGTGGCTGTGGTGTCGCCCCAGCCGCGTCTGATCATGAGATGGCGCGGCAAGAACATCGTACAGATGAATCGTGAGTTCTTAGATACGAACGGAGTGCGCCAGCATGTCTCCGCCCGCATTGCCATGCCGGATCGCGAGGCGTCACCGCTTAATAAAGTACCGGCTGCTGTGGCAGCCTGCGGCGAGGATTTGGAGAAGGCCTGGCGCGTGAATTTGCGGGATCTCAATGTCTGCAGCCAGAAGGGACTGGCGGAGCGCTTCGACTCGACCATCGGCGGCAATACTGTGCTGATGCCTTTCGGCGGGCGCAAGCAGTTGACGCCTGCCGAGGGCATGGTTGCTAAATTGCCGGTGCTGGGAGCGGAAACGACGACAGCAACAGCCATGACTTTTGGCCTGAATCCGGAGCTTTCCAGCTGGAGCCCGTTCCACGGCGCCCTGTTTGCGGTGGTGGAGGCGGCGGCAAAAATTGTCGCCCTGGGCGGACGGGCTGATAAGATCCGGCTGACTTTTCAGGAGTATTTCGAGAGCCTGGGCAAAGACCCGCAGAAATGGGGCAAGCCTTTTGCTGCCTTGCTGGGGGCTTTGCTGGCACAGCACGGGCTTGGCATTGCGGCTATCGGCGGCAAGGATTCCATGTCCGGAACTTTTACCACTAAAGACGGCCAGGAACTGAATGTCCCGCCGACCTTGGCGGCTTTTGCTGTATCAGTCATGGAGGCAGGGCAGGCCGTTTCCCCCGAATTCAAATATATGGGCAACAAAGTGTATCTTGTGCCCTGTCCTATGACGGAGCAGGATTTGCCGGATTTTGAGCGCCTGCAGGATAACTTCCGTAAAATCAGCGAACTCACTGGGGGGCATAAGGTCTTTTCAGCCCAGAGCGTCGGTCAGGGCGGCATTGCGGCCGCAGTCACGAAGATGTGCCTCGGCAACAGCATAGGTTTCCGTTTCAGCATAGATGAGACGGAGGATAAGGCTGTGGCGAAGCAGAAGCTTTTCCTGCCGTCGTACGGCTCCATCATCCTGGAATTGCCCGAGCGTGTGGATGTTAAGACGCTGCTGGCAGGTACCGACTGCTATGAACTGGGCGTGACCACTGGCACAGGCAGCATCGTCTATGGAACGGCGGCGATTACCCTGACCGAAGCGGAGCTTGCCTTCACGGAGCCGCTGGAGCGCATTTTCCCGACCACGGTGGCAGAGAAGGTTCGCTACAGGGATAAGGCGCCGGGCAACCGCCACACTGGCGTTATCACCGGACATGAACTGGTTGGCAAGCAGCGCTACAACAAGGAAAAAGCCACTTATGTGCCTTACAAGATGGGCAATCATATCATTGGGCGCTTTAAATACGCCAGGCCGAAGGTCTTTATCCCGGTCTTTCCCGGCACGAATTGCGAATACGATTCTGCCCGTGCCTGGGAGCGTGCCGGTGCTGACCCGCAGTTGCTGGTTGTCCGTAACCTGACGCCTGCGGCCATAGCAGAGACGGTGGAGGCCATTGCAAAGGGTATTCATGATGCCCAGATTGTCATGCTGCCGGGAGGCTTCAGCGGAGGTGATGAGCCTGACGGCTCCGGCAAGTTCATTGCTGCTACCTTCCGTAATCCGCGCATCCAGGAGGAAATCCGTCGTCTCTTGCAGCGCAATGATGGCCTGATGCTCGGTATCTGCAACGGCTTCCAGGCGCTCATTAAGCTCGGCCTTGTGCCCTACGGCAAAATCGAGGATCTGAAGGACAGCTCCCCGACGCTGACGAACAATATAATCGGACGCCATGTGTCCTGCATGGTGCGTACCAAGGTAGTATCAAACCTGTCGCCCTGGTTTAACAATGTCAGCGTAGGCGATGTGCATACGATTGCTGTCTCCCATGGCGAAGGGCGCTTTGTTGCCGACCATGAAATCATTGCGAAGCTGCGCATCCGTGGCCAGATAGCCACCCAGTATGTGGATGGGCAGGGCAATCCGACAATGGAGATGCCCTTTAACCCGAATGGTTCCGTGAATGCCATTGAGGGCATCACCAGCCCGGATGGCCGCGTGCTGGGCAAGATGGGCCATTCCGAGCGCATTGGGCGTGACGTGGCGCGTAACGTGCCCGGCACCAAGGATCAGCAGCTTTTTGAGGCGGGTGTAGCGTATTACAAATAATTTACAATAAATCACAGCATAAATTAAAAAAAGTGTTGACATCTGGGACAGGCTACCGTATAATGATACCTGTTGACGGCGCAAGGCGCTGGAAGCATGGTAAATCCAGTATGTGGGGGCATAGCTCAGCTGGGAGAGCGCTTGCATGGCATGCAAGAGGTCAGGAGTTCGATCCTCCTTGTCTCCACCATAATATGAATGCACACCACGACCGGCAGGCCGTGGTTTTTCTTTTATCGGGCAGTGTCCTCAGGTGAAAGGCGGTTGGTGAGTTGGAAGAAAAGTTGAAGCTGTACGGGTTCAATAACCTGACGAAAGCACTGAGCTTCAATATATACGATATTTGCTATGCTAAGTCCCAGCGAGAGCAGGAAGACTATATTGAGTATATCGATGAACAGTACAACTCTGAGCGCCTGACGAAGATCCTGACCAAGGTCGTGGATATGATCGGCGCACGCGTGCTGAATATCGCTAAGCAGGACTATGACCCCCAGGGTGCCAGCGTGACCATGCTGATTGCGGAAATGGCAGCGGTAAAATCAGGACAGAAAAAGCCTGCAGGAAAGACCTCTGTATCCGGCCCCGTCAGGACGCTTCAGGGTGACACAATCCTGGCTCATTTGGACAAGAGCCATGTGACGGTGCATACCTATCCCGAATATCATCCCGGTACCAGCATAGCTACCTTCCGCGTGGATATTGATGTGGCGACCTGCGGCGAGATAACCCCGCTCAAAACACTGGATTTCCTGATCAGCCAGTTTGACTCGGATATCATCACCATGGACTATCGCGTGCGCGGCTTCACGAGGGACGTAAACGGCCAGAAACTCTTCATGGATGCTAAGATGGCTTCCATACAGGAATTTATCAAGCCGGAGACATTGATTGATTATGATGCCGTGGATATCAATATGTACCAGGCCAACCTCTTTCATACGCGCATGATGATCAAGGAGCCGCAGCTCCAGAATTATCTTTTCAACACAGATATTTATGAAATACCGCCGAAGACTCGTCTGGCCATTGGCAACAGCCTGCGCCGGGAGATGCTGGAAATCTTCAGCGGGCGGAATGTTTTCTGAAGGGGGCAGGGCAATGCCATTTCTTTCACAGGAGCAGGCGCCGGTCTTGGAGGCCCTGGAGAGGATGAAAAGGGCACGGCTTGTGCCCTTTGACGTACCCGGACATAAACGGGGCAGGGGCAACCCGGATTTGACGGAATTTCTGGGCCAGCGTTGTCTTGATGTGGATGTGAATTCCATGAAGATGCTGGATAATCTCTGCCATCCGGTGTCAGTCATCAAGGATGCGGAGGCGCTGGCAGCGGAGGCCTTCGGCGCTGCCCATGCCTTTTTCATGGTGGGGGGCACGACCTCGGCAGTGCAGGCCATGGTGCTGTCTGCCGTGGGGCGCGGGGACAAAATCATCATGCCGCGCAATGTGCATCGAAGTGCCATCAACGCCCTGATTCTCTGCGGTGCTATCCCTGTCTATGTGAATCCGGAAATGGATGAAACACTGGGCATTTCCCTGGGCATGAGCGTGGCGCAGGTGCAGAAGGCGATTGCGGAGAATCCCGATGCCAAGGCTGTACTAATCAATAACCCCACCTATTACGGCATCTGCTCGGATATCAAGCGCATCACGGAGCTGGCCCACGCTCACGGCATGAAAGTGCTGGCAGACGAGGCCCATGGCACCCATTTTGCCTTCCACGAAAAGCTACCCATGTCTGCAATGGAGGCGGGGGCTGATATGGCCGCGCTTTCCATGCACAAATCCGGCGGTTCCCTGACCCAGAGTTCGCTGCTGTTGTGCGGGCCTGATATGAATGTGGGCTATGTGCATCAGATTATCAATATCACCCAGACCACCAGTGGCTCCTACCTGCTGATGTCCAGCCTTGACATTTCCCGCAGGCGTTTGGCACTGCATGGTCACGAGATTTTCGATAAGGTCATCCAGTTGGTGGAGTACGCTCGCGAGGAAATCAATGCCCTGGGGGATTTCTACGCCTACAGCCGGGAACTTGTCAACGGTGATTCGATTTTCGATTTCGATATTACTAAGCTGTCTGTCTTTACGCGGCCGGTGGGTCTTGCAGGCATCGAGGTTTATGACATACTGCGTGATGAATACGATATTCAGACGGAGTTCGGCGATATTGCGAATATCCTGGCCTATGTGTCTGTCGGCGACCGTGAGAAGGATCTGGAGCGTCTGGTAGCTGCCCTGGCAGAAATCCGCCGCAATTACCGCAAGGATTCCTCGAAGATGCTGAAGGCCGAGTACATAGACCCGGTGGTGAAGCTTGGCCCCCAGGAGGCTTTCTATGCGCAGAAGGAGTCTTTGCCGCTGGAGGAGACTGCGGGACGTGTTTGCAGCGAGTTCGTGATGTGCTATCCGCCGGGCATTCCCATTCTGGCACCGGGGGAGTTGATTACAGACGAGATTTTGCAGTATATCCGCTACGCGAAGAAAAAGGGCTGCCAGATGACAGGGCCGGAGGATATGAGCATAAGGCAGCTCAATGTGGTGAAATGACAAGGACGGAGACTTTCAGATGGAATTGTGGTTTACGGAAAAACATACAGCCAACGTCGGTTTCTCCATTAAGGTGGATAAGCAACTTTATTCTGCCCGTAGTGAATTCCAGCGTATAGATATCTTCGAGTCGCCGGAATTCGGGCGTTTCCTGACGCTGGATGGCTATATGATGCTGACGGAGAAGGACGAGTTCGTCTATCATGAAATGATTGTGCATGTGCCCATGTGCGTGAACCAGAAGGCCGGGGATGTGCTGGTTATTGGCGGCGGTGATGGCGGTGCCGTGCGGGAACTGCTGAAATATCCGGGGCTGCGTCATATTGATTTGTGTGAAATTGATGAGCAGGTAGTGGAAGCCTGCCGTGAATATCTGCCCCAGACGGCGGGGCGCTTGGATGATGCGCGGGTGTCCCTGCATTTTGAGGACGGTCTGCGTTTTGTGCGGGGCTGCGAGGACGCCTATGACCTGATTATCGTGGATTCTACGGATCCCTTCGGCCCTGGGGAGGGGCTCTTCACGAAGGAGTTCTACGGCAACTGTTATAAGGCGCTGCATGAGGACGGCATCATGGTCAATCAGCATGAAAGCCCCTTCTATGAGAAGGATGCCTATGCGATGCAGCGGGCGCACAAGCGCATTGTGGAGTCTTTCCCCGTGAGCCGTGTTTATCAGGCGCATATCCCGACTTATCCTTCCGGCCATTGGCTGTTCGGCTATGCGGCCAAACAGCGGCAGCCGGTGGAAGGCGTGGATTTTGTCGGCTGGAAGCAGTTGGGCCTTGCGACCAAATATTACAATACGCAGCTGCATGCAGGGGCTTTCGCCCTGCCGAACTATGTGGAGGCTATGCTGAAAGATGTTGAAGCGCACGCTTAATGTGGAGACTTTTTTAGGTTGCGATAAGGCTTATGAGACGAGCCGCATCGTGCTCTATGGTGCTCCTTTTGATTCTACGACTTCCTACCGTCCGGGGACGCGTTTCGCGAGCCGTGCCATGCGGGCCGAGTCTTACGGGCTGGAAACCTACAGCCCGTATCAGGACTTGGATTTGGAGGATGCGGCGGTTTTTGACGGCGGCGACCTGGAGCTGCCCTTCGGCGCGCCGGAGCAGGCTCTTGCAATGCTGCAGCAGCAGGCAGCGGAAATCCTTGCCGATCATAAGCTGCCCTTTATGCTGGGGGGGGAGCATCTTGTGAGCCTGGCACCAATCCGGGCTGTAGCGGAGCACTATTCTGATTTGCATATCATTCACTTCGATGCCCACACCGACTTGCGGGATGAATACCTGGGCGTGGGTCTTTCCCATGCTTCCGTGATGCGTCGCGCCTGGGATATCCTGGGGGACGGGCGCATCCACCAGTTCGGCATCCGCAGCGGTGAGCGGGCAGAGTGGCAGTGGTCTGCCGAAGGCCACACGGAAATCCATAAATTTGATTTTACGGGACTGGATAATACCATCGCCAGACTGCGTGAGAGAAAAGTACCGGTCTATTTCACCATAGATTTGGATGTGCTTGACCCCTCTGTCTTTCCAGGCACGGGCACGCCGGAGGCGGGGGGCGTGACCTTCCAGCAGCTTCTGTCCGCTGCGCTGCGGGTATGTAGCGGCGCGAATGTCGTGGGCTGCGATTTGGTGGAGCTCTCGCCGCAGCTTGATGCCAGTGGCGCATCTACGGCCGTTGCGCTGAAGCTTCTGCGCGAGATGCTGCTGTGCCTGGAGAGACCGTTTCTGTGTCCGCAGTTGGTTTAGGAACTGTAGACTTATAACCTGGACATCTTGCTGGTCTAGTTTATTTCGCTACAGTTCCTTAGGGACATGTTTCTTTAAAAAATCAAAGTTGCCCTTGTTTTTAGTTAATGTATGTGATAACATATTGTAAGTGATTTTTGTGCGCTCGTAGTCCAGTGGATAGGACGTTAGCCTCCGGAGCTGAAAGCGTGGGTTCGACTCCCGCCGAGCGCACCAGAGAATATTCAAGGCTTCACGGTGTTTTGCCGTGAAGCCTTTTTATGCATTACCCTCTGTTTGTTAGGGACTTTCTAAAAGACAGTCTATGATATTACTGGCTTTTTCCTTATGAATTTTTTTCTTTAAGCAGGAAAAAGGCAGGGATTGGTCGTATTTACTCCAAAGTATAGGGTGAATAGTATCAGGAGGTGTCGAAGATGGAAGATGTTAAGCAGCCGGTGCGCAAAGCCTTGGAGCTGCTGAAAGAGCGCCAGAGCTATGAGTCAAGCTATGCGGAGATCAATAAGATACAGGAACTCATCAACCGCTTTGCCAGCCTGGATCAAGCTTGCGACTTGCTGGCTGCGGATCTGGCAGAGGCACAGGGGCGCAAGAAAGATGATGTTTTGCGGGAATATTACGCAAGGGCCGGTCTTTGAAGTGTTAGTTGTAAGCAGCACAGGTCGGATTTATTGTCTGAAGGAGGATTTGCATGTATCAGGGATTGACACTCAGGACCAAGTTCATCGGCATGATAGTGGGGAGTTCGCTGCTCACCATGTTGTGCGTGAGCGCCTTGTTCCTGCATTCCATGTGGGAGGAAAATGAGCGCAGTATAGAAACTTACCGGTCTACCTTGACTGAGGCGGTGGAGCGGGAACTGAAGAACGAGACGCAGATGGCTGTCTCGGTTATTGAAGAGGTACACAAGAAGCAGGTGGCCGGTGAATTAACCGTGGAACAGGCCAAAAAAGAAGCTGCTGACCGTGTACGCGATTTGCGTTATGACGAGGGCAAGGGCTATTTCTGGATTGATACGAACAATGGCGTGAATGTAGTGCTGCTGGGGCGTGATACGGAAGGCAAGTCCCGCTGGGATGCCACCGATCCTTCCGGGCGCAAGTTCATCCAGGAGATGATTGCAAACGGCAGACAGAGCGGGGGCGGATTCACGGATTTGATGTTCCCGAAGCCGAATGAAACGGAGCCGTTGCCGAAGCGCAATTATACTGTGGCATACGAGCCTTATGAATGGGTGCTGGGCACGGGTGTCTGGATAGACTATATAGACACAAAGGTGGCAGAGGAGAAGGAAATTGCCAATCAGGCTTTTATCTCCAGCATGATTGGCGTGATTATTTTCATTGCCGTCCTGGAGGCAATACTGGTGGCCCTGGCGGTCTGGGCAGGAAATAAGATTGTGGCACCAATCGGCCGTGTGACGGCCAAGCTGCATACCTTGTCCACGGGTGATTTCCGTCATACGGGCGACACGGCCCAGGATGTGCAGCGCGGTGATGAGATCGGCGATATGACGCGGGGGCTGCGCAAGCTGCAGGACAGCGTGGGCAGCATGATGCAGCAGGTCAAGGAATCCTCCCAGCAGGTGGCCATGTCTGCCAATCAGCTTAAGGAAAGTTCCAGCCAGTCGGCGGTGGCCAGTGGCCAGGTGGCAGATTCCATTGTCAATGTGGCCGGTGCCTGCAGTGAGCAGTTTACGGAGGTAGAGACTGCTGGTGAACGCACGGGCGAATTGAACAATCATATGGAAGGGTTCGCCAAGTCCGTGGTTCGTACAGTGGCGGCAGTGGAGCAAACCAAAAATAATGCGGATGAAGGCGAGCGCAAGGTTACTGAAGCCGTGAAGCAAATGAGACTGGTGGAGGACACGGTCAGCGATTCAGCGAAGGTCATACGCGAGCTTGGTCAGGAGTCGGACAAAATCGGCGCCATTGTCGATGCTATTTCGCAGATTGCGGAGCAGACTAACCTGCTGGCCCTGAATGCGGCCATTGAGGCGGCACGTGCCGGTGAGCATGGCCGTGGCTTTGCAGTCGTGGCCGATGAGGTCAGGAAGCTGGCAGAGCAGTCCAGCACTTCTGCAGGGGAGATAGCTGCCCTGATCAGCACGATTCAGAATAAGGCCGGCCAGGCAGTGCAGGTCATGGAAGATGGTGTTATACAGGTGCAAAACGGTGCTGAGGCCGTCAATGGTGCTGGCGCATCCTTCCATGAAATTGCAGGCATGGTTTCCCAGGTAGCCAAGGAGTCTGAGGAGATGGAGCGTGTCATCAAGGCGCTGACCTCCAATACGGCGGACATTTCCCAGGCTATCGAGAAAATCAGCGCCATGAGCCGCAATGTGGCCTCTGAGGCAGAGACCGTCTCGGCGGCTACCCAGGAGCAGACGGCGACGATGCATGAGATTGCAAATGCAAGCCAGACCCTGTCGGAGATGGCGAAAACCCTGGAGGATTCGGTTAGCAAATTCCGTATTTAACGAAAACCTTGACAGATATCTGTCTATGAAGTATGATGTAACCGTAACTGAATAAACCTCATCAAGAGCAGCAGAGGGACAGGCCCGATGAAGCTGCGGCAACCATTGATTGATTCAAAACGGTGCCAATTCCTTTAGGCATAGACCTATAAGATGAGAGTACGATAAAAAGGCTCTCACTTACGAGAGCCTTTTCTTATTGGCTTAAAGCCGGGAGCGGGGTTAATTCAGGCTTATGGTGCTTATTTTGCGAAGGAGGCAAATCAAATGAGCAAAAAGAGAATGCTGTTCACTTCCGAGTCCGTGACGGAAGGACATCCCGATAAGATGGCCGATCAGATTTCGGACGCCATCCTGGATGCCATCATTGCTCAGGACCCGCAGGGACGTGTGGCCTGCGAGACACTGGTCACGACCGGTCAGGTGCATGTTGTTGGTGAGATTTCGACCAAGTGCTATGTGGACATTCCCAAGATTATTCGCTCTACAGTCCAGGAGATTGGCTATACCCGTGCCAAGTATGGATTTGACTGCCATACTTGCGGTATTCTTGTCTCGCTGGATGAGCAGTCCCCTGATATCGCCCAAGGCGTCAATCAGGCATTGGAAGCACGTGAGGGTGAAATGGGTGTTGAGGAGGCCACCGGTGCCGGTGACCAGGGTATGATGTTCGGTTATGCAACGAATGAGACACCGGAATTCATGCCGCTGCCGATTGCCCTGGCCCATCGCCTGGCCCGTCGCCTGACGGAAGTCCGCAAGGATGGCACCCTGCCTTATCTGCGCCCGGACGGCAAGACCCAGGTCACAGTTGTATATGAGGATGGCAAGCCCGTTGCTGTTGATACTATAGTCATTTCCACGCAGCATGATGAGGATGTGACGCTGGAAACCATCCGCAAGGATTTGATTGAGCATGTTATAAAGCCGATTGTGCCGGCGGAACTGCTGAGTGACGGAACAAGGTATTTCGTGAATCCGACGGGCAAGTTTGTGGTCGGCGGCCCCCAGGGGGACTCCGGTCTTACGGGACGCAAGATTATCGTCGATACTTATGGCGGCTGGGCTCGTCATGGCGGCGGTGCCTTCTCCGGCAAGGATCCCACGAAGGTTGACCGTAGTGCGGCCTACGCAGCCCGCTATGTGGCAAAGAACATCGTGGCTGCGGGCCTCGCCGAGCGTTGCGAAATCCAGTTGGCCTATGCTATCGGTGTGGCGCGTCCGGTGTCCGTGATGGTGGATACCTTCGGCACCCACAAGGTGGCAGAGGAGAAAATCGAGGAGCTTGTCAGCAAGCACTTCGACCTGCGCCCGGCCGGCATCATCAAGATGCTTGACCTGCGCCGCCCGATTTACAGGCAGACGGCTGCCTATGGTCACTTTGGCCGCACGGATATTGACCTGCCTTGGGAGCACACGGATAAGGCGGATGTGCTGCGCAAGGAAGCAGGTCTGTGATTTCTGCTGTCAGCATTTGAAAAAATAGGCATTTTCTGCTAAAATGTATGCCAGAAATGGCGTAAATTTTTACCTGCGTCTACTAATAATCTAGGCGCAGGTTTTTTGCTGAAAAGGAGCATACGGGAATGCTGAAAGTTTATAACACACTGACCCGCCAGAAACAGGAATTCAAGCCCTTGAAGGCCGGTGAGGTGAGCATCTACTGTTGCGGCGTGACGCCCTACAATGACCCCCATATTGGCAATGCGCGTCCTTTTGTGACCTGGGATGTAATACGCCGCTATTTCGCCCAGCACGGCTTGAAGGTTCGCTATATCCAAAATTTCACGGATGTGGATGATAAAATCATTGCGGCGGCAGGCAGGGAGAATCTGACCTGGAAGGATATTTCTGACCGCTATATCAAGTCCTATTTCGAGTCGATGGATGCGCTGAATGTGCGGCATGCGGAATTATATCCGCGGGTCAGTGAGACCATGGCAGACATCATCGCCATGGTGCAGACGCTGATTGACAAGGGGTATGCTTATGCTCTGCCCAACGGGGATGTGTTCTACAGCGTAGAGAAATTTACTGGCTACGGCAAGCTGTCCGGCAGGAAACTGGAGGACATGCAGGCAGGTGCGCGCATAGATGTGGATGAGCGCAAGCATCATCCCATGGACTTTGCACTGTGGAAGTCTGCGAAACCCGGCGAACCCTCTTGGGAAAGCCCCTGGGGGCAGGGCCGCCCCGGCTGGCATATCGAGTGCTCGACTATGTCGCTGAAGTATCTGGGTGAGAAATTCGACTTCCACGGCGGCGGCAGTGATTTGATTTTCCCGCACCATGAAAATGAGATTGCCCAGTCCCAGGCCTGCCTTGGTGATGATGCTGGCTTCGCGCAGTACTGGCTGCACAATGGCTTCATCACCATACATGAAGAAAAAATGTCGAAGTCCAAGGGCAATTTCTTCACCGTGAAGGAAATCCTGGCGAAATATCCAGGTGAGGTCGTGCGTTTCTTTATCTTGCAGACTCATTACCGCAGCCCCTTGGATTTCAGCGAGGAAAGGCTGGCCGAGGCCCAGACAAGTCTCTCCCGTCTGCAGAATACCCAGGGCTATATCAAGGAGCTGTCCGCAAAGGCCGATGGGGGCGGGGAGGCGGCTGCGCCGTTGGCTGCCAAGGCAAAAGAGCTGTGGCGGCTGTTTGATGAGGCGATGGAGGATGATTTCAACACGGCCCTGGCCATCAGCCAGATGTTTGCCCTGTCCAAAGAAATCAACATCTACTATCAGCAGGTAACATCCGGTGAGGTGGCTTTTGACGCAGGCAACTTTAGTCAGGCGGCTAAGGCTTGGGCGGATATGGCTGCCATCATTGGCCTGTTTGAGCAGGATGAGGCTGGGGCAGATGACGGGCTGACGGACAAGCTGATGCAGCTCATCATTTCCATTCGCCAGGACGCGCGTCAGGCAAAGAACTGGGCGGTGGCGGACAAGATTCGCGATGAGCTGAAAGAGGCCGGTGTGGTGCTGGAAGATACGCCGAACGGCGTGAGGTGGAAACGCGCATGAAGTTTGAGCATTTCAAGCTATTGGTGAATATGATGTTCACGCCGGACGGCCAGGGGGGTGTTCTGCAGCGTCATAGCAAAGTGGATGTGAAGCAGTTGCACCCTCTGGTGCTGGCCTATGTGGGAGATGCCTATTTTCATCTGTTTGTGCGTACGCGCCTGCTGTCCTATGAGCAGGCGAAGGTGCAGGCTTTGCATTCCTTCAGCGCCCAGATTGTCTCAGCGGTTTGGCAGGCGAGAGCCTATCAGGGCATTGAGGCCATGCTGACTGAGGAAGAGAAGGGCATCTATCGGCGAGGACGCAATGCCAAGAGTCATGCGCCCCGCAGCGCGAGCGTGGCGGAGTACCATGCAAGTACGGGCTTTGAGTCGCTTTTGGGCAGTCTGTACCTGTCGGAGCAGAATGAGCGGCTGTATGAAATCGCCGAGGCATCTTTTCAGGTGATTTCCAAGGCTATGATGCAGAGGATAAGGGAGAAGCGAAAGTAAATGCTGAAAGTCAAGCTGTTGGATCACACGCCGGAGCCGGAACGTACAGTCGCAATGGCGGCAAGGCTCTGCTACTCGGCTGCAGGGGCGGAGGAACTCTCTGAGCGCCTGTCCGATGAACAGGTGCAGAAAATGGTGAAGAAGATGGTCAAGCTGGGGCACGGCTCCACTCTGGAACATGCGAGCTTTACCTTTGGCATTGAGGGAGTGAGCCGCGTGCTGACGCATCAACTGGTGCGGCACCGCATTGCCTCTTACGACCAGCAGTCCCAGCGCTATGTGGCGGCACATGGCTTCCGGTACATCACGCCTCCGTCTATTGCAGAAAATCCTGAGGCAAAGGCATGTTTTGATCGGGTGATTGCCGATATCCGTGCCGCTTATGATGAGCTGAAGGAGATGGGCGTGCCCCAGGAGGATGCCCGCTATGTGCTGGCCAATGCGACGGAGACGAAAATCCTGGTCACTATGAATGCGCGCACATTGATGCATTTCTTCAACCTGCGCTGCTGCTACCGCGCCCAGTGGGAGATTCGCGAGATGGCGTATAAGATGCTGGAGGAAGTGAAGCAGGTTGCGCCGACCCTCTTTCATAATGCCGGTGCCAGCTGCGTGAATACAGGCCGCTGCCCGGAGGGGGAGATGACCTGCGGCAGACTGGCTGAGATGCTGAAACTGAGAGAAGATTGAAATGACTGAGAAGAAAAAAGACCGGGGGCGGACAAACCGGGCCATTCAAGGCAAGCAGGCCAGGCCGGAGCGTCGCGTGCCCCTTGAGCCGCAGGAGCCGCCGGAGGATGTTCTGGTAGGCCGCAATGCCGTGGCAGAAGCCCTGAGAGCTGGCCGGGATATCAATAGGCTGCTCCTGGCGGAAGGTGACAGGGAAGGCTCGATTTCGGAAATTCTGGCGCTGGCTAAAGAGCGTGGCATTGTCTGGCAATTCGTGGAGCGCAGCAAAATCGAGGCCGTAGCAGGCGGTCACCGTCATCAGGGGGTGCTTGCCTATGTGGCGCCTGTGGAGTATGCGGACATGGAGGACATACTGCACAGGGCGAAAGAGAGCGGTGAGCCGCCATTCCTGTTGCTTCTGGACGGGCTTGAGGACCCGCACAATCTGGGGGCGCTGTTGCGTACGGCAGATGCAACCGGCGTGCATGGCGTGCTCCTGCCTAAGCGCCGCAGCGTGTCGCTGAATGCAACTGTGGCAAAAACCTCAGCCGGAGCCATCGAGTATGTGCCAGTGGCGCATATCGGCAATGTGGTGCAGACACTGAAAGGGCTTAAAGAAAAGGGGTTCTGGGTCGCCGGAGCCGATATGGGCGGGCAGCAGGCTTACTATGAAGCAAATCTGACCGGGCCGTTGGTACTGGTAATCGGCAGCGAAGGCAAGGGCATCAGCCGCCTGGCCAGGGAAGCCTGTGATTTTCTAGTCAGTCTGCCTATGGTTGGGCGCATCAATTCCCTGAATGCTTCGGTGGCCGGTTCTATCCTGATGTATGAGGTACTGCGGCAGCGTCGGGAGCAAAAGACGTAGGAATGTGATAGAATACATTGAGGTTTTGTGGTTGAAACGAGAGCATAAAGCGGAAATGAAGGCGCGGGCTCGCAATATCGTGCTGAAGGTGGCTTACGATGGTACGGCTTATCACGGTTTCCAGCGGCAGACGCCGCCGGTGATTGCCGTGCAGAATGTGCTGGAGGCCCGTTTGTCGAAGATTTTCGGCGACAGTATAGAAATGGCTGCTTCCGGCCGCACGGATGCCGGAGTTCATGCTGCAGGGCAGGTCGTTAATTTTTTTACGGATGGCCGCATCCCGGTGGAGCAGATCCCCCGTGCGGCCAATAGCCAGTTGCCGCCTGATATAGTGGTGGTGGAGGCCTGGGAAGGCGGGCCTTCCTTTTCGGCGCGGCACAGCGCGAAGTCGAAGACCTACCTCTATCGCATTCAGCAGGGAGCCGTGCCTTGCCCCTTTACCAGGAACTATGCCTGGTATATCCGCCAGCCTCTGGATATTGGGGCTATGCGGGAGGCTTTGGCGCTTTTGGTGGGCACCCATGATTTTTCTGCCTTTCGCGCGGCGGGCGGTGCACCGATGAGTCCGGTGCGGACAATGTATCAGGCAACGCTGGCGGAAAAGCCTGGGGATATCCTGGAATTCACTTTTCATGGCAATGGTTTTCTCTATCACATGGTCAGGAATATCGTTGGCACTGTAGCAGATGTGGGCAAGAAGCGCTGCAGCCCGGCCCGTTTCACGGAAATCATGGCTTCCCGTGACAGAAGGCTGGCAAGTCCGACAGCCCCCGCCTGTGGGCTGTGTCTTTATAAAGTTGAGTATTGAACCAGATTTTTGAAGGGAGCTGGCATAATGGCAAAAGAAAAAATAACGCCGGAGAGAAAAAATCGTGAGGAGGCACTGGCTGCTGCTCTGAAGCAGATAGAAAAAGATTTTGGCAAGGGCAGCATCATGCGCCTGGGTGATGCCAAGGCGAATATGAACGTGGAAGTCATTTCTACAGGCATCCTGCCGCTGGATATAGCGCTGGGTGTGGGGGGCATACCCCGCGGGCGCATTGTGGAGATTTATGGCCCTGAGTCCTCCGGCAAGACAACAGTTACCCTGCATATGATTGCGGAGGCCCAGAAAAATGGCGGTGTTGCAGCCTTCATTGATGCGGAGCATGCTCTGGACCCGGTGTATGCACAGAAACTGGGGGTGGATATTGATGACTTGCTGATTTCCCAGCCTGATACAGGTGAGCAGGCCCTGGATATTGTGGATGCACTGGTGCGCAGCGGGGCGTTGGATATAGTGGTCGTTGACTCTGTGGCAGCCCTGGTGCCGAAGGCGGAAATAGAGGGAGATATGGGGGATTCCCATGTGGGTCTGCAGGCACGCATGATGAGCATGGCGATGCGCAAGCTGACCGGCATTACTGCCAAGTCCCGCACGGTAGTGGTATTTATCAACCAGATTCGCGAAAAGATAGGCGTAATGTTCGGCAATCCGGAAACTACCACGGGCGGCCGGGCGTTGAAATTCTATTCCTCCGTGCGCCTGGATGTGCGCAGGGTGGACAAAATCAACCAGGGGCAGGAGACGATAGGCAATCACACTCGTATCAAGGTGGTAAAGAATAAGGTTGCACCTCCCTTCAAGCAGGCGGAATTCGATATTATGTACGGTGAGGGCGTATCGAAATACGGCAGCATCATAGATATGGGTGTTGATCTTGACATAGTGGAGAAGAGCGGTGCCTGGTTCTCCTATGGTGGCTCCCGTTTGGGTCAGGGCAAGGAGAATGCCAAGCAGGCTATCAAGGATAATCCGGCTTTGTGTGCTGAAATCGAGGGCAAGATACGAGCCAGGCTGCAGGAAAATGAGGCTGTGCAGGAAAATGCCGATACGGCTGTGGCCAAGGCAGTGAAAGATGCCCAGACCGAGGAAAATGGGGAAGAATTTTGAGGCAGGAGAAGACAGCCCTGGTCTACGCGGTGGATCTGCTGGCAAGGCAGGAGCACAGTGAGCGGCATTTGCGTGAGAAACTGGAGCGCAAAGGATATGCGGCGGAGGAAATAGATGCGGCTTTGGCACGCCTGAAGGAACGCCGTTATCTGGATGATGAAGCGGCCTGTGCCCGGCAGTTCGAGCATTTCTACACTGATTCCCATAAATCAGTGCGCCAGATTTGTATGAAGTTGCAGCAACGAGGGTTTTCCCGTGCCTTGATACGCAGCTGCGTACCCCAGGATACATTTGAACGTGAACAGAGGGCGGCTTTCCGTACGTTGGAGCTGAAATATAAGCCTACAGCGGATAAGCAGAAAATGCTTGCCAGTCTTTTCCGGCAGGGATTTGATATGACGGCCAGCAGGGCGGCAGTGCAGAAATATGTGGAAGCAGAATAGGAGGAAGTACGCCTTGGAAGCAAAGACGAGGGAAATGATCCTTGTGCTGGACTTTGGCGGCCAGTACAATCAGTTGATTGCGCGCCGTGTGCGTGAGGACCATGTGTACTGCGAGGTGCATCCGCATACACTAGGGCTGGATAAGATTAGGGCAATGGCACCGAAGGGCATCATCCTGACCGGCGGACCGAACAGCGTCTACAGGGAAGATTCTGCAACGTGCCCCGAGGAACTCTTTAAGCTGGGCATACCGGTGCTGGGCATCTGCTATGGCTCCCAGTTGATGGCACACAAGCTGGGGGGGCGTGTAGAGACGGCACCGACCAGCGAGTATGGCAAGACAGAGGTTGAAATCATCGCTTCGCAGTCGAAACTCTTTGAGGATGTGGACAAGAAAACCATCTGCTGGATGAGCCATACGGATTACATAGCGGCAGCCCCGGCTGGCTTCCGGGTGACAGCTCGGACGCCGGCCTGCCCGGTGGCGGCCATGGAGAATGAAGCAGAACATCTGTATGCAGTGCAATTCCACCCGGAAGTCATGCACACAGCCCAGGGCAAGACGATGCTGAAAAATTTCGTCTATAATGTCTGTAGCTGCACGGGCGACTGGCGCATGGGTTCTTTTGTGCAGGAAACTGTCGCCGGGCTGAAGCAAAAAATTGGCTCGGGCAAGGCTCTCTGCGCCCTGTCCGGCGGCGTGGATTCCTCCGTAGCGGCAGTGCTGCTTTCAAAGGCCATCGGCAAGCAACTGACCTGCGTATTCGTGGATCACGGCCTGCTGCGCAAGGATGAGGGGGATCAGGTCGAGGCCGTGTTCGGTCCGGATGGCCCGTATGAGCTGAACTTCATCCGCGTGAACGCCAAGGAACGGTTCTACAAGAAACTGGAAGGCGTGACAGAGCCGGAACGCAAGCGCAAGCTCATCGGTGAGGAATTCATTCGTGTGTTCGAGGATGTGGCCCAGGAAATCGGCGCGGTAGACTATCTTGTGCAGGGGACTATATACCCGGATGTCATCGAAAGCGGACTTGGCAACTCCGCGACCATCAAGAGCCATCATAATGTGGGGGGATTGCCGGATTTCGTAGACTTCAGGGAAATAGTGGAGCCGTTGCGCCTGTTGTTCAAGGATGAGGTGCGTGAGGCTGGTCGCGAATTGGGCATCCCCGATTATCTGGTGAATCGCCAGCCCTTCCCCGGTCCGGGGCTTGGCATTCGCATTATCGGCGCTGTGACCAAGGAAAAGGTCAAAATTGTGCAGGAAGCTGATGCTATCTACCGCGAAGAGGTAGAGAAGGCAGGCGTGCAGGGGCTGGGCCAGTATTTCGCGGCTTTGACCAACATGCGCTCTGTGGGCGTGATGGGCGACGGACGTACCTATGACTATGCGATTGCCCTGCGTGCAGTGATGACCAGCGATTTTATGACCGCAGAGAGTGCGCAGTTGCCTTGGGACGTGCTGCAAAAGGTTACGAGCCGTATCGTGAACGAAGTCAAAGGCGTGAACCGCGTACTCTACGATTGCACGGGCAAGCCGCCTGCAACTATTGAGTTCGAGTAAAAGAATCAAATCCGCTATCCCTTGCGTGGTGAGGGATAGCGGATTTGATTCTAGCGTAAATAAAGCTAGACAGTGCATTGTGCAAGAGGTATAATTTTTGTTATGGTTTAACTATCAGGTCTTCTGGATGGAAGGCAGACTAGGCGGTGTTTTCGATTAGCAAGCAAGCAGAATCCGATGCACAGGATAAGCAGATGGCTGAACAAAAGTCCAGCAAGGGCGAATCTTTTCTCAAAGGTACCTTTATCCTGACCATCGCGGGCTTTGTTGTCAAGGTCATCGGTTCCTTGAACTGGATTTTTGTCTCCCGCATCCTGGGCGGTGAAGGTATAGGTCTGTACCAGATGGCATTCCCGATATATTTCCTGGCAATGACTGTTTCCCAGGCAGGGGTGCCGGTGGCTATCTCCATTATCACTGCAGAACGTGTGGCGTTGAAGGACATTTACGGTGCGAAACGTGTGTTCCGCATCTCAATGGGTCTGATGCTGGTCACGGGCTTGTTCTTTTCATTTCTGACTTATTATCTGGCTGATTGGCTGATAGAATGGCAGTTCATCCGCGATCCGCGTGCTTATATGTCTGTGGTGGTGTTGGCACCGACAGTCTTTTTTGTGACGTTCCTGGCCAGCTCCCGCGGTTATCTGCAAGGCTGGCAGCGCATGACCCCTACGGCGGTCTCGCAGATTGTAGAGCAGATCTTCCGTGTTATCACTATGATCCTGCTGGCTTATCTGCTGTTGCCCTGGGGGCTTGATTATGCGGCGGCCGGCGCTTCCCTGGGAGCATTGGCGGGAGCTGTCACGGGCCTTATTGTGCTCGTTTACTACCATTGGAAGCTGGAAAGGGATATCGAGCGTGACTATGGGAGGGAACTGAAGCCGGCTTCGGGTACGGAGCACGAGCCAGCCCTGCATATTATCCGCCGTATCTTTACGCTGTCACTGCCGGTTTCGGCGGCGAGCATCATGCTACCCATTGTCTCGAACCTGGATTTGATGATTGTGCCGCAGCGTTTGGAAGTTGCGGGCTATTCCGTGGCGGAGGCCACTGAGCTGTTCGGCTATCTGACCGGCATGGCGGTGCCGCTGGTCAACCTGGCCTGCATCATTACGGCCTCAATGGCCATGAGCGTCGTTCCTGCCATTTCGGAGGCAAGAGCACTGAAGCAAAAGGAAAGGGTGTACAGTCAGACGGCGGCCTCAGTGCGTATATCTAATTTTGTGTGCTTTCCGGCCTTTGTCATCGTGTTCGTGCTGGCTACTCCGATTTCATCTCTTATCTACAATGCACCCGGAGCTGGCCCTGCTGTGATGATTTCGGCTGTCAGCATAGTGCTGCTGGGGCTGCATCAGGTTTCTACGGCTATCCTGCAGGGTCTGGGCCACCCTACTATACCGATGGTGAACATGGTTATCGCGGCTGTGGCGAAGGTTCTGCTGAACTGGAATCTCACCTCGATTCCCTGGCTGGGTATCATGGGGGCGGCTTGGGCAACGGCTGCCGATATGGGTGTCGCAGCGTTTATTAACTTGTTTTTTATTTATAAATTCATCGGCTACAAGATGGAAATGGGCCAGTTGTTCAAGACAGTGGCGGCAGCGGCTGTGATGGCCGTGGCTACTTACGGATTTTATGTGCAGTCGCTGGCCTTGCTTGGCATGCCGGTCTTTTCAACGCTGGCTGCTGTAGCGGTGGGCTGCGTGGTTTATATCGCGGTTATGCTTATCATTGGTGGCTTGCGTGAGGACGATTTGGAGCGTATTCCCATGGTGGGGCGTTTCGGCATCAGGCTGCTGCGGCGGGTTGGCATCTTCAAGGAACGGGCTTAATTGGAGGCTGGGGCTTTGCAAAAACTTGCGCTTTTCTATAATCCTGTCAGCGGCAATGCGGCTTTCAAGAACAAGCTGGACATGATGGTCGAGGCTTTTCAGCGCCGTAATATTCTTTTGCTGCCGTATCGTACCAAGGCAGGGGGGAACAGAGAGTTTCTCGAATTTGTGCGCGAATTGCGCCCGGATGGTGTGCTGGCTGCCGGCGGCGACGGTACGGTACATGAGGCGGCAAATCTGATTGTCAGAGGCGGGCTTGATTTGCCGCTGGGGATTATAGGCAGCGGCACATCCAATGATTTTGCGACATATTTGGGTATTACCCAGGATTTGGAAGCCTATTTTGATCGTATTGCAGCAATGCACACGCGCCGTTGCGACCTGGGGAAGATTGGGGATGAATATTTCATCAATGTTGCCAGCGCGGGCATGCTGACTTCCATTGCCCATGAGGTGGCACCCAGACTGAAAAATTCCTTGGGCAAGCTGGCTTACTATCTAAAGGGAATCGGCGAGTTGCCGAAAATCCGTGCCCTGCCCTTGACGGTGATAGCGGATGATGTGCAGCAGGAACTGGAAGCGTTTCTTTTCGTTATCATCAATAGTCCGGCTGTGGCCTCAATGAAGCATGTGGCGGAAGGCGTGCAGGTGGATGATGGCAGGCTGGACTTCCTGGCAATCAGGAAATGCAATCCGGTGCAACTGATGGCAATTGCAACGGAGCTGGCTTCCGGCAAGTCGGTGAGTGGCAAGGAAGCGGTCGTGCATATCCAGGCAAAAAAATTCCAGGTCAGCTCCCCGGTGAATCTGGAAAGCGACCTGGATGGAGAAGCCGGCCCGCCGTTGCCGCTCAAGATAGAAACAGCAGCACAAGCCATTGAAATTTTTTGCTGAAAGGCCCTCCCCTCGAGGGCTTTTTTTGTCAGCGCTTGCCGAGGTAATGTGCGACAAATTGCTCGGCGGTCCTGCCGCTGCGGCCGCTATGAGCCATTTCCCAGCGCAGGCCCTCGATACGGAGTTCTTCCGGGGTGAGCTCAATGCCTTGTTTTTTCAGCATATGTGCAATGATGGCGAGATAATCCTTCTGATCCGGCGCATAGTACTGGATAATCAGGCCGAAGCGGTCAGACAGGGAAATTGTCTCGTTCATGCTGTCATCACGGTAAAGCTCGTCCTGCTCGGACAGGCGGTCGCGCCAGGTCTCGCGTATCAGGTGACGGCGGTTGGACGTGGCGTAAATGCGCACGTTCTCGGGACGTGCTTCTACACCGCCTTCGATGGCAGATTTCAGCGACTTGTATTCCGAATCATTCTCCTCGAAGGAAAGGTCGTCAAGGAAAAGAATGAAACGCTTGCTGGCGTAGGCACGCAGCACTTCCATCAATTCCGGCAGGCTTTGCAACTGGGCTTTCTGCAACTGCACAAGGCGCAGTCCCTGGCTGTAATATTCGTTGGCCAGTGCCTTGACAGCGGAGGACTTGCCGGTGCCGCGGGCACCGACCAGCAGGCAGTTGTTCGCTGGCTTGCCGGCTACAAAGGCTTCGGTGTTGCCTACAAGCAGTTCTTTTTGATGGGCATAGCCGATGAGATCGGACAGGCGCTGCCCTTCAAAATGCTTGATGCCGATCAGGCGGGAACTGGCCTCATCCCAACGGAACGCGCGGTAGGAGGCGATGTCGCCGTAGCCGTAGCAACTGTAATAGGTCAGCAGTGCAGTGGCATAGGCTGATGGTTCGTGTGCATCTGCAGTCAGCTCCTGCAGGGCACTGGAGGCTTCATCTGCCTGGTAGCTGGTAGGCTCGTAGTCATCCAGCAGCGGATAGGGCAGGAAATGGCTGGCAGAGAGTTCCAGCAGGGGCTGCAATACTGTGAGATCGTGAATGAAAGCCTGCAGCAGGCCAGTGCCGATTTGTTTTTCCCGGCTCCCCTGCTCGACAGCACTGGCGACGAGGGAACTGTCGTGGGTAAGCAGCCAGAGTATGTAGGTGCGCAACAGGTTGCCTCCGAAGCCTTGCCTTTCTGCGACCTCAATGAGCCGTGCAGCGGCAGCAGCGGCCTCTGCGCGGAACGCCTCATCCGTGGCAGCCGGATTGGCTATATGGGAGAGTACCGGGTCCTGCAACAGATTGCGGCACGACAGGAGGTCGTTGAGGTCTAAGTCACGTGCGTCAAAGGGCATGGAGATCATCCTTTCTTGGGAAATAGGGAGACTGTTGAAAATCATTGAGTCCTGATGGATGTGGCAGTGCGAGTTCGCGCAGCTCCGTGGCCCAGGTGTCGTAGGAAAGCATGCGCTGTAGCGGCGTAAGTTCCTCCGGGGCCTGTTCGCGGGCGTGGGTGGTCAGGTAAGGGCTGACCTTTGTAATCAGAGGGATCCTGGCTGTATTTTTCATCTTGTGCAGGAGCTCAGTGCCTGTGTGGGAGGCGGCTAAGATCCGTGCGTAGGCCGGGCCTTGCTGATCGAAATAATTGGCATCGGTGCGCCTGAAGGAGAGCATCAGGTGCGGGGCCAGGCGTGCGATACGGCTGCCAGGGTAGCGTTTGGTGGTGGCGCGGGAGATGAATTCCTGCAGGGAGCCGGCCTCGTTGGCGCTGCGGCGCAGGCGGTTTTCCAAGCCTTCTGTTACGCCGTAGATGGCACGCAGCTCAGGCTGGGTGCGCCTGAGCAGAACGAGTCTGAGGGTCAGCCACAAGCGCTCGCGGTTGGGCAAGGTTTCCGGCGTGAGACTTGTCAGTGCCCTGGCTGTGGCGGGCGGGCAGAAGGCTTCCCAGCCTTCTGCAGGGGCCTGCCCCGCGTAGAGCGCCTTGCGGATGGCTGCAGCGCTGGGGGTGCCGGATAACCGTTCCTCGTGGTAGCCTGAGCCCAGACGCTTGATAAGCAAGGGCTTTATCCGTGGTGCATAGTGTTTCAGTGCACGCAGGTATTCCACAGCCAGGATGTTGTTGGGCTGGCGCAGCATTTTTTCTTTTCGGGCGTCAGCCCCGGCCAGCAGGCTGGTCAGGGCCGAGGCGTAGGAAGCACCGCTGGCGATACAGGCATGCAGCTTGGCCTGCAGGTCAGGAGCTTCGCTGGCAACTGCAAGTTTTTGCAACTCATCCAGATTATCCGTTTCTGCGCCAAAGGCCAGATGCGTGACCTGGCCCAGCAGGGAAGCCAGACGTATGCCGCCACGGGCGAATTCCTGGGCGCTTCGGCTGGCATAGACGAAGGGCAGCTCCAGTGCCAGATCGATGCCGCCGGCTATGGCCAGGCGGGCTTTATGCCATTTATCCAGCAGTGATGGCTCGCCGCGTTGGGTACAGCTGCCGCTCATAAGGGCGATGATCTTTGCGCCTGGCACTTGCTTGCGTATGGCTGACAGATGATAAGCGTGGCCAAGATGAAAGGGGTTATATTCTGCAATCACAGCCACTATCGGTGTCGGCATGGAGTTCACTCCTTTGTGTTTTTTCCCATGTTTTTCTATAGTTTATCAGATAGTGCCAGCTTTGTCATTGTGATTTAGCCAGATTATGCTATACTAAGAAGATGAGCAGTTGAATTATTGGGGAGGTAATGCCCTATGGGGAAAACCTTGAAGATCAAATTATGCGCATTTCTGGCGGTGCTTTTGCTGATTCTGGCAGGCGGCGGCTATTGTTATGTGCATTTCTACATGAAGACACCGGACTATGCGTTGCAGCAAATCCAGGATTCACTGGCAGAGCATGACGCGGAAAAATTCCAGATTTACGTGGATATGGATGAGCTGCTGGATACATCCTACGATGATTTCATGTCCGGGCTTTTGGAGGTTGAGCAGCCTCTGAGTGCAGAGGCGAAGGCCACAGTGGGAGATCTGACGCAGATGCTGAAGGCTCCGCTTATCACGAGCTTCAAAGCGGCTGTTTTGGACTATGTAAAGACAGGTGCCTGGGATACGGATACGGGAGAGGAGAGCGGCAAAGGCATTGCGGGCATGGATTCGGCTCAGGTGCTGGAAAAATCCGGCATACGCGAGTCTGCCTTCCGCAAGGTGGATTCTCTGGCCAGGGACAAGGATGCAGGCACGGCTATCGCGAAGATTCGTATTTTCCAGGCAGAGGCTAATGAGGAATTTGTGCTGGATGTGCTGTTCACGGAGCAGGCAGATGGTTCCTGGCGTGTGACGGAAATCACAAACTTCCGTGAGTTTATTGTGTTCGTGGCGAAGGCCCGCCAGGAGCAGCTGGGCCAGTATGCGGATACGACGGCGGAAATCATTGCACGGCATGATGCCAGCATGATGCAGGCCCAGGAGCAGATGAGCAGCCTGCTCTCCCGTGGCTCCCTTGGCAGCAAGGACACCCGTGAGGCACTGAGGGCTTTTATGGAGGATACCATCAAAAAAGACTGGCAGCAGCGCAAGGAGGAGCTTGAGGCTGTGCCGGTGCCTGCGGCGGCCTTGACATTGCATAAGCTGCGCCTGAAGATATGTGACCTGCATATAGCCTATGCCACGGGCTACTCAGCCTGGATGATGGATAAGAAGGCTGCGACCATCCGTGAAGCGGATCGTCAGCTGAAGCAGGCAAAGACCCTGGAGCAGGAGGAGAAATTCCTGGCCAGGCGCGTAAGCGGCAGGCCGGCGCTGATTAAGGAAGATATTGCCAAATGATTTTCCAGGCTGCAGGGGATGACCGGGAGAACCTGGGAGGAAGGCTATGAGCAAACAGGAACAAGTGCTGCTGTATCAGTTTCGTGACGAGGAAAAACTGGCACTGACAGAAAAGACCTTGCATAAGCTGGGTATCAAGACCTGCGTGCTGCCGGATAATGCCTACCATGAGAAAGTCGGCTACCTGCTGGGAAGCAAAGGCTTCCGGGCGGCAACCGCACATGAAGATGATGGCTTTGTCTTTCCCCATGAAGTGATGGTGCTGCAGAACATCAGGAACAAGCGACTGGAGCAAGTGCTGGAGGCACTGCAAGGGGCGGGAGTGGAGCATATAAGGTTCAAGGCTGTTGTGACGCCGCTCAATACTTTGTGGACACTCAGGCGACTGTGCGAGACAATGCAGCGTGAGCATGCGGCGATGCAGGAAATGGAAATGCGGAAGGAAGAAGAAAATATGGAGTTTTTTGATGAGAACAGATAAAGGGGACACGCAGTCACTTCCGGGACTGGCAGAGGAACTGGAGGAAATCCAGGCACCTTATCCGCAGCAGCCAGAGCGCCGGGCGGGCGGTGTCAGGGAACTCAAGCAGCAGTTGCCTGCTCCGCCTGTGCCGTCCAAGCAGGAACAGGGGACTTGGCTGACGCCGGGATGCAGGAAGGGGCTTATGCTTGCTGTCGGCTTTGCCGCGGCCTTGCTGCTGGGCTTTGGCCTGGCAGGCATATTCCAGGATCAGTCAGCGGCGCAGCAGGCGGAGCGCCAGCAGCAGGAACAGCAGTTTAAGAATCGGGAGGAGAAATTGGCTTCCCAGGAAGCAGATCTGAGAGCTGAACGGGAACGCCTGGCCAGGCAAAAGCAGGAACTGGAACAGCGCCAACAGGAATTGACCAAGGAGTCTGGCCGGCTGCAGGGCCAGAATGAGCGCTTGCAGGAGGAATCCAAGGGCCAGGGACTGGGTCGTATGCTGGATAAAGTGACCGGCAAGGAAAAGCAGCGTCAGGAAACCGTGAATGAGAATAAGGCGCGCAGCGAGAAGGTGGAGAGCGATATCAGCCAGGTGCGTGGCTCCATTCAGGAAGCTCAGCAGATGCTGGATGAAGTGGACAGCCAGCTCAGCAAGGTAGAGTCCATGCAGCAGGAAGTGGAATCGCTGCGCCGCCAGGCTGAAAAGGCTTACCGGGACAATGAAAGCAGCATAAATGAAATGGCGGGTTTTATCAGCAAGGGCGCGGAATTTTTGCGCAGCCTGCTGGCTGGATGAATATATTTGAGAGAGGGATGCGATTTGAAAAAGTTATTGCTTGTGATTACGGGATTGCTGGCCATGGGATTATTATTGACCGGCTGCGGCGGACAGAAGGCGGAGCAGGAGAACCTGGCTCCTTTGGTTATCGGACTGATGCCTGATACGGATTCCCTGCCATTCGTCATTGCGAAGGAAAAGGGATATTTTGCGGACGAAGGCGTGCAGGTTGAGCTGAAAGAGTTCAAGAGCGCGATGGATCGTGATTCTGCTTTGCAGAGCGGCAACCTGGATGGTGCGGTGTCGGATATGCTGGCTGTGGCCTTCGCAAAATCCGGCGGTTTCGATGTGAAGGTGACTTCGAGTACGGATGGCAGCTACAAGCTGATTGCAGGCAAGGACGAGCAGTCCCAGGATGTCAAGGGACTGCTGGGCAAGGATGTGGCTGTTTCCCGCAATACAATCATTGAGTATGTGACGGACAGGATTCTTGAGCAGCAGGGTATGACGGGTGACAGCATCAATAAGGTAATCATTCCCCAAATTCCGACGCGGCTGGAAATGCTGCAAAGCGGCAAGCTGGCGGCAGCCACTTTGCCGGAACCGATGGCGACTATTGCGGTGCATAATGGCTGTCGTCATATTATCGGCTCGGATGAACTCGGCATCAATCCTGGTATCATCGTCATGACGAGCTCTGCGGTGCAGGATAAAAAGGCATCCGTGCAAGCCATGTACCGCGCCTATAATAAAGCCGTGCAGTACCTGAATAGCGCGCCGCGTGATGAGTATATAGATTTGGTCATCGAGAAGGGCGGTTTCCCGCCGGTGGCCAGGGAAGCACTGCGCTTGCCGAAATACCGTGAAGCTGAACTGCCTAAAGAGAGCGATGTCACTGAGTGCATAAAGTGGCTGAATGATAAGGCATTAGTCAAGGATGCCTACAGTTACCAGGACCTGGTTGTGGATTTATTGAAGAATTGAGCTGAGGCAGGCGCATGATTGAAGTCAAGCATTTGAGCGTCAGATATGCGAGCCAACAAAATAGCGATGCCGAAGCTTTAGCAGACATCAGCCTGACCGTCCCTACCGGGACGGTTTGTGCTGTGATAGGGCCTTCCGGTTGCGGCAAATCGACACTTTTGAAAGTCATAGCAGGGTTAATCAAGGATTTTGAAGGTGAGGCGTTGATCAACGGAAGGCAGGTTGATACCAAAGCCGTGACCATCGGCTTTATGCCCCAAAACTACGGGTTGCTGCCCTGGCGCACAGCGGAAGAGAATATCCGTTTGGGCTGCCGAATCAAGGGCAAGTGGCAGCAGAAAGACGAGCAGCGCCTGCGGGAACTGACAAGCCTTTTGGGGCTGGAGGGGCTGCTGAAGCGCTATCCCCATGAATTGTCAGGAGGACAGCAGCAGAGGGTGAGCCTTGCGCGGGTTTTCCTGCTGCGTCCGGATATCTTGCTGATGGACGAGCCTTTTTCGGCACTGGATGCCATTACGCGTGAGGAGATGCAGGATGTGTTCTGCATCATGCATGAGCGTGAGCAGCTAACGACCATTCTGGTCACGCATTATGTAGAGGAAGCCCTGTACCTGGGGCAGCAGATTGTGCTGATGTGCTCATCTCCGGGGCGGGTGGCGGAAATTATAGATAATCCCTGGGACGCAGGCACTATCCGGCGCGACCAGTTGGAATTCTTCCGGCGAGGCCAGCAACTGCGGCAGAAAATCAAGGCATTAGGGGGGCAGGAGCATGAATAGGAAGGGCAAGGCAGTCCTGTACTCCTACTTGCTGGGAGCGGTGCTTCTGCTCATCTTGTGGGAGGCTGTTGCGCTGCTGATGCAGCGTCCTATCGTGCCAACGCCTGAGCTTGTCTTTGCCAAAATGGCTCATGTCTTTGCTAGTTCAATCGCTGTTCATGCGGCATGGAGCCTGTGGCGCATTGCAGCCGGCCTTGCTCTTGCCGTACTGGCGGGTTTCCCCCTGGGAGTCGTGATGGGATATTTTCCCAAGGCTGACAGGTATCTGGCACCGCTGGTTTACCTGACATACCCGATTCCTAAGATTGCTTTGCTGCCCATTCTGATGGTGCTGGCCGGGGTCGGGGATCTATCCAAGATAGTGATGATTTTTCTGATCATCGTCTTCCAGGTTGTGATCGCAGTACGCGACGGCATACGCGCTATACCTGCTGAAGCATATTATCCTCTGTATTCCCTGGGGGCCTCTTTCTGGCAAGTTTTGCGGTATGTCATTTTTCCGGCGACCCTGCCGAATTTTATCACGGCTGTGCGCGTAGCGATGGCAACGGCCATTTCGGTGCTGTTTTTTACTGAGACATTCGGGACACAGTACGGCATGGGTTTCTATATAATGGACGCCTGGCTGAGGGTAAACTATCTGGAAATGTATGCGGGCATTGTGGTGCTGAGTTTCCTGGGCTTGTTTTTGTTTAGCTTCATAGATTTTGTCGAGGGCAGGGTTTGCCGTTGGCAGAAGCAATGATTTGAGGAGGAACTGCCGTGCGCAAGTTCTTGGCGCTGCTTGCGGGAATGACCCTGCTGGGCCTGGGTGTATTGACGGGAATGCTCCTGGCCGGTTTCGGGCCGTTTTATAATATGGGTGATCAACTGGGCCTGGTCGAACGCGGATCTGGCACAGTGGAAATCTTTACGGAGGGCAAGCTGCCGGAGTCAGCCCTTCAGGATGTGCGCCAGACGGCCAATGTGTTCAGCAACTTGATGGATCAGGAGATGGGTACGCCGCTTACACATTCTGTACGCCTCTATGTGACGGCAGGAAAAAAGGACTACCAGGCTGTGCTGGAGCGTGAATTTGAGCTTACGGCACAGGAAGCCAGGCACGTGGCCGGTATTTCCGGCGGCTGGTCAGGCGGCTCACGGCATTTGACGGCAATCAATGCGGGAGCCGGTGTAATGGTTTCCTCTACAGACCGTCACAGTACGACCGCACATGAGCTGTTCCACCAGTTGCAGTATGAGCTGAGTGACGGACACGATACGGATAGGGAAGCCATCTTCTGGCTGGAAGAAGGGACGGCAGATTACGTCGGGGCATTGGTAGCGGAGAAGCTGGGAGGGCAGTCCCTGGAAAAATGGCGGCTCGATTCCCAACTGGATGTGCTGCTTGCTGCGAAACCTGTTGAACCGGAAGAACTTATGCACTGTACAATGGAGCAGCGCCAGAAGCTGATGGGCAAGGAATATCACGCCTACCAGGTGGCGGGCGTGATGACGGGATATCTGCTGTCGCGTCTGCCGCCTGAACAGCGCCTGCCGGCGGTTGCTTCCTATTTCAGGTACCTGGCAGAGGCACAGACCGGTGAGCAGGCCTTCCGGCAAGCTTTCGGGATAGGGTTGGAGACTTTCCTGCAAGATTACAAAGCATGGTGGGCAGCCTTCTGCCAGCAGCCGGCTACGTTCCACTGCCTGGTCTGGGAGGGTGTCGATGCGCAGCGCAGGGATATGCTGGAGCGGCAGCTTCAGGAGACACAGGACGAGTTGACCCGGAAACTGGGAACGGGCTGCAGAATCAGGGGGGAATTTCAGGTAGTGCTGGCTGCGGATGAGCAGCGTCTTGCGGCAGCGGCAAGCAAATACTGCGATTTGCCGCAGGACAAGGCGCGGGAGCTTGCCAAGCATAGTCTGGGCATTGAGAACGGCAGTACCCTGCTCATCAATACACAGAAACTTAATGACTCTCGTCAGTGCAGCCTGAGCGTGGGCATTCTTCTGTTGCGCTCTCTTGAAGGGCAGTATCTGGGCCGCGGCGAGCAGCGTCAGGATATCGCCTGGCTTTCCAGGGGCATGTCATATGTATTCGGCATCAATTCTTATCTGGCTAAGGAAGGGCGCAACACGGGCAGGTACTATGAAGCCCTGCGCAGTGAGTTGAGGGGCTATGCCCTGCCTAAACTTGCTGGCCTTGTCAGCGATAAGGCGTACAGTGAAGCTGCTGCGGCTTACGAAGCGGAGCGGGTATCCAATTTTACGGAACTGGCTGCTTACGAGCTGATCAGCAGATATGGGTGGAAGGCTTTTGCCAGGTGGCTGGAGGAAACACGCCGCTGCCGCAATGCGGAAGCAGCCTTCCTGCAGGTCTACGGCCAGGCAAGCGATACTTTTGCCACAAAGTTTCAGGCATCGTTGTATTGATTGTATACATGATTTACACCTTTACATTTGTCTGGTGCTATGCTAGTATTATGCGTGTGAAAATCATATGTGGCAATGAGGCCACGCCGGGCAGAGGCTCCTCTATGATATGGAGGCTTCTGCTGGCGTGGCTTTTTTACTGCCTGTCCGTTTTTTCGATAGGAGGATGTCGAAATGGATGAACTGCTTTATGTAATTCCTGCCAATTCTGCTAAGGAAGACGTGCTGAAGTATGTGGAGGAACACCCGGAAATCAAATTTGTGTCCTTGATGGGCATAGATTTGGCCGGTAATGACACAGATGAGAAGATCCCTATGCGTGTATTCGTGAAGGATATTGATGACTTCTATGCAGGTACGGCAGTGCAAACCGACGGTTCATCCGTGGTGCTGTCCGGTATTGCAACGCTGAACAATGCAAAGGTCGATATGCCTATCGATCCAACGGTGAATTGGTTCGTTGACTACAACTATGAGCATTATGATGAATCCATCGGCCGTCCTGTCGGTACATTGCGTATTCCCGCCTTCCTAATCCATAATGGCCTGCGCGTTGATTCCCGCGCAGTCCTGGCGGATACCCTGGCCTTTGTGAAGAAGGAAATGCTGGATATGTTCCATGCACATCCCAGTATTTCCGGTCTTGAGAGCGTCAATGGCGAAGACGTAGTAGATATTCAGTTCACCTCTGCTACGGAATTGGAATTCTGGGTGAAGACACCGCTGGACGAGGCTTCCATAGAGGAAATGTCTGCCTCCCAGGTCATGCAGGAGCAGTACTGGGAACGCACTCACGGCGCTGTGCGGACGGCCCTGGAGGGTTGTGTGCTGGAGTTGGATCGCTATGGCCTGAAAGTTGAGATGGGTCATAAAGAAGTAGGCGGCCTAAAGGGGCAGATTGATGAGACAGGCAAGATTGCTCATGTCTGTGAGCAGATCGAGATAGACTGGCGTTTCGACAATGCCCTGCAGGCAGCGGACAATGAGATCATTGTTCGCACTGTGGTGAAGGAAATCTTCCGTGCCAATGGCCTGGAGGTGAACTTCAAGGCCAAGCCTATGATTGGCCTGGCCGGCAATGGTGAGCACACTCATATTGGCATGGCAGCCGTGACGAAGGATGGTAAGCTGCATAACATTTTTGCGCCGGATAAACCCCGGGAGGACTTCATGAGCGCCATCGGCTACGGTGCCATCATGGGCATGCTGAAGAACTATGAAGTCATAAATCCTTTCGTCTCTGCGACGAATGACTCTCTGAACCGTTTGAAGCCAGGCTTTGAGGCACCTGTATGTATTGTCACCTCCCTGGGCCACTCGCCGGAGGTGCCAAGCCGCAACCGCACGATCCTTGCCGGTCTGATCCGGGATATGCAGAACCCCTTCGCGACTCGTTTTGAACTGCGTGCCCCCAATCCGTACACGAATACATATCTGGTGCTGGCGGCTGTCTATTCGGCCTGCCTAGATGGTATCAGGATGGCGGTAGAACACACAACTGTGGAGCTGCTGAAAGAGCTGTCAAAGGATGCCGGTGAAGTAGGTTTCTATTTGGAGACGGAGCGGGCATACCGCAGCGAGAATGATGTGTTTGAGGACTACACGGACGAGGAGCGTGACAGATTTTTTGGCGCACCCCCCGCGACGGTCTGGGAGAACATGCAAAATTTTGACAACTATCCTGAAAAGAAGGCGGTCATCACGTCCGGCGGCGCCTTGCGTCAGCAGATCATTGATGCCTTCCGTGCCGGTGCGCTGACCCGCTGGAAGACAGAGCTTATTTCACGCATCATTCCTGAAAATCGGGACATCGTGCGTCAGGCCAGGGAAATCAAGTCTGACTTTGTCACGGATCAGGATGCTTACAACTGGAACAAGATTGAGAACCTGCGCACCCATCTGGCCAAGGACAGCATAGATGAAAAATCCCTGTTTACGCTTCTCATAGACGCACTAAACCAGGGCGATTACGCTGCAGCCTCCGGCCTGCAGGTCGAAATGTACGACAGGATGGAAGAACTGAAAACCCTGTATGACAGTTATCAGAAGAACATGATTTAAAACGCCATAAAAGGCGGCTCCACCCTTTATTTTCAGGGGTGGAGCTTTTTTTATTTGCCCTGCTTGTCTGCATTTTGTCTGCATGGGGCTATTTGTCTGCATGATTCAGGGCCTTTTCAATGATCTCGACAGTATTCTGGCGCATCTGGTTTGTCACATGGGTGTAAAGATTCTGGGTGATATTCACGTCAGCATGGCCCAGGCGGGCGGCTACATCCTTTGGCAGTGCGTGATTTTCCATCAGGGTGGTGGCATGGGTGTGGCGGAAGGAATGGACATTCAGCCCCAGCTTGCGTACCTGGTATGTGACGCAGCCACGGCTGACGAATTTTCCCTCGGTGTGGGTGCATACCAGATCAAGCCGTTTCATGCCGGAGCCAGCTTTCAGGCCCTTGGACATGACTGTCACAAGGCTGTTCTCATCGACATAGGCATAGGCATAGCCAGCCCCATAACGGAGCTCATTTTCGGCTTGCAGCCTTTTCCAGCGCTTCAGCTCCTCAATCAGTATGCTGTCCATCATAATAGTCCTGCGGCTGGTAGGCGTCTTGGGCTGTGTCATAAAATTGCCTTGCTGGGGTATGTAGCGCATCTGCCGGACGATGCTGACAGTTCCCTTGTCAAAGTCCACATTCTCCCAGGTCAGCCCCAGTATCTCGCCTATCCTCATGCCGGTACGGAAGGCAATGCAGAGGGGGATATGCATGACATGGCCGGAGGGGAACTGCTGCATGATTTCCTTGAAACGCTCCAGCGAGATAACCTCCCGCACAATCAGGTTCTTTGGTGCCTTGGCAGGTATCTTGACTGCGCTGGCAGGATTGGGGGCTATCAGCTCCGCAGGATATACCGCATACTGCAAAGCATTGTTCAGGACAGCCTTGGTGCGCGCTATGGTATTGTAGGACTTGCCAAGCCCGTAAAGCTCCTGCAGCATGTGATTGACATCCCGCGGGCGGAGCTCCTGGAGTATGATGTCACCCAGGTACTTGTTGATTGCATTTATGCGCTCACCATAGCTTTGAATCGTGGCGGGAATGACATTACTTTTCATATTCTTCAGCCACACCGCCAGATACTCCGAAAGCTTCATGCGCTCACTGGTGATGCCGATATTGCCGTGCTTCCAGTCATTATAGGCAGCCACCCCCGCATCAAAAGCAGCCTCATCCGAGGGAAAGCCCCCTTTCTCCACCACCTTGCGCTTCCCATTCACCTGCCCAGCCTCAAAGATATAGCTGTAGGTCTTGCCCCTCTTGCGTGTACGTATTCTTGCCATAGAAAACACCTCCCTATCCTACTATGTTACAGCAGGGAAGGGGAGGTGACAACGAACGGGGCGTTCGTAATTTTACGGAGCACACCGAAGTCAGGGGATTTTTGAGTATTGATATATATGCGCACTTGACTTTTTTAGGATAAACTGCACACTACTTGACAAAAAATGTAAAGTTAGGTACAATAAATTACGTAAAAGTCAAGTGATGGACGGAAGGTGAAAATATATGTTCGAGACAGTAGAAGAAAAAAATGCTGATATAATTTTTTCTCAAATTGATGATAAATTCAAGCATATGATTGCAGATGCCGTTCAGGCGGCTTGCGTTATATCGCAGAATGTCATAGATGATACTACAGCACCAGGGATTCCAAGAACAAAGTGGTATAATACAGCTTGCAATTTAGGCTATGTGATAAGTACTTTGTTGACAAAGATGATTGATGAAAATAATTTACCGATAATAAGTTTTTCAGAGGATAGGCAGGGGCATGGCAGACCCGTTATACATTTCCATTGTGGGAATGCAGTCATGCACATTAAAAAGAATGACAATAAAGAGAAACTACCTGCAAAGGCAAGGTTTAGAAAAGAAGAAGCGAAAAACAATGTGCAACTTACTTTAAATTTTGATGGGATAGAAGAGAGCAAACCATGTAGTATGATAATTACTTTTAACCATAAGAGATTCAGACTGAAGTATGTTCAAATAGGAATTCCTGATGAGAACTATGAACGTTGGTTACGCAGATGGAGCCTTATGGAATACATAAGCAGGGATAATGTGGAGAATATTGTCAATGAGTATAAACCAGAACTGCTCAAGCAGATTGCAGAAACTGAGAACATTAAGAAAAAGTATAGTTTGGAAGTGAGGGCATGATAAAACCAGTATTACAACCGAGAAGAATAAGAGAGGGACGAATGTTCCGTGGATTTACACAAGCTGAATTGGCTGAAATGTTGGGGGTTACTAAGCAGGCTGTATCTCAGTATGAGACTGGCGTCATAGAACCAAATCCAGAAGTGTTGGGATGTATGTCGGAAGTCCTGAGTTTTCCTTTAGGATATTTTTCCAAGCCCTATGAAAATGATATTATAACACCTATTTTTTTTCGCAAGAGAAAAACCTCGACAAAAAAGACAACAGAAATTTTTAAAATCTATATAAAATGGATGACTGGTATTTACTGCTATATAGAAGAGTACGTACATTTGCCGAAGCCAAATCTTATAACAAGGGATGGCATAGGCTACACAGATAGTGAGATATCTGATATTGCAACGAAATTAAGGCGATACTGGGGATTGGGAGAGGGCCCTATAAGTAATTTGACACTACTTTTAGAAAACAATGGGATTATAATATCTAAAGTTGGTTTGGATGCAAAAAAAGTAGATGCGTGTTCTCTGTTTTTTACATCAACTGAAAAAACATCACGGCCTATGGTGTTTTTGACATCAGGAACATCTGCGGTTAGATCCAGGCGAGATTTGGCACATGAGCTTGGGCATCAGGTATTACATTCATGGATGGACAAAGAGGAAAAGGAGGATAACGAAGAATTAATTGAGCGTGAGGCAGAAACTTTTGCCAGTTATTTTCTCATGCCTGAGAATTCTATGCGTCGCGAAGCATATGCTATAACTTCGCCTAACGCATTGTTGCGAATGAAAAAAAGATGGGGAACTTCTGCTCAGTCTATTCTATATCATGTTCAGGACATAGGCGGAATAGAATATGACGAAGCGGAAAAGCTAAAAAGAAACATATTTCGGAAAGGCTGGCGTACAAATGAGCCTGGTGACGACACCATTCAACAAGAAAAGCCGGAATTAATAAAGGACGCACTTATGATGCTCATGGAAAACAATATCAAGGCTCCGATAGATATTATTGATGATCTATCAATACCATCCGAGGATATAACCGCTTTATGTGGATTGCCGTCATCATTGTTAAAGCCTAGTATAGTTCAAAAGCCCAAATTAAGATTGATTAAAAGTTAACTGTTACGAACGTGGCGTTCGTAATTTAAGAGGATTAAGTTTTGAAAAAATAAACCTGTGTGCCAGAAAGGTTTATTAGATACCCTTGCTGAATACTGCGAATGAGGAGCAGGTAGGTGAGAGGGGGCTGCATTGTAATGACCATACCTGAAGTAAAGAAGTATTTTGGAGGTCAGATTCGTGTCCGCCGTTTGGACAGGATCAGGGTATGCCATGCGCTGAAAAATGCTGAAAGGATTGAAACGTCCGTAATTCTTGCACCAAACAAATACGAACTGGTTCCTTATATGGCGTTTTTGAACGAGGAATCAGGGAAACTGTTTGCCATTCTGGTGGATGAAAAACTTACCACGCCAGAAAAGCTGGATATTTTGCTAGACGATGTGAAAGACCATATGAAAGAAAAATCTGTTATTGGCTGAATGCAGACGTCAAAAGGCAGGGGATAAACTTTTCCCATACCCTGTAGCAGGCGATTAAGCAACAGCTCAATATTGCCATGTGATGAACTGGCCGCCCGTCACGGGCGGTTTTTTTATTGCCTGCTTTTGGGCCGGAGGCTCCCATATCCCACTATCCAGTCTCCGTGCTGCTCCCTGCTTTGGCAGTGCGACCCCCCTGGAGGTCGGCCCATTTCTCTTCCGTCATCCAGTGGGGCTTCTCCTGTGGGAGGGGTGAGTATTCTGGCCCAGGTGAGCCACCCATTCTGATGGTGAGAGCCACCCGTTC
>CAMVGU010000026.1 GCA_947167105.1 uncultured Selenomonas sp. | reverse complement strand
GCTATACAAACGCTAGTAGCTTGCCCTTCGGGACGGCGAGAGCGAGCACGATGAACAAGGAAATTTTCTAAGACATATACACTTTTGTCTATGTTTTTAGTAGCAGTTTGCCATGAAAAAGAAATCATCATATGTGGAACATGCAGCGGTTACTGTACGTGACATTGAATGGAGCATCCGCTTTTTTGAGAAAGTATTGGGCATGGAAGTTATTCGGCGTAAGGAAGCAAACGGCAAATTGGAGCAGGTTTGGCTGCGGGGAGGGCTGCAGCTTGTTGCCTCGCCAGATAACTATGGGGCAGGACAGGGACATCACCTGGGGATCGTGGTGGAAGACTTTAAAGACACACTCAGGGAGATGCTTGCATACGAAGGCGTACACGCCATGGACGGCAAGCCGGAAAAATGGGTGAAACTTCCCGATGGGCTGGTGTTGGAGCTGTTTCAGGAAAAGCCCGGTGCCATCGACAAAGTTCTCTCGATTGATGTGAAGTGATAGTTTGGCACCTAAGAAAATACTACCAAAGCAGGAGAAAATTAATATGCAGAGCAAATAAGAGCTTTCCCTCGGAAAGCTCTTATTTGCTCTGTTATGACAATTTACCGGGTAAAGTACCTCAAATGTCCGTATACTATCCTCTCAAGAATTTTCCCGTAAGGCTTTCCGAATTTCCTGCTATCATTTCCGGCGTACCAGCAGCCACAATCCTTCCGCCCTCTTCACCGCCGAAGGGGCCCATATCTATGATGTAATCTGCATTGCGGATAACGTCCAGATCATGCTCGATTACAATAACAGTGGCTCCTTGTTCCATAAGGGAGGCAAACACGCCCAGAAGGGACTGCACATCAAGGGGATGCAGGCCAATGGTGGGTTCGTCAAAGACAAAGACGGAATCTTCCTGGGCGCGTCCCATTTCACTGGCCAATTTTAAGCGCTGTGCCTCGCCGCCGGATAAGCTGGGGGTTTCTTCGCCCAGAGTCAGGTAGCCAAGCCCCAGCCTTTGCAAAACGGAAAGCCGCGGATATACGTTTTTCATATCCTTGCAGAATTCCATGGCTCTGTCAATGTCCATATCCATCAATTCCGGCAGGGAACGCATCTCCCCGGCCTTGTTTTTATACTTTATGCCGTAAGCTTTTTTCCCGTACCTGGACCCACGGCATTCGGGGCAGGGAATATCA
This sequence comes from uncultured Selenomonas sp., assembly GCA_947167105.1. Lineage (GTDB taxonomy): Bacteria > Bacillota > Negativicutes > Selenomonadales > Selenomonadaceae > Selenomonas_B. The sequence continues at coordinate 42,221 of CAMVGU010000026.1, read as the reverse complement.
ACATCAGGAAGAAACTGGACGTCGAGGCTGATCGCCCCCGTACCGTCACAGACGGGACAGCGAAGCTTGCCGGTGTTGTAAGAAAAATCACCTGCCTTGCAGCCTTTTTCCTTGGCTGCGGCACAGCGGGCGTAAATTTTTCTCAGTTCGTCATGGACATTGGCATAAGTGGCAACGGTGGAACGAATATTGATGCCGATAGGGGTGGCATCAATCAGTTTAACGTGCCTGATGCCCTCTGCCTGAACAGACAGTATATGCTTCGGCAAAGGCGATTCCGCAATGTAAGCGGATAACGCCGGTACAAGGCTTTCCAAAATCAGCGTGGTCTTGCCTGAGCCTGATACCCCGGTGATTACGGTGAGCCTGCCTTTGGGAATATCTGCCTTGAGGGGCTTTACCGTATGCAAAGCCGCCGTTTCCAGATGGATTCTCCCCTTCGCAAACATATTTGCCCAGACCGCAGGCTTTCTCATGGACACATTGGCTGTCCCCGTAAGGAAAGGGGCAATCAGGGAGATTTTGTTTTCCTCTACGCATTTCCTTGGGCCTTCGGCAATGACGGTACCGCCCTTTGCTCCTGCTCCCAATCCCATTTCAATGATGTAATCTGCCTCTCGCAGAATCTCCGTCTCGTGGTCAACGAGAAGAATGGAGTTGCCATCGGCAATGAGATCCCGCATTACGCCTTTGAGTCCCACAATATTGGAAGGATGCAGGCCTATGGACGGCTCGTCCAGTACATACAGCACCCCCGTTGTCCGATTGCGCACCGCACGGGCAAGCTGCATGCGCTGCCGCTCGCCCGTGGAGAGGGTGGAGGCGGCGCGGTCAAGGGTCAGATAGCCCAATCCCAAATCCATGAGCCGTTTGGCCACCACATCAAAAGACTCGCAGATGCTCTGAGCCATGGGACGCATTTCCTCGGGCAAGGAGGCGGGGACACCCTGCACCCAGTCTACAAGACCCGTCAGCGTCATCTGTGTTGCTTCCGCCAGAGAAATGCCGCGCAAAAGCGGCGCCCTGGCAGCCTCTGACAGGCGAGTGCCATGGCACTCCGGGCAGATTTCCTCCTTGAGAAATTTCTCCACCCGTTTCATGCCCTTCTCGTCCTTGACTTTGGCGAGAGCATTTTCCACAGTGTAGATGGCATTGAAGTAAGTAAAGTCCATCTCACCCGCCGCACCGCTGGTCTTATTCTGGTAAATCATGTGATGCTTGACGGCTTCCCCATGAAAGACAATATCCCGTTCCTGCTCCGTAAGCTCCCGAAAGGGCACATCCGTCCGCACGCCCAATTCCCTGGCGATATCCTTCATCAGGGACCACATAAGGGTTTGCCAGGGCAGCACCGCCCCCTCATCAATGGTCAGGGATTCGTCGGGAACGAGAGTGGATTCATCCACGGTTCGTACCGTCCCTGTGCCGCTGCAATGGGGACAAGCGCCCTGACTGTTAAAGGCCAGCTCCTCCGCCCCCGGCCCGTAGAAATGCTCCCCGCACTCCGGGCAAACGAGTTCCTGCTCCGCTGCCACAGCCAGCGACGGCTGCAGATAATGCCCCTTGGGGCAGCGGTGGCTGGCGAGACGGGAAAACATCAGCCGCAGGCTGTTCAACAGTTCCGTTCCCGTGCCGAAGGTGGAACGGATGCCGGGCACTCCTGGCCTCTGGCGCAAGGCAAGTGCCGCGGGAACATACAGTACCTCATCCACATCGGCTTTCGCCGAAAAAGTCATGCGCCTTCTGGTGTAGGTGGACAGGGCATCAAGGTATCTGCGGGAACCTTCCGCGTATAGGATACCAAGGGCAAGGGAGGATTTGCCGGAGCCTGATACGCCGCAAATCCCCACAATCTTGCCCAAGGGTATGTCCACATCAATATTCTTGAGATTGTGTACCCTTGCACCACGGATTTTGATAGATTTTGGACTTTCCATGCTGTGTTCCATCTGTCATTTGCCGGTACGGGTCACGCCATCGCCGTAAATCGTTGCAAAATCGTCTTTCATGGATATAGACGTCCAGCCGTTCTCAGCGGCAAGCTTTCTGCATTTTTCGGCTTTCTCAAGATTGCCAAGTTCCCGCACGGTGTCGTCGCACAGGACGAAAAACGCCGCGCTCTTGTATTTGTTGCCGTAAACGGCATAATTGAGCATGCTGGTATCGCCGCTGGAATTGCCAAAGGCCAGGACAGGCTGCTTGCCGATTTCCTTGGCTATAGACGATACTTTGTTCATCTTGAGATTTTTTTCAATCAGCTCGCCCCGGACGAGATAATCATTCTTGCCATAGACATAATCCTGGCCGTCCTTGTCCCCCTGCCCTGCGGCAATTATTTTCGGGTCTGAGCCGATTACGTTGCCCGGACTGATTTGCAAAAGCTCTGATACCAGTATCCTCACAGTGGGGCGGTCGCTGCCGGAAACGACATACACGGAAAAATCGTTGGCCTGCAGGTATTTTATAACTTCTACCATGGGCAGGTAAAAGGCTTCGCCCCATTTCAAATTTGTCAATCCTTCTACCGGTTTTTCCATGAATCTTTGGACATAGGCTTCATATTCCCCCGGAGTCATGCCAGCGAAAACAGCTTCCTGGGCCCTCGCCTCCCCTACATCCACACCTTTGGGGAACTGCCCCTTCTTGCGGATACCGGCCTCAATGACCTGTGCGTAATCCCTCATTTCCTGTGATGGTGTGTAATCCTTGTCATAGAGGGCACGCTCCAGGTAGAGCATCCATTCAAAGTAATAGGGCGCGGTCTCGCAGACAAAAGTGCCGTCCATATCGAATACGGCAACGCGGTCCTCCGGTGGGATAAAGTTTGCGCTTTTTTTATTTGTCACGTCCCTGACATAACTTGTGAGTGCCTGATAGGAGGCAGCATCCTTGTTCCAATAACGGAAATCGCTGCCCTTTTTGTTTACTGTTACTTGGGCGATCTCATTCCTGGTAGCCGCTTCCGTTGCAAAGGCAAAACTGCAGCTTAGAACTGCGGCAAGCAAGCCTGCCATTATTTTTTTACGCGATTGTTTCACGGTGAAATACTCCTTTTATTTTTTATCGTAAATAGGTTGCTTCCAGATGTGCCATAGTGCCATCCATTTTCAGTTCAGCCAGAACAAAATTGATGTAATTCAGCCATTCCTGATCCCCCTTTTGCATCAGAATGCCGCAGGAATGGCGGGTGAAGGGTTCGTTCATCAGCGGCGCAGCAAGCCTTTTATCGCTTCTGACATAGTGGGCGGCCTCCACGGTCTCCGTAATCATAATGTCAGCCTGCCCTTCCGCAATCCGGCGGGGAATATCAGCATTCTCATCATGGATGATAAGCTTTGCATTGGGAAGGTTCGCCCGGGCGAATTTCTCATTTGTGCCGCCGGGATTGATCATCACGCGGACTTCCGGGCGGTTGATGTCCGCAAGGCTCCTGAAGCGTTTCACATCCTCCTTGCGGCAAAGGATAGTTTTACCGAACAGCCCCTCGCCATAGGCATCGGACATGGCCATCGTTCTGGCCCGGTTGTAATTTCTGGATATGCCGCAAAGGGCAATATCGAACTTCCCCGCTTGCGTATCGGCGGCAAGGGTTGGCCAGGTTGTAGGCACATATTCGATTTTCACGCCCAGGGAAGCTGCAATCAGCTCCGACAGTTCTGCATCAATTCCCTCATACTTGCCCGTCTGGGGATTCAGGTAGGACATGGGGATGTAGTCGCCTGTCGTGCCAATGCGAATCGTGCCCCTGGCCTCAATATCTTCAAGATGCCCTGCCAGGGCAAGGGGCAGCGAACAAAAATACGCCGCCGCAAAGAACATTGCAGCAAGAGTCCTTGCCGCCCGCCTGAAAAAATTCATAATGCCTATCCCTCCGTGCTCACACCTTCTGCTTTTGACTGGGCAGGTGTCTTTCCTCCCGTAAGTTTCAAGGCCAGCCACACTACAATCACATAGAGCACCGGGATCAGGAAAATCCCCAGGCAGGTTGCAAAGAACATGCCGCCCACAACCGCCGTGCCCATGCTGTTCCTGGCTGCGGCTCCTGCGCCGTGGGCCATGGCCAGGGGCAGACAGCCGATGATAAAGGCCAGGGAGGTCATAATGATAGGTCTGAGGCGCAGGCCCGCCGCCTCAATGGCTGCCTTGACCGGCTCCATGCCCTGGTCAACGCGCACTTTGGCAAATTCCACAATAAGGATGGCATTTTTCGCCGCAAGACCCATAATCATAATGACGCCGATCTGCATGTAAACGCTGTTTTGCAGACCCGGATTCATGTGCCCTAAACTTGCCTCCAGCATCATCAGCGATAGCTGCACGAAGAACGCCCCAAAAAGTCCCGTAGGTACCGTCAGGAGGACGGCAAAAGGAACGCTCCAGCTTTCATAGAGTGCCGCCAGGCACAGGAATACAAAGACCAGGGCCAGGACCATAATCTGCCCGGTGGAGCCGGAAGATTTCTTTTCCTCGCGGCTCTGGCCCGACCACTCCACCTTGAAGCCTGCCGGAGCCGTCTGCCGCACCACTTCTTCCATGGCGGCGATGGCCTGTCCGGAGCTGTAGCCTTCGGCAATGCCGCCCTGGATGCTGATGCTGCGGGTGCCGTTGAACCTGGAAATGATGGAAGTGGAAGTCGAAAGCTTCGGCGTAAGCAAGCTATCCAAAGGCACCATCGTGCCTAAGGCATTACGGACATAGTTGAATTTTAAGGCCTCTTTCTCGCTCCGATACTGAGCATCGGATTGCATAATAACCTTATAGGTACGTCCGAATTGGACAAAATCATTTATCTGTGCGCCGCCGTAGTTGACTTGCAGCGCCGTGAACACATCGGAAAGATCCACGCCGAGCTGCTTGACTTTTTCACGGTTCACATCAAACTTGCAAATAGGAGAATCTATAGAATAAGTGGTGTAGACACCTGTGAGCTCGGGACGCTGGTTTGCCGCCGCCAGCAGCTCTTTGGTGATGCTGTCCAGTTCCTTATCCGTGTGCCCCGTCATGTCCAAAAGTTCCATGCTCCAGCCGCCCACCATGCCAAATCCCGGCAATGCGGGAGTGGTAAAGGCCATGATTGTGCCCTCCCGGTGATTGGCTCCCAGGGCGTTAGCCTTGTCCACAATGGACCCTATGGAAAGCTCCGCATCCGTCCTCTCAGCCCAGGGATCAAGGCTCACGAAGAAGGTACCACTGTTTGATTTAGAGCCGGAAGACAGCACATCATAACCGGCAATTTTCATGACGTTTCTCACGCCCGGAATCTCGCTGAGCTCCTTCTCCACTGCTTCCATGGTTTCGTAAGTGCGATTCAATGACGTTCCGTCGGGCATAGTTACCGAGGCCACAAAATAACCCTGATCCTCATCGGGGACAAAGGTTGAGGGCAGCAACTTGAAGCATACACCCGCCAGGACGCAGATGACAAGGAGGCTCGCTACGCTGGTCTTGGCATGGCTGATAAACCAGGCCACGCCCCCCGTATAGCGGTTCTGAGTGCGCTCAAACCAATCGTTGAAGCTGTCAAAGAAACGATCCAGAATATTTTTCTTCTTGTTTGGATCGTGGGGCTTCATCAGGAGAGCGCACAGGGCAGGAGTCAGGGTCAGGGCGATAAAGGCGGAAAGCGCCATAGATACCGCAATAGTCAGGGCAAACTGCCTGTAGAGCACGCCTGTGGTGCCGCCCAGGAAAGCGCAGGGGATGAATACCGCCGACAGAACAAAGGCGATGGCGACCACAGGCCCCTGCACCTCGTCCATGGCAACTTCCGTTGCCTCCACCGGCCCCAGGCCGTCCTTTTTCATGTGGGATTCCACATTTTCTATAACCACAATGGCATCATCAACCACCAGGCCGATAGCCAGCACCATGGCGAAAAGAGTCAGGGTGTTGATGGTAAAGCCAAGGACCACGAAACTTGCAAAAGTTCCCACCAGGGATACGGGAATCGCCAGCACCGGAATCAGCGTTGCCCGCCAGCTTTGGAGGAAGAGGAACACAATGATGATAACCAGCATCAGGGCTTCCTTGAAGGTATTCACCACTTCGCCGATGGATTCGGCGATATACTCCGTATTGTCGATAACGGGCCTGTAAACCAGATCATCCGGGAAATCCTTCGACGCTTCCTCCAAGACCTTTTTGACCTCGGCAACGGTTTCCATGGCATTGGCATCATCGGTCAGCTTAATGCCAAATCCCGCGCTGGGTGCGCCGTTGGCATCGGAAATCATCGTAGTCGTCTTGGCCCCGGTTTCAACCCGTCCTACATCCTTGATACGGACATAGGAGCCGTCCTCCTGGGCTTTCAGGATAACATTGCCGAATTCCTCCGGTGTGGTGAGCCTGCCTTCCACATTGCCTGTGTACTGTCTTTCCTGATTGGCGGGCGTGGGCAACTGCCCGATGGTTCCGGCGGGAGCCTGGACATTCTGCTCCCTGATGGCATTTTCCACATCGCCGACAGTCAGGCCCAGATCCGACAGACGCGCCGGATTCAGCCACACACGCATGGCGTATTGCGACCCGAAGGGAGTGACATCGCCCACACCCTTGATGCGTTTCAAGGCATCAATGATGTAGATATTAGCGTAATTCATAATGAAAGTACGCTTAAAAGTACCATTGGGAGAGTACAGGGCAAACATATAGGACATATCGCTGGATGCTTTCTTGGTGGTAACACCCACGGCCTGGACAGCCGAAGGCAGGCTGGCATTGGCTATGGAAACATTGTTCTGCACCAGCACCGCATCCATGTCACTGTTGGTGCCAAGCTCAAATTTAACGCTCAGCTCGTAGTTGCCAGTATCATCGGAGCTGGAGTTCATGCTGTCCATGCCCTGGGTACCGTTGACCTGCTGCTCAATGACCTGGGCCACCGTCTGGTTGATGACTCCGGCATTAGCGCCCGTGTAATTTGTATTCACGGTGACAGTAGGCTGGGTAATCTGCGGATACTGGGCAATGGGCAGATTCAGGCCGGAAATCGCGCCGAGTATCACGATGATAATGGAGATGACAATAGCGAAAATGGGGCGATGAATAAAGAACCGTGACACTATTTGCCGCCTCCTTACGATTTATCAACAATTTCCGTGGTTTCATTGATGGAGAAACCCATATCCTGCGCCGTCACCGTGGTAGCGTCAATCTCGACACCGCTTTGGAGGTGCGACAAGCCTTCTACGATCACCATATCGGAGTCGGAAAGACCGTCTGTCACGATATAATAGCTTCCGACCTTCTCCCCCAGCTTGACCTTTTTGGAAAGGGATTTGCCGTCGCTGTCTGCCACCAGGACAAAGTTTTCATCCAAAAGCTGCTGCACAGCGCGCTGGGGAACGAGCATGGCATTCTTTTCCACGACGCCCAGGATATGCACCTGGGTAAACATGCCGGGCAGCAGAACCCCCTGGGGATTGGGCAGCAGAGCTTTAACCGTAAGGGAGCCTGACTGATCAGACATGGCACGGTCTGACGTTACGATTTGTCCCTCGAGGGGATATTCCCTGCCGTTGCTCAGAGTAACCTTGATTTTCGGCGGCTCGTAGACTGATTCAGACGGCAGGTTGCCGGCTTCAAATGCTTCCGTCAAAATGTTGAGGTATTCTGTCTCACTGACACTGAACTGCACATAAATCGGGTCCATGGTGCCGATGGTCACCAAGCTGGTCGCTCCTGCCGTAGCGTAGGCCCCAACCGCCACATCATCCACGGCCAACCTGCCGTCCATGGGAGCATAGACTATGGTATCATCCAAATTTTCCTGAGCCTTGCGCACGGCAGCCTGCTCGGATTCCACCGTTGCCTGCTGTTCAGCCATTTCAGCCCGCTTGTTGGCAACCGTCTGCTCAGAAACTGCCCGATCCAGCCACAGTCTTTCATATCTATCCAGATCTTCCTTAATGTTGCGCAAAGAAGCCTCCGCCTTGTGCAGCTTGCCCTGGGCATCTATGAGGGCAGTTTCATACTGACGGGAATCAATGCGATAAAGGGGGTCACCGGCGTGAACAAAGTCCCCGCCTTCGAAGTATTTTTCCACAATGCTTCCCGAGACGCGGGAATGTACCTGTACTTCTTCCCGTCCCTGCAAGTGTCCCGGATATCCGTAGGATACCGGCGTATCCTGCCGCAAGACCTTCATTACCTTGACCTGGGTCTTCCCCGCTGCCGGCATCTCCTCGCTGCCGCATCCCGTCAGCAGGACACTCACCAGTGCGACACCAATCGCCGCGTTTCTCATAAATCCCATACTGTTTACCCCTCTCTATTCGCCCGCAGGCTTGCCCTTCCTCTCCTGCTCCGCACCTAATTAAGCGTCCGGAACGGAGAAATTCTCGCGCCTTTCAGTGAAATATCAACTGCCAGGCCCTTTTTATCCAGTTGGTAAACCCATACCCCGTTTGCCACAATGATCGCATCGGCAAAAGTTCCGCCGCTCACTCCGTCACTTGCCTGAGCAGATACCTCGGTTCCAAATTTTATAATTGCAAACCTCCTCGTAAACAGCATCTTCCTATTCTCAGCCTGCGCTCACATAGCTGCGCTCCTTTTGCGGCAGGTTCTCCCACTTCAGCTCATTTGCATCCACTTTGTGCGCTATGCCCCAGGCTGCCGCTATGCCCGCTGCTTCGCCTATGCTCATGCAGGTGGCTTGAATGCGCATGGAAGCCTGCAGGATAAAGCTGGCACTGATTGCACGTCCCACAACGATAAGGTTTTTAATCTCATCAGTCACCAGGGAGCGATAGGGGATTTCATAGAAGCCGCCTGCTGGTAATTTCTCCGATATTTTCTCGCCGTGAGCGTCAATAAACCAGGCTGTGCGGCAAACGGCATCGGGAAAACGGCTCTGGTTGTGGTAATCGTCCTCCACCAGATAGTATTTGCCGCGAATACGCCAGGATTCCCTGGCTCCCAGCATGGCGGCCTCACGGCTGATAAAGGCATTCTCGAATCCGGGCAGGTGACGGATCAGGTATGCGGCGATATGATGCATCATCCTGCGTCCGTAGGTGACAGCCTTGCTGTAAGAAACCGGATCTGTAGCCGAGAAGCGCACGGGAATCTCAGGGCAGTTCATGCTCATGACGCCATTCTTGCCCAGGATGGTGTACCCCTGCATGTATTCCGCTTCCTCCTGGGTCAACTCCCCGCTTGCCACGCCCTGGGCCATAAGCTCCTCCAGCTTGTAGCGCTGCTTTCTGTGCATGGCTTCGGCAATCTCAAAATACGGCGGCTTGGATTTGCACCAATCTTCTTTAAGCTCAACGGCAACATACTGATAAAGACGCTCCACATCAATGCCGCCCATCTCAAAGCGGAAGGAGAGGGGCTGATTATGCCCCGTCTTTTCATAACCGCGCTCATAGGCAACCCCTGCCGAGCGGGCAAGATAGGCATCCCCAGTCGCATCCACGAAAGTCCTGGCCTTGATGGCGTACAGGCCGGCGATGGTCTGCACGATAACCGCCTTGAGCTTCGCCCCTTCCTTGACCGTGTCTGCCAGGACGGCCTGATAGAGAATCTCTACGCCTGCCTCGGAGCACATTTCATCGTAAATCAGGGCAAGGGTTTCAGGATTATGCCACGTCTGGCCTGTCACGCCATCATAAGGCTCAATGCCATGCTGACGCAGGCGCTCCTTCACCTCTGACACATAAGGCGTATCGCTGTCCGGCGCGTGAGTGTCCATAAACGGATAGACACAGCCCAGAACAGCCAGCCCGCCCAGGGCAACGCCGCGCTCCACCAAGACGGTTTTGGCTCCTTTCCTGGCTGCGTTGATGGCCGCTGCCGCACCGGAAGGGCCTCCGCCCACCACGCAAACATCCACATCATAGAGCACGGGCATATTCTCCTCCCCCAGCAGCCCGCTGGCTTTTTGGGCGGCAGCTTTCGGCAGTTGGCCGCCCTCTATGGCCATCCCCGCCGCTGCCATTCCCGTGATTTTAACAAAATCACGGCGCGAAATGGGAATAGAAAAAAATTGCTTCACGAAAATCAGCTCCTATTGCGTTCAACTGACTTCAGCCCGCCGTTACAGCGTCAATGATTTTCCCAAGTTTTATTTCTGCAGGAACCTACATACTGAAAATAACTTCCGCTACGACATAATTCGCTGTCTTGCCAAAAAATCCTCCTGCCGACAAGGAATGAAAGAAAAATCCCCCAAGAACCATTTTTTCCACGGTCTTGGAGGAATTCCTCACGGATTGATATTACCCGAACAGGGCCTTGGCGAAATCCTGAGCAACGAAGGGACGCAGATCCTCAACGGCCTCGCCCACGCCGATCCATTTGACCGGCATTTTCAGCTCGGACTTGATGCCTATGACCACGCCGCCCTTGGCTGTACCGTCAAGCTTGGTGAGAACCACGCCGCTGATGGGGGCAGCCTTAGTGAAAAGCTGGGCCTGGGAGATGGCATTCTGGCCGGTGGTGGCATCGAGAACCAGTAGTGTCTCATGGGGTGCTCCCGGTATTTCGCGGCCTATGACACGGTTGATTTTCTCCAATTCCTGCATCAGATTGGATTTTGTCTGCAAACGGCCTGCCGTATCTATGATGAGGACATCAATGCCACGGGCCTTGGCTGCCTTGACAGCATCAAAGGCGACTGCAGCGGGGTCGGAGCCTTCCTCGTGCTTGATGACGCGCGCGCCGGTGCGCTGTCCCCATACTTCCAGCTGGTCGATGGCGGCGGCGCGAAATGTATCCGCCGCCGCCAGCATGACGGTCTTGCCCTTCCCCTTGTAGTAAGCACTGAGCTTGCCGATGGTCGTGGTCTTGCCTGCGCCGTTCACGCCGATGACCAGCAGCACGGTAGGGCCTTCCTTGGCCACCCTGGTGGCATCTTTTTCAGTTCCTTCCGTCAGGATACGGGCTATTTCCTGCTGCAGGAAGGGCTTCAGATCCTCCGGGAAGTTGATTTCCTTTCTCTTGATGCCCTGGCGCACGGCCTGCATCAGCATATCAGTGGTCTTCACGCCCACATCCGCCATGATGAGCGTCTCCTCCAGCTCCTCCAGCAAATCCTCATCAATATCCGCATAACCGATGACGAGCTTCTCGATTTTATTGGTCAGGTTTTCACGGGTCTTGTTCAGACCTTTTTTCAATTTGTCAAAAAATCCCATGTGCATCTCCTTACGCTATATCATCAATCTTCACCGACAAGATGCGCGAAACGCCTGCATCTTCTATGGTGACGCCATACATGGTGTCCACCGACTCCATAGTGCCCTTGCGGTGAGTGACGACAATGAACTGGGTACTGGTGGCAAATTCCTTCAGGAACTGGCCGAAGCGCACCACATTGGCCTCGTCCAGCGGCGCGTCGATTTCGTCCAGCACCGAAAAAGGCGAAGGCCGGTAGCGCAAAAAGGAAAACAGCAGTGCAATGACTGTCAGCGCACGCTCGCCGCCGGACAGCGCCGAGAGGTTCTGCCGCTTTTTCTGGGGCAGAGTGACCAGTATATCGACGCCGGAGCTCAGCACGTTTTCCCTGTCCGTCAGTTGCAGCTCTGCCTGGCCCCCGCCGAAAAGGCGCACAAAGATATCCCCGAAATAAACCTGTATCTGGGCAAAGGCTTCATTGAACTGTTTCGTCATGGCCTCGTCCATGTCGGCCAGTATCTTTTCCAGGTTCTCCTTGGCCTCGATCAGGTCATTGGCCTGTTTCTGCATGAAATCATGCCGCCCTGAAAGTTCTTCATACTGCTCCAGGGCGTTGGGGTTGACCGGGCCCAGATCACGGATTTTGGCAGACAGTTCGGCCAGGCGCTTTTTCAAATCCGGAATCTCTACGTCCAGGGCTTCCTCTGCCGCCCGCTCCGGGGTCAGGCCGTATTCCTGCAGGATTTTGTCCTGCCAGTCCGTCAGCTGCAGCTCTATCTTTGTCGCCGCAAGCTCCAGCTTATGCAATTCCCCCTGCAGCGTATTCAGTTGACGGGAAGCCCCATGAGCCTCCTTGTCTGCCTGCTGGCCCTCAGCCAAGAGTTCCATGCGCTGCTTGTAGAGCTCATCATGGGCCTGCTTGCTTTCGTAGAGCGCCTCTTCCAGGGCATCCTGCTGTTTTTCCAGCTCGGCCAGGCGTACCTTGCTGCTCTCCAGGCCGCTGAGCAGTTCCTTTTCCTCCTGCTCGTTGGCCGCGAGGGTGGCCTCATCACGGGCCTTGTCCTCCCGCTGGCGTTCCAGGCGCTCGGAAGCGCGCAGGTATTCCTGTCCCAGCACGGCATGCTTCAGCTCCTGCTCCTGGGCCTTGCGGGACAGCTCCTGGGCTGACCGCTGCAGTTCCTGCTGCTCCTGCTGGAGATGCTGCTCCGACTGGCGCAGTTTTTCCAGCAGTTCCTCCTGCTGCCTGATTTTGGCGGACAGTGCATCTATCTCCGCACTGCGGTTCAGATAGCCTGCGTCCTGCCGCCCCCTGCCGCCGCCTGATAAGGAACCGCCCGGATTCAGCATTTCGCCGGTCATCGTCACAATGCGCAGTTTTTGCTCATGGCGCTGCTCCAGCGCCAAGGCATTGTCCAGGGTATCAACAACCAGCGTGCGGGACAGCAGGAAGTCCAGAGCCTTCCGGTAATGGGGATCGATTTTCACCAGTTCGCTGGCCCAGCCGATAGCCCCCTTTTCTCCCGACAGGCGCATATCCGGCGGACGGCGCACCACCAGGGTAGACAGCGGCAAAAAGGTCACACGCCCCAGATGCTCACGCTTCAGGAAGGCAATGGCTGCCTTCGCCGTATCCGTGTCTTCGGTCACGATATTCTGCTGACCGGCGCCCAGCGCCACTTCGATGGCGGTAATGTACTCCGCCGGCACATCAATGAGCTCGGCCACAGCGCCGGCAATTCCCTGGCGCCAGGGCGCATTGGCCCTGAGCACGGCCCTGGGAGCCTTGCCAAAGCCCTCATAGGCACTCTGCATGCGCTGCAGGAGGGCAAGTTCCTGCCTATTGGCTGCCAGTTGCGACTGGGTACTGCGTGTTTCTGCCTGTGCCTGCTCGCTGCGCTGGCGCGCCTGAGTCAGGCGCGCCTCGCACTGGCGGGTCTCCGCCTTCGCCTTCTGCAGCAAGGCTTCGGACTGCTCACGCTCTTTTTGCTTTTGCTGGGCGGCCATGGCCAGGCGGCCAATTTCTGCCACTGATTCCGTCAGGGTGGCCTTCAGGGCCTCACGGCTGCCAAGCAACCGTTCCTGGGCGGCCTTGCCCTGCTGCTGCCGCTCGGTCAGCGTGGCTGCCTCACGTCTGGCTGTTTCTATCTGCTGGCGTAGGCCATCGCTGCCCACAGACTGCTGCTGCATCTGCTGCTCCAGCTCAATGGCCTTCTGCCCCAATTCCTCCTTGCGGGCTTCCGCCGCGTGCACCTGGGTTTCCAGGGCCTGCGCTGCATCCTGCTTCTCCCGCATTTGGGCTTCATTTTCCTGCTTGTGGATGCTTTCGCGCTGGTAATCCCTGGCCAACTGGGTCAACTGGCACTGGCGGAATTCCCCGTTCAGCTCATTGTAGATCCGTGTCTTCTCCGCGTGCCGCTTTAGTGGGCCCAGCTGGGTCTCGATTTCCTGGATGATGTCCTGCACGCGCACCAGATTGTTTTCGGTGTCCGTCAGGCGGCGCACTGACTCACGCTTGCGGTTGCGGTACTTGGTAATGCCGGCCGTTTCCTCGAAGAAGGCACGGCGTTCCTCCGGCTTGCTGTTCAGTATGTCATCTATGCGGTTCTGCCCGATGATGCTCATGCCGTCATGGCCAATGCCGGTATCTGCGAAAAGATTGTAGATATCCTTCAGGCGGCAGCGTGATTTATTGATGTAGAACTCGCTCTCGCCGCTTCTGTACAAACGGCGGGTAATGGCGACTTCGCGGAAGTCCACCGGCAAGGTGCCGTCGTTGTCGAAAAACAGGGAAACTTCCGCCACCCCCAGGGCATGACGGGCGGCCGAGCCGGTAAAGATGATATCCTCAGCCTTGGAGCCGCGCAGGTTGCGCACATTCTGCTCCCCCAGCACCCAGCGAATAGCATCCGTGATATTGCTCTTGCCTGAGCCATTCGGCCCAACGATAGCCGTAATGCCTGCATCGAAATCTATGGAAATCTTGTCGGCAAAGGATTTGAAGCCATATGCCTCCAAACGTTTCAGTTGCAACAATGCCCCTCCTTACTCCTGCCGATAGCAGCGCTTGAATTCCGGCGTGGCCGTATACTGCCGCACGAATTCCGTAAAGCGGCTGCCTGCTGCAGACAGCGGCTTATGTGCGCACCAGTACAGCGAAACCACAACATCCAGCGACGGTGTCAGGGGACGGCGCACAAAGTCCTTTGCCGTATGGGTAACGAAATCCGGCAATATGGAAATGCCCATCTGGTTCGCAACCAACTGCTTGATGGCCTTAAGCTGGGAAGTGCAAAGCAGCACCTCCGGCATAAAACCCGCCGCCTGGCAGCGTTCCAGAACAGCCTTGTACTGGTAAGTGCGCGGCTGCTGCATGATGAATTTCTCACCGGCCAGCTCCTCAAAAGACAGCGCCTCGCGCCTGGCCAGCCTGTGTCCTGCCGGCAGGCAGACGCTCATCTGATCTCGCATGATACAGAGCTCATTTTCCGCATCCGAGCCACCATCCTGCACAATGCCAAAGTCCAATTCCCCCAAGTCTGCCTTGCTGCGCACTTCCTCAGAATCGCCGAATTCCTGCAGATCCAGCGTGATGTCCGAAAAGGCCTGCCGAAATTTCGTAAAGAAATCCGGAAACAGGTAGGCCTCTACCATCGGCGGCATGCCAAAATGAACCGTGCCATGGCTGTCACGGCGAAAGCGCAGCATATCCTGCTTCGCAGCCGCCGCATCCTGCATAATGCGCCGGGCATGCAAGAGGAATGCCTTGCCCTCTTCGGTCAGGCTCGCCTTCTTCTGGCTGCGGTCAACGAGCTGCAGCCCCAGTTCCGCTTCCAGTGCCTTGATGGCTTTGGTCACTGATGGCTGCGAAACATGCAGGACCTCTGCTGTGCGCGTGAAATTTTCCAGCTCGCTGATGGTGCAGAAATATTCCAGCTGACGAAATTCCATAGGTTGCCTCCAGATTGTACGATTTTCAGACGACCGTATTCACTCATTTACATTTTATCATAACCATAGGTTATGAACAAGTTAAAATTACGTTACAGCTACACACCACTATGAATCTTATGCAGCGCATCTACAAGCCGCCGGTTCTCGGCATGGGTACGCACAGCAAACCGCAGATAATGCGTTTCCAGCCCCGGATAGTTGCTGCAATCACGCACCAATATTCCCTGCTCGCGCAGTCGCCTGGCTGCTGTGCCGCTGTCCTCCTGGAGCCTGACCAGAATGAAATTCACCGTCGGCGCATAAACCTGCCAGCCTGGCAGACGAGCCAGCTCCCCTGCCAGCCACTTGCCCTCTGCAGCCACCAGTGCCTGGGTCTCCAGCGCATATTCCCTTGCCCCCAGGGCAGCCACGCCAGCTTTTTGTGCCAGCAGGTTCACATTCCATACATCCTTCCCCAGTTCAAGCCTCTGCACGAGCTGCGGATTTGCCACGCCAAAGCCCAGCCTGAGCCCCGGCAGCGCGTAAAATTTTGTAAGTGACTGCACCACAAGCAGGCGGTTTTCTGCAGCCGCCAGATTGCGCACAGTATAGTCTGCTGCATCGGCCCTGAAGTCCAGGAAGGATTCATCCACCACCAGCCAGGGCGCCCCGGCGCAAGCCGTCAGTTGCAGCAATTCCTTGATTTGCCCGCCTGTGACCAGGCCCCCGGTGGGATTATTCGGATTGCCCAGAATGATGGCATCGCACTCCTCAGCCTGGGCCTGCCTCGCCAATGCGCCTATGTCCAAAAGAAAGCCCTGCCCTGATTGCAGATAATGATAGCAAATCTCCGTCCGGGCTGCCAGGGCGGCACGCTCATACTCGCTGAATGACGGCACCGGCAGCAGCACGCGCCGGGGACGGACAACCTGCATGAACAGGTAAAAAAGTTCCGCTGCGCCATTGCCCAGCACCAGGCCCGCCTGAGGCAAATGATAATGACAGGCCAGGGCAGCCTTCAGCTCACGCGCCTCCGGGTCCGGATAATGCACGATTTCGCCGATACTCGCCTCAATGGCCTTGCGCACTGCAGGAGCCAGGCCCAGGGGATTGATATTGGCAGAATAATCCAGCCACCCGCCTCCGGGGGCTTGTTCCTCATATATGTTTCCTCCGTGGGTGAAAGGCTTCATCTGTCTCCTCCGGTAAAAAAGCCCCGGCCACGTCGGCCGGGGCAAAAAAGTCACGAATCTATTCTTATCGAAACAGTTGGCTTACGGAGCGATGGCTTTGGATGCGCATGATGACATCCCCCAGCGCACTTGCGAGAGAGAGTGTCACGAACTTCTCCGAAGCCTTCTCCGGCGGCAGGGGAATCGTATCCGTAATCACCAGTTTCTCAATGGGAGAATCAGTGATGCGCTGCACGGCCGGCCCGGAAAGGATAGCATGGGAGCAGGAAGCAAAGATGCGCCTTGCCCCGCGCTTCTCCAGGGCCTTGGCACCCTCGCAGAGAGAGCCTGCTGTATCAACGATGTCGTCAATGATGATGGCTGTCCTGCCCTCCACATCGCCGATAAGGTTCATAACCTCAGCACAGCCCGGCTTCGGGCGGCGCTTCTCGATGATGGCAATGGGGCACTGCAGATGGTCAGCCAGGATGCGGGCGCGGGTTACGCCGCCCAGATCCGGGGAAACCACCACCAGATCATCAAACTTCTGCGTACGGAAATAATTGGCAATAATAGGAGCCGCTGACAAGTGATCCACAGGGATATCGAAAAACCCCTGAATCTGGCCTGCATGCAGGTCAACCGTCACCACACGGGTCACTCCCGCCGTAGTCATCAGGTTTGCCACCAGCTTGGCCGAAATCGGCTCACGGCCGCGGGTCTTGCGATCCTGGCGCGCATAAGCGTAATAAGGAACCACCGCCGTTATGCTGTGAGCAGAAGCACGCTTGCAGGCATCTGCCATAATCAGCAGTTCCATCAGGTTATCATTGACTGGGAAAGACGTCGGCTGGATGATGAAGATATCCTTGCCACGGATACTTTCACTGATCATCACTTGGGTTTCACCGTTGTTGAAGTGCCCCACAAACGCATCACAGAGATTCACGCCGATATGATCTGCAATCTTCTTGGCGAGATCAGGGTTTGCGTTACCAGTCAGGATGACCAGATTGCCAGTGTCTAAAGCCATTTGCCACTTTCCTCCAAATCGTTTTTAAAAGTGCGCTGCAATTTTCATATTCAGGGAACAAAACTCCCAGCTCCTAGTATATGCCTATTTCTCGCGCTTGTCTACCCAGCCTTCGATATTCTTCTGACGGGCGCGGCCTATCGCCAGGGTATGAGCGGGCACAGTCTTAGTGATGGTGGAACCGGCACCGATATAGGCACCGTCCTCCACCGTGACCGGAGCCACCAGGTTGGAGTTGCAGCCGACAAAGGCATCGTTGCCAATGATGGTGCGGAATTTCGTCTTGCCATCGTAATTGACGGTAATGGTGCCGCAGCCCATGTTGACACCCGAACCCATATCGCAGTCGCCAATGTAGGAAAGATGGGGCAGCTTAGAGCCCTTGCCGACGCTGGAATTCTTGACCTCCACAAAGTTACCCATCTTCACGCCCTCGGAAAGGTGGGAATCAGGACGTATGTGGTTGAACTGGCCCAGGGCCACGCCATCATCAATCCGGCAATCATGGGCGTAGCAGAACTGGCCTACCACGCAATTGCCGCATGTGACATTCTGGAAGCGAACACTTGGCCCGATTTCGCAGTCCTCGCCAATGACCGTACTGCCTTCCAGCCAGGTATGGGGATAAATGACAGTATCGCGCCCTACCTGCACATCGCTGTCCACGTGGGTGGTAGCGGGGTCCATCAGGGTGACGCCCTCTGCCATCAGTTCCTCGTTCTTGCGGCGGCGCAGGATCTGCTCTGCACCCGCCAACTGCTGACGGGAATTGATGCCCAGGGTGGACTCATAATCATCCGCCGCCACGGCCCAAATCTTCTTGCCCTGTTTTTTCAGGATTTCCAGCACATCCGGCAGGTAATACTCGCCCTGGGCATTGTCATTGCCCACCTGGTGCAACGACTCAAACAGGGACTTAGCCTCAAAGCAGTAGATGCCGGAATTGACTTCCCGCACCTCGCGCTCCGCCTCCGTCGCATCCTTATGCTCCACAATCTTTTCCACGGAGCCATCGGCTGCGCGGATGATACGGCCATAGCCCGTGGCATCAGGCATGATGGCAGTCAGCACCGTGGCTTCGGCCTTGGCGGCCTTATGCTCGTCATACAGTTTCTTCAGCAAATCACCTGTCAGGAGCGGCGTATCGCCGCAGAGCACCATCACCGTGCCTGCATGGCCCTGCATCTGCGGCTCTGCCTGCAGGACAGCGTGGCCCGTGCCAAGCTGCTGGGCCTGGGTCACATACTCGACACCTGCCTGCTGCCCCATGCGCTCACGCACAAGCTCACCGCCAAAGCCCGTAACCACGATATGGCGGGTCGCGCCTGCGGCCTTGGCCGCATCCAGCACCTGCTGCAGCATGGGCTTGCCACCTGCCTTATGCAGAACTTTCGGCAGCTTGGACTTCATGCGCGTACCCTTGCCGGCCGCCAGGATGACTGTGACTAATTCTGACATTGCTCATATCTCCCATCAAATATTCAACATAGTTGACTATATTACTCAGCCCAAGGAACTGTAGTGAAATAAACTAGACCAGCAAGATGTCTAGGTTATAAGTCTACAATTCCTGGCGCTGATCCTTGCCTGAACGCTTTTTCTTGTTTTTTGAAGCATCTGCCTTCTGCTTGCTGACGATATCCATTGCCTGCAGCAAGGTTTTCTCGGAGTTCTCCATATGCTTTTCAGCCGCCTTGCGGGCAGCTTCCACATTCCCCTGGGCTATGGCCTCAACGATCTCGCGGTGCTCCTCCAGTGTAGCTTCCAGGCGCCCCGGATAAGACATAGAAAGGGTGCGGAAACGGGTAAGCTGGTCACGCAGGTTGGAAATGATGCCGACCAGGCGCGTATTGCGTGCCGCATGGTACAGCAGATCATGGAACTCGATATCCGTATCGACAATCTTTTCTATATCGTTTTCCTTTATGTAGCCGCCAATGATGACCAGCAGACGCTGCAGGTGCTCCAGCTCCTCCTCCGTGATGCGCTCGGCAGCCAGTCCATTGGACAGTGACTCCAGTGCCGTGCGGATCTCGAAAATCTCATTGATATCGCGGATGGACATTGTTGCCACATATGTGCCGCGACGCGGCATCATGATGACATAGCCCTCCTGCTCCAGCTTGCGGATGGCTTCGCGTACCGGCGTGCGCGATACCCCCAATTCCTCGGACAACTGGATCTCCATCAGGCGCTCACCGGGCTTCAGCACTCCACGGCGGATCGCATCGCGCAAGGATTCGCAAACAACCTCCCGCAAGGGCTGATAACTATCCAGCTTGACAGGAGCCAACCTTTTCTCCATAAGCATTCCTCTATTCCGGGCAGATTATCCAACTATCCAGCCTACCTGTGCAGTATGCGCGTGCCGCGCCCTGCCGTGCGAGCCACAAAGATATCCGGCTGCCGCTCCGCCTCGCTATTCTGCCTCCTAAGGTGATTCGCCAGATGCAGGGCCTCTGTTTTCGTCCGCACAAGCCCGAACACAGTGGGGCCGCTGCCGGACATCATAGCTGCCAGGGCGCCCCGTTCCAGCATTTGCTCCTTGTAGCTCTCGATGATGCCATGCTCCTTCACCGTGACACTTTCCAGCACATTGCACATCAAAGGCGGCAGCTCCGAAAGCTGCCCCCCCTCCAACGCCTGCTCAAAAGCCAGGTTATCAGGATGGCGCTCCGCCCCCTCCGCATCGTAATGCTGATAGGCCCAGGCCGTGGACACGGAAATACGCGGCTTCATCAGAACTATCCAGGCAGTAGGACAACCCTTCAGGCGTCTGAGAACCTCACCCCGCCCTGTGGCCAGTTGCGTTCCTCCCGTAATGCAGAAAGGAATATCCGAACCCAGCTCCGCCCCCAGCTCGCACAGTTCCTGCTCTGAGAGCTGCAAATCGTAGAGCGCATCCATGCCACGCAGGACAGCAGCCGCATCCGCGCTGCCCCCCGCCAGACCCGCCGCCACCGGTATGCGCTTGACCAGATTGATGCGCACGCCGCCCTTCACGCCGCAACGCTCCTTAATGAGCGCCGCCGCCCGCCAGGCAAGATTGCGCTCATCCGCCCGCAGCCAGGGCACGCTGATTTTCAAAAAAATATCACGGCGTGTCTTGGACAAGGTCAATGTATCATGCAGGGACACGGACTGCATAACCATGGAAACCTCATGGTAGCCGTCCTCCCGCTTGCCCAAAATATCAAGGGTAAGATTGATTTTTGCATTGCCTTCTATTTTTATCAAAACAATCCATCCGTTTCTCTTTGCCAACCATATATTTGAGCAATTCCTTCATAAATTCTAGCAGGAAAATCCACTCTATTCAAGCACAAATATAAACCTGGCAGGATAAAGCCACCCTGAGGTGGAATTACAACAATTAGGAAGAGATATTAAATAAAAATCGAGGTCTTGGCAATGAAATATTCTCTGGCAGTCAAAATCTGGCAATTATTCATCATCCTGCTGGCCGCAGGGCTCCTGGCTTACCGCCTGCAAAGCGGGGAAACTCTGGTAGCTGCGCTGATCTGCGCCCTCACTGTGCTACTGGCAGGGCTGCCCCTGCCCCTCTTCTGCACCAGCCCGCTGGTGCTTCACCGGGTCGGTCGCAGGGCAGAAGAACTGGGAGTCACAGTACGCAAAGCCAGCAAAAGCCTGGCTCTCCTGGCCGAAGCCCCCAAACTTGTCATCTGCTCCGGCACTATGCTCACCAAAGGCGAACCCTTCATCGAGCAGCTCATACCAGAGGGCATTTCCCAGAATTCCCTGCTGGCCCTGGCTGCCAGCGTCGCAAACGGTTCTTCACGACCGCTGCCCCGCCTCATCTATGATACCGCCAGCGACAGGCATCTGCGCCTGCAGCCGGCCATAGGCTTTAACGAAGTGCCGGGACAGGGCATTGAAGCTGTCATCAGCCGTGCCCCTGTCCGCATCGGCACTGCTGCCTGGCTAAAAAATCAAGATGTGGAAATCAGTGCAGAGCTGCTAACCCGCGCCGACCAACTGGCCCTGCGCGGAAAGCTGCCTTACTTCGTCAGCTCCGGCAAATACACCAGGGGGCTCATCGTCATCGAAGATGAAATCACCATTGATACCGTCTCCTCCCTGCATCGGCTGCAACGGCTCGGCCTTTCCCTGCTGCTCCTTTCCGATGCCAATAAACGCACCGTCACCGCCATGCGCAAGCAGACCGGCATCGATGAAGCAAGGGCAGAACTCACCCAGGGAGAAAAAGCCAGGGAAGTACAGCTTCTGCGCACAAGGCACGCGGCCATTGCCATACTGGGAGACCCTGAGCAGGATGCCGAACCCTTCGCCGCCGCAGATCTGCGCCTGGCCTGGCTACCGCCCCCCGCTCCGGCCCAGGAGACGGAAGCTGATGCACGGAAAATAGAAACTGCAGCAGATGAAAACCTGGCAAAAGAACTGTCGGAAATGCCCCCCGCAGAAAACGCCCCCGCCCCGGCAGCAAAACCCAAAGTCCCGGCAGATATCCTGCTGCCCAAGGGCGATCTGCTGGCCCTGGCACGCCTGCGCCACCGCGCAGAAAAAGCCATGGAGATAGTGCGCCAGCACCGGCTGATAGCCGCCGCCGCCTATGCAGTGCTGGTGCCGCTGGCCACGGGGCTCCTAATCCCCTTTGGCCTGCCTGCCCTCAGCCCGTTCCTGGCCTTTTGCGGCAACGTTGGTATTGCTATCCTGATATTGCTGCTGTCCTTGCGGGCGTAGATATGCCAATAATATCAAAAATCCTGCCCGTAAAGCAGGATTTTTCCCTTTTGAAGGCGAAATTTTCCCGCAACAGAGATCCGTCATCATCTTCAATCTTCATTATTTAGGAGGGATGCCTTATGGAAGCTTTGCTCCTGTCACGATGGCAATTCGCCATCACCACTGTCTACCATTTCCTGTTCGTGCCCATAACCCTGGGGCTCTCCATCTTCGTGGCGCTGCTCGAGACTTGTTATGTACGGACGAACAGGCCGGAATGGAAGCCCGTTTGCAAAAAACTGGTTAAATTCTTTGGCACACTCTTTCTGATTAACTTCGCCATGGGCGTTGTCACAGGCATTGTGCAGGAATTCCACTTCGGCATGAACTGGTCCGAATATGCCCGCTTCATGGGGGACATCTTTGGCGCTCCGCTGGCACTGGAGGCCCTGACGGCCTTCTTCCTGGAGTCCACCTTCCTGGGGCTGTGGATGTTCGGCTGGGATAAGCTGTCCGAGAAGGCCCATTGTGCCTGCATCTGGATTGTGGCCATCGGCTCGAATCTATCGGCTTTCTGGATACTGGTGGCCAATTCCTTTATGCAGCATCCGGTGGGCTATGCCCTGGAAAATGGCCGTGCCGTGATGACGGATTTCTTTGCCCTGGTAACTAACCGCTACGTGCTGGGCGAATACTCCCATACCTTCTTTGCCGGGCTCACCACCGCCGGCTTTGTCGTCCTTGCTGTTTCCGCCTGGAAAATCCTGCATGACGAAAAATCCCGCCAGGCTTTCACCAAGACTTTAGCCGCAGGTGCCGTCTATATGCTGGTCGGCGTGCTGGGGGTCATGGGCAGCGGCCACATGCACGCCCAGTACCTGCGGGAAGCAAATCCCATGAAGCTGTCCTCCATGGAAGCCTTGTGGGAAACGGAGGACCCTGCGCCCTTCGCAGTCTTTGCCAGCATCAACCCTGCTGCGGGCAGGAATGATTTTGAGATCGCCATACCGGGGCTTTTCTCCTTCATGCTGTACAATGCCCCCGCAGGTGAGGTCAAGGGCATCAATGACCTGCAGAAAGAAGCCGTCGCCGCTTACGGTGCCGATGATTACCGCCCGGATGTTACGGGGCTTTTCTGGAGCTTCCGCATCATGGTGGGCCTGGGTGGCCTGATGATGCTGATAGCTGGCGCTGTCTGCGCCCTGATCAAGACAGATCGCCTGCTGGCCTTTCCCTGGCTGCTGAAAATCCTGCCCTGGCTGCTGCCCCTGCCCTTCGTGGCTAACTCGGTGGGCTGGTATATTGCAGAAGCAGGCCGCCAGCCCTGGATTGTGGTGGGCTTGCAGAAGACTGCCGCAGCGGTCTCGCCGAACCTGACAGGCAGTGAGGTTTTCTTCACCCTGCTGGGCTTTACCGTGCTTTACCTGCTGCTAGCCATTGCGGCTCTCTACATTGCCCTTCGCTACATCCGCCGCACGCCCATCACCGCCGAAGGGAGGAATTGAAGATGGAACTCACCGTTTTATGGTTCATACTCATTACAGTGCTCTTTACCGGCTTCTTCTTCCTCGAAGGCTTTGACTACGGCGTAGGCACCCTGCTGCCCCTGGTGGGCCGCAGTGACAGCCAGCGCGGCCAGCTCCTGCGCACCATCGGCCCTGTCTGGGACGGCAACGAGGTCTGGATGATTACGGCGGGCGGCGCACTCTTCGCGGCCTTCCCCCATGTCTATGCCACGATGTTCTCAGCCTTCTACCTCGCCCTTTTCCTGATGCTGGTGGCGCTTATCCTGCGCGGCACAGCCTTTGAGCTGCGCGGCAAGCTGGAATGCCCCTGCTGGCGGAAGTTCTGGGATGGTGCCATCTGCTTCGGCAGCGCCGTGCCTGCCTTCCTCTGGGGCGTGGCCGTGACCAACCTGATTGCCGGTCTGCCGATTGATGCCAATATGCATTACCAGGGGGGCTTCTTTGACCTGCTGACTCCCTATACCATTGTCGGCGGCCTGACTTTCCTGCTGGTCTTCGCCTTCCACGGCGCGGCCTTCCTGAGCCTGCGCCTCACCGATGATACCCTGATCATGCGCTCCAGGCAGTATGCCCTGCGCTTCGGCAGCCTGGCCGCCCTCGCCTTCGTGCTCTGTTTCATCATGACCCTGCAAAACACGGGACTTGGCAGCAGCCGGGGGGCTGTGCTGGCCCTGGCTCTGGCCGGGCTGTTCTTCATCCTGGGGCTCTATGCCATGCTGAAACTCAGCTTCCGCCCCGGCTTCATCTGCGGCTCCCTGGCCATTGTCTGCACTACCGTCGCTTTCTTCCTGGGGCTCTTTCCGAACCTGATGGTTTCCAGCCTCTCGCCGCTGTGGAACCTGACCATTGAGAACGCCTCCTCTACAGAGTACACCCTGTCCATCATGACGGTAGCCGCCCTGGTGCTGGTACCGATAGTGCTGATCTATCAGTGCTGGACTTACTGGGTGTTCCGCCAGCGCGTTTCTCCCCATGATGCCGAAGGGCATTATTGAGAGCAAATAAGTTAAAGCCTGCAGGGGCGCGGATTCGCGCCCCTGTTTTCTGACAGGGGATATAATCTTATGAACCTAAAAAAGACCCTGCTCTATCAGACCTTGCAATCACATAAGCGTTCCCTCATGCTGCTGTCAGCACTGGAACTGGGACAAAGCCTGCTGCTGCTTGCCGCCGCAGCCATCCTGACCTGCATCGTGCAGGACGCTTTGGCAGGCAGCGGAGCAAATGCCCTCACTCCCGCCCCCTTCCTCTGCCTGCTGGCGGTGCTCGCCGGGCAGCAGGGGCTGGCACTGCCGTCACGCCGCCTGCAGCACAGGCTCAGTCAGCAGGCACGGCTCAAAATGCGGCAGCGTCTCCATGAATCCAGCTTAGGCAAGCCTTCACCACATCTTACGGCCCTGGCGCTGGAAGCCTGTGACGCTCTGGACAGCTACTTCACCCAGGTGCTACCGGAACTCATGCAGCTTATCATAGTACTGCCCGTCATGTTCTGCGCAGCCCTGGCGCTGGACACCTGGACGGCACTGCTCTACATCATCACTGTCCCCATAGCCCCCTTCCTGCTCTACCTTATTGGCCAACTGACCAAAAAGCGCAGCCAGCAACAGTGGCAAAAGCTGACAGAGCTCACCAAAGGTTTCCGGGAGCTGCTGCTGGGAATGATTTCCCTGAAACTTGCCGGACGCAGCAAGGCCCAGAGCCAGCACCTGGCACAGCTCACGGAGGGATTTGCCGCTGCCTCCCTGCAGGTACTGCAACTGGCCTTTGCCTCCAGCTTTATGCTGGAACTGATTACCACACTATCTATAGCCCTGGCAGCCGTCAGCATCGGCCTGCGTCTGCTGGCAGGACAGCTAAGTTTCCCGCCGGCTTTCTTCCTGCTGCTCATCACGCCCCTGTTCTATCAGCCCCTGCGACAAAGCGGCGCCTGCTTTCACGCCCTGCTGACCGCCCGCACGGCGGAGCAGGAGCTTGCCTCCTGCCTAACGCACGTCTCCCCTGCCACCGGCACCCATAGCCAACTGCAAATCCCTCCCGCAGTACGGGCCGAAAATATCTGCTATACCTACCCTGGGCACAGCCGCCCTGTACTCAGGAACCTGTCCCTCACCTGTCCCCCAGGCAAGGCCACAGCCCTGACCGGACCCTCGGGCTGCGGCAAGAGCACCTTGCTGAAACTTTTGGCAGTGCTGGATTTCCCCCGGCAGGGTGGCCTCTGGTTAAACGAGGCCGACCTCACGCGCCTCGCCCCCCAGAGCCTGGCCAGGCTCATCTCCTATCTGCCCCAGGAGCCCTATATCTTCGCCGGTACATTAGCCGAAAATGTCAGCCTGTTCCAGGAAGTGCCACCTGCCCGCATCGAAACAGCCCTGCGCCTGGCTTCACTGGAAAATTGGCGACAGAGACTCCCCCAAGGACTTAATACCCGTCTCGGCGCAGGGGGCCTCACCCTGTCCCACGGCGAGCGCAAGCGTCTGGGCCTGGCCCGCATTATCTTGCAGAACCGCCCCATTGCCCTGCTGGATGAGCCTACAGCCGGACTGGATGAAGCAACCGAGCAGGCCGTGCTGAAAGCCCTGCGTGCTTTCAGCCATCAACGCACCCTGATTATTGTCAGCCACCGTCCTGCCTTACTAAACTGGGCTGACAAAATTATCGAACTGGAACCTGCCTCCGATATGCAACATCAGCATGTCTGAAAAGGAGCTGCTGCCTATGCTGCGCTTACTGCGCCTGGTTTCCCCGCGCGAACTTATTCCCGCCCTGGCGGCGGGGCTACTGGCCGCCCTGACCGGGCTGGGGCTGATGGGGGCATCTGCCTGGCTCATCACCAAAGCCTCCTTCGCGCCGCCCCTCTACACGCTGACCCTTGGCATCACCTGCGTGCGTGCCTGCGGCCTCGCCCGCGCGGTTTTCCGCTATCTGGAACGCTATCTGTCCCACAAGCTGGCCTTCCGTGCCTACGGGCAGTTGCAGCAGGCAGTCTATGCAAAAGCGGAGGCAGCCCTGCCCCTGCTGACCGGCCAGACTGCCCAGGGGGACTGGCTGGAGTGGCTCGTCTCCGGCTGTCAGCAGTGCCGCGACAGCTATGTGCGTGCCCTGCTGCCCCTCAGTGTCACGGCACTGCTGACAGGCACAGGCTGCTGGGCACTGGCCCCGCTCTCACTGCCCGCCGCCTGCCTGCTGGCAATAACTTACTGCGTGCATTTCCTGTGCTGGCCGCTGCTGCCGGTACAGGCTGCACAGGCTGCTGCCTCGTACCGTGAAGGCCTGCTGGAACTGGCTGACGGAGGCAAGGAAATCATTTCTGCAGGAAGCAGTGCCTTGTATCTCAGCCGCCTAAGCCAAAAAGCCCGCAGCTATCAGGCCGATGCTGCCAGACAGGAGCGGTGCCTGGACTGGCTGGAAACAGCGCTGGCCCTGCTCCGCTCGGCAGGGTTCACGCTCCTTCTGGCCCTCCTCTACGGAGCATCCCTGGAAGGCAGGCTCGACGGCGTTGGACTGGCTGTCTGGCTGCTGCTCCTGCTGACCTTGTGGCAGGATTACACCGCCCTGCTGCCCGCGCTGATGCAATTACGGCAAGCCACGCCGCTGCTGCCTGACCTTTCCCCGGCTGCTTGCAGCGATTTCCCCGAAGAAGCCCTCCCCCAGACAGTAGCCGGGACAAGTGGCTGCCTGCTGAAAGTAAATGACCTGGGCTTTGCCTATCCCTGCCAGGCCCCGCTCTTTCAAGGACTGTGCTTCAGTGTCGCTCCCCGCCAGCATACCGCCATAATCGGCGAAAGCGGCTGCGGCAAGACCACCCTCGCCTATCTTCTGGCCGGTCTTTACCCTGCCCAGGCGGGACAGATACTGCTCCAGGGCCGGGCAATAAGCGCGCCCCAGCCCGAGCTGCTTGCCGCCTGCCTGCAGGGCTGCTACGCCTTCAGCACTTCCATACGCAGCAATTTCCTGCGCCTGTACCCAGGGCTGACCGAAGCAGAAATACTGGACTGCCTGGCCTGTACCCAGTTCCTGCCCGTGCTGGAATGCCTGCCGGAAGGACTGGACGAGCCTCTGGGGGAAGATGCCGCTAAACTATCGGGAGGTGAGCGCCTGCGCCTCCTGATAGCCCTGGCCCTGGCCAGTCCTGCGCCGCTGCTGCTGCTGGACGAGCCCACTGCCAGCCTGGACAAAAAAACAGCGTCAGCCCTGCTTGATGCCCTGTTTGACAGGGCCAGCAAGCACGGCCAGACGCTGCTGATCATCACCCACGACCTGCCCCAACTGGACAGGTTTGCGCAGGTCATCAAATTGTAATTCACTCTTTAGGCGTTGCAATAAGCCAGGGCTGATAGCGTTCCTGCTCCGGCAGCATTGAATGGTCAAACCACATGGAGAAAAATCTTTCGCCATTCCCCACGGTATAGCCGTCCTGCAAATGGTCGCTGGTATCGTAGGGATCAACGAAAATGAGCATATCGTCCAATGTCGATTCCGTACCCATGTTGTCATAGCCGATAATCACGCGCCAATGTCCGCCCCACTCGACATTCTCCACTAAAATCGGTTTCCCATGGGCCAGCGGCTCCAGCACAAAGTTCCTGAAGTCACCATAGCTGCTGAACTTATCGGTATTCAGACTGCTCTTTACATCCCAACCAATACCCTCAAAAAATTCCACCATATTGCCCAAGCTCGTGCCGATGGGATAGCCCTGGGTCTTCATCCCCTTGGCCAAAGACATTTCATCATAATTTTTATCGCCGTACCAGTAGAGCACCGTCAGGGCCGCTGCCGGGCCGCAGGTATATTCCCGGCTCTGCTGGTAAGTCGGGTAATGGGGCAGCACTACCCGGCGCCCCGGAATGCTCCTGGCTTCAAACCAGTCGATATGCTTGAAATAGGGCGATTTCTTATGATTGATTTCCGCAGGTGCGGAAGATGCGCCTTCGGTTTTGGTATCCAGCCCTGCCGGGTAAGGGATTACCCGCACTGTATTCATATCAGCAGCCGAAACTGTCCCCATACCGAATGCACCTGCCAGCAGCACTGCCGCCAATGCCTTCTGCCAAAACCTTGTTTTCATCAAAATCCCACTCCATTCTGTTCTTCTTCTGATACGTCCCAGCCTCTTTTTCCTAATTTTACAACGCTTTTCACCGCATGGCAAGGAAGATTTCAGCGGCTCAGGCTCCGATAGTCGCGCCCCTGGACAATCCTCGCCCGCCCGGCATCGAAAGCTTCATTGACTACGCTTTTCCCTGCCTCCCATTCCGGTGTACGGATGTCCAGGATATCCAGCAAGGTATGTATCATATCATCCGTCATATAGGGACGCTCCACCGCCCCCTGCAGGGCAGCCCATTTCTCCGGGTGACGTTCACGGAAGGAGGGAGACCCCCAGAAGATCAGCGGCACTTCCAGCATTTCCGCGTTCGGGGCCTCCTCCACATGGCCGGAGACGGAGCCGTGCTCATACAGCGCCTCACCGTGATCCGGCAGATATATGACCAGGGCTTCCTTGTCCCTGAATTTGCCAATCAGGGAGCTGACCACGAAATCATTGTAAAAAATTGCATTTTCATACTGGGCAATTTCCGTGCGTTTATCCTCGGACAGCTCATCCTGGGGCGGCGGTACATCTGCCGCCGTGAATTTGGTGAAAATGTAGGGAAAGCGCAGGTAATACAAGCTATGGGTCCCCATCAGATGCAGGACATAGAAATTCTTCCCTGTCCCCTGGGCCAGGGCCTCATCCACCAGGGGAAAAAGTTCCTCGTCCAGACGCCCGCTTTCTTCATGGGACTCCCTGAGCTGCGTATAGCGGCTAATTTCACTGCGCTCCGCAAAGAACTGGGAGACGCTGCCCCAGATGCCGGAGCTTTCCTGATTCGACAGCCAATAGGTGCGGTAGCCCGCCCTGCCCATGATATCCACCAGGTTATTATGCTTATACCAGCCCTCGCCGTCCTTCGTGTTTTCTGCATCAGCAAAGGTGAACAACTCCCGCAGCACCGCCGCCGTGGCCCCCTGGGGAGCAATCACATCACGGAAAACCGCCAGCTCGCCTTTTCTGTTCAACTCGTCGAGATTGGGTGTGTTATCCAGGGGATAACCATAGAGGTGCAAGCGGTTGCGGGCCGTGGACTCCCCCAGGATAAAGACCACATAGGGTACGGTGCTGCGGTTCTCCGTGATTTCCGGCTCTGTTGCCGCCTTAGTGCGCAGTTCCTCATAGCTGCGCATGTTGCTGAGGGCCACCTGGGCGGAGCGGGAAACACGCACAAAGGACACATCCAGGTCTGCATTGACGATAAAGGACTGATAGGAATACAGCAGCCAAATTCCCATGCCTGCTCCTAAAGCCAGAAATGACGGCAGCAAGCGGCTGCGCAGGCGGCGGCTGGGAAAGCTCAGGCGCCAGTGACGTACCCGGCGCCACAGCAGTACACAGCCCAGGGCAAAAACCGCTGACAAAAACACGCCGGTGAAACCTACATATTTTTGCCAGAATTCCCCGGCCTCATGGGGATTTGTCTGCAATACGGCCGTGATGATGCCGGCCCCCACCAAGGCCCGGTAATTATAGATGGAGAAACATTCCAGCGCACCCAGGAGAGCTGAAATAAACAAGGAAGCATAAAGCAGCCCCCGGCGCAAAGGGCGGCTGGGAAGCAGCCCCAGCAGAATCGAATATAAAGTAACTGCTGCCAGCAGGAACACCGCATAAATGGCCAGCACATCAAGCTGCTGTCCCTGGTACAGATAGAGATGATGCCAGACTATCGTAAAAACATTAAGCAGATAAAGGAGCGTGATTGCCCCTATATTCTGCTCCACCGCCTGCTGGGCTTTTGCCCACAGCCTTATAAGCGCTGCCTTGATTCTGCCGACTTGCAGCATTGTCTGCCTCCCCTGAAAATGCTATACTGAATTACGACTTAGCCAATTATACACCAATTTTCAGGAGGTTTTCCAGACAATGACACAGGAAGAATTCCATAAACTCGTGCATCTCGTAATGGACTCACCTGCCCATCCCCCCGAGACCCTGTTCACCGGCGGCATGGATAACTGGCATGCCAGGGCGCGCCTCGCGCATTTCCTGGGCATGAAAGGCATTGACAAGACCAGGGAAGCGTTGGAACTTTTCCGCAGCGTGGTGGAGGCAGATATAGACGAGGGAATTTCCCAGGATGTGGAGGAAAAGGCTTTTGCACTGCAGCGCCTGAGCAGCCTGGAAAAAGAACTGAACCAAAATGAGCAGGCCCTGAAGCACATCAATCTCGCCATCGAGCTGGCCGAGGGCACGGATTTCCTGTACAAATACCTGCTGCGAGGTGAGCTATGGGGAGATCGCTGGAACTTGATGCATAAGATGAATATGGCCAAGGAAGCCGAGGAGGAAGCGGACGAGCGCATAGCCGCCTACCAGGATATTCCCGTCGCGCACAACAGCTATCTCTACTACGGCTACCGCTACAAGGCCCAACTGGCCGCAGAGCGGGGCGTGACCCTGGTGGCCAAGGATTACATGCACATGGCCCTCCATGCCATGGCCGTACCCGATGAATACAAGGCGGGCCTGGAGCATGCCTTTGCCGCCACACACGATAACGCCCCCTGGATACTGGCCGAAATTGATCGCGCCACCCCGAATCCCGACACCCTGCCCTGGGATATTTGAGCAGCAAAAAATGCCAACCAGACTTTTTTCGAGCCGGTTGGCATTTTTCTATTGCATTTCTTCCCGCCGTGCGCGGAAAAATTTCTTTACCATGGCAATACACTCGTCCTCCAGCACCCCGGCTGTCACTTCCGGCCTGTGATTCAGGGCCGGATGCCCTGGGATGTTAAAGAGTGACTCGCAGGCTCCCGCCTTGGCGTCCATGCCGCCATAGACAAGCCTTGATATGCGGCTCATCACGATGGCACCAGCACACATAGGGCAAGGCTCGATGGTAACATAAAGCGTCAGATCCGTAAGCCGCCAGTGCCCCAGTGCCTTGCAAGCCTCGCGTATCGCAACGACCTCCGCATGGGCCGTTGCATCCTGCCAGGCCTCCCGCATATTGTGCCCTCGCGCCACCACCCGGCCGGAAGGGTCTACCAGCACGGCACCTATGGGCACTTCCCCCATTTTGTATGCTGCCTCCGCTTCCTGCAAGGCCAGGCGCATATAATCCTTGTCTGTCATCGCCCCGCCCTATCTTTTCAGGAGGTTCTTCTTCACCTGAGCAAAATCCACTTCATTCTCGTAGTACAAGGAATGGGTCGGACGGGCAAGCTCCAAGGCATACGCCCGCGGAGCACCGGGGCCTGCATCATTCCCCGGCCTGCTCTCCTTGCTTAATTCCCTGTCCAGCACCTGAGAAAACTGCTGCTTTTTCTTGCCCTGATCCTCAAAGCCTTCCTTGCGCTTGAAAGACTTCCTGACATCCGGCTCCACGCCTTTTACCCGTGTCACACGTTCTATCCGATCCAACATCCTTGACACCCCCTCGGAAATGAAGCTTGCCTCTGTTTGCAATACTTACATAAATTATATCGTCATTTCAGGGAAAAAATTTAGACTTATTTTTGACCGGTGGAGCCAAAGCCCCCCAGGCGCTCTGCTCCCTGCCCTGCCTTGTCCGCATCTGCCGTCAAATAGCGTATGAAGATGCCCTGAGCGATACGCTCGCCTTTTTTCAGGGCCACCGGTTCCTGGCCGCGATTCCAGACGGCAATGAAAATATGGCCTTCGTTGTCCGGATTGTTGTAGTAATCCGCATCCACAACACCGACACTGTTCATCAGCACCAGCTTCTGCCGCACAGCCATGCTGGAGCGGATGTGGATGGAGAGCACCTCATCCGGCTGCATATAGGCTTTCAGTCCGGTGGGCACCAGGGTCAGCTCTCCAGGCGGCACAATGCAGCCTACCGCCGCTTCCAAATCATAACCGGCGCTGGAGGCCGTCTTGCGCTCAGGCAGGCGTATGCCCTGCCCTTCGTAATCGCTGACGACCTCAAAACCGCGCATGCGCTCAGCCGTCATGCCTGCGTCTCCGCGTCTTTGGACGGCTTCTCACCGGCTATGAAGGTGCTGACCGGGCGCGCAGGGGTAATAGTTGACATGGCATGTTTGTAGATAAGCTGCTGCTTGCCCATTACATCCAGAACAACGGTGAAATTATCGAAGCCCTTGACCATGCCCTTGATCTGGAAACCATTCACCAAATGGACAGTCACAGCCACATTTTCCTTGCGAACCTGATTCAGGAACAGATCCTGCAAATCCGCAGTGTTTTTCTTGTTCTGCATAAATTTTCCTCCTTCTTCATGCTCCCCACCGCTCCCGGATGGCTGACAGGGCCGCTGCCAAGAGTTCCTCTCCGCTCAGCGTGTCGGCCGGCAGCCAATGTATATAAGGCATCTTGCGATACCAGGTCATCTGTCTCTTCGCAAAATGGCGCGTAGATTTCTGGATAAGCTCCACCGCTTCCTCCCGCGACATCTCCCCTTCAAGATAGGCAGCCGTCTCCTTATAGCCAATGCCCTTCATGGCCTGCATGGCGCGTGTAATGCCGCTATCTGAAAGCTTCCTGACTTCCTGCTCCAGGCCCTCTGCAAACATCTGCTCCACCCGCCGGTTAATGCGCTCATAGAGCCCCTGGCGCTCCCGTGCCAGCCCCAGCACCAGCGCATCATAGCAAAGGCTTGCCCCGGCCCGGGTCACTCCTTCCGGGTCTGTTGCCGCCAGCCTGGCTTGGGAAATCCGCTCACCGCCAAAATGCTGCACTTCCAAAGCGCGCACGATACGGCGGAAGTTGTTGGGGTGCAGCCGTGCGGCAGCCTCCGGGTCTGCCTCAGCCAGCAGGCTGTGAACATATTCCCTGCCCCGACTGCGACCAAGCTCCTCCAGCTCCGCCCGGTAAGCCGCATGGCCCTCGGTCTCATTGAATTCGTAGCCTTCCAGCAAAGCCTTCACGTAAAGCCCGGTTCCGCCTGCCAGCAAAGGCAGCTTGCCCCTTCCATTCAGCTCTGCTATCAGGCGTCCTGCTTCCGTGACAAAATCCGTCACGTTGTAGCTTTCCCAGGGTTCCCGCACATCAATCAGATGATGCAATACGCCGCCCCGCTCCTTAAGCGTTGGCTTGGCAGAGCCTATGTCAAAGCCCTTGTAGACAAGCATGGAATCGCCGGAAATGATTTCCGTGCCCAGAGCCTTAGCAAGCTCCACGGACAAAGCCGTCTTGCCGGAAGCTGTCGGGCCCAGGATAACCACCAGCCTGGGCTTTTTTTCCGTCATGCCATCTCCAAAGTCTGGCCAGGCTCCACAATATGCACTTCTGCATGGGCCATGCGCTCTGTCACCTGCTTGAAGAGCTGCACATCCTGCTCGATGACCGGCCAGGTATTGTAATGAATCGGAATCACATGGCGCACTGCCAGCCACTGAGCTGCCTGGGCCGCGTCCTCCAGCCCCATGGTATAGTTATCGCCCACCGGCAGCAGGGCATAATCAAGCTTATCCTTGCGGCCAATGACCTGCATATCGCTGAAAAGCGCCGTATCACCAGCGAAATAGATATGCAGACCCCCCAGCTCCACCACGAAGCCGCAGGCAATGCCGCCGGGCACGCCGGCACTGTGCTGTGCCAACACCATGCGCACCTTGCCCCCCGGCAGGTTCAGGGAGCCCCCCAGATTCATGGGGCAGGATTTCAGTTGCCCTGCACGCTCCTCGCATACGCCTATGACTTCCGGCGTCGAGATAATGGCTGCCCCCGTGCGCTTTGCGATCTCAGGCGCATCACCCAGGTGGTCGCCATGGGCATGAGAGACCAGAATGTAATCGCACTCCACTGCATCAGCCTTGATGCTCGCTTTCGGGTTCCCCGTCAGGAACGGGTCTCCCAAAATCCTGATGTTGCCATCATCCAGCAGGAAAGCCGCGTGGCCATAATAAGTAAATTTCACCATGATGCGCTCAACTCCTTTATCTGAATCGCTGCATGTGTTATGATTAGTGCAGAGAACTATATATACATTATACCATAAATCAGACCGAGGTATTCATATGCCTGAAAATATTGTCAGCAATATTCCAACATCAACAAAAAACAGCAAGCTGGTCTTGCCTCAGCTCACTGTCTCTGTTCCCTATGAAATTCCTTCCGCTTTTCCGGTGCTGGTCAGCGGCGGGCGCGGGCCTGAGCCTGGCTGGCTGCTGAAAATTGCCTCCGGGCATCCGCTCTGGGCCATAGACCACGGCCTTGATGCCTGCCGCAACGCAGGGCTTGCACCTGCAATGCTGCTGGGGGACGGAGACAGCGCCGACCCGGAAGCCTGGCTGCAGGCCGAGACAGAAGGCATTCCCACCA
Source organism: uncultured Selenomonas sp. (assembly GCA_947167105.1). GTDB lineage: Bacteria > Bacillota > Negativicutes > Selenomonadales > Selenomonadaceae > Selenomonas_B. The sequence continues at coordinate 7,385 of CAMVGU010000026.1, read as the reverse complement.
GGCACTGCCCCAGGGCCAAGGACTACACCGATACCCAGCTTGCCCTGCAGCTTGCCATAGAGCAGCAGCAGTCCTTTGCTTTGGTCACCGGTGCTTTCGGCGGGCGGCTTGACCATCTGTACAGCCTTACAGTCAGCTGCGCCTTCACAGCCTCGCCCCTGCGCTGCCTGCTGGCAGATGAGCAGGAAGCCCTGCTTTTCCTGCGTGCCGATGAGAGCATGGAGCTTGAATTCAGTAAGCGGCCTGACTCTCTCTCCTTGCTGCCCTTCACCACACGCTGCCTGGGGGTGAACAGCAGGGGCCTACACTGGCCCCTGAAGCGGGCCACCATCACCCAAAGCCTGCCCAGCGCCACCAGTAACTGGGTCAAGGCAGACAAAGTTACGCTCTCCGTCGAGCACGGTGTGCTGGGAGTTCACCTGTTCTGGGCATGATGCCGCTGCCGCAGGGCCTCGTACAGCACGACAGCCGCCGCCACACCCACATTCAGGGATTCCGCACCACCCTGCATAGGTATATAGAGCTTCTCCCCCTGCAGCAGCAATTCAGGGGAAACGCCCCTGCCCTCATTGCCAAAGGCCAGCAGCAGCGGGCCGCGCAAATCGCAATCAAAATGGGGCTTTGCCGTCTCATCCAGGGCAGTCACATAGAGCCGCAATTTTTTTGCAGCCGCAAAGGCCGCCAGTTCCTCCCCTGTCACCCCGGTGCAGACAGGCAGATGAAACAGTGAGCCCATGGTGGCGCGCACAGCCTTGTCAGCAAAGATATCCGTTGTGCCCTGCATCAATATAACAGCCCCTGCGCCTGCCGCATCCGCAGTGCGGATAATCGTACCTGCATTGCCGGGGTCCTGCACACCATCCAGCACAACATATAACGGAGCCTCCGCCGCCGGCAAATCCGCCAGGCGGCTTTGCTTTTGCCTGATGACCAGCAGCACCCCCTGGGGCGTCTCAACCGCTGCCGCCTTCCCGTAAAGCTGCTCCGTGACCAGATACATGGGACACTGCCCTTCCAGTTGCCGGCAAAGTCTTTGCCCCCGCTCCGACTGCAGGCATCTTTCCGTCACCAGTCCGTATTCCGCCTGCCAGCCGGACACTGCTGCCATCTCGCACAGGCGCACGCCTTCGGCAAGGAACAGTCCCTCCTGCTCCCTGTGCTTGCGCCGGGAGAGGCTCGCCGCCAGCTTGATTTTCCTGTTGCTTGCACTGTCTATCTTTTCCATACGCCACTCCCGATAAAAAAAAGGCTGACAGAGCCGCAGGACCCTATCAACCCTTTATGTCAAAAATCCTAATTACAGATTCTCTTTGGCGACAGCAACGAGCTTCGCAAAAGCCTCGGCATCAGAAACAGCCAGGTCAGCCAGCATCTTGCGGTTGACTTCCACACCGGCCTTCGTAAGACCGCAGACAAGTCGGCTGTAGGACAAGCCGTTCAGGCGGGCCGCAGCATTGATGCGGGCAATCCAGAGACGGCGGAATTCGCCCTTCTTCGCGCGACGGTCACGGCGGGCATAGTAAAGAGCCTTCATGACTGTCTCATTGGCTTTTTTGAACTGCTTGCTCTTGGCACCCTTGTAGCCCTTGGCGAGCTTCAGGATTTTCTTATGGCGGCGATGTGCAGTGACGCCGGTTTTAACTCTTGGCATTGGTAATCCTCCTCAAATCTATCCAGCTTGCGAAATCTATCAACCGTTCGGAAGCATGCGCTTCACGCGTGCGTAATCGGCATTGGAAGCGAGGGCAGCCTTGCGCAGGTTGCGCTTGCGCTTCGGGCTCTTCTTCTCCAGGATGTGGCTCTTGAAAGCCTTATTGCGCTTGAACTCGCCGCTGCCGGTCATGCTGAAACGCTTGGCAGCCGCTCTGCGGGTCTTGATCTTCGGCATTATAGTTTCCTCCTTAAAATCTTCTTACTCAGTCTCAGTCGTGCCGGCCTCGTCAGCCTGCTCCTGGGCCGGAGCCTGCTTCTTGGGCTTTTGGACCTTGGAAGCCTTCGGTGCAAGAATCATCGTCATGTTCTTGCCTTCGAGCTTGGCGCTGCGCTCCACGGAAACCGTGTCACCCAGTTGCGCTGCCACCCGATCCAGTACCTCACGGCCCAGCTCCGGATGGGAGAGCTCACGGCCGCGGAACATGATTGTCACCTTGACCTTGTTGCCTTCCTGCACAAAGCGCACGGCATTTTTCACCTTGACATCAAAATCATGCTGCTCGATATTCGGGCGCAGCTTGACTTCCTTGATGCTGATGATCTTCTGCTTCTTCTTGGCTTCCTTGTCGCGCTTCTGCTGCTCATAGCGGTACTTGCCGAAATCCATGATGCGGCAGACAGGCGGCTTGGCCTTCGGGGCGACCTCGACCAAATCCAGATGCTGCTCCTCAGCCATCCGCAGTGCCTCACGGGTAGGCATGATACCGAGCTGCTCACCCGTGGCACTGGTCACCCGGACTTCACGGATGCGAATCTGCTCATTGATACGTAATGAATCCCTGCTAATAGTAGAAACACCTCCTGAATACAGTTGTTATTCAGCAAAAAAAGGGGGGCAGCATACGCCACCCCCATGAAAATCATGCTATGAACCGGACTGGCTGCCTGCCAGGCGGTGGAAAGCGGTGGCTTCCTCTTGCTTAACAGATGAGATTATATCATCGCCCGCACAGGCTGTCAAGCTTAATATTTCTCGTCCTTGCTGGCAATCTTTTGCTGCAGGTACTTAATGAACTCCTCCGCCTGCATGGACTGGGTTTCCTTTTCGCCGTGCTTGCGGACTGTCACCGTGCCATTTGCCACTTCTTCATCGCCCACGACCAGGGCATAGGGGATTTTTTTCACCTGGGCCTCGCGGATCTTGTAGCCCACCTTCTCATTGCGGTCATCCACTTCCACCCGCAGGCCCAGGTCAAACATCTTCTTTTTCAGCGCATAGGCATAGTCCATATGCTTGTCCGTGATGGGCAGGAGCTTCGCCTGCACAGGCGCAAGCCAGCAGGGGAAAGCACCGGCATAGTTCTCAATCAGGATGCCGATAAAGCGCTCAATGGAGCCGTAAACCACGCGGTGCAGCATGACCGGACGATGCTTCTCGCCGTCCTCCCCCACATAGGTGAGATCGAACTTCTCCGGCATCAGCATATCAAGCTGAATCGTACCGCACTGCCAGGTACGGCCAATGGAATCCTTCAGATGGAAGTCGATCTTAGGCCCGTAGAAAGCTCCGTCCCCTTCATTCACCACATATTCCAGGCCGCGATGCTCCAGCGCATTCTGCAGCGCCGCCGTGGCCTTCTCCCAAATCTCATCGGAGCCCATGGAATCCTCCGGGCGCGTGGAGAGCTCCGCCTTATAGGAGAGGCCGAAGGTGGAATACACCTCATCGAACAGGTCAATGGTGTGCTGTATTTCCTCCTCAATCATCGACGGCGTGATAAAGAGATGGGCATCATCCTGGGTGAAGTTGCGGACGCGGAACAGGCCGTGCAGGGCACCGGAAAGCTCATGGCGGTGTACCAGGCCAAGCTCACCGAGACGCAGGGGCAGGTCGCGGTAGCTGTGGGCATGGGTCTTGTAGACCAGCATACCCCCAGGGCAGTTCATGGGCTTCACTGCGTAATCTTCATCATCTATTTTCGTGAAGTACATATTTTCCTTGTAATGATCCCAGTGGCCCGAAGTCTCCCACAGCTTACGGTTCATAATCATCGGCGTTTTGATTTCCTGGTAGCCGTAGCGGCGATGCACCTCACGCCAGTAATTGATGAGTTCATTGCGAATGACCATGCCATTGGGGTGGAAGAAGGGGAAGCCCGGCCCCTCCTCATGCAGGGAGAAAAGATCCAGTTCCTTGCCCAGCTTGCGGTGGTCGCGCTTCTCAGCCTCCTCCAGCATATGCAGGTAGGCATCCAGCTCCTCCTGCTTCTCGAAAGCCGTGCCATAAATGCGCTGCAGCATCTTGTTATCGGAATTGCCGCGCCAGTATGCGCCGGCCACGCTCTGCAGCTTGATGGCCTTGACCTTGCCCGTGGAAACAACATGGGGCCCGGCGCACAGATCCGTAAACTCGCCCTGGCTATACATGGAAATGGTGGCATCCTCCGGCAGGTCATTGATAAGCTCCACCTTGTAGCTCTCGCCCTGTTCCTCGAAGAATTTCAAGGCTTCGGCGCGGCTGACTTCCTTGCGGGTGAGCGCCAGATTCTCCTTGACTATCTTCTTCATTTCCTTCTCGATATCCCGCAGGTCAGCATCCGTCAACTGACGCTCCATATCGAAATCATAGTAAAACCCGTTTTCAATGGCAGGGCCGATTGCCAACTGCACCTTGCTGTCCTTGTACAGGCGCTTCACAGCCTGGGCCAGGATGTGGGAAGCCGTATGGCGCAGTGCCCAGCGGCCATCTGCATCCTCGAAGGTCAAAAACTCGACCTGCGCATCTTTATCCAGCACACTCATAAGATCCCGCGTCTGCCCATCCACCCTGGCGGCCAGCACCTTCTTGGCCAGGCTATTACTCACCTGCTTAACAAAATCCAGTATGCTCGTGCCCTCGGCAACCTCACGCACAGAGCCATCCTTCAACGTAATTTTAAGCATTTCCAATCCTCCTCACAAAATAAAAAGCCCCGTCCCCCAAACGAGGGACGAGGCCATGCTCGCGGTTCCACCCTGCTTGCCCCTGTCATGGACAGAGACCACTTTTGCCTTGGTAACGGAGAGGACTCCGGCGAGGCTTACTCATCGCTTTTCAGCCCGCAGCTTGGAAGTGGTGGCACAAGCAGTGTTCCAAGGGGCTCGCAGCCAAGGCCCCTCTCTCTGGAGAAACTTAAAGCTTCTGTCGTGTCTTCCGCATCGCTTTTCTTTTCATAAATTGAGTTAATTATAGGCATGGACAGTCACTGTGTCAAGCCCCTTCTTCAGAGAAAACTTCGCCATGGGGAATACTTCCAGGAAGCCATGCCGCCTCAGCAAAGATATGGCGCTCAATGACCCAGCAGCTTCATGCACCAGACAGCGAAGTACGTCACCCCGGCCGCAATCAGCGGGCCTACAGCCACGCCCTTGAAGAAAAAGACGCCAGCCATCGTACCTATGACCAGTGCAGGCACGATCTGCGGCGAATTCTTCAGAAGATCTACGCCGCTGCCGCCCGCAATAGCTGCCAGAAGTCCCGCCGTGATGGCTATAATGCCCACCGGTGTCTTGAAAGCCTCCACCATGTCATGCACGGTTATCGTGCCATCTGCCAGGGGCACCAGTACCGCCACCGTCAGCAGCAAGATGCCCCAGTTCAGCCCATGAGTTCCCAGGGCATGCAGTGCACTTGTCAGCCCCAGGAACTTCACCACCAGCAAAATGCCTGCCGCATAGGCAACCGTCATATTATGGCCGATATAACTCAGCACCAGTACCGCAATCAGCGTAATATATTCAATAGGCAAAAAAATCTTCCTTCCCCATGAAATTCAGTCCTCCTTGATATAGCGCACATACTCGGCGCCGATGGCCTCCTTGCACTTTTTTGCCATCTCCTCGGCAAGCGCCAGTGCCTCCTCGCGGCTTTTGCCTGCCGCAGTCACCCGCACCAGGCAGCCGTCCTCCTTCGCGTAGGTGGCCACCGTCGGATTCTGGCTGTCCAAAAGCTCCCCCAGCCTGTCCGCCACCGGCGACTCGCCCACAATAGAGAGCGGCGCTTCCTGCTTGCTGAGCACTTTCACATTCAGCGAAACCAGCACCTTATCGCTCTTGGCCCCCAGATACAGTTCCACAGCCTCCTCGAACATGGGCTGCATCTCCTTCGGCGGGCCGGGCAGCAGCACGCAGACCTTGCCATCCGTCCGCTCCATCACGCAGCCGGGGGCCGTGCCGTGATGATTGTAGAGAATCAGGCTGTCCTTCGGCACAATGGCCTGCTTCTTCAGGCTGTCGGTCAGCTCCCGGAAGCCGTTGCGATTGATGCGCTCCTGCAGCATAGCCAGCGCCTTCTCATCCATTACCGGCTCCTTGCCGAAATACTCCATCAGCATCTCTTTCGTCAAATCATCCTTCGTCGGCCCCAGCCCGCCCGTCAGGATGACCCCGTCCGAGCGGGAAAAGGCCACATCCAGTACGCCCCTGATGCGGTCGGGATTGTCCCCTACCACTGTCTGGTAATAAGAATCCAGCCCCAGATGAGCCAGCCTGCTGGCAATATACTGGGCATTCGTATTGACGATATTGCCCATGAGGATTTCCGTACCCACGCTGATGATTTCTATGACCATTTTCCATTCCCCCACCTGATTCTATCCATGCCTATGACAAGGCACCCTTCACCTGCCCACGCACTCAGCCAGAAGCGCCTGCACCTTGTAGACATCTGCATCCTTGCTGAAAGTATAGACCAGAGGCTCCGTCCCCATGCCGGACACCCAGATTTTAAGCTCCGCTTCAAAATCAAAATGCCCGGCAGACTCAACGGCGAAATGCCTGATGCTCTTGTAGGGAATGGAATGGTAATCCACCTTCTTCCCCGTCGCCCCCTGTATATCCACCAGAATCAGCCGAAAATCCGTAAATATCATCAAATCCCGTACCCACTGGTAAGCCTGGATGATTTCCTCCCTGCCTCCCAGAAGCTTGCCATATTCCTGCTTCACACTCTCCACACTGGTCTCCGCCGCATTGCCCATCAGGCCGCTGATGATACCCATTACAACTCTCCCTTTCAAACTTGATCAGTCATGATACAACAAAATATTGTTTCAATCCACGCCGGTACTTCGAGGAGCACGACAAGCCTGTAACGCGTGGATTGACTTCTTGTGAGTGGGGGATACCGCTTCGCTCCGCCCCCACTCGCGCGATATAGGCTTTTTACTCCCGCTTTAGAAGCGGGAGACTCATTGTTTCAGTTGAAAACGGTATATCTTCAAGTCGAAGTTTTTCGGCAAAAAGCCGTTGAATTTCCTATTGCAATTCTTCGTAAAACTGGGCACCACGGAGGACAGTGGTCTTTCCGTGATGCCCGTCTTGGCTGCGTTATTGCAAGTACCCGTGCTTCTTCCCAAGTTCGGTAACTTCCCTCTGCGACAAATTGCTGTACTTTGCTACCTTTTCCACAGGCAGATGGTCGGCAAACATGGCAAGAGCATTTTCTTCCCGCGCAGCGTCCATGCCGCTCTGCTTTCCGTCCAGCCGTGCCTGAGCCAAGCCATTCTCCCATGCGTTCAACATATTCACCACATCTCCTTCCTCGCCCAGCTGAATGTCGAATCCCGTCACAGCCTTGACCAAACTAGTATAGGAAATTTTAAATAACTTTACGATTTAACATGTAGTATCCGCTTTCTTTTTTCTGCGAGTGATGGGAATAGGTGCACGTTTTCCTTTGTTATCGAAACTTG
>CAMVGU010000025.1 GCA_947167105.1 uncultured Selenomonas sp. | reverse complement strand
TAATTTTGGCACCAGGAAGTGTTACCCGAATTTAGGCAGATTTGAAACACGCCACAAATTACGCGTGCCCAGTTGCATAGTTATGATATTTACTTCAACGTAAGGCTGTTACGGGTTATAGCGGAAGAGCCCACCTGAGCCAAAATACTCAATTGGAAGAAAAAAGGATTGATATGCGAATCGAAAACGAGGAAAACCGTCGCCTCGTGGAGGAAGCCAGGCGGAGCACACAGCTTTGTTTTCGCATTAACCACACCATGCCGATGACGCCCGAATGTGATGCTTTGATCACGGAGCTTTGTCCCCTGCGGCTTCCAAGACGTGGATTTATCCTTTACTGACATAACTGCGTTTGTCCTGGGGAATATCCTCCCAGCGCACAGCATTTGCCGCCATCCCCTGCGAAAGTCCCCAGGCTGCCGCGATGCCTGCCGCCTCCCCCATGCTCATGCAGGTGGGCTGGATGCGGAAGGAGGCTTGGGCCGCAAAGCTGCCGCTTATGCAGCGCCCTGCCACGATGAGGTTGGAAATTTCCTCCGGCACCAGGGCGCGGTAGGGGATTTCGTAATACTCTCCCTTTTGGAGCTTCTTGCCAAAATTCAGCTTTACATCGTGAATGTCGATGGGATAGGCAGTGCGGCAGACTGCATCGGGGAAATGGTGCCCGTTCCAATAATCCTCGGCGGTCAGGTAGTATTTGCCCCGGATGCGCCAGGTCTCGCGGGTGCCCAGCATACCGGACTCACGGCTAATGTAAGCCTTTTCAAAGCCGGGGACATCGGAAATAAGGAAACCTGCGATACGGTGCATCATGCGGCGGCCAAAAGTGATGGCTTTGCTGCGTGAGGCTGCGTCCGTGGCGCTGAACAGCAAAGGCGGCATCTCCGGGCAGTTCATGGCCATGGTGTCCGGCTTGCCGGTGACGGAGAAACCCTGAATATACAGGATGTCATCCTCGGTAAGCTTGCCCTCCTTGACGCCCTGCTTGAAGAAATTCTCATTTTCCTTGATCTTGGCAAACTCCATAAAGGGGGCCTTGCCTGCGGCCACATCTTCCTTGAGCCTTTGCAAAAGGGGCGGTTCCATGCGTTGGTCTTTGAGTGTATAAGTGAAGAAGTCGCAGACCTTGTTTACGTCCACACCTGCCATCTCGAAACGCAGGCTCATGGGCTGGTTCCTTCCGGTTTTCTCCGAGCCTTTTTCCGTCCTCACACCGGCCAGGCGGGAAAGAAGGGCATCCCCCGTGGCGTCAATAAAGGTTTTGGCGCGAATCTTGCCAAGGCCCTCCACTGTCTGCACGATGCATTCCCTGATTTTGCCCTGCTCCACCACTGCGCCCACCAGGGTGGTTTCATACAGGATATCCGCCCCCGCCTCGGCGCACAGTTCCTCATAGACTAAGGTGAGGGACTCGGCGGCGTATAGCCCTTGCCCGCCGCCATAAAAGAAGTCGGTGACAACATCGTTTCTCGCCCTGGCCCCCTGCTGCCGTTCCATGCGTTGATTCAGTTCCGTAATATAAGGGGTGTCGCTACCATCAATAAATGTGGGCATACAGGGATAGACGCAGCCCAGGGTTGCCAGGCCCCCTAAGAGGATGCTGCGCTCAACGAGCAGGGTCCTGGCCCCGTTTTTGGCCGCGCTTACAGCCGCCGCCGTCCCCGCTGCGCCGCCCCCCACCACGCAGACATCGGTTTCAAAAAGGGTGGGTATCTCCGCCCTGCTGAAATCCACGGCAGAGGGCAGGGCGGCACTTGCCTTGGGCGGATTCTGCCCCCCCATGGCCAGGGCAGCCGCCGAAACCGCCGCCAACTTCATAAAATCACGGCGAGTTATGGGAATGGAAAATGTGGCCCCGGTTTTTTGCATTGTAAATTTCACTCCTTAATCTTTGATATGCCCGAACTTCCTTTACCAAATAGCCACCCTGTCCTCGGGGGCAAGGTACATCCCGTCGCCTTCGGTGATGCCGTAAAAATCCAGAAATTCATCATACTGCTGCAAGGTGCAGTTGATACGCAAATAGCCCATGGGGTGAACATCATTGATGCGCATATAGGCCATCGGCAGCGTATCCTTGAGCAGCCACACATCGGCAAAGGCGCGGAAGAACTTGTCATAATCAAAGTCCTTCTGCTGCGCCGCAAGGCGCAAAACGGCCTTCAGCCCGGCCATATCCGCGCATGCCTCGCCGGTCATGATGCTGCCGTAGAAGTCCTGCCCCGCCCAGGGGTGCATCTTGTTGTAGTAGGCAACCATCTTCTCATTGCGGGCGCGGAAGGCAGCATAATCCGCTTTCGTCCACCAGTTTTTCATATTGCCGTTTTTGTCGTACTGCGCACCGCTGGAATCAAAGGCGTGGGAAATCTCATGCCCGATGACACAGCCCAGTTTGGCCATAAGCTCCTCGTCGCTCATATCGCTGCGGTACATGGCTCCCTGGGAGAATGCTCCCGTGATGTGGATGGCATTGGTTTGCTGAGCGTAAGCGCAGTTCACCGTATGGGGGGACATAATCCACTTGTCTTTGTCCACCGGCTCGGTCAATTCCCTGATGTTCTCCGCAAGTTCATAAGCATCGATAGCCCTCAGGGCCTGCCAAAGCGTGCCGCCTTCCCGAGGAGAAGGGAAATTGAGTTCTTTGCATTCGTAGTTCGTCCAGTCATCCGGGAAAAGAACCCGCTTGTCAATGGCCTCCAGTTTCGCGATGGCGTTTGCCTTCGTCCTGGCGGAAAGAAAATCCGCCTCATTGATTACGCCATGATAAGCATCAAAAAGCCGATCGACCAGCCCGGAGATGCGCTTCTTGTCTTCCTGCTTCAGATAGGTTTCGGCGTAGAATCGCGCTGTGGGCCACTCCAGCTTATTGGCAACACAGGCAGAGAATACAGCCACATCCGGCAGCGTGCCGCTGGCGCCGGAAATGGCATTGCTGCATTCCATCGACCACTCGTAGCACTCCCGGTCAAGATTTCCGGCCGTACTCAATACGCCATGGACAATCAGGTAATCCTTGAGCAGGGGCAGATTTTCCTGCGTGTAGATCTGATTCAGCTTCGACAGGAAAGCAGGGGACATAATGACATACTCTTTTGCTTCGGGATAGCCAATGTGCTTCAGCATGGCCAAAATAGGCAAGTTTCCCTGTTCCCTGGCCAGCTTCTCCCGGCTGTAATAGTTGTTCGTTCTGGCCCTGAAATCCGGCTTGTTGCGTTCCTCGTTGGTGTAAATGGCAGGCGCCATCTTGCTCTCAAGGGCAAAGCAGTTTTCGATTTTCTGCCTGGCTTCCGTCTCCGAATAGCCGAGTTTTCCAAGCACCTTTTGCGCAAAATCAGAAAATGCTTTCTGCTTGATGCGCCCGTATTCGGTCAGCTTGCTGTATTCCCCGGAATCCTCCAGTAGCAGCGGCGCATACCCTACTCGCAGGGTATTGCGGGAGGAATCCTGCAAATCGGGGCCTGCACCCACCGGCCAGATGGTTGCAGGACAATCCTCCGGGGCAGTCTCCAGAAAATACCCGTTCAAATCGGCAATCGTGCCCACAGACTCGATGGCCTCCGTCTGTTTTTTCAAGGGAAGCACACCCTGCGCGTTGCGGCTTTCCCAGTCCATCATAAGCTGAAAGAGATTGTAGGCCAGCTTCTGGTCATGGCCTGCCGGTTCTTTGCCGAGGAACATTTTTTTCAGATCCTCGTTCTGCTTCAACTGCAAATCCGTTAAGGTGCCGCCGCTTGGATAGCCCTCGGGAATCTTGAGGGCGAGAATATCCTCCTTGTTGACCGCCAGGACGAAATTATCTTTGATGGAGGCTTCCATATCCTCGGTCACGACACCATCCAGATCCGTATCCGGCCAGGGCGTGCCGCTCCTGTAGTCCGGCCCGGCTGCCAGGGCGGTTCCCCAGAGGGAGAACGCTGCTGCTATCCCCAGCATTAGATGGAACAGTTTTCTCATGAGAAGCTCCTTTCTCTGCCTTTGGGAGAATATGACTTATGTGCCATAAAACCATCCCCCCCACCATCCTCAAGAGGACTAGCTCCGCGTCGCCGCCTGCGGCGGTGGTGGGGGGCTGTTTGCAACAATAATGACATTTGCTATACATACAGGCCTGCCCGGGAAACCTTCATCCTTTCAGCTTGCTCTTGAAATCGTCAAAGAAGGACTTGCAGATGCGCCCAAAGATGCCCTTTTCCCCGTGGGTGGAGTCGTCCCTGAGACGCAGCTCGTCTCTGGACATGACCAGTTTCCCCGTGGCGCTGTCATAGACATCGAACCGCAGCCGCACCGTGGAGGTGTCCACCCGCCGAGGGGGATGAACCACCGGCACGGTGATGTAATCTTTGGTGGTGTAGGTGGAGCCGTCCTTGTTCTTGTGGGTGCGGGTGATGGTCTTGGTTTCCCAGCTGGTGTACTGGGGGACGATGTGAAAATCATCGTGCCATTTCAGAAGTTCCGCCTTTATGTATACATCGGCTACCTGGGGGAGGCAGCGGCTGAAGATTTCTTCTGCCTTGGCCTTGTCCTGCTGCCAGAGGGTGTCAAGATTCGTGCCTTCCGCCAAGGAAATGCGCCGGATGGCCTGCTCCAGGCTCACCGCTTCGTACTTGGGCCGCTGGGCGTTCTTCAGGTACTCCTCCTGCAAGACCCTGTCCAGGAGGTCGCTGTCAAACTCTGCCCTGTCTGTCAAAGTCACATCATAGATGAGGGCCCGCTTCACCTTGGTAAAATCGTAGCTCTTGTCGTACCAGTCTGTTTTCTCCGCAGCCGCTGCAGCCGAAAGAGCCAGGAGCAGCAGGAGGGCCAGGAGCAGGGTGGTGAGTTTTTTCATGGGAGTGACCTCCTTTGGACTGTGTATAACCAATAGCACCTGATATTGTATTCTACATAGAAGCCCATGTTCCTGCCGGAAGGGAGGCTTACAATAAATTCTCAAACTTCCCACACCTATAACCGGCGGAGATCCTTGAAAACTGTATATCTCAGAAGATAAAAAAGGCGCAAAGCCTCAAAACTTGGTACAATAGAAGTGCTACCCAGCTACTATCCAAGGAGGTTTTACGCCATGTCTATTGTATCACTTGAGTACCATGGCCTTTCCTATGATGGCCTTACTGCACATGTGGCTCTGGTGTTCACCCGCTATATGCTTCTGGCAGTTTCCAAGCGAGACAATGAGGACGACAGAACGCTTGGCGAGCTGTTCTACATCATGATATCCGAAGTTGCCGACATAACATACCATGAATCCATGCAGATCATAGTGGAGGCTATGCTGGCGACAGTTCAGGAGGAATTTCATATTGCCGATGCTCAGTTAGAAACCTTCTATGCGAAGTTTATGTCCAAGCTGCCTGAGTCCATGCAGCGCCTATTGCAGGCGGCCTGAGGATTTTATCTCTTGAGATATACGGTTTTCAAGGAGCCGTTAGTATTTTCTATGTGGGAAGTTTGAGTAGTTTTCTTATGCGTTCCAAAACTTCTTCATGGGAATAAGATTTCGCGTTACCAATCCCAATCCGAGCGTTCCAAGTGCTTGCCCACTAATTTTTCCGCATAATCCCAAGCCTCGTCCCTCGTGATTAGTTTGCCGTTCAGCCAGTATTCATTATGATCACAGGCGTAAGGGACCATCTCAATGCCAAGCACCCTCCAAGAATTCTCGATATCTTCACATGGACCATAACGTTTGCTGCTCCCCAAAAAATTTTAAATTTGCCGTAGCGATCGCAACGATGATAATCGGTTCCCCTGAGCAAAACATTCAAAAATCTGCTGTCATTGGATGTTTCATAGTCGCATCCTCACGATACCTGTTCGAGTTCTTCCTTGGTGAGCTTGCTTTCTTTATCGAGTTTCATTTCAATCATCCTTTTCGTATCCTTCGCCCGTAGACGTTTTATCTCTGTCTTTCTGTTCTTTATACGCCTGACAACGAAAAGTGCTACATGGTTTTTGAAAAAAAAATAAGGAGCGTGATATTCATGGGAATTTTCAGTTGGCTTTACCATATCAGTATACCCCAAATCCCGGAGCAGGGAAACAGGGAAGGCTTGCTTGTGACAAGATTTGAACAATGGCACCCAAAGGAAAACCGCCCGTCCCGTAAGGACAGGCGGCTTGAGGTCAAGTCACTTTACTTTTGCATGGCAGCTACAAGCTGCTCTTGCTCCTGGGTTTTTTTGTCGTTTTTCAGGGTGAAGACGCTGATCAGGGTAATGACCAGGACGCTGAGGGCCAGGAAGGTGTAGGTGCTCTGGAAGCCCATGGAGGCGTACATGCCGCCGGCGATGGAGGAGAAGATGACCACGGAGCCCTGCTTGGCAAGGTTGAAGCCCAGGAGGTAGACCGTGGCGGAAAGCCGCACATCGAAGACCGAGGCGATGTACTTCATGACGGACACCAGCATCAGGGGCATTTCAAAGGCTGCGATAAGACGGAAGCCGGAGAGGGCCACCGGGTCGGTGAAGAAGGCGCTGCCTGCGATGCGCACGAAGGTCAGGAAGCCGAACAGGAGCAGGCCCCGCTTGGCACCGATTTTATTCACCAGGGCGGGGGCAAAGACCATCAGCACGGCCTCCAGGGCCGTCTGGGCGGAGCACAGCTTGCTGAAGGTGTCGATGCCCGCCTCTTTGCTGTCGAAGAAGGTCACATAGTAATTGGGGAACTGCTGGTCAAAGACATCATAGATGGAGGCGGTGCCCACGATGATGAGGGCGAAGGCCCAGAAGCTCTTGAGTTTCAGGATTTCCAGCACATCCTTCTTATTGATGCTGGCTGCAGAGGCGGAGGCCTTCTGTTCCTCCGGGGAATCCTCTCCCTTTACCCTGGCCAGATAGAGAAGGAGGCAGAGCAGCAGGGCCGAGCCGCTGCCGAACCAGAAGATGCTGTCGGGGTTATTCACATAGAGCAGGCCGCCGATAAAGGTGGCAGTGGCACCGGCCAGGGACCCGAACAGGCGCACATGGCCGTACTCAAAGCCGTTCTTGCGGCTGACTTTCTCGATATAGGACTCCACCACGCCCACGCCGCCGAAGAAGCAGAGGCTAAGATACCCGCTGCCCAAGAGAGCGCCTGCGTAGACATTGAAGGCCAGCAGCTCCTGGAACAGATAGTTGAAGAAGGGCCCCATAAAGAGCAGGGCAATGGCGATAACACCAAAGAGATGCTTCTTGTAGCGCAGCTTATCCTGTATCACCCCGAAAAAGGGATGGTAGCAGAGGGCAATCAGGGACATGGAGGAAAAGACAAAGCCTGCCTCCGCTTCGTCCAGCCCTGCGATATCCTTCAGCCACAGGGGCAGGAAGGCCAGGACGATGGCCCAGATCATGAAGTAAAAGTAGAAAAGGCCGCCGTAGTTCATAAAATCCCGGTTGAAAATCTTAGGCATGGCGCTTCGCTCCTTCCCATGCTTCCATAGAACGGTTTTCCTCTATGGGCGTGCCGAAATCCGGCATGCCGTCAGGGAGCCAGTTGATGGGCTGCACCCTGGTATGGCGGTTGGGGTCGTAGAGGGGATCTCCTTCTATCTCCGTGTAGTTCCTGGCGTGGTACACCAGAAGGTCTGTCTTGCCATCCTCCGAGACGGTGAAGGAATTGTGGCCGGGGCCGTAGACATGATGGGGATAGGAGGTGCCGAAGACCGGGTGGTCAAGCTTCTTCCAGGCACGGGGAGAGAGCAGGTCGCTGCCCTCCTCCGCCACCAGCATGCCCAGGCAGTAGTTTTCATCCGTGGCGCTGGCGGAGTAGGTCAGGAAGATGTGGCCGTTCTTTTCCAGGACGCTGGGGCCTTCGTTCACCCAGAAAATCTTCCTTTCCCAATCGTACTCCGGCTGGGTGAGAAGGGTGGGCTCTCCCGTGAGGGTCCAGGGATTTTCCATGGCGGAGATATAGAGATTGGAGTGGGATTTCTCGCTGAGGCCCTTGTCCTCCTGTGCCCAGATATAATAGAGCTCATCATTGTGCTCGAACACAGTTGCGTCCAAAGAAAAGGATTCCCAGCCCGTGTGAATCTGTCCCTTTTCCGTCCATTCCGGGGTCAGGGGATTCTCGTTGCTGTTTTCCAGCACGTACATGCGGTGGTTGAAGGTATCTCCCGTTACCTTATCATTGGGGGCGGCGGCAAAGTAGATGTACCACTTGCCCCGCAGGTAGTGTATCTCCGGCGCCCAGATCAGGGAGCTCATCTCCCCCTTGGCGTGATGCTGCCAGGCTACGAAGGGCTCTGCCTCCTCCAGCCCTGCCAGGGTGCGGGAGCGGCGGATCTCGATGCAGTCATAGGCGGGCACCGAGGCGGTGAAGTAGTAGTAGCCGTCTGTGTGGCGATAGATGCAGGGATCGGCTCGCTGGAAGACCAGGGGGTTGGGATAGGATTTAACCATGACAAGCATCTCCTTTTGATTAAGTGTTTGCTTAATTACTCTACTTAATAAACAATCTGCTTTATTAAGTTCCATGGCCTTAATATACTCGTTTATTATTGCTGTGTCAATAGGTTTTGGAGAATTTATTTTTATTTTTTCTTGTTTTGCTTTCCCAAGATTGGCAAGGGACGAATGGTGTGCTATACTGATTAAGAAAATACTTAATTTCAGAGGTGCCTTATGCGTGAGTTATTCAGTCTGGAAGAGCTGTCTGCCATTGCCAAGGCCCTCAGCTCAGAGCTAAGGGTCAATATCATCCTGTACGTATCCCGGCATCCGGGGGTGAGCATGCTGGAGCTGGCCCAGCGCTTCGGCGTCAGCCGAGCAGCCGTCACCCAGAATATCAAGCTCCTGGTAAGTGCCGGGCTGATAGAGCTGGGAGAGAGCGGCGAGAGCAGCAGCGGCAGGAAGGGCTGCTTTGTGCCGGAAAGCAAGTTCCTGCTGGACTTCGGCCGCCAGCTCCTGGCCCAGAAGCTCTATGCCACGGAGATACCCATCGGCCAGTACAGCGATTATGCCATCACCCCCACCTGCGGCATCGCCACGGAGAAGGAGCTTATCGGGCGGGTTGATGACCCCGCCTTCTTTGACGACCCCCGCAGGACAGAGGCGGGGATTCTCTGGTTCAGCACCGGCTTCGTGGAGTACCGTCTGCCCAATTACCTGCAGAAAGGGCAGCAGCTTTCGGAGCTGCAGCTGTCCTTTGAAATCTCCTCGGAGGCTCCGGGGTATGCGGAGAACTGGCCCAGCGATATTGTTTTCTCCCTCAACGGGGAGGAAATAGGCACCTGGACCAGTCCGGGGGACTACGGAGAAGTGCGGGGCCGCTACACTCCCCTCTGGTGGGAGCGGAACTGGAACCAGTACGGCCTGCTGAAACTGCTGGTCATAAATGAGGGGGGCACTTACCTGGACGGGCGCATGATTTCCGCCCAGAGCATAGAGAGCCTGAAGCTGACCCATGAAAGCGACTTGCGCTTCCGCATCGCCGCCCCGGCAGAAGCCGCCAATGCCGGGGGCTGCACCCTGTTCGGACGGAATTTCGGCAACTACAATCAGGGCATGAAGTTCAATATTATCTATAGGGAAGTGTAAGCGGCTGGCAAAGGAAGGTGCAGTGAGTTTTTGCATGAGTAAAAGAAAATACCGGTCTTTTAACGCCCATAAAATCTCTTTTCACTGCGATGGCTGCGGCTCTCCCCTCACCCCAAAACAGGGGCAGGAGGAAATCATCTGCCCCTACTGCGGCACCGAATACATATTGAATTGGGAAGCCGAGGAGGAGGAAACGGAGCATAAGGCGCCTCCCCCTTACCTGCCCCCGGAAGCTCCGCCCGCTAAAAGGGAGGATAGCTGGCAGGAGGTGCTGGCCAGGGGGCGGCGCTGTGAGGAAAACGGGAGTATCAGCAGAGCCTATGCCTGCTACAAGGAAGTCTTAAGGCTGAATCCCGGCAATCAGGAAGCATGGGAGGGACTGGAACGGCTCAGAGGGCTGGGCAATTACGGGGGCAGAATATCAGCAGATGACGAATCACAATCCGGCACTGAAAGCGGCAAAGGCAGCGGCAAAGGCAGCGGCAAAGGTTGCGGCACGGGCTGCGGCATGAGCTGTACAGGATGCAGCATAATGCTGCTGGGGCTGCTCTTACTCCCCGCCGTTCTCAATCTCTCTCATTTGCTGCTGGCGGCAGGCCCCTTGATTTATGTTTTCGTTGCCCTGCATAAAGCCATTTTCCCGGCTGACTTTGCGGACGGGCATATACCGCTGGTGAAGGATAATTACAGCTTTATTTGGCGGAAAAACAATCCTCTTTACGTAATCGGAGCCATGGCGGTCAGCTTCGCGGCGCTGGCAGGCGCCTACTATTTCCATGAACCGCGTCAGTTCATACCCTTTTGTAAATTCGTAGCTCTGATAGCCGGAGGGGGAAATCTCCTGTTTGCTCTTGCCTGCCTGATAACCAAGAAAAAGTGGTACTATCTTCCCGGAGCTGCCTTCTGCGCATTTATTATGCTGACCATCCTTGAAAAATAGCATAGGCACCGCCAAAAACATCGCTGGATTTTTCTGGCGGTGTTGTTTTTTCTGAATAAATCGGCTATTATAAAATGAGTGAATGTCCTGCAGCAGATAGTCAGTCAGGAGGTAGCATATGGATTTTTCCGGAAGAATATTCAGGTGGTGGAAGGTCTTGCTGGGGGCGGGAGTGGTGCTGCTCCTGGTGCTTATGGTGCTGGCCCTGGGCTTTGGCCGGGAGGAGGAGCAAAGGGCCAAAGTCGGCTTCATCACCATCGGCGATATACGGGAGGCGGGCTGGAACGCTTCCCAGTACGAGGGCATCAAGGCGGCAACGGACAAGTTGGGCGTTCAGCTCCTGGTGCGGGACAAGGTGCGGGAAAACAGCGGCGAGTGCCCTGCGGCCATCCGGGAGCTTATCGAAGAAGGCGCGGGCATGATTTTCCTGGCCAGCTATTCCTACTCCTTGGAGGCTAAGGAGCTGGTGGAGCAGTACCCCCAGGTTGCCTTTGCCACCAACTCCGCCGAGGTGCATGCCCGCAATATGACGGCCTATTTCGTGCGCATGTACCAGGCCCGCTTCCTGTCGGGTGCCCTGGCAGGGCTCAGGACGAAGACCAACACCATCGGCTATGTGGCGGCCATGCCCAATTCCGAGGTGAGGCGGGGCATCAATGCCTTCGCCCTGGGGGTGCGGCGCACGAATCCGGCGGCCAAAGTCCTTGTCATCTGGACGGGGGCCTGGCAGGATGAGGCCAAGGAAAGGGCCAATGCCGAGCGGCTGATCAAAGAACGGGGGGCGGATGTGCTGACCTATCACCAGGACGAGGATGCCGTCTGCCAGGTTGCCGAGGAGCAGGGGGTAGACTTTATCGGCTACAATGCGCTGCTCTCCGGCTATTCTCCCCATTATCTGACCTCCGTAATCTGCCGCTGGGATCTTTACTATACAGACATTGTGCAGCGCTACTTGAAGGGGGAGCTGAACACGGTCAGGAACCACTGGCTAGGGCTCGAGCGGAGCGCTGTCTCCCTTTCCGAATTTTCCCCTGCCGTCACGGAGGATACGGCAGGGCAGATAGAAGCCCTGAAACGGGAGCTGACCTCCGGGGGTCTGATTTTCGCGGGGGAGCTTTACGATAACCAGGGAGTCCTGCGGTGCGCCCCTGACGAGGTCATCAGCGATGATGTGCTTCTGGAGCGGGTGGACTGGCTGGTACAGGGGGTGGAAGTCCTTGAATAGCCTGAAATCATATTTCAACACCAGAATGCTTCTCCAGTTCTTCATCCTGTCCCTGTGCCTGTTCCTTTCGGGCACGCTGATACAGGAAAAAATCGGCTCCCTGCTCAATGCCACCCTGGAGACTACCATAGCCAGGCAGACAGCGGATATGTCCGTGGTGGCCGAGGAAAGGTTCAAGCGGGAGCTGGCGGAGCTGTCCCTGGCGGCCCGCTACATGGAGTCACATCCTGCCGGGGAAACAGAGCAGGCTATGCTGCACGAGCTGCAGCACCTGGAAGGGGTATCGGTAGGTTTGCTGAAACCTGCCGAGAAAATCCTGCCCGGTGAGGGCATTTCCCCGGAGGATTTTCCAGGCCTGACCATAGCCTTTCGCGGCAATCAGGCAGTGGACTACCACCCGGTTAAGGGCCTGCTCTTTGCCGTGCCCGTGATGCGGGGAGGAAATGTGCGGGCCGTGCTCTATCGCCTGTACGCCAACAATGTGCTCCCGGAGCTCTTTGACATCACCGCCTACAATTCCGACAGCCGCCTGCTCATACAGGCCCGGGAGGGGCGGACCATTGTCCCCTATAAAAATTACGGTACAGAGGATGAAGATTTCTTCCATGACCCGGCGGTGGCGGCAGGCTATGAAATCATCAGGGGCAAGCTCCTGACCAGTCAGGCGGCGGCAACCTATGTGGAGGCCAAGAGCGGCCGGTACTACCTCTTTGGGGCGGATCTGCCCCAGACGAACTGCACCATGATGGGCTATGTGCCCTGGTCGGCGGTGGCAGGGGATATTTTCCATATCTACACCCTGACCCTCAGGGCGGGCATCGTCATCCTGCTCATCTTTGCCCTGGTGGGCATTTACCTCTTTATCGCCCGCGCCAAAGTGGAGGAAGGGGAAGCCTGGCTGGCGGCGAAGGAGGCGGCTGACCAGGCCAATCGCGCCAAGAGCGTTTTCCTGGCCAATATGAGCCACGAAATCCGCACTCCCCTAAATTCCATTCTGGGCCTGAATGAAATGGTGCTCAGAGAGTCCCAGGACAAGGCCGTCCGGGGCTACGCGCAAAATATTGCCAGGGCAGGAGCCACCCTGCTTTCCCTCATCAACGATATCCTGGATTTATCCAAAATAGAATCGGGACGCATGGAGCTGGTGCTGACCAATTACGACCTGCGGGAGCTGCTGACGAATGCGGTGAATATCATGGGGCCCCGAGCCGCCAGGAAGGGGCTGGCCTTCCAGGTGGAGGTGGATTCCGTCCTGCCCCTGGGCCTCTACGGGGACAGCGCCCGCCTGCAGCAGATTCTCCTGAACCTTTTGTCCAACGCCGTCAAATACACGGAGGAAGGCTCCGTGACCCTGAAGGTACAGCAGGAGAGCTTTGAGGCGAACAGGGTTCATCTGCGCTTTGTGGTGCAGGATACGGGCATCGGCATCCGCTCCGAGGATCAGCTAAAGCTTTTCCGGGAGTTTGAGCGCTTCGATGCGGAAAAGAACCGGGGCATCGAGGGCACAGGGCTGGGGCTTGCCATCACCTACCGCCTGGTGCATCTCATGGAAGGCGAGATAAAGGTGGAAAGCGTCTACGGCAAGGGCTCTGCCTTTACCGTGGAACTCTCCCAGGTCGTACACAGGCATACCCCCATCGGCGACTTCTCCCCCCTGACTGAGGGCACCTCTGCCCAGGGGCAGGACTATGCCCCCAGCTTCACGGCGCCGGAGGCCAAAATCCTGGTGGTGGACGATACGGAGATGAACCTTCTGGTGGTGACGGGACTGCTGAAAGGCACCAAGGTGCAGATTACCACCTGCCCCAGCGGCGGAGAGTGCCTGGCAAGACTGGCCGCAGGCAAATACGATGCAGTTTTCCTGGACCATATGATGCCCGGACTGGACGGCATCGAAACCCTCCACCTGGCCAGGAAAATCCCCGGCTATGCAGATATTCCCTTTATTGCCCTGACGGCCAACGCCGTGTCCGGGGCCAAGGAAATGTTCTTCCATGAGGGCTTTAACGATTATCTGAGCAAGCCCGTGGACGGACACCGGCTGGAGGAAATACTGAAAAACTATCTGCCCCCGGAGAAAATCCAGGGGGCTCCCCCCGCCGCAGATGCCGCCAGCCCCGCCGCCCCCCTGGGCAAGGAGAAGGAGGCAGGCAGCGAGGAAGGGCCCGCCGCAGCCCCTCCGCCAAGTGAAGGGCAGGCAGCCCCCCTGATTGATGTGCAGCTTGGCCTTAAAAACTGCGGCGGCATGGCGGATACTTACTGGACGGTGATGCAGCTCTACTGCAAGAAGCAGAGCGGGAAGCGGGAGCAAATCGAAGCTGCCCTGGCCAGCGAAAACTGGAAGGACTACACCATGTACCTCCACTCCCTGAAATCCACCGCCCTCACCCTGGGAGGGCGGCAGCTATCCGAGCTGGCCAAGGCCCAGGAGCTGGCGGGCAAGCGCATCCTGGCGCCAGGCGCCACGGAAGCGGAAAAAAGCGCCGCTATCCAAGAGATAAGGGAGCACCATGCAAAGACCATGGAGCTCTACGATGCCTTCGGCGCCGAGGCCGAAAGGAAACTGGCAGAACAGCAACAGGGAGGCGTTTCCCATGGATGAAAATTGCTATGAGGAAAGAAAGCCGCTGATTTTTGCGGTGGATGACGATGAAATCAACCTCCTGCTGATCAGCAGGATTTTGGGGGAATTTACGGAGGTCAGAACCGCCCAAAGCGGCACTGAGGCTCTCAATTACCTGGCGGAAAACAGCGTTGATCTCGTGCTTATGGACTACAATATGCCGGGCAGGGACGGGCTTGAGACCCTGAAATACATGAAGCACAGCCGAGCGGAGATGAAAAATGTCCCCGTCATTATCCTGACGGGGGATACGGATCTGGATCTGGAAACGGAGGTCTTTCGCTCCGGTGCCGTGGATTTCATTCGCAAGCCCTTCGTCCCCATGGCCATGCAGGAGCGGGTACGGCGGGTGCTGCAAAACGAGTACCTGAAGCGCAATCTGCGCCGGGAGGTGGACCGGCAGACGAAGCTTGCCAGGGAGCAGGCCGCCGCCACGGCGCGGCTCTTTGATGAAACAGTGCTGGCACTGGCAGAGACGGTGGATGCCAAGGACCCGTACACCAAGGGGCATTCCCTGCGGGTAGCCGAATACTCCAAGCACATTGCCGCCCTTGCGGGGAGGACCTCCCGCCAGCAGTACGACGTTTACTGCATGGGGCTTTTGCATGATGTGGGCAAAATCGGCATTCCCGATGAGATTATCAACAAGCCCGCCCGCCTCAACGATGAGGAGTACGGCATTATCAAGTCCCACACCACCATCGGCGCAAGCATCCTGAAGAAAATCGTGGATTTTCCTCAGCTGACTCTGGGGGCCCATTCCCATCACGAGCGTTATGACGGCAAAGGCTATCCCCAGGGGCTGAAGGGAACGGATATACCGACAGAGGCCCGCATTATCGCCGTGGCCGATGCCTATGATGCCATGACTTCCTGCCGCAGCTACCGGGGCATTATGGAGCAGAGCCGTGTACGCTACGAAATAGAGCGGGGCATTGGCAAGCAGTTCGACCCCGTCTTTGCCGCAATCATGCTGCAGCTCATTGATGAGGACAAGGATTTTCAAATGAGGGGACAACTGACGGAAAACGAGGCATAACAAGTGAACACAAGCATCATACTCATTTCTTTAATCATCACCCTCACGCAGCTTGCCGATGCCTATCTGCGCTACCTGGCCTTCCGGAAGGGCATGGAAGCAGGGGAGCGGCGCAGGCTCTGGGGCCTTTACCTGGCCTGGGGCTTTTTTGACGGTGCCCTGTTTTACTACTGGCTGTTCCAGCATACGGGGATTGAAGTAGTTGCCTACAAAGCCGTGCTGATGCTGGGCTGGATTCCCTACCAGGCCATTTTCATGGCCGTGGTGCGCCGTCAGCTCTGCCAGCATATTTTCGTCGTAGGCATGTCTGCCATCTGGAGCTTTCTCCAGCATAACTGGAGCAATATCGCCGTGGCGCTGCTTATGCAGGACAGCCCCGAGGCCACCGTCCTGACCGTACACGGCGGGCTGTATCTGCTCTGGTTTGTCCTGGCCTTTCCCCTGGCCAGGGGCATGTTTTCCAGACTGCTGCCCTCCCGGAAGTTCTTCGACCTGCGGCCCCTGGGGCTCTACATCGCCTTCCTGCCCCTGGCCATCATCTCCGGACACATGCTGCTGATGGCCGACGGACGGCTGTGGCACACCTGGCCCGAGCGCCTGTCCCGCATCTATCTGCCCCTGTTTTTCTTTTTCTTCTATCGCTATGTGCTCCTTGCCTCCAGGGAATTCTACGCCCAGCAGCGGGGGGAGCAGAACCACCAGCTTCTGAGCGGGCAGTTGGGAGCCCTGGAGGAATACAGCCGTCTCAGTCAAAAAAACAGTGAGGAAATAGCCGTGCTCAGGCAGGAACTCAGGGGCAATTACCGCGCCGTTCACGCCCTGCTGGAGCAGGGGGAAACAGAGGGGGCACGCAAGACCATCGCGGCAGCCCGGGCCAGGCTGGAAAAGGCCCGGCCCGTCTCATATACCAAATCCCCCTTCCTCAACTCCGTGCTCTCCGTCTGCATCAACCGGGCCGAAGGCATGGGCTGCAAGGTCAGTGCCCGGCTTGACCTGCCGGACACATGGCACACCTCGGAAAGCGACCTGGCCCTGCTGCTGGCCAATGTGCTGTTCCGGGCGGCCAAGGCCAGCACCAAGCAGCCGGAAGGCAGGCGGGAGCTTATGCTCATACTGCGCATCCGGGAGGGGAAGGGGACAATGGAACTGATGAACCGGCACGAGACCCCCTTCCCCCTGGACGAGCGGGGCCTGCCCCAGGAGGATAAGGCCATTGATGAGAACGGCCTGGGAGTCCTGTCCCTGACCGCCTTTGCCCAAAAATACGGGGCGAAGGTTTCCTTTTGCCAGCAGGAAGGCTGGGTGCGCTTGTCCCTGAGTTGGGAGGATAGGAGCCTATGATGCTGAATTTTTTGCTGCTTGCCCTTACCATTGCCCTGATCCAACTGGCCGGGGCTTACCTGCGCTATCTGCCCTTCCGCGGGGGGCTCACCCCCCTTGAGGGCAGACGCCTCTGGCAGCTCCTTTTTACCTGGGCCGTCCTCAGCATCAGCCTGAACACCCTGCTGCTCTCCGCCTACGAGCTGAATGTGCCCCTGTACAAAGCCATTTTGTTCTTCGGCTGGCTGCCCTACTTCCTCATATCCCTAATAGCCATCAAGCGCCCCAGGACAGTGCATGTCTTTGTCCTGGGCATGCAATGCCTTTGGGCGCTGACGCTGCACACCGCAGCCGCCATACTGGAATCGCTTTTGAGCTTCCCGGAGGACCTGGGCAGCCTCTCCTTTGTCCACGCTGCCTTCTATCTCTCCCTCTTTGCCCTGCTGCTGCCGGCAGAAAGGGCTGTTTTCCAGAGCATCCTCCCCTCCCCCCGGCTCTTTGCGACCTTCTTTCGCTGGCCCATGTCCCTCCTGCCCTTCATCATCTTTATCGGGGCCTCGCTGCCCCTGGCCGACAGCCAGCTTTTCCACACCTGGCAGTACCGCATAGCCCGCCTGGGCCTGCCCCTGGTCTTCTTCTTCGTCTACCGGGCCATGAGCATTGCCACCAACCAGGCGGAACGCAGCGGGCACAACCAGCAGGAATCCATCTGGATGCACCGGTATATCGCGGTGCTCAGAGAGTACAACCTGCTCCACGAGAGCGGGAACCGGGAACTGATGGCTCTCTGGCAGGAAATGGAGGACAGCTACAGCCACCTGGAAAGGTACCTGGCCAGGGGCGAAAGGAAAAAAGCCCTGCGGTACATAGAGGCCCTGGAGGGCCGCCTGGACAGGACACCCCTGCACCTTTTCGCCGAGTCGCCCCTGATAAACGCCGCCCTCGCCACTTACGTCCACCGGGCCGAGGAGCTGGGCATAAATCCCCAGGTGACAGTCAGTCTGCCCAAAAACCTGGCTACAGACGAGCACGAGCTGGCCCTGCTGACCTCCAACCTCCTGGAAAACGCCGTAACAGCAGAAAAGCAACAGCCTCCTGGACGCCGCTTCCTCTCCCTCCGCCTGGAAGCGGAGGACGGAGAATGCCTGCTGGAAATCATCAACCTGTCAGATAAGCCCCTCACCTTCGGAGCAAACCACCTCCCCCGCACCGACACACCCGGCCGCGGCATCGGCATGGCCTACCTGGAGGAATTTGCCAGGAAATACCAGGCCCGGATTGACTTCACCCAGGAAAAAGCCCAGGTGCAGGTGTCCGTGCGTTGGAAGGAAACGGGGGAGAAAAAGGCGTGATTTCACGCCGAAATTTGGTACTTCCGTACTAAACCGTTTAAGTGTTTGCCGTTGTTTTTCGATATATGGGGTGACGGACAGAAATTTTTGGCATGGATGTCACGGCAAGGAGAAAGGAGGTATGAAAGTATGAACAACACTATTCATGTGGGCGGTATGTATGGGCTGGAAAACCTTATTTCCGGGGTGCAGAAAAAAGTATCGCACACCGCGAGCAACCTTTCCTATAAGGATATGCTGGCATCTATTCAGGCGCAGGCCGAAACTGCGTCAGAAAGTGTCAGCGAAACGAAATCCACAGCAGATATGACTATGGATGAGTATCAGTCTTACATTTGGGATAAAATTGATTCTTTCCCTTTTAGTCCGACCCGGCCTTTCGATGAGCAGACCATCAAGATTTCTGATAAGTGTTGGAATCGCATGAAAAGCGACCCGGAGTATGAAGAAAAGATGATGAATATCGTCAAAGACGGAAGAATGTACCCGAATCCCTTCTATGGCCTGGGCGATAAAGGAGCTTATGAAGTGCTTGAGTTTGACGGCGGTGAGGGCTGTTATGCTCACACTTGGAGCAAGAATCTTGGCGGGAGTCCATCATCTGCCAAAAGCCAGTTTGACAATGAATCTGGCGGAGGCTTTTGGAGCAGCACACGCACACGAAAGAAAAAGCAACAGGCCGAGATGGAAGAAGCTCTCTTTGCCAAACGCAAGATGATGCAGGAAATAAGCGATGAGATAGCATACAAGCGCCACATGGAAATGAAAGCGGCCTCTTTAGGAGAAAAATCTGAATATCTTGTAACTGGAGTACCTGCCGAATTTTTGCTTTCAGGACTGATGGGAGGCGGTATGGCTGCACTTTGACATTTACATAGTAAAATTTCCGAACACCACTCGAAAGGGTGGTGTTTTTTCGTGGGAAAATCAAAGGGAAGCGCCTGACAAAAATCTTTACAGTGTAATTATATATATTATATAATTGCACCATGGAGGTGTTGTTTATGGCACAAGCAACTATCAATTTGCGCATGGATTCTGACCTTAAGCGGGAAATGGAAGCTGTCTGCAAGGCAATGGGCATGAATCTCACTACCGCTTTTACCATTTTTGCCCGCAAAGTCACCAGTGAACGCCGTATACCCTTTGAAGTATCTGCCCCGGAAGACCCTTTTTACAGCGAGAAAAATATGGCACGGTTGAGAAAGTCCATTGCCCAGCTTGAAGCTGGCCAGGTCGTTACTAGGTCCATGGAAGAACTGGAAAGGCTTGCCAATGAGTGACATTCAATTTACCGAGGACGGCTGGGCAGATTTTTCGTATTGGCTGACCGAGGATAAGAAGACGCTGACCCGTATCATTAAACTCATCGCCGATATCAAACGCAACGGATACAATGGCATCGGCAAACCTGAACCGCTTAGGGGCGATTTAAGCGGCTATTGGAGCCGCCGTATAGACAGCGCGAACCGCATTGTCTATAAAATTACGGGAGACACGATAAGCATCATCCAATGCGGCGGCCACTACCGTGACAAATAATAATAGCCGCTTTATCTGCTTCCATGGGAAGCGGATAAAGCGGCTTTGTCATAATCCCGCAGTATATACAGAGTCACCCGCAAGCTTCCCCAAGGCCCCGGCAGCCAGCGCTGCCAGCAGCCTGGCCCCCGGCAGCAGGGCGGCAGGGTCTGCGATGAATTCAGGGCTGTGATTGGGAGCTGAAAGTCCCGTACCTATGGAGGCAAATACGCCGGGGAACTGTTCCTGGTAATAGGCGAAATCCTCCCCCGCCAGGGACTTGGGCGCATCCTGCAAGGCAAAGCCCTGCCTTCTGGCAACAGCCAAGGCAAAATCCGTCCAGCCGGCATCATTGGTGGTAGGGGGAGGCCCTGCCTGCCAGTCAATGAGGGCTTCTCCCCCGAAGGCCGCTGCCTCTCCCTGTGCCAGGGCATGGAGCCTGTCCCTGATAAGCCGCCTGTCCTCCTTTGTCATGCTGCGGGCAGTACCTTCCAGCTCCGCCGTTTCCGGCAGCACATTCCAGGTATTTCCTGCCGATACCCTGGTTATGCTGACCAGATTGGCAGCAAAGGGGTCACAGTTGCGGCTCACGAGGGTCTGCAGGGCGCTGATGAAGTGCGCCGCCAGGGTGATAACGTCAACGCCCCTGTCCGGGTGGGCTGCATGGCAGCCCTGGCCACGGAAACGAATAACAAACCTGTCCACCGCTGCCATAACCGGGCCGGGGCTCAGTCCCAGGGTGCCCACGGGCAGCAGGGGGGAGGTGTGCAGGGCGAAGATAGCCCCGGCGCCTTTCAGGATGCCGGTCTCCAGCACTTTCCTTGCCCCGCCGGGGTTTTCTTCGGCGGGCTGGAAGATAAGCCGCACCCTGCCGGGAAGGTCAGCTTCATGCTCTTTCAGCAGGATAGCAGCCCCCAGCAGGGCTGCCGCGTGGAAATCATGGCCGCAGGCGTGCATCCTGCCCCGGTTTTGGGAGGCATAGGGCAGCCCGCTTGCCTCCGTGATGGGCAGCCCATCTATATCCGCCCGCAGGGCAACCAGAGGGCCGCTCCTGCCGATTTCAGCCGCCGCCCCGGTGGCAAGGGGAAGGCCCAGCAGGGTGATGTGCTTATCTGTCAGCAGTTCCTTCAGCTTGGCCGTGGTTTCATGCTCCTCATAGGACAGCTCCGGGTGAGAGTGGAGCCAGGCAAATGTTTCCTCCAGAAAGGATTTCAGAGCCCCTTCGTCCATAAATTCACCTCATTCCTAAAATATATCTTGCACAAGCCAGCGTAAGCACATAATATATAAATTAACCTAGTGTGTCAATATGAAAATAGATTTGACGAAGGACGTTGATGAAAGTGAAAAATCCCCTCCACTACCAGCTATCTGAGTATGATTGCGGCCCCACTGCCCTGCTGGATGCCCTGTGCTATCTTTTCCCCAGGGAGGAAATCCCTCCCGACCTGATCCGCAACATCATGCTCTATTCCCTGGATTGCTACGGCCCTGCGGCAGTGCCGGGCAAGAACGGCACTTCCCGCATGGCTATGATGTTCCTCTCCAACTGGCTGCAGGGATTTGGCGAGGCCGGGGGCCTGGCCGTCAGCAGCCGCTACCTGAAAGGCTCCGAGGTACGCATCCATCAGGAAAGCCTGATAAACGACGCCCTGCACCGGGGCGGGGCGGCGGTGGTGAGGCTGTATTACGAGGTGGCTCACTATGTGGTACTGACAGGCGTAAGGGAAGATAAAATCTACATGTTTGATCCGTACTATGTGGAGGCAGAATTTGACGAGACTGATATATCCGTGGTGCTCGACCATCCCAAGGAGTATAACCGCATTGTGCCCTTTTCCTGTTTCAATCGGGAAAGCCACGAGCTTTACGCCCTGGGGGAAACGGAGAACCGGGAGGCCGTGCTGCTGTTCAACGAGCAGACCAGGCTGACAGCCGAATCCACCATTGAATTCTTCATTTAAAAATTGGCAATCAGCGCCCCATGCCGTGAGGCCCGTGGCCGTGGTGGCCGCAGCCTTCACCGCCGTGACCGTGGCCGCCGCAGCTATGACCGTGGCCCTCTCCGTGGTGGTTGCAGTGGACGGCGGGATCATAGGCCAGCTTCCCTGCCAGGAGATCGGCTACTGCTGCATCTGCTTCTCCCTGTACGCCGCCGTAGAGCTTGATGCCTGCCTGGGCCAGGGCATTCTGGGCACCGGCGCCGATGCCGCCGCAGATAAGGGTGTCGATGCCCTCCTCCTGCAGGAGGGTGGCCAGTGCCCCGTGTCCCTGGCCCTCAGAGGAGAGGATATGGGATTCGGTGATTTTGCCCTCCTCGATGGTGTAGACCTTGAATTCCTCCGTGTGGCCGAAGTGCTGGAAAATCTGGCCGTTTTCATAGGTGACTGCAAGTTTCATAATGATGTTTTCTCCTTTCCTGGGTGCGAGTCTGCTGGTGTGAGGGGAGGAAAAGACAGATTGGAAGCCCTTGCCTGTGGCAAATGCTTCCAATCTGTCTTTGGGCCAGGTTACTAAAATATTCCCGGACGTATTTTGACTGTCTGGCCATCCTGCAAGCTGACTTTTTCCACTAGGCAGCTCCTGACGCCCACCATGAAAAGGTCGAATTCGTCCGCATGGGGCAGCCTATCCCGCAGCTCGTCCCGGTTGTTTCTTTCCTCCAGGCTCTGGCTGTCCCGGCTGTGGGGGTCAAGGATTACCACATAATAGGCAGCAGCGGGCACATCCTGGAAGGCAAAGCGGCCTTCATCATCGGCTTCCGCCCGGTAAATGGGAGTGTTTTCGGGAATGACACCCTCCTGATACCATTTCTTTAAGGCCGGATAAGGAATGGCGGTAAAATCCAAGGCCCTGTTGATAAGCCAGATTTCAGCCTTGGCAGCGCTTTTGCTGCGCTGGGGAGCACTCAGATCCCACATGACGCCTCTCCCGGTTACTTGCATGCTCCGCTCCGTGCCGGGGGAATAGACATTGCCGACGATGCTGCCGGAGGCCGAGGCCAGGGCCGCCCCCAGGAGCCAGGCCCCCAGGGTGAGGAGGACAATAAGACGCTTCATATTTGCTTCCCTTCCTTTCTGCTGTTTTTGACCTTGTTAATAAAATTCGCCATTGCGGCCTATTTTCCTGCCGGAAAAAGGATATGGGGCAATCAGCCCCTTGACAAATAAAAGCCCTGCAGGTAAAGTATCTTTTGTAAAATTGAAGAACGGGAGCTCGCAGACGGGCTGAGAGGGAACTG
Organism: uncultured Selenomonas sp.; assembly: GCA_947167105.1. Taxonomy (GTDB): domain Bacteria; phylum Bacillota; class Negativicutes; order Selenomonadales; family Selenomonadaceae; genus Selenomonas_B. The sequence goes on along the minus strand of CAMVGU010000025.1, from coordinate 20,645 downwards.
TGCGTTTCGACCGTGAACCTGATTTGGATAATGCCAACGTAGGGAAATGAGTGACTAAGAGGGACTATCCGAAGGGGTAGTCCTTTTCTGTTGCTCTTTCTCCTGGGCAAAGGAGGAAGTATGACAGATACTGCAAGCAAGACCTCACTCTGGGAAAACGGGCTGCTTTGGTTCGGAGCCGCCCTTTCCATCGCCGAAATCCAGACGGGCACTTTTATGGCACCCCTGGGTTTTGAGAAGGGAATGACTGCCATTGTTCTGGGGCATCTCATCGGCTGCGGCCTGCTCTTTGGGGCAGGCCTTATAGGAGCCAGGACGGGCAGGAGGGCCATGGAAACCGTCAAAATGAGCTTTGGCAGCAAGGGGGGACATTTCTTTGCCCTGCTGAACATCTTGCAGCTTTTGGGCTGGACAGGCATTATGATTTACGAAGGAGCACTGGCGGCCGGCAGCCTGTTTGGCACCGGGGAGAAACTTTGGTGCCTCCTGCTTGGGGGGCTGATTATGTGCTGGATTGCCCTGGGGCTGAAACGCTTGGGCAGGCTGAATGTCATAGCCATGGGCACCTTGCTGCTGCTGACCCTGTTCCTAAGTTCCGCCCTATGGGGGGAGCAGGGGGGCGCCCTTTTATCCGGGGGAGAGCTTAGCTTTTCCCTGGCCCTGGAGCTTTCTATCGCCATGCCCCTTTCCTGGCTGCCCCTGATCAGCGATTACACCAGCACAGCCAGGGAGCCGGCCAGGGCCGCTGCCCTGAGCGCCGTGACCTATGGGGCAGTGAGCTGCTGGATGTATGCCATCGGCCTGTGGTCTGCCCTGACCTGGGGCGAAAGTGACATTGCCCAAATCATGCTGAAGGCAGGGCTGGGGATAGGCGGCCTCCTGATTATCCTGCTCTCCACCGTTACCACCACCTTTTTGGATGCCCATTCGGCAGGTGTATCGGGCCAGGCCCTGCTGTCGGGGCTGAATGAGAAATACGTTGCCCTTGCCGTCACCTGCCTGGGGACAGCAGGTGCCCTTTTCCTGCCCCTGCTGAATTTTACCGAGTTCCTGTACTTTATCGGCTCCGTCTTTGCCCCCATGCTGGCCGTGCAACTGGCGGATTGCTTCGTGCTGGGCAAGGTCCGGGAGGCCGGGGCCTTCGCCGGGCACAATTTCCTGCTCTGGCTGGCGGGCTTCGTCCTGTACCGGCTGCTGATGCAGGCGGATCTGCCTGTGGGCAGCACCATTCCTGCCATGGTGTTTACCGTACTCCTGTGTGCAGCCAGGGAATTCCTTCGGAGAAAATCCGAGCCTGTAAGAGCGGAGGTGCATTGATATGGAGCCTAAAACCCGTAAGCTTGTACTTGCCGGTGTCCTCTGTGCCCTGGCAGTAGCAGGCAGTCTCTTTTCTATCCCCGTGCTGGGCAGCAAATGCGCTCCCATTCAGCACATGGTTAATATCCTCTGCATTGTGCTGCTGGGCCCCCGGTACGCCCTGGGAGCTGCTTTTACAGCCTCCCTGCTGCGGAACCTGCTGGGACTGGGTAGCGTTCTGGCCTTTCCCGGCAGCATGTGGGGCGCTCTCCTGGGGGGACTTCTCTACCAGAAGACCCGCAGCCTCAAGGGAGCTCTCCTGGGAGAGGTTCTTGGCACCGGCCTTTTAGGCGGACTGAGCGCCTATCCCATAGCCCTGCTTTTCCTGGGGCAAACATCGGGAAATGCAGCCTTTTATGTTTACATCATGCCTTTTTTGATTTCCACCGTGGCAGGGGCCATTATCTCAGCCGCAGTGCTCTATCAGCTGCAAAAGGCCAAAAAAATACTCCCCGCTGCCGGAGAGTATTCTGGTAAGTGATTGCCCTTACTGAGCCTGTTGGGCCTGTTCACGGAGTCGGAAGATGATTTCCGTGGGCAGGCCCGTTTCTTTGGCCAGCCAGTTTTTAAACCGCAGTTCTTCCTCCGGCGGCAGGGCAGCCTTCAGGTACACCAGGGCAAAGAATTTCTGGTAGGTGAGCTTCCCCTCTTTGGTTTCGCCTGGAACAGAAGCCCCTTCGATGCCCTCAAACTGTGGAAAGATAATGGGGGCCTTCTGGCTGATGGAAGCCAGGAGCTTCCTGTCCTCCATCAGCCGCTGGTGGGCGGGAGCGTACAGGAGGCTGCGCTCCTGATATTTTTTCAGCTCCTCCTGGGTTTGTGCCAGAGTGGCGCCCCCCGCCTGGTTCCACTGGCTGTTGACTAGCTGCTGCAAGTCCTCTGTGCGTACAGCGTCCGACAGGTCGTTTTGGATCAGGTGAAGCTTCAGGCCTTCTAGTTGAGAATAGCCCCGGAGCTGCTTTTCATATTCCTCCTTTTCCTCCGGCAGCACCGTGTGCCCTATCAGGGTCAGCTCCAGCCGCCCCCCTTCCCTGTCCAGACGGTAGGAAAGCACATGAAGGTCATTTTGCTGGAAATTCTTGTCTATGTAAGTCTTGACCTGCACCTGCTCCAGATTGGCGCTGACGCTCTGGTAGGCCATGTACATGCTGGGCAGGATGATGAGGATACCCAGGAAGGACAGGCCCCATCTCTGCCGCCGGAACACTTCCTGGGAGACATAGGCTTTCACGGGGATTTTGATGAATTTCAGCACCAGGAAGGTGGTGAGGCAGATAAAGAAGCTGTTGATAAAAAAGAGGTACAGGGCCCCCAGAAAGAACTTAGGGGCATGGTTGGCAATGCCGAAACCTGCCGTGCAAAGGGGCGGCATCAGGGCCGTGGCGATGGCTACACCGGGAATCACGTTACTCTTTTCCACTCTGGTGCTGCCGATAATCCCCGCCAGCCCGCCGAAGATGGCAATCAGCACATCCCAGATGGTAGGCTCCGTCCGGGCCAGAAGCTCCGAGGAGGCGGTATCTATGGGGGAAAGGCTGAAATAAAGGGCAGAGGTGAGCACCGAGAGGGCAACCTGGAAGGCCAGCTTCAAAAAGGACTCCTTGACATAGGCGCTGTCATAGGTGGCCATGCCGTAGCCGATGGACATAATGACCCCCATCAGGGGAGAGATAAGCATGGCACCGATAATGACGGCGGTGCTGTTCATGTTCAGGCCGATGGAGGCTATGAAGATGGCCAGGATCAGGATGCACATATTGGTGCCCTTCAGAGTACCGCCGGAGTGGATGCGCTCGGCGATTTCATCCAAAGGGGCACGGTCTTTTTGCAGGTCGAAGATATCTGACAGGGTTTGCTTAAGGGTGTCCATGAAAAGTCTCCTTTCTCCCGGCAAATTGTTTTTATGAATTATCTTCTGTACAAAAAAGAATTTTCCTGCTATGCAGTTTAGGGCGTGTTGATTAAGTGATAATCAACACGCCCTAAAGGAAGTTGTGCCATAGATTTTATGTTACATTTTTGTTATTGGCGCATGCCAATATATTTATGTCACGGATTTGTGCCTTTGACGACACAGGAAAAGCTCGGTATACTTTGAGAAGTCAATGATTTTGCCGGGAAGCGGTAGAAAGGGTGTTTGATGATGGAAGTAATTGACGGAGGACTGCTGCTCCTTATTCAGGAGCATATAAGAAATGACAGCCTGACGCCCCTGGTGGTCTTTGTCACCAAGCTTGGCAACGACGGAAAAATCTGGCTGGCCCTGATAGCCATTTTGCTGCTGAGGAAAAGCACCCGGCGGCTGGGGCTGGTGGCCGGCATATCCTTCCTGCTCTGCGTAGGTGCAGGAGAGATGCTGAAACACATGGTTATGCGCCCCCGCCCCTTTCTGGAAATCCCGGAGCTTCTGCCCTTGGTAAAGAAGCCGCCCCATTCCTTTTCCTTCCCCTCGGTGCATACAGTGTCCGCCTTTGCCGTGGCCTGGATAGTCCTGTGGCGGGGCTGGGGCTGGTGGAAATACGCCGTCTTCTTCTTTGCCATTTTCATGTCCTTTTCCCGCCTGTATGTGGGAGTACACTATCCCAGCGACGTACTGGGAGGTTTCCTGCTGGGAACGGCTGGCAGCTATCTGGTGCACAGGAAGCTGTAGATAGGTCATGCCCAACCCCGCTATTCCTTTCCGAGGGCCGTGCTGATGGGAACGACGGTCTTTTCCTCATAGCAGGAGAAGGCATCCTCCACCAGCTTTTTCTCCGGCTGGGGCGTACACGCACTCACCAGCGGAACGATGACCAATCCCGCCAGCATGGCGAGGACGCCGCTGTTGATGGGGGACTGCAGGAGCGCGGGGAAATCCGAACGGAAAAAAATATTGGCGGTCATCAGGAGGCAGGCGAAGATGAAGCAGGCCCAGCAGGAGGCGGCGGTGACCTTTTTCGAGTAAAGGGAATACATAAAGGGCGCCAGGAAGGAGCCGGCCATAGCGCCCCAGGAGATGCCCATTAGCTGGGCGATGAAGTTCACTGAGCTCTTGTACTGAATCATGGCAAGCACTGCGGAAATGGCGATGAACACCACAATCAGAAAGCGGATCATCAGTACCTGCCGTGCCTCGCTCATGTTCCGGGCGAAATTGTCCTTGATGAGATCTATGGTCAGGGTGGAACTGGACACGATGACGAGAGAGGACAGAGTAGACATGGAGGCGGAAAGCACCAGGATAACGATGAGGGCGATCATGCCCTCGGACAGCCCGGACAGCATGGTGGGAACGATGGAGTCGTAGCCGTTGGCCGCAATATCCACCTGATCCGAGAACAGCCTGCCGAACCCCCCCAGGAAATAGCAGCCCCCTGCCACCACCACTGCGAATAGGGTGGAAATGATGGTTCCCTTCTGGATGGCCTGCTCATCCTTGATGGCATAGAACTTCTGCACCATCTGGGGAAGTCCCCAGGTGCCAAGGGAGGTAAGCATGATAACAAACAGGAGATTCAAGGGGTCAGGCCCGAAGAAGGAGGCGAAGATTCCGGGGGTTGCAGTGACAGTTTCATCCGTCACCCGGGCAAGTCCGTCCAAAGCAGCCAGGAAGCCTCCCTTGGAGGCAAGCACGGCGCCGATAACGGCCACCATGCCGATCAGCATGATAATGCCCTGGATGAAATCATTGATGGCCGTTGCCATATAGCCGCCGGCGATGACATAGACGGCGGTCAGGGAGGCCATCAGGAGAATACAGAGGGAGTAGTCGATACTGAAGGCCATGCCGAAAAGCCGGGACAGGCCGTTATAGAGAGATGCCGTATAGGGTATCATAAAGATGAAGATAATGATGGAGGCTCCGATCTTCAGGGAAGGAGAACCGAAGCGCTTGCCGAAGAACTGGGGCAGCGTGGCAGAGTCGAGATAACGGCTCATAATCCGCGTGCGGCGGCCAAGGATGAACCAGGCCAGGAGGGAGCCGATCAGGGCATTCCCGATCCCGGCCCAGGTGGCGGCGATACCGTAGCGCCAGCCGAACTGCCCCGCATAGCCGATGAAGACCACGGCAGAAAAATAGGAGGTACCGTAGGCGAAAGCCGTGAGCCATGGCCCTACGTTCCTCCCTCCCAGGACGAAGCCGTCCACATCCGTGGCGTGCTTGCGGCAGTAAAGGCCGATGCCGATCAGCACCGCGAAGTACACGCCCAATAGCAATAATTTCACGTTGACCTCTCTTTCAGACAGGAATGTTTCACGACCATTACAATTCGCCCCCGGCAGGAAAAATCCTGCCGAAATGATAAGAATTTTTAACGAGACACATGCTGCCCCCAACCTCCGTAAGTGGTGTACATGGCTGTTGTTATTCCCAGACAGATATTGCTGCCAGAGCCATTTTTGTAACTTGTGTAATTGCCGTACAAATTGAGTGCCCTTTCATCTGCCTATTTGGTTATCATTTTATGCGATACCCAGTTTCTGCTTTAGTGCTTCCTGCAATACACCGCTGAAATTGATATTGTTTTCAACGGCCAGCGTATTAAGCCATTCAGGAATAGACAGGGTTTTCTTGACTGTCTTGTTGCTCATTTTTTGACGGTACATCACAGTGTCAGCCGCTATCATCACAACAAAGGAATTCTCCCCCGCCGCCACTGCCTTGGGATTGGTGGCTGTCGGCATTTCCTCTTTATCCTCCTCAGCATCCCAGCAGGCCAGCCCTAAAAAATCCTCCGCCATAGTGTATGCTTCAGCCAGGGTCCTGCCCATGGTCGCTCCTTCCCAATCGGGGAAAGAAACACTGTAGCCGCCGCCTTCCGCCTCCGGCACTTCTTCAAATACAGCCGGATAAATATATTTCATAACCTCGCCCCCCTGTTATAGTAGAATTTCACAGGTAAGAAAAGGGATTTCTCCCCATATGCCCTTATCTAACGCCAGCAGCTTTCAGTATTTTGTCTGCCGTCCCCGTCGGTACTTCTGCCGAATCGTGCCTGGGCAATCGGATTTTCTTTCCGTCTGCTGTCATCCAAACATCATGCTCACCACCATGACGGTGAAATCTGCAGCCATGCTGTTTTAGGATTTTTTCCAGCTCTGAACCCTTCAAGAAAATCCCTCCTTCCTTGCTCTTATTGTAATACGTATTTTACGTATTTGCAAGAAGGTTCTTACGCTCTCTAGTATATATATTTTATTTTTCTTTATAAGTGATAGAATATAGATAGAAGAAAGGGGGCGTTTCGTATGGCACAGACGGTAAGCGTGAATTTCAAGCTTGATTATGATGTCAAGAAAAGTATGGAACAGGCTTGCGCTGATATGGGGCTGTCCATGAGCGCAGCATTTACTATTTTTGCTAAAACAGTGGGCCGGGAAAGAAGAATCCCCTTTGAGGTATCAGCCGATCCGTTTTACTCCGGGGCCAATATTCATTATTTAGAGAAAAAGATGGAAGATTACAAGGCCGGTCGCTTGCAGACTGCTGAGCATGAACTGATTGAGGATTGAGCATGCGGGTATCACGGATAGAGTGGGATGTGGATGCCTGGGAAGACTATAAAGACCGATGCAGTCTCTTGCAAAGGGGACTTCCTATGGTTTGAGTATGTTTTTCCGTACATTTGACAAAATTTGCCCCCGGCGGGAGAAATCCTGTCGGGGGCAAAGAAATTTCACAAAGAAGCTTCCTTTGATAAGATTTTGACCAATTGTGTCTTTAGGGCGGGAAAATCCTCTGCAACGGACAGATATACATCCTCCATGCGTAAAGTCTGATACTTATGTGCAGCAATATCACGAAAACCTGCCACTTCCTTCCAAGGAACAGCAGGATAGGCTGCTCTTGTTTCAGAGGTAACATTCTTGGTCAATTCTCCGATATTGATTACCGTCATGCCTATGGCTCTTTTTAGCATTTCATCATGTAAAAAAACTTCTAAGCTGGTCTCTCCTAACATCTCGATGCCTATATCTATCTCCGAAATTATAACGCCATTGTTCCAGCTTTGTCTATCGACAAAGCTGGAACAATGGCGTTATAATCAAAGCATATGCGTAGCAAATCTGTGTATTGAGTAGGAGTGGGATTATGTCTGAGACATGCAATCACGATTGTTCTTCCTGCGGCAGTACCTGCAGCGAGGACAGCCGCAGGATGCAGGACTTGCACGAGGAGCCTCATGCCCTGAGCAATATCCGCCATGCCATCGCCGTGGTCAGCGGCAAGGGGGGCGTGGGCAAGTCCCTGGTGACGGGGCTGCTGGCAGTGGCCATGCGGCGCAAGGGGCAGCATACGGGCATACTGGATGCGGATATCACCGGCCCTTCCATACCGAAGATGTTCGGGGTGACGGGGGAGGTGCTTGGCTCCCAAATGGGAGCCTATCCCGTGAAATCCGCCGAGGGCATCGGCATTATGAGCATGAACCTCCTGCTGGAGCACCAGACAGACCCGGTTGTCTGGCGGGGGCCTATCCTCTCCGGGGTGGTGAAGCAGTTCTGGACGGATATTATCTGGGAGGACACGGATTACCTTTTCCTGGATATGCCTCCCGGCACCGGGGATGTGACTTTGACGGTTTTCCAGTCCATCAAGGTGGACGGCATTGTCATCGTCACCAGCCCCCAGGAGCTGGTCGCCATGATTGTGGCCAAGGCGGTGAAGATGGCGGAGCTGATGGAGGTGCCCATTCTGGGGCTGGTGGAGAATATGAGCTATTTCAAGTGCCCGGACTGCGGCAAGCAGCATGAAATCTTCGGCCCCAGCCACTTGGAGGAAATAGCGGGAGAGCACGGCCTGGACATTTTGGGACGCATACCCATAGAGCCGGGGCTGGCAGCCCAGTGCGATGCGGGGCAGATAGAAAGCGTCCGGGAGAACTGGCTCGGCGGGGCTGCGGATAAGATCATGAGAAAGCTTTGAGAGTGATGTATGTTTATTGCGGGAAATTATGATGTAATCGTTATCGGCGCGGGCCATGCGGGGGTAGAGGCGGCTCTGGCGGCGGCGCGGCTGGGCTGCCGCACCCTAATGGCCACCCTCTCCTTAGACAATATCGCCCTGATGCCCTGCAATCCCTCCATCGGCGGCCCCGCCAAGGGGCACCTGGTGCGGGAGCTGGACGCCCTGGGGGGGGAGATGGGACGCACAGCCGATCTCACAGCCATCCAACTGCGTATGCTGAATACGGGCAAGGGGCCTGCGGTACATGCCCTGCGGGGCCAGGCGGACAAAAAGTTCTACCAGTTCCGCATGAAGGAGGTTTGCGAAAACCAGGAGAATCTGGAGGTAAAGCAGCTCTTGATAGAAAAGCTGCTGACAGAGCCGGGGGAGGACGGCTCCCCTGCCCTGCAGGTGACGGGGGTACAGGCAGAGACCGGGGAAGCGTACCTTGCCCCGGCAGTGATTCTCGCCACCGGCACTTACCTCCAGGGGCGCATTATCATCGGGGAACATACCTACAGCGGCGGGCCCAACGGCCAGCGCCCGGCCCAGAAGCTCTCCGCGTCATTGGAGCAGGCGGGGCTGCGCCTGATGCGCTTCAAGACGGGGACGCCGGCCCGGGTGGACGGGCGCACCCTGGACTTTGAGAAGATGCAGCTCCAGCCGGGGGACCCCTACCCCCGCCCCTTTTCCTTCCTGACGGAGACGGAGACGGAGGCCGAGGCGCGGCCCTCCACGGGGAAGCCCTGCAGTGAGCCCTGGGGACAGGAGACGCGGGAGCAACTGCCCTGCTATCTCACCTATACCAATGAGGCCACCCATAAGATACTGCTGGACAATATGAGCCGCGCTCCCATGGCAAACGGGCTGATAGAAGGGGTGGGGCCCCGTTACTGCCCCGCCATCGAAACGAAGCTGCTGCGCTTCCCGGATAAGGCGCGCCACCAGCTCTTTCTGGAGCCGGAGGGTCGCCATACCCAGGAATACTATGTGCAGGGCATGAGCACCTCCATGCCCATGGATGTGCAGCTTGCTTTCCTGCGCACCATTCCCGGCCTGGAACATGCCAGGGTGATGCGGGCGGGCTATGCCATTGAGTATGACTGTCTCGACCCCCTGCAGCTCCTGCCCACCCTGGAGACGAAAAGAGTGCGGGGCCTCTACTCTGCGGGCCAGTCCAACGGCACCTCCGGCTATGAGGAAGCGGCAGCCCAGGGGCTGATGGCGGGCATCAACGCCGCCCGGCAGGTGCAGGGCAAGGAGCCACTGGTGCTGAAGCGTTCCGAAGCTTATATAGGGGTGCTGATTGACGATTTGGTGACTAAAGGCACTGCCGAGCCTTACCGCATGATGACCAGCCGGGCGGAGTATCGCCTGCTGCTGCGCCAGGACAATGCGGATGCCCGGCTGACCCCCAAGGGCCATGCTATCGGCCTGGTGACAGAGGAGCGCTGGCAGAAGTTCTCCCAAAAATACGCCCATATCCGGGCAGCCGCCAAGGCCCTCTCTGAGTTTGTCCTGACCCCCAGCGACGAAATGAACGGGCGGCTTTCGGCCAGGAGGCTGCCCTCCATCACGGCTCCCCTCACGGCCAGGGAGTACCTGCGCCGCCCCGAGGCGGGGTATGAGGGGCTGCGCCTCCTGCTCACGGAGGCAGGACTGCCGGAGCTTAACCGGGAGGAACGGGAGCAGGTGGAGATTTCCATCCGCTATGAGGGCTATATTGCCAAGCAGCAGGAGCAGGTAGCACATATGGAAAAGCTGGAAAATCAGGCCATACCCAAAGGGCTTGACTATGAAAGCATTACCAGCCTGCGCCTGGAAGCCCGGCAGAAACTCGCCGCTATCCGCCCCCTGTCCTTAGGGCAGGCCTCCCGCATCAGCGGCGTCTCCCCTGCAGATATTTCCGTCCTGGCCATCTACCTGGAGCAGTTGCGCAGAAGGTAGAGAAAGCCGCCCTCTTGCGGTCATGGTATAGTCTTGCTTATACCCTATTCAATAGGGTATAATGGCTATAGAGGAGAAACTACAATGCAGGTGTCCAGAGAATTTATCCATGGCAAGAAATTTGATGAGCAGTGGAAATCCCTTGGGCTAAATGATGACAACCTGAAGGAATTGCAGTCCATTTTACTGGATAATCCAAAGATAGGAGCCGTCATGCGGGGAACCGGCCGTTTACGAAAAATGCGCTATTCCTACGGCAATCACGGCAAATCCCATTGCGCACGGGTGTGTTATGTGGATTTTGAAATCCATGGCCGCATTTTCCTCATTATGGTATTTGCCAAAAATGAAATGGAAAATTTATCCATGGCCGAAAGAAACAATCTGAAGGCACTTATTGAACGCCTGGAGAAAAGCATGAAGAAGGTGAACTAAGTGAGCAAGACATATGATATGCTGGCGGATTCATTAAACGAAATCATCACTGACTATGAGGAACATAAGGGTACGAATCTTACCCATAATGTACTAACTGTTGATATTGCACCGGTGCGGAAGTTTAGCGGCGAGGATGTACGTTCTATTCGGCAGAAAAATCATCTTACCCAAGCTATTCTGGCGAAGTACCTTTGTGTCAGCAAAAAAACCATTGAAGCCTGGGAAGCTGGCAGAAATAAGCCTAATGGGCCATCCAGCCGCTTGCTGGAGCTTTTAGACCTGCAAGCTGTGTCCATTGTTCACTGATAAGTTTTTGAGCTGTCCCCCATTCAAAAAACGAGCAACATTGAGTACCATCTACGAGGCAAAACACATATGAAAAAATACCTTAGCATCAAGAAAACAGTCTGTGTCCTGACGGCGCTCTTTGCTGCCTGCCTGTCCTGGCAGGGAGCGGAAGCCTGCACCACTACCCTCATCACCAAGGGAGCCACCGCAGACGGCAGCACCTTAGTGACCCACTCCAATGACTCCTTTGCCAGCGACCCCAATATAGTCTATGTGCCCGCCAGGGAGCATAAGCCGGGGGAAATGCGGAAGGTCTATCCTGCCGCCATTGCCTGGGACGAGCTGCCTGAGTACAACTGCCGGGAATTCCCACGGCTGGTAGCGCCGGAGCGGGCCGAGGACTATGAGCACAAGGGGCAGCAGGCCACCAGGCCCCTGGGGGAGATACCCGAAGTTGCCCACACCTATGCCTACATTGACAGCGACTACGCCGTTATGAACGAGCATGGCCTGATGCTGGGAGAGTGCACCAATCATTCCGACCATCTGGAATATTTGGAGCCGGGAGAGGGCAAGGGGATTTTCTACGCCTCGGAGCTGGGCCGGGTGGCCCTGGAGCGCTGCCGCAAGGCACGGGAAGCCGTGGAGCTGATGGGCTCCCTCATAGATGAGTACGGCCTGTGGGGCACCGGGGAAACCCTCCTGGTGGCGGACAAGGACGAGGGCTGGGTACTGGAAATGCAGCCCCATCCTTCTGGCAAGGGGGGCTTCTGGATTGCCCAGCGTGTGCCGGACGGGGAATTCTTTGTGGCGGCCAACCAGTTCCGCATCCACGCCATCAAGGAGGGCGACCCCAATCAGATCTACAACCCCAGGCTGCCGGATATGCTGAAGGAAGCAGGCTGGGCGGCCTATGACAAGCAGGGGAATCTGGACTGGATGCGCTCCATGAAGGCCACAGAGGACTTCCATCCCTACTTTGCCCTCCACAGGGTATGGCGGGCCCAGAGCCTGGTGGCCCCCTCCAAAGACCTGCCCCAGCGCACTGAGGGCTGGGAGGGAGATGAATACCCCTTCTCCGTGAAGCCCGACCATCCCCTGACCCTCCAGGAAGCCATGGATCTCCACCGGGATGCCTACGAGGGCACCAGCATCGACAGGCGCAAGGGCCTGGCCGCAGGGCTTTTTGACTCAGCCTACCGCTACGGGGACTTCCAGTGGGAGCGCTCCATCACCGCCCGCAACATCGCCTACACCTGGATAACCCAGGCCAAAGACAGCCTGCCCTGCCCCATCTTCTGGCTCTCCATGAACGCCCCTGCGGAAAGCACCTACGTGCCCCTGACCGTCTCCCAGATGCCAGAAGCCTACAGGCATATCGACAGAGGCAGCTTTGACATCTCCAAAGCCTGGTGGGCCTCCGGGCAGGTGACGGCCCTCACCCGTGGCTACTACAGCGTGCTGCAGCCCGAGGTGCTGACTGCTGCCCACGAGCTGGAAGCGGGAGCCATCCGGCTGGTGGAAAACTCCGCAGGCAAAAGCCCGAAGGATTTTCGCCTGGCCCTTGAGAAAAATGCGGCCACGACCCTGGACAGGTGGCAGCACCTCCACGGAGAGCTTTTGGCCAGGCACCAGATCGACCGCCGCATGCCCCTGGGCAGCGCCCAGGAAATTAAATCCGACCCGGTGCAGGAATATTGAAGCCCTTAATACCGCGCAAGAAGAATCCCCGCCTGCCCTCCCTGGATGCGCTGCGGGGAATGGTCATCGCCTGCATGCTGCTGGTAAACGGCCTGCCGGATTTTTCCGGGGCTTATCCTGTGCTGCTGCATTCTGCCTGGGAGGGGCTGACACTGGCGGATATGGTCATGCCCGGTTTTATCTTTGCCATGGGAACCTCCGGAAGCCTGGTGTTGGCGCGGTACAATCAGGCAAGGGATGCTGACTTTTTGGGACGGATTTTGCGCCGTTCCCTGATTTTGCTCCTGCTGGGGCTTCTGTACAATCAACTGCAGCCGGTCCTGCATTACATCTTTTCCGCCGGAGAGTCCTCCCCCGGCCTGCTCGCGCAGATTGTGGAAAACGGCCGGATTTTGGGGGTTCTGCAGCGGCTGGGGCTGGTTTATCTTTTCGGCATGCTCCTGGCCAGGCTTCTGAAAGGGGAGAGCCTGCTGAATGCAGCGGCCTTCCTGCTGCTGCTGCTTTACTCCGCATCTTTTCACCTTTATGATGCTGCCAGCCCTTTCAGCCCCAGGGATAACATCAGCATGGCAGTTGATGGCATTTTCCCTGGGCCTGCCCATTGTTATCTGGGAGGGGACTTTGACCCGGAAGGGCTTTACGGCACCATAGCAGCCACAGCCTCCATGCTGTTCGGCATTGCGGCGGGAGGCTGGCTGAGGGAGGACAGGGGGCCATTTTCTGCCAGGATGGGCAGACTGTTTTTGCACGGGGGCCTGCTCTTGGCGGCGGGCGGCCTGTGGAGCTATACGGATGCTATTTGCAAAGCCTTGTGGACGGCGCCCTATGTGCTCCTCACCAGCGGTATTTTTATGTGGCTGCTGGCTTTGCTGGAAATCAGTTTCTCCCTTATCCCCGGCCCCATGGCCCGGCTTTGCGCCCCCTGGAACTGGCTGGGGAAGAACGCCATTTTGTTTTATCTCCTGACAGAAACAGGGCTGATAACCCTCTGGAATATAGAAACAGCCTCCGGGGAGGCTCTTTATCCCTGGCTGTGGCATGTTACCCTGCAGGGCATGGGCAATGAGCCCCTCAGCATTCTCATCTTCACCTGCCTGTGGATTTGCCTGTGGCTTCCCCTGGCCTGGTATCTGCACAGACATGATATAATGCTCCGGGTGTAGGGCAAAGGCAAAATTGAAAAAAGCGGCGTGTCCCCCCCCTTCCATCAATGGGGGGGGACACGCCGCTTTGCATGGGGGACTGTATTGTGTAAGTTTCAATCCACGCCGGTAGTTCGAGGAGCACGACAGGCCTGCATCGCGTGGATTGACTTCTTGTGAGTGGGGGATACCGCTTCGCTCCGCCCCCACTCGCGCGATATAGGCCCTTTACTCCCGCTTATGGAAGCGGGAGACTCATGGTTTCAGTTCAACGGGCACCCGGCTCCAGTTCCCCCAGGGCCCTGGCCTGCTCCATTGCCCAGTCAATTCTGGGGAAAAAGTTCTTTCTGGCACTTTCCACAAAGAATTTTTTCATCTCCTCGGGTATCTGCACATGCTTCATGGGGAAAAGAGCCGCCCGCAGAAGGGCAAAGGCGCTGAATATCTCCTGGAGGCGGGAAAGCTTCCCCTCATCCCTGGTGCCGAAGTAATTGGCCAGCAGGGCATGCCAGAATCTCACAATGTATGCCTGGGACAGGCTGAGGGAATGCTGAATGTTTTCCTGGTGGCTCATCATGGCATGAAAAGCCCCTGCCGCAAAATCAAAGACGGGATGGGCATAGCCCACATCCGCCATATCTATGACCACGATTTCCCCATCCTGATACAGAGTGTTCCCGGCGTGAAAATCGCAGTGTACAATGGTGTCGGCCTCGGGCACCTGCATAATCATCTGCTCCAGCAGGGCGTATTCCTCGGCTGTATAGTAGTTTTTCATGCCCTCCGCCCATTCCAGCCAGGTGCCCTTGATGGAGGGGAAGCCCGCCTCCTTGTCAATCTTCGTCTGGTGCATAAGCTTCAGGAGGGCGGCGAATTTTTCCATGATGGGCTCAAAGTCCCTGCCCTCATCAGCCATCAGGGCATCACCCACCGTCACGGCGTTGGCGATCATTTCAAAGACCACCCCGTAGGCGCTGCCGCAGCGCACCAAATCATAGGAAATAGGCGTGGGAATCCCCGCCAGGAATGCCTTTTTGGCCAGGTCTATCTCCCTGGTAATCTTGTAGAAGGGGACTTTCTCATCGTAAACCTTGATAATGGTATCCCCGTCTATGCGGTAAACCTTGCTGCTCATCCCCGTCCCCACCTGCTGGAGCCCTTCGATGGAAACCTGGCGCAGCTTTTTTTGCACCTGCATCAGGGTTGTGAAGCCCGTCATATCAAAGATTTCGTAAACCTCCCTGGAGACGTTTTCAATGGTTATCTTCTCCGGGGCAGACTTGGCGTAACGCAGCACAAAGCGCAGACCGGCGCTGGAAATATACTCCAGCTTGTCCGCATCGAAAAAAAGTTTCCGTCCGGGGTGCTCCTCTATAATGGCGCCGATTTCCTTTTCCAGTTCCCTGGCATTGTCGGAAGTGATTCTTCCTTCGAGATAAAAGCGCAAGCTGTCACCCGTCACCTGGTAATTCATATACATCCGCTCCTTTCCGTCCTCACCGGCGTTGCCTGCCGCTTTCCGGGAAAGCGGCAATTTTTTTGCGTTATGCTACTATTCACCGCCTGCCCTCCCTTATCCTGCTTTACATAGCAAAAGGGGCTGCCGCACCTTTGCTTCCCGTGCAGCAGCCCTTTTTTTATTGCAAGGCTTCCTTCAAAACCTTCATATTCTTCCGCATGGTATCTATGTAAGCATCCTTTGCCTCCGGGGTTGCTTCACCCGTCACCACGGGGTCAAGCTGGTAGAGCCTGGCTCCTGTCTCCCTGGCGATGGTTTCCGCTGCCGCAGGGGAATACTGTGGCTCCGTAAAGAGCACCTTCACCGGCAGTCCCTGCACTTTGGCGATAAGTTCCTCCAGCTCTTTGGGGGCAGGCTCCGTGCCCGGCTCCCCCTCGATGACGCTGACAATATTCAGCCGGAATTCCTTGGCAAGATAGGGGAATGCCTCATGGAAGGTGACAATATCCTTATGGGGCAGGCTGTCCAGCTCCCCATGCATTTCCTCCCGCAGATCCATCAGCTTCACCACATAGGCCATGGCATTGTCCCTGTACTGCTTCTCATGCTCAGGGTCTGCCTCGCAGAGCTGGCTGGTGATGGCCTTCACCTGCTCAATGGCATAGGTCACGGACAGCCAGACATGGGGATTGTCCTCCTCCCCCTCCTTCAGGAGATGGATATTGTCGCTCCTGGAAGCATCAATGATTTTCAGGCTCTGCTGCTGGGCAGTCACTTTATCCAGAAAGCTCTCCATGCCGGCCCCGTTCACCACCAGGGCATCAGCCCCCTCCAGGGTCTTCAAATCCTCGGTGGTAAGCTGGTAGTCATGGAGGCAACCGGTCTGGGGCTTGGTCATGTTCACCACCTTCACTCCCTCTACCCCCTCGGTGATATTCAGCACCTCGATATATATGGGGTAAAATGAAGTCACAATCACAAACTCCCCGTCCTTTGCCGCCTCCCTCTGGGCCTGCTGCCCTCCGCAGCCCGTCAGGAGCAGGGACAGCACCGCCGTCAGGGCGCACAGTACATACGTAAATCTTTTCAAATGAATACTCCTTCCTATGTCCTTCCCATACAAAAAACGCTGGCAGGTGAAATCCCGCCGGCGTCCTTATGCCTATCCTAAATAAATACACTGTATACGGCACAATCAGCGCTTATACCACATGTCCGCCCCCATGGGGGCGGGGAACCGCCGCAGGCGGTGGTGGGGGGCTGCTTGCAACATATAGTTATAGTATAGCAAATATGTCAAGGGGCAGGCCCTTTATGTGGTACAATAGAGAAAAAGAAAGGAGCCTTGCAGATGAACTTCCTTCCCCTGCTTGACAAATTGGAAAAAACACAGGCCCTGACCGATGCAGAGCTTGGAGGGCTCTTGGAAGATACTTCCCCCCGCCTCGCCTCGGAGCTTGCCCTGAGAGCGCGGGCTGTGCGGGAAAGGATTTACGGCAGGGCTGTGTATATCCGCGGCCTGATTGAGTTTACCAATTACTGCCGCAATAACTGTTATTATTGCGGCATCAGGCGGGACAATCTCAAGGCCCTCCGCTACCGCCTGACCCCGGAGGAAATCCTGGCCTGCTGCGCCGCAGGCTACCGGCTGGGCTTCCGCACCTTCGTGCTGCAGGGGGGGGAAGATGCCTATTTCACAGATAAGCGCCTGGAGGGGCTGCTCCGCGCCATCAAAAAAAGCTATCCTGACTGCGCCATTACCCTATCCCTGGGGGAGCGCAGCCGGGACAGCTATGCCAGGCTCTTTGAGGCGGGAGCCGACCGCTACCTGCTGCGGCATGAAACAGCGGACGAGGGCCACTACCGGCACCTGCACCCAGGTGAAATGTCCCTCCGGCACCGCCTGCAATGCCTCAGAGACCTGCAGGCGATAGGCTATCAGACGGGCTGCGGCATGATGGTGGGCAGCCCCGGCCAGACTACGGAGCATCTTATCAAGGATCTGCGCCTCTTGCAGGAGCTGCAGCCGGAAATGGCAGGCATAGGCCCCTTCATCCCCCAGCATGACACCCCCTTTGCCATGCAGCCCTCCGGCACGGCGGCCGGGACACTGAAACTTCTCTCCCTTATCCGCCTGCTGCTGCCAAATGTGCTGCTCCCCGCCACCACAGCCCTTGGCACCATCGACCCCCAGGGACGGGAAAAGGGACTGCTGGCGGGAGCCAACGTGCTGATGACCAACCTTTCCCCGGTGGCGGTACGAAAAAAATACGCCCTGTACGACAATAAGATCTGCATGAAGGAAGATGCTGCCCAAATCTTAGACCGCCTTAATAAACAGGTTGAAGCCACAGGCTATCGCATTGTAAGGAACAGGGGGGATTATCCGGGGTAAGATAGATACTTGACCTGAGCAATGAATATGGGCAATAAAAAAGCGTGCTGTGTTACTCAGCACACTGTTGATATTCACAGAATTTCGTTAGCATTTTCTTCTTTTTCAACCAGCAGGGGAAGGTTTGACATTTTCTCCAACATGAGATTCGTGTCCACCACACTCATATGATGGTCAAGTGCATACCACAACACACTGTCCCATGGATTCCGCACGTAGAGCTGTTCTGCTCCGGCGTAGTAGAGGAGGTACTGGGTTTCCTCCGGCGTCAGCCCCATGGCAAGGGCAAGGGCAATCACCTTGGGGCGTGAAGGATTCTTTTTCCTTCCGGCGAATATATGATAGGCATAGCGCCGCTCCAAGCGGGAATCGGCGATGACCTTCATTTTGGACAGATGCTTTTCTTCCAAGAGGTGGTTGAGGTACTCTGCCAGCGTATACTGGCGAAAGTCCTTCTGGTTGTCCACCAGGAATCCTTCCAGCCCGCGGGCCTTGCGAAGCTCGTTCTTAAGTTCCTCGGTACTTTTTGGCATGACAAGCCTCCACAGAAGATAACAGACGAATCTATTCCTGTCCATAGAATAATATATCCTTCCATAGAAAGCAAGGTGATTCCATGGATGACGCGATTGAAGATTATCTAAAGAGTTCCTTTCCCAAGATACGAAAGCTCAAATCCGGCGAAAGAGGAGAAGTATGGCTGGCAGCCGGGAAATCCGGACGTCTGGTCATTCTGAAGCGGATAGCCTGCACAGGGCTTCCATACAAAGTCCTTAAAGAAGGGGACTACCCCCTCTGCCCCCGTATCCTTCACTGCATGGAAGATGAGAGGGAAACTGTTGTCGTGGAGGAATACCTACATGGGGAAGCCCTTCTTGACCGTATTGGGCGCAAGGAGTACCTGTCGGAACAGGAAGCACGGAGCATCCTGCTTCAGCTTTGCGATGGACTGGCTCCCATCCATGCCCAGGGGATTGTCCATCGTGACATCAAGCCCTCGAACCTCATCCTGCAAAGCGGTGGTATGATCCGCCTCATCGACTTTGACGCGGCCCGCACGATCAAGGAGCATGGCGACGAGGATACCACGCATCTCGGCACAAAGGGCTACGCACCCCCGGAGCAGTTTGGCTACGGACAGACGGATGCAAGAAGCGATATTTATGCCATCGGCGTGACCCTGCAAACAGCTCTGCCGAAGAATTATCGTGGGGAACTCTCTAAAATACTAGCAAAATGCACGGCAATGGACCCTGCCAATCGGTATCAAAGCGTCCACTCCTTGCGACGGGCAGTGCTTTTCTATGCCCGGTGGAGGAAGTGGAGCAAGGCGCTTGCTTGTCTGGCTGTGCTTGTCAGCGTGGCAATGCTCGTCCTTTGGCCGGAGACGGAGGAAACTCCGACAGAACCGGCCGGTACAATGGTTACTGACCTGCCGGAAACGAAGGAAACCAACGATACTCCTGCTGAAAAGCCTTCTGTGTCTGCGGAAACTGTTTCCCCCGTGGAACATCCCGTGGAGCAACAGGAAGGTGCCTCATTGCCCGCAGGGCAAGTGACTCCAGGTGAGGAACAGGAAAGCATTGTCCCATCCGTGCCGTATCAGGAGGAACATAGCGCGCCGTCCTCTCCTTCGACGGAATTTGCAAACATCGAAACGAAGGAGCAGTTTCTGGAACTTTTCAAGGATGACCCGGAAAAAATGAAACGATGGAGCCTTTACGATGCCAGTGCTGCATTTGAGGGAGGCCCGGAAGAGAAAATACAGGAAGCAAAACGTAATGAATTGTATACCATGAAGCGTATAGAACTCAATAACAGGGTAGCAGCTTTTGAAAGGCAGTTGCCGGAAACCATGACACAAGCGGAACGAGGACGCGCCATAGAGGAATACATTGCGAAGCAGAGAAGGATTCTCGGCATCAAGAACTGGCCATAAAAATTTGTCTCATTTACCTCGCAGGTAACCAAAACCTGCGAGGCTTTTTATATAATGGAAACAAGCGGGAACCGGACATTCATGAGGTGACTCCTTCCACAAAGCACCGCAAGAGCTCACCGGCGACTTGCCTCTGTTTCTCGGGGAGTGCTGCGAGCATGGCAATGAGCGAAGCATCGACGGAGGAGGGACATTCCTCCGTCCTCCCCAGAAGCAGATAGTCCGTTGAAACATGGAGGGCATCTGCAAGGTTGATGATGGTGGGAACCGTCATGCTCTTCATGCCGTTCTCGATGTCAGACAAAAACTGTATGGAGATATTCGCCCGTTCCGCGAGCTGTTCCCGTGTAAGGCGGCCCTTTTCCCGCATAAACCGTATCCGCTCGCCCACAGCAACATTCAGTGGTTTCTTCTCCATGCTACACCTCCCCTCTGCTGGTATAGCTATATCATACATGAGGAGAAGCCGCCCCTTAATCATCTATCGTGTTGAAATATTCATTTATAGATGATATAATAGAGGCAATTGGCAGATGATTGCCACATTGAAGAAAGGAGAAGCGCGATGAAGTACACCGTTCACCGGGCGCTTGCCCTGCTCAAGACCACGAAAGCCCGCATTGAGCGGGAACTGGATGACGAAAATATCCTGTGGGTGCGGGTGGCGAGGGGTCAGGAGGAGGTTGTCAGCGGCGTTGCCGTCAAGGACATCCGCCGGGATATCCAGGCGCACTACGACCGTATCACGGCACTCATTGCCAACTACATGAAAATCAAGGCCGCTGTCATCCGAAGCAACGCTGGGGTGCTTCCCGATGCAGAACTCCGTAAGGCGGAAGTTGCCGGAAAACTCCTGACCGTGGCGGAATGTCCCGCGGCACATTGCAATAGGCGTTTCCTGCAAATTAATGTAGACAGATTTTCCTACGGCAATTTGCAATTCAGAGCAAACGGCACACTGTCAGCAGAAGCACGGCGCAGTCTGAGCAGTTATAATCTCAAACTTCGCACACGGAAAACATCCCGTATGCCTTGATAAATCAGCTTGAACT
>CAMVGU010000024.1 GCA_947167105.1 uncultured Selenomonas sp. | reverse complement strand
TATGGTATGAACTCATTATATCATAAACGAAGAAAAACATAAAGTTATTTAAAATAGTTTATACTAGCTGTGCTACGGCTCACACTTTCGAATCGCTCATTCTCTTCCATCCAGCCCATGCCCTTATCATACCTATGCTTGATGCACTGCATAAGGACACTCACCTCGCTGCGGAATTTGCCGAAATCTCCCTCAGCGATTTGTTTTGGGATGAGCAGATTCAATTTGTAGTCTGGGATGAAATCCAAGAGGCTCCTGTCCTCGATGGCCAGCATTTCATGGAGGCTGGTAGGGCCGTCCCACGCATCGGGGCTAAGGCTGATGGTCAGCGTGATTACCGGCATCAAGCGGTCATCCCTGCTGAAGCCCGACAGAAACTCGTCCTCCGGCATCTTGTCCTTCCCTTTGCGATGGGCAGCAGCCGCCGCTGATACCTGCTTAGCGTAGTTCATTGCATCGTACAATGCGCACCTTACGGGCATCGCGTAATGTGTTCTCGTCTGTTCTTCCAACCCCAGCACCAGATAGACTATCCGCTCATCTTTCATTGCCGCGTACAGCTTCAGCACATCACGGAACTTCTGGATGGGCTCCTGCGCCTCCGCACCGTAGGGCAAGGCGATGGCTGTTGTGTCCATCTCCTCAAGGTTGTCTGGCTGAATCACCTCGCGCCCCTTGTACAGCCAAAAGTTGAAAATGTCTGCAAAACGCCCCGGATCCGACAAGTACGCTTTGGCTTCCGTATCAATCGCGCCCACGCACATCACATCCTTCTACCCCTATCATACCATAATTCCCTCGAACTGCTCAAGATATTTGAGACTTTTCTGCCAAGGTTGTATATCGGCATGCTCCGTTGAGGCACCCGTACATTCTTTATTGCTTGTTATTTACAGGCGTCCTCACACCTTGAACTTGCTGACTTCTTTCTGCAGTGCCTGGGCAAGACCTGCCAGCTTTTCGCTGGCAGCTACCATTTCGTGCATCACGGCAGACTGCTCCTGGGTGGAGGCGGAAATGGACTTGGCTTCTTCCTCCGAGCGGCGGCTCAGTTCCTGCACGCTGCCCATGGAGGACAGGATGCTCTGGCTGGTGCCTTCTACCGTCTTGATATGCCGGATGGATTCCCTGATATGCTCTCCCAAAAGATCCACCTGCTTCTCAATATCCCTGAAAGCTTCCCCGGTGGAGGCGATGGTATCAGCTCCCGCTGCCACGTTCA
The DNA here is from genome assembly GCA_947167105.1 of uncultured Selenomonas sp. Lineage (GTDB taxonomy): Bacteria > Bacillota > Negativicutes > Selenomonadales > Selenomonadaceae > Selenomonas_B. Next base: position 43,382 of record CAMVGU010000024.1, on the reverse strand, counting down.
TGTTCCCTTCTTCAATGAAGGTCACTGCACGATGGGTGTCCTGCTGGATGCCCACAATGAGGGCAGAGATATTCCCAGCAGCTTCGCTGGACTGCTCCGCCAGCTTTCTCACTTCGTCTGCCACCACGGAGAAACCCCGTCCGGCTTCCCCCGCTCTGGCGGCCTCGATGGCAGCATTCAGGGCCAGGAGATTGGTCTGCTCGGAGATACCCGAGATGGCATCCACTATAGCGCCAATCTCATCGGAACGCTTACCCATCTCTGCCACCACCTGGGCGGAATTTGCCACCTGCTGGGCTATCTGCTGAACCTGGCTCACTGCCTGCTCCACATTATGCCTGCCAGCCTTGGCCCGTTCCTGGCTCTGACGGGAAACATCCTGCATGCTTTGGGCACTATCTGCCAGTGCCTCCACTTTGCCGGACATATCCCTGGTCTCTTTCTCCAGGTTACTTACAGTCTCAGATTGGTCTGCCGCCCCCTCACTCATGTGGATGGTACTCTCTGCCACACTCCTCACACTATCGGCGGCCTGATTGGCATTACTCATCAGTTCCTGGGCGGCTGAGGCCACAGACTGGGAAGATTCTGCCACGTTCCTGATCAGGCGGCTGAGCCTTCTCTGCATATCGTTGGCACAATGACCCAGCTGCCCTATTTCATCTCCGGTGTCAATGGGCACAGGCTCGCCCCGCATATCCCCATCGGCGATTTTCTGGAGCCTTTCGGTGAGCATCTCCAGGGGCTTCAAAGCTCTGCCCAGCACCAGGTAAGCCAAGCCACCCGTCACAAAGACAATGATGGCCATGGCCAGAGGCACGGAACGGATGAAATCACCTCTGATGCCGTCAAACTCATGGGCAGAAAGCCCCACATAGATCATGCCGATAATCTGCCCACTGCCGTCTTTCAACGGCTCATAGGCGCTCAGAAATTCCTCTCCCAGCACATCTGCCCTGCCCACAAAGGACTTGCCCTGCTTCAGTACGGTGTCCGCCACCCGCTGTGAGCACTTAGTGCCCACAGCCCGCTTGCCGCTGGCATCCCTCACGGTGGTGGCTGTCCTGGTATCCCCTATGAAGAAGGTCACATGCCCCTTGCAGATACCCCCCAGGAAGTCCACGACTTCCTCACTGTCGCTGATTTTGGCCTCCCCTTTATACAGGGCACTCCCTTCGACCCGCCACTGCCCTGGGAACTTCAGATCCATCATTTCCATAAAGGAATCCACATTGGAATCAGCCTTCATCTGCAAAGCTTCATCCAGCCCCTGATTGGCGCTGCGGTAGCCCAGGATGCCCAGGCAGACGCAGGCCACAATGAGGAAGAAATCCAGGAGGATAATGGCTTTTGATTGGAGTTTCATGCAATCACTCTTTCCGAAAAATCATTGAAATGTGAAGGGCAATCTGCTGAAAGGTCAACTTCCACAAAGTGGGGTATTCGACATTTAAGTTTTATTTCCTGCCGAGTAACTGTTCAGTAGGTTTCACCCCAGATGGCTTCTCTGGCTCTGCCAGCGAATGCTAATCGAAGGGCAACCATTATGTTGACGCCATGCTTTTTCGCTGTACTCAGGATTTAGCCGAGGCCATGGCTTCGAAAGCAGCCATGCGGTTTTGCAGGGCATAATACGACTCCTGGAGTTCCTTATAGGAGGCAAGCAGATTTTGAACAAACTCCACGTTTATCGATTCCATGCTGCTGCCCTCCTTCCATAAAGTTGCAGATTTAAAAGCTACCTATATTATCGTTAAAAGTATTATCGTTAAAAGTTTACTTTTTCTTGAGCTGTGCGTAGAGTTAATTGCGATATGTCCACCAGAGATAGACCGTAACCGGCATTTCGTTAGGCTACTGAACAGTTACATAAAAAAATGATACGCTGCTTACATAACGCCACTGCTGTCAGTTGTTTGTAAATATCTGGCTGGAATTGGATGATCCAATCGGTAAATTATACTGATAGGACGACTTCCCTTATGCTCCACGTATTTTACTGTTCCTAAAAACGTATACGGTAAAGCCTTACTTCTGAATGTTTTTTGTTCCCTCACAAACAACAAAATATGATTACCATTTTTGAGCTGATTCACATATCTCTGTCCCGTTGGTGATTCAACAGAAGTGGTACTCTGACTTTGCCAGTGAAAAAGATAATCACTGATTGAGTAATCTTCATATCTAGTAGTGTCAGAGAATTCCTTATTAGACTTGTTTAAAGTTACTAGAAAAACATCCGTATCTAATTCTTTCAAATATTTGACACCTTCGCGAACAGCTTGAGGATTCTTTAAGCCTAAAGCAGCAAAAATCTGATCTCTGGTATATGTGGCATATACCTCCAAAGCGCATACAAAAGGCACGCGTATTGGATGCGTCGTAAGGTTTATGCTTTCATAAACGAGTTCCAGTGCCTCTTTTACTTCATTTTCCCATGGTTGACCATGCCAAGAAACCAATGCATCGGAAGGTTCCGAGAATCCAGCCTTATTATATTCCCTTTGCCAAACTGTATATTGCCACATACGTAGGTATTGCTGCTCCAATTTGCCCTGAGCAGAAGACTTATTTCCTATATGTTTTCTTAAATATTGCAACCAGCTAACAGAATCAATTAAACATATTCTAGGCAATGCCTTTTGCAGAATTTCCCCTTGCGCAGAATCAACCTCATTTATTATTCCAGCTTCATAAAGTAATTCAGTAAATGTTATCTTTCCATTATAAAACTCTCTTACAGACTGACCTAACGAGCTAAGAAATACGCGCAAACTTGGAACCTGACCCGTAACGGAATATAACTCTCTCAGCCTTTCCAGATAAAAATTTCTATTTCTCAACTGCGCTCTGATATTTTCCAGAATAACCTTCTGAGGTTTCTCTTCTAGGTGAATATAGCACCCCTTAGGAATGTGTACAAACCCTGCATTTATTTCATCCTTAACCGAAACATCCTTCCTGGTAAACAATGCACGTAACTTTGATACAAAATCATAATTTCTGTTAGCAGGGCTTATAAAATCAAGCACCGTCAAGACATCTTTTCCATCGGCCAATCTCAACCCACGTCCAAGTTGCTGTAGAAACACTGTCAAGCTATTGGTTGGCCTCAAAAAAAGGACTGTATTAACCGAAGGAATATCTACGCCCTCGTTATATAGGTCTACAACGAATATGAAGGAAATCTTTCCTTGCTCCAACTTACTTTGAGCGCTTTTCCTTTCTGGCTCACTACTATCTGCATCTAAAGCCATAGCCTGAAAACCCTTGTCTGCATACGCAAGGTTGAAATACTGTGCCATAAAATGTGCATGAATTTTACTAACACAAAATCCTAGCCCTTTCACCTGGGACAAATCAGTTGTATACTCTTCCACCGCCCTAAATATCGCATTTGCACGCCTCTTTGCCTTGTACTCATCTATAGCGTATAGATTGGTTAAATCCTTTACATCATAGTGTCCACTACTTCCCGTACCTACCCAATGAATCTGACTTAAATCCTCGGTATCCTCTACACCGAAATAATGAAAAGGACACAAAAGTCGTCTCTCTATAGCATCTGGCAACCTGATTTCAGCTGCAATATGATTATCAAAGTAACTGAGTACAGAGGCACCATCCATACGTTCAGGTGTAGCTGTCAACCCCAGAAAAACAGTTGGATGAAAATAGCTAATTAACTTTTGATATGAAGGCGCACAGGCGTGATGGAATTCATCTACTACAATCATATCGTAGTAATCTGGCGACATGTCCTGCCAAAATTTTCGAGACATAAATGTTTGAATAGACATAAATAAATGTTCAGTTTGAGTAGGTAAAGCACCTCCCACACAAAGTTCTCCAAAGGACCTATCTTTTAAAACTTGCCTATACGCCGCCAAACTCTGTTGCAATATTTCTTCCCTATGTGCGATAAAAAGAAGCTTCGTGCTTTTAGGAAGGCGCTGTTTCCTCAATCGCCTGTAGTCAAAAGCAGAGATTGCTGTTTTTCCCGTACCAGTAGCTGCTACAACCAGGTTTTTCATATGGCCACGAATTTCTCGTTCTGCTGCCAGTTCATCGAGAATTTCCTGTTGAAATGGATACGGATGGATATCAAAACTATAAGCATCCATGCCGTCTGAGAAACTTGAGAGTTTTGTCTGTTGAAGCCTCTTGACTAATTCCTTCATTTCGGCCTCGGTTCCCTCAATTTTCACAAAATCATCAGAGTGCCAGTAGGTTTCAAATGTTGCCAATATTTTCTTCATTATTTCCGGCATCATTTGCTCTGTGATTTTTATATTCCACTCTAGCCCCTCACTGATTGCTGCCTTTGAAAGGTTAGAAGAACCAATATACGCGGTAGAAAATCCAGTATTTCTGTAAAAAACATAGGCTTTAGCATGTAAACGAGTCTCTTTGACGTTATAGGATATTTTAATCTCCGTATTTGCCAATTGCGTCAATTCACGAATCGCTTTTGCTTCAGTAGCTCCCATATAAGTCGTAGTAATAATCCTAAGTTTTCCTCCGTGTTCTGTAAAACGTCGCAACTGGGGTAAAATAATACGTAAACCTGTCCAGCGTATAAAAGAAACCAAAAAATCTATTCGATCGGATGAAAATATTTCTTTTGTTAGTTCGGAAGCCACTTGAGGCTCTTTTCTACTTCCCGTAAATAGATATGGTGTTGTAATTGATGTTATCGGTCGTATATCTTGAATTTTCCTTTGCAGTGCTAACGTGGAATTTTGCCTCATGTAAATTTGTAGCAAAAGATTTACAGGTTCCTCTACCTCATCCTGTACATCAATTCCCTGTTCACTTTTTAGCATTCGTATTATACTGTTGACAAGATATACCAAAGCTATTGCATTTTCATCATCTCTGTCTGTTTTTTCAGCAAGCTCTTTAAGATGAAGTTTCAAGAGCTTCTGAACATAATCAGCAAGATAGCGAACAGCCTCTTGTGGATCTAGTTGTTCAATATGATATTCTATATCACCGGCCATTTGGAGTTTTTTCCCAAGTCTTTTGCTGATGATTTCCTCATAAATACCTGGTAAAATTCTTTCCATATTGCCGCTCCTCTTAATCAAGTTTAATGTCGTTCCTAAAACGTTTCCTTGCCTACCTCTATCTTAATGCAGGTTACACTGTTTTCATAGCACGTCGCATTACACCCATAAGCACATCATAGCCAGCCATACACGACTCATCTTCAATCAGTTTCTGGCTTCTCGCTTTTACTTCTTTGAAAATCCTGTTTTTTGTATCAATGCCTACCATGTCAGAATTTATACCATTTTCTTCACAGCAACTCTGAAAACGTTCCTCCACATCTTCATCTACCCAGAGCGTCCAGGCAAAATATCCGTCTGCTTTCAGTATATCATCTACGCGGATATTATTTTCCTTCATGATATCTAAAATATATTCTGCATTTATTTTATTATGCTGTAATATCTGTTCATCCTTATTGAGAAAAGCCATAGATCAACACCTCATCTTTGCCAAGGTTAGGAACTGTATACTTATAACCTAGACACTTGCGGGTCTAGTTTATTTCGCTACAGTTCCTTACAGGAAAGCCTTTGCAGACGGTCATCTCCGAACCTGCTACGCTTCCCGTTCCATCCATACCCGCTTTTTGCAGAAGGCGATGCCATACTTCCAGACTTCCTTTACTCCTTGCTGCTGCAACTCTGCCCCATATTGCTTTGCCTCAATTTGCGCCAGCGCCTCCTTGGCCGCACTCTCCAGCAGATCCTCGTCCTTTACCGTCTTGAACTCCAGTATTATGCCGGGGACACCCTCCTTTCGGGGGAAGAAGGCAAGGTCGAACCTGCCATAACCGCTTTCGCCGTTGGATTTCACATGGAATTTTCCCTCCAGCAGTACGGAAAATCCAAGCATCATACCGTGGTAAAAGCTTTCTCTTGCATCGTGGAAGCTGATATTGTTCAGCAAAATTTTCTGAAGACGTTGCTGGAATCCCACAGCATCACCCTCCAGCATAGCACGGAGCATTTGCCGCAGGATGGTTTTGCCCGTATCGCGTGTGAGGTAGTTCAAAATCTCATCATGGTATGCCATGCGGATTTCCCGATTGGGAAGCACCAGTTGGCAGGGTATGCTGGCAGATACGCTGTCAGCGTGAAGCGGCTCCAAATGGAAAGGTTTCAAATAGCCGGTGGTCAGCAGCATGGTGTAGAGAGCATCACGATTTCTATAGATTTCCGGGTAAACTATGTTCTCGTTGATTTCCGCTTCTATGGGTTCGCCGCGCATCAGGCCAATCAGCTCCGTCTCCTGGCTGCTGTCCGTATCCCGCAGCAGTTCCCGCAGGATGCTGTTCCCCGATGTGTTGAACCAATAGGCGGCAAATGTGCAGTCATTGCCCACAAACTGTATGACCGACCAAGGATTGTAAATTTCTGTGTCCCCAAACAAATAGCCATCATACCATTGCTTCAACTCAGTGAGCTTGTCCCCGACACCGCAGTCCTCCATGAGACGCGTTGCTTCCGTCTGGGTAAAGCCAAAGATGTCACTGTACTGCTTCGCAAGAACAGAGCAGACCTTGAGATTATTCAATCCGCTGAAGATACTCTCCTTGGAAATGCGTGTGATGCCTGTAAGTACAGCGAAATCCAGGGAGGGATTGGTCTTGAGAGCCGCACTTAGGAAATTTCGCATAAACCCGATGCACTTCTCATAGTAGCCATGCGCCCAGGCAGCCTGTATGGGCCCATCGTACTCGTCCAAGAGCAAGATGGGCTTGCGGCCATGATACTGCTCCAAAACGTGCAACAAATTCTTCAAGGCAGCCTGCATACTAGGGACATCCGCCGACTTGTCTAGAATAGACTGAAAAAACGCCTCATCATCTTTGGAAAGCCTGTTCCCTTCAATCACATAACGAAAATTCCCGTAAAGCCAGCGCAGATTCTCTTTCAACGAGGAAATCATGCTGTCAAAGTCCCATTCCCGCACATCCTTCAATGTCAGGAAAACTACAGGGCGAGAGCCTTGCTCACGCATATATTCCTCTCCGGCCCGTTCTATATCCAGACCTTCAAAAAGTTTCCTGTTTTCCTCGGCCTGTTCCAGTGTGAAGAAGTACTGGAGCATGGAGAGGGTCAGCGTCTTGCCAAAGCGGCGAGGACGGGTAATGAGTGTGACATCCCCATGACTATCCAACAGTTCCCGTATAAACCTTGTCTTATCGATAAAGTAATATTTTTCTCTCAGTTTCTTGAAGTCCTCAATCCCTATGGGCATGGGCTTCCTATTCTTTGTCGTCACGAAATTCCGCCCCTCCCCCTAAAGCCACGAATCTCCTAAAGAACCTTCTCCGACAACCGTTCCTGCCTCTTTTCGCCTCGTCACTTCCTGTATATATTTTACTATTAGCATTTAGCGAGTGCAAGCCGAAGGCGCAGCATGGATACCCTCTCTCGGCCATCACAGCAAGGTTCAGCCAAGCAAAGGCCGCTCTCCGAAATCGTCCAAAAGCAGATTTGTTTCTATGACTGATTTCTGATGGCTGAGAGCGTGGATGATGATACTGTCCCGAGGAACACGGGCGTAAAGCTGCGGCAGTCCTGCATAATGGAGCAGGTACTGCCATTTCCTACCACGAGTAAATTCAATAGATGTTCCTCCCTACCAAGCCCAGCACGCAATACCCCACAAATTCCTTATGAGCCATTGCGTCATAACGGATGAGGCTATATGTGTTCTTCCATCGGCGTATTATGGATTATCAGGCAAGGATGCTTTCTGCAATATTGGTTCACCTCGTTAGTGCGCAGCCTTGTCGTTCTCGAATGATAGATAATCCTCCACTGAACCGCGTATTCTTTCAGTAGGGGCTTTAAGTGCATGTCCGTTACCTCTAGCTGTTCAAAAGCATCTTTGATATGACTGCCCTTCAATTCGATGAAGTAGGCAGTCTTTTTCGTTTCATTTATCAGAAGGAAATCTACTCGCTTCGTGTCTCTGCAAGCCTTGGGGATGACCTTGCCATCTATCTTAATATGATTCACGTAGTCCCTATCATTATTGACAGCTCTGTGTTCGCAATGATTTTCCTCGGAAACGTATATGGAATTGGTATGCTTGTCCTCGGCATGGCTAATCAGTTTCTCGTAGCTCGTCGGCCATATCTCAGTCATAGTTCCCACTCTCCAAGGCGAAGATTTCATCCGCAAGGCGATTGATTCGGTCAGAGGCACCGTCAATCATCTCATTGCGAATCAAGCCAGTCTCTTTGTCCATAGCATCTGTTATGGTTCCATTATCAACGAAATAGGCGGCGAATTCATTGCGGTTGAGCAACTGTGAGCCGATAAGTCCGTTTTCCTCCAAGATACGAGAAACATACACGCCCTTATCTGCCAAACGTTTTATATCCAACAGGTTATTCATTGCTCCAAGGATATACGGGCTGTGTGTCGTGACTACACATTCATTGTTCCCATGCAAAGCCAGAGCGATATACTCCGCGATTTCCTTCTGAGCGTCTGGGTATAGGTGTGCTTCTGGTTCTTCGATGATGAACATGGTCGGCTGTTTTTCCCGCAAATAATAATATATCAGGTTGAGAATCCACAATACTTCCTGCTGTCCGGAAGATGCGAAATCAAGGGGTATTGGCTTGTCGGAATCGGAATCAAATAGCTTTATCCCTTCCTCTCCGTTGATGTTGATATAGCGGCCTTTTAGGATACGTCCCATGTATTCCCTTACAAAAAGCATAAATCCAAAGTGTGCGCTGTCTATCCTAGCGACCTCTTCATAGAGCTGTTGCTCGACCAGTTGCGGCTTGATTTGCAACACCCGTTCCATATAGTCCTTCATGCAGTAATCAAGCGTATCCTTCTGCTTGTCATCCATGACAGCTAGGAGATAATTCAGTTGGTGCATCAAGAGCGACGTGAAGCTGCGGCCTGCCGGAAGATAAACTATCTTGCTGTTGTCCGCAAACAGTTCTTGCAATTCCCGCCGAACATCCCCCATATTCGCAGTCTTAAAATCAATATCTCGATATTTTTCCAACGCATTTATGATGGGCTGGCTGAATGTTATGAGTGAAGTTGTTTCTTTGGTCAGCCTTACCTCGATTTTTATATTAGGTGCATACTCATAAGACAGGTAAGTGCCTCGTTTTACGGACATGTAGCTACCTAAAATGCGATTCAATTTCTTTAGCAGATACCATCTTGCATTTAACCAAGGTACAGGGTCGATGCGCTCATAGAAAAAGGTCTCGAAAATCTCGTCCTTCACGGTACGAAAGAAGAAAATCGCCTTGGCTATCGTGCTTTTTCCCGCAGCTTGAGGGCCGTCCAGTACCATCATTCTATTCAGTAGAATATCGCAGTCTTCAACCGGCCCTAAGTTATGTATTTGCAGTCGTGGAACAAAGGCCATATTGCGCATCTCCTTCCGTAAATTCCTGATACCATTTCAATCCAGGCAAGCAAAACGCCGTGTGGTACACAGACATAATGTACATATGGACTGATGAGGGATTTGTTTACTTGACGAGCGTAATGGATCTCGTCCACAGAAAAAGCCCTGCGGAAACCACCGCAAGGCTTGAATTTACTGGCAGAGAGGGTGGGATTCGAACCCACGGAGGCGTGAACCTCACTTGATTTCGAGTCAAGCACCTTCGACCACTCGGACACCTCTCCATGTGCCGCTCTACAGCGACTAAGGTATTATAGCATAACTTCACCTTATTGTAAAGGGCGGCATCACCGCCTTTTACCTTCTCTCACCCTGCCTGACGGCGACGGCGTTGCAGGAGGTAGATGCCCACCGAGAGGATGATGCCGATGATGTCGGTCTCAAGGCCCGGCTTGATGAGCAGCAGGCCGCCGACGGCGAGCACAAGGCGCTCCCAGCCACGGCAGTTATCGGCCAGGTAGCCAATCAGGGACGAGGAGAGGGCGATCATGCCGATGATAGCAGTGAGGGTGATAAAAAGGAGAGTCGGCACTGTCGCGTCCACCATCAGCAGCACCGGGGAGAGCACGAACATATAGGGGATAATGAAGGCCGCTATGGCAAGCTTCGAGGCGTTGACACCCGTTCTGAGGGGATTGCCCCCGGAGATGCCGGCACCAGCATAGGCCGCCAGAGCCACCGGCGGCGTTACGTCCGCGATAATGCCGAAGTAAAACACGAACATATGAGCTGCCAGCACCGGCACCCCCATCTGCACCAGAGCAGGGGCCGCTATGGTGGAGGTGATGACATAGTTTGCGGTGGTCGGCACGCCCATGCCCAGCAGGATAGCCGTAATCATGGTGAAGAACATGGTGGGCAGCAGCAGGCCGCCGGAAAGTTCCAGGAGGCCGGAGGCCAGCTTCAGCCCCACGCCGGTCTTGGTGACGACACCGATGATGATACCGGCAGCCGCACAGGCCACCAGCACGCCCAGGACATTTTTTGCCCCGTTTTCCAGACCTTCCACAATCTGGATGGGTTTCATGCGGGTGTTCTTACGAAGCGCGGAGCAGGCAATGGCCAGCACAATGGCCACCAGGGCCGCCCGCATGGGCGTATAGCCTGCCACCAGCAAATACACGATAATGATGAGAGGCAGGGCCAGGTGGCCGCGCTCATGGAGCAGTTTGCCCATTTTCGGCAACTGGCTCCGTGGTATGCCCTTCAAATTCGAGCGCCGGGCCTCGAAGTGTACGCCCAGCCAGACACCGATAAAATACAGGAGAGCCGGGATAGCCGCCGCTTTCACAATATCCAGGTAGGGCACGCCGACGAACTCCGCCATCAGGAAGGCCGCCGCTCCCATAACCGGAGGCATTAGCTGCCCACCCGTGGAAGCCGCCGCCTCCACCGCGCCTGCGAAGTTCTTATGATAGCCCAGCTTCTTCATCATGGGGATGGTCAGGGAGCCTGTGCCGACGACATTAGCCACCGAGGAGCCTGACACCGTGCCCATCAGGCCGGAGGACATCACCGCGACTTTCGCCGGGCCACCTGAGGCCCAGCCGGCAATGGAGTTGGCCAGGTCGATAAAGAACTTGCCCAGCCCCGTGGATTCCAGATAAGCACCAAACAGTATAAAGAGAAAGATAAAAGTCGAGGACACGCCCAGGGGAATGCCGAAAATGCCCTCCGTGGTGAAGTAGAGATGGGAAATCAGCTGCTCCGGCGTCAGTCCCCGATGAGCCAGCACCCCCGGCATGTATGGCCCGGCGAATGCGTATGCAAGAAAGAGCAGTACCACACAGACCATGGGCAGTCCCACGACACGGCGCGCCGCCTCGATGACCAGCAGGACACCCAGCAGGCCCATGGCCAGGTCTGCCCCTGAGACCATGCCTGCCCTCAGCACCAGGGACTTGTAATTAAGCAGGATATAGGCAGGTGCTGCCGCCCCCAGGAGGGCCAGCAGCAGGTCAAAGGGATGCAGCTTATGCCTTGACCATCCCTTGCGCGTAGGATAAAGCAGGTACACCAGCACCAGGCCAAAGCCCAGATGGACGGCACGTTGCAACTGGGCATCCAGCACACCGAAGGTCGCGGTATAGAGCTGGAACAGGGAGAAAGCAATGGCAAGCCCCGCTACTATGCGCCCCATCACCCCCGTATATTCCATCTTGTCGGATTCCTTGTCGTATTTCTTCAGGATGGCTTCGGCCTTGTCTGCCTCAGTCAGTTCAGTCTCCTGCACCGGCTTGTGTTTCTTGTCCGTCATTGTGTCACCCTTTCTTGTTTGCAGGCAATGCCGCATATTGCTAAAAAATCACCTCATACAACGGCTGCAGGCGCACATCGATGCGCGTCCCCGGCAAAAATTCCTCATACAGGGGAAACACCTGCTCCATCTGCCCCAGGCCGCTTACAGTCAGCGTCAGTTGTGTGCCAACGCCTGTACGCAGCGAAAGCTCCCCCCAATGCCGCTCCATGCCGCGCAGGACGAAATCACTCCCCTCCTGGCGAAAGTCTCCCTCCGACTCCAGGAAGGGCAGGCCGACACCGAAGGAGCGGTAGCGTGTCTCGATGAGCTCCAGGGAGCCGCCCCCCTGCTCCACCGCCAGCACCTCCCGCACAGGGGTTTTCTGCACGGAATGGATGAAATCTATGGTCAGCACCAGGCCGGGCCGTGCCTCATACATGGCAAGACGCCGTTCCCCCGCCGAAAGCGTGAGGCACGGCGTCTGCAAAACCTGCCCCAGTGCCAGCAGGGCCAGCAGGCAGGTCAGGCACGGCCAAAGCCTGATGTTGAAACTCTTAGCCGCTGCAAGCATTATTCGTTAAAGAATTTTTCCGCACCGGCATTCATGGTCAAAGGCATGCCATGCATCGCACCATCCTTCGTAATCTGCTTGCCGACGGCATGGGCAGACTGCAGGCGGTCGAGATTCGAGAAAAGAGCCTTGGCGATATCATAGCCCAGCTTGTCACTGACCTTGTCAGTAGCTACGAGCATTGCCATGACGGAAACGGAAGCAACATCCTCGTTAAAGCCCGCATATGTACCGGAAGGAATTGTCGTCTTCGTATAGAAAGGATACTTCGCAATCAAGACATCGGCCTTGTCAGAAGCGACCGGCAACAGACGGATCTGGTTCTGGGAGGAAATATCCTGCACTGCGGCGGTGGGATAGCCTGCGGTCAGGAAAGCCGCATCCACGTTGCCATCCTTCAGGGCGCTTGCACCTTCGCTGAAAGACAGGTACTGCTCGTCGATATCATCATAGGTGACACCGTAGGCCTCCAGTATCTGGCGGGCGTTGGCTTCCGCGCCGGAGCCTGCTGCACCCACTGCCACGCGCTTGCCCCTCAGTCCCTCAATGCCCTTGATACCGCTGGCTTCAAGGGTCACGAACTGGCAGGTCTCCGGGTAGAGGACAGCGATACCTTTCAGGTTATCCACCTTGCTGTCCTTAAACATCTCCGTGCCGTTCACGGCGTAGTAGGTAATATCATTCTGCACAATGGCCATATCCACATCGCCAGCCTTGAGCATATTGATATTCGCCACGCTGGCACCTGTTGACTGGGCACTGGCATTCATGCCGGGGATGGCTTTGTTCAGAATTTCCGCCATGGCACCGCCCAGGGGATAATATGTACCGGCCGTGCCGCCCGTGCCGATATTCAGGAACTGCTTCTCTGCCGTCTGATTGCCGCCGCAGCCTGCGAAAGTCACCGCTGCCAACGCCGCCACCAAGCCGGTGGCCAGTAACTTCTTGAAGGAACCGAACCTCATTATAATTACCTCCTTTTACTTCTACCTTTCATTTTCTTCAACATGTATAGCAGTATATCATATCTACTATACATATACAATACCGTTTAGCAGTTATTGATTGTAATACTGTATACAATAAAGGTGCAGCAAAACCGTTCCATCATCCACAAGCAAACCTTCTTGTTACGGCCTTGCTGCACCTCTTATACTCACTAAAGAAAAGGTATTCCTCATATCAAAGAACCTCATCCACCGCTTACGCGGTCCCCCTTCCCCAGAGGGGAAGGCTTTTTCGTCAGTGAGTATAACATATTTTCCGCACTATGCGGCTACCTGATACGCACAGAATGCACCACCTGATAGCCCTTTTCTGCAATCTTTTCCGAAATGCCCTGTATATCCGGGAAATCCCCCCGTATGACGATTTCGTATTTGCCCCCCGCCTCCTTGCAGGTCACCATACTGTCGATAGAAAGTCCCGCCTCCTTGAAGATGCCGGCCAGGTCATAGACAACGCCCACCTTGTCATCCACCTCTATGGTGAGGCGGGTCTTGCCCTCTGCCAGGCCCATCACGTCAATAAAGGTCTTGAAGATATCCGTTTCCGTGATGACTCCCACCACGGCCCCAACGCTGGAAATGACCGGCAGGCCGCCAATCCTGTTCTGCTCCATGATGAGGGCCGCTTCCTCGATGGTCGCTTCCTCCGAAACAGAGATGACCTTGTTGGGCATGATATCCCTGACTTTCAGCTTTGCCAGCAAGGAGCGTTCCTCATAGCGGGAAAGAGTCGTCGCCGGGCTGGGGGCGACCCGCATCAAGTCACTGTCGCTGATAAAGCTCACAAGCCGCCCTTCCTCCACCACGGGCAGGCGGCGGAATTTGCCCTTCCGCATTGCTGTCATGGCCTCATCCACCGAGGAATCCGGCGAAACTGTCGCCGGATGCCTCGTCATGCGTTTGGCTACAAACATTTTATCATCCCTTCCATATTCTCTTACTAAGGAAACATTCGACATAAACGGGCAAAATCCTGCCAAAAATTTAGTTATCCCAGAAGCTCCACATGCGCTCTGCCTGGGCTTCCTGCTTTTCTGCCTCCACTTCCCGGGAGATGTTCAAATCCCTCTGCCCGTAGCCCGGTGTCAAGTTGATACTTTGCGGCAGCCATTCCTCCGAGAACAGAGGCTTATCCAACAGAATGGTTCTGATTTGGGTTTTGGCCTTTTTCTGCGCAGCCTCGGCTCCTCCTGTCAGGATAATCTCTCCTATAAGCCTGCCCACTGCCTGCAAGGAAGCCTCTTTCATGGCTCTGGTGGTGGGGTCAAGCACCGACAACCGCAAGATGGGGAAGCTTTTGCCCTTATCGGAGGTCAGCATATTGTCCCCCTTGACCATAAAGCCTGCCTGGCCCATTTTTTCCGCCATGTTCTCCGCCGTTTCACCTGCGGGCAGGCAAGCCAGCACCAGGTGACTCTCCGTATCGCCGCACAGGGTCTTGACCCCTGCATCACGGAGGCCCTGTTCCAATGCATTGGCATTCTTCAGTACCTGTAGGCAGTATTCCTTGAATGTTTCGCTGCCGGCCTCCAAAAAGCTGGTAGCCAACGCCGCCAGGACGTTTTTCTTGACCATGGAATGCCCCGTATCCAGGACGGTTTTATCCATCTGCCCTGCTAAAGCCTCCGTTGTCAGGATAACGGCGCCCTGAGGCCCGTGGAGAGAATCTCCCGTGGGGAAAGTCACCACATCGGCAAAGGGCACAGGCGTTGGTGCACAGCCTGCGGCCACGGCTCCCGCATTCTGGCTGATATCCACCCACAAATACGCCCCCACTCCGGCAGCTATTTCCTTGAGCCTGGCATAATCAAGGCTGCGGGGATAATTTACCGGCGAATAGATGATAAGCTGCGGCTTTTCGGCCCTGGCCAGTTGCTCCACCCTATCTAAATCCACCTGCTCCGTATCCGGCTCAATGCAAAAGGAAAGGAAATTATACTGCATCTGCCCGCCGCTGCAATGCTCAAATTTACGGCGATTAAAGGACAGCACCGTATCACCTGCATTAAGCAGCCCATGAAAAACCACCCTGGAAGCCGCCGCAATATCTGTCACCCGCACAATGGCATGGGCAGCCCCAAAGAGTTTTTCCGCCCGCCCTGCAGCAATCTTCTCCAATTCCAGTTGGCTGTGTACCCCGTAATGCTCAAGATGGCCATTGCCAAAAATACTCCCCTTCAGATACGCACTGAAGGGCGACACCGCGTTAGCGGTGGGCAGGAGCGACAGGTTAAAGCGCTGCTTTTGTATCTCATCCTGCAGAAGCCCGTATATTTCCGGGTCAAAGGACGCCAGGCTTTCCGTAAGGGTTTGACTTTGCATTTCTCTTCCTCCTCACATTCCCACAATCCACTTGACGAAGTAAATCGCCAGAGGAATAGTCACGCAGGCAATGCCGATAAAGTCGATATACACGCCAGTCCGAATCATTTTGGTAATGGGAATGTAGCCCGAAGCATAGACGATGGCATTAGGCGGCGTAGATACCGGCAGCATAAAGCCCAGGGATGCAGACAGGGCAATGCCCACGGAAACAGGCACAGGGCTGATGCCGGCAGACAGGGCTGCCGTAATGGCCAGCGGCCCGATCATATTGGTAGCCGCCGTGTGACTGGTAAGCTCCGAGAGCAGGAGGGCCATAACGGAGAAAATCGCCACCATGGCAATCTCCGAGGGTGCGCCACCCATGGAGCTGACGATTAAATCCCCTACCCACTGGGACAGGCCCGTCTGGTACATCATGCCACCCATGGCCAGACCGCCGCCGAAAAGAATCAGAGTGCCCCACTCAATGCCCTGCATGGCCTCCGACCATTTCAGGGTAAACTGGCGTTCCTTGAAATTCACCGGCATGATAAAGAGCAGCAGTGCCCCTGCCATAGCCGCAATAGCTTCGGGGAACAGGCGGTCGTACATCTTCAGCACGGGATCTGTACTGCCAAAGGCAATGGATAGAAAGCCGGGCAGCACCCAGAGGGTAACAGCCACGACAAAGGCAATCAGGGTGTTCTTCTGGGCACGGGTCCAGCCGCCCAGCTCCGCAAGCTTGGTCTTGATAAATACGTCTGCCCCTTCAATGTAGTCCACATCTGCGGGAAACATGCGGGAAAGCACCACATAAGCAATGGCAAAATAGACCACCATGGCAATAAGGCCCCAGGTCATCCACTGAAAGAAAGACACATGAATATCGCACATGGTATCCAAAAAGCCCAGCATGATGAGGTTCGGCGGCGTGCCGATAGGCGTGAGCACACCGCCGATGGAGCAGGAATAGGCCGTCATCAGCATAAGTCCGGTAGCGTATTTATACTCATGCAGGTGAATCTCCCGCCCATTTGCCGCAAACATTTCCTTGATGGAGGTTAAAAGCCCCAGGCAGATGGGAAACATCATGGCCGCCGTAGCCGTGTTGCTGACCCAGCCTGAGCAGAGAGCAGCAGCCAGACCCACCGCCAGAAAAATTCTCTTGGGATTGGAGCCGACCCATTCCCGTGACAGGAGCCAATAGGCAAAACGCTTGTCAAGGCCGTGGATCATCATGGCCTTGGCCAGGATAAAGCCACCCATAAAGAGAAAAATCATGGAATTGGCAAAGGCCGCGAAGGCCGTGCCTACAGGCACCACGCCGGTAATAACCGCCAGTGTCGGCCCAATCAGTGAAGTAACGGGAATAGGCACCGGCTCCGTTATCCACCACAGAGCCACCAATACCATAATAGCCAGCAGCTTATGAGCTTCCAGGGTCAGTCCGGAGATAGGTGTCAGGAAAACCAGCACCGCCAAAACAGGTGCACCGAACAGGCCGATAGTACGACGCCTGCGGTCAAAGGCTTCCTCTGCGGCCTTCACCGCTGCAGCTTCTGATTTTATTTTGTCCACCTTGCAATCCCCCTTTATTCATATTTCACAATATAATAATTCATAATTGTTGTATTTCGCTCTACATACCAAAAATCCTGCCTGACCAGCAGCTCTATGAAGCAGAGAGAAATACAAAAAGAGGTCTCAGGGCACTGCACTGCCATAAGACCTCATCCACCGCTTACGCGGTCCACCGCCGGGGAGTCCACCGGACTCCCGTTCGCAAGCTCACCCCCAGAGGGGAGGGCTGTCCCGTGAGTATATCTGTAATTCAGCCGCCGAGATAGGCTTTCCTGACTTCCTCGCTGGCGGCAAGTTCTTTTGCCTCGCCAGACAGAGTGATACGGCCTGTTTCCAGCACATAGGCGCGGTTGGCAATGGACAGGGCCATATTGGCATTTTGCTCCACCAGCAGCACCGTGGTGCCGGTCTTATTGATGTCCTTGATAATCTCAAAGATTTCCCGTATCAAAAGGGGCGCCAGGCCCATGGAAGGCTCATCTAACAGCAGCAGGCGCGGGCGGCACATCAGGGCGCGGCCCATGGCCAGCATTTGCTGCTCCCCGCCGGACAGGGTACCGGCCTGCTGCTCCTTGCGCTCCTCCAGGCGGGGGAAGCGCTGGAAGACCATTTTGAGATCCTGCTTGATGCCCTCCTTGTCACTGCGGATAAAGGCACCCAGCTCCAGATTCTCCATGACCGTCATCTCCGCGAAGATGCGCCTGCCCTCCGGCACCTGGGCGATGCCATGCTTGACGATTTCATGGGCAGCCACGCCTGCGATATCCTGCCCCTCGAAGGCAATTTTTCCCTGCTTCGGCTTCAGCAGCCCGGAGATGGTGCGCAGAGTCGTACTCTTGCCTGCCCCATTGGCCCCGATCAGGGTGACGATTTCCCCCTGCCTGACCTCCAGGCTGATGCCCTTGATGGCATGGATGGCGCCGTAGTAGACATGCACGTCATCCAGCTTCAGCATGATTTTTTTCTCATTTGCCGGCATGTCATTCACCTCCCAAATACGCCCTAATGACCTCCGGGTCTTTCTGCACTTCCTCCGGCGTGCCGCTTGCTATGACCATGCCGTACTCCAGCACATAGATGCGCTCGCAGATGCCCATGACCAGGCTCATATCATGCTCAATCAGGAGCACCGTCAGGCCAAATTCCTTGCGAATCCAGCGAATCATCTCCATCAGTTCCTGGGTCTCCTGGGGATTCATGCCTGCCGCCGGCTCATCCAGCAGCAACAGCTTCGGCCCTGCCGCCAGGGCACGGGCAATTTCCAGGCGGCGCTGGGCACCGTAAGGCAAATTCTTCGCCAGCTCCCCCGCCTTATCCTTGAGATGGAAGATATCTAAGAGCCTCAGAGACTGGGCCTCGATACGCTCCTCCTCTGCGTAGTAGCGGCCCACACGCAGCACGGCCTCCAGCACATTGTACTTCACATGGTTATGGAAGGCGATTTTCACGTTGTCCAGCACCGTCAGCTCGGAGAACAGGCGGATGTTCTGGAAGGTACGGGCAATGCCCATCTGGGTAATCTGGTAGGGCCTTTTCCCCGTCAGGCTCCGTCCGTCCAGGCGGATTTCCCCCGTGGTGGGCTGGTAGACGCCGGTGAAGAGATTGAACACCGTGGTCTTGCCGGCGCCGTTAGGCCCGATCAGCCCCACAAGTTCCCCCTTATTGATGTGGAAATTGAAATCCGACACGGCCTTCAGGCCGCCGAAGACCTCGGAAACATCCCTGGCTTCCAGCAGGGGACGCTTTTCCTGCTGCTTACTCATCAGCCTTGCCCCCTTTCAGTTTTTGTGCCTGGGGCCTGCCGAAGATTTTCCTGAAAGGGCCCATATTGGTGATTTCCATATAGCCGAAAAGCCCCTGGGGACGGTAGAACATCAGGAAAATCAAGGCCAGCGCGTAGATAATCATGCGAAATTCCGGCCAGCTGGCCAGGGCCGCCGACAGGAAGGTGACAACGAAGGCACCGGCTATGGAGCCTGTGATGGAGCCCATGCCGCCCATAACCACCATAATCAGGTAGTTGAAGGAGGCCATAAAGGTGAAGGAGGCGGGGCTTATCAGGTAGAAGCAGTGGGCGAACAGCCCCCCCGCGATACCGGCAAAGCCTGCGCCGATGGCAAAGGCCATGACCTTGTACTTGGTGGTATTCACCCCCATGGACTCCGCCGCGATTTCATTTTCCCGTATGGCCAGACAGGCCCGCCCCGGCTGGGCGTTCACGAAATTCTTGATGAAGAACAGGGCAATGACCGTCACCCAGAACACCCAGGCCAGATTGGTAAGGTGGGGAATCCCCTTGAAGCCCGCCGCGCCGCCGACATATTCGATATTCATGATAACGATGCGGATGATTTCACCCAGACCCAGGGTGGCAATGGCCAGGTAGTCACCGGAGAGCCTGAGGGTCGGGATACCGATCAGCACCCCCAGGAAAGCCGCCGCCGCGCCACCTGCCAGTAGCGCCACCACAAAGGGCGCATGGAAATTCGTGGTCAGCACCACACCCACATAGGCCCCCACCGCCATGAAGCCCGCATGGCCCAGGGAGAATTGCCCTGTGTAACCGTTGATGAGGTTCAGGCTCACCGCCATGATGATATTGATGCCGATAATCAGCACATTGAGCTGCCAGAAGGAGCTCAGCACCCGTCCCGTAACCAGTCCCTGCAGCACGGCAAAAAGCACAATGGCAAAGCCCAGCATGATGGCGTCATTTTTACGCAAGTATTTCATTCCCTTAAACATCACGCCACCTCCTTAAACCTTTTCCTTCGTGTTCTTGCCAAAGATACCTGTAGGCCGCACCAAAAGCACCAGAATCAGGATGGCAAAGGCCGCCGCATCACGGAAGGTAGAGGAGATAAAGCCTGAGACCAGCGCCTCCACCACCCCTAAAATAATGCCGCCTACCACGGCCCCCGGCAGGATGCCGATGCCGCCCAAGACTGCTGCCACGAAGGCTTTCAGGCCCGGCATAATGCCCATCAAGGGGTCGATGGAGTTGTAGTAAATGCCCACCAGCACCCCTGCCACCGCCGCCAGGGCGGAGCCGATGCAGAAAGTGATGGAGATGATGCGATCGGAATTGATGCCCATAAGCTGCGCCGTCTCCACATCAAAGGAGGCCGCCCGCATGGCCTTGCCCGTATTCGTGAATTTCACGATATAGGTCAGAATTACCATCAGCACGAAGGTGATGCCCAGAATCAGCATCTGCTGGCCGTTAATGACCAGACCGCCGATATTCACCGCCACATTATCCATCACCTGCGGGAAGGTGCGTGGCGTCGGCGACACGAAGTACATGCTCGTGTACTCAAGGAAGAAGGAAACACCGATGGCCGTAATCAGCACAGACAGGCGCGGCGCATGGCGCAAGGGCTTATAGGCCAGCTTCTCCACCAGCATGCCCAGAAGTCCCGTTGTCACCAAGGAAACCAACAGGGCTGGCACTATGCCCAGACCCGCCTGGGTAATGGCAAAAAATCCGATATAGGCGCCCACCATGTAGATATCGCCGTGGGCAAAATTGATGAGCTTGATGATGCCGTAGATCATCGTATAGCCCAGGGCAATCAATGCGTAGATGCTCCCCAGGGAGATACCGTTCACCATCTGCTGCAAAAACTGCTGCCCGAGTTCCATAAATACTTCCCCCCTATGGAATTTACAATGAAAAGAGCCGCCTCCCGGCGGCTCCTGCAAACTTGCTTTGCCTAGCTTCTTACTCCGGCATAATCTTCGCGATCATCACCCGGTCGCCGTCCTTGTTCTGCAGGATAACGGCCTGCTTAATCGGGTTATGGGTCTTCGCATCCATGGTAATGATGCCCGTGCCCACCTTCAGATCTTTGATGCCCTCGATGGCATCGCGGATCTTCTCAGGATCATCGCTGTTCGCGTTCTTGATGGCCTCAGCCAGCATCTTGCCTGCATCATAGCCCAGTGCCGCAAAGACATTCGGCGCATGGCCGTACTTCTTCGTGAAGGCATCAATGAAAGGCTTCACGCTTTCATCCTTATCGGAATAATGAGTTGAGAAATAGGTGTTGTTGAGAGCCTCTGTGCCCGCAATATCCGCCACCTTGGAATCATCCCAGCCGTCGGTGCCGAGAATCGGAGAAGTGATGCCAAGCTCCCTGGCCTGCTTGACTATCTTGCCCACTTCCTCGTAGTAGGCCGGTACAAAGAGCACATCCGCATTCGCGGTCTTGATGCTGGTCAGGGTTGCCTTGAAGTCCTGATCCTTGGCGAGGAAGGCCTGCTCCATTACCACCTGGCCACCGGCCTTCTCAAACTGCTCCTTGAAGACCTTGCCCAGGCTCTTGGAGTAGTCCGAGGAATTATCCACGTAGACCACTGCCGTCTTGGCTTTCAGATTCTCGCTGGCAAACTTTGCCATCACGGAGCCCTGCTGGGGGTCGATGAAGCAGCTGCGGAAGATAAAGGGCTTGACCTGCCCGTTTTCCACTGTCACATCCGGGCTGGTAGCATCCGGCGCAATGACCGGGATCTTTGCATCCGTTGCCACCTGGGACTCGGCAATCACGTTAGCCGTGACGGCAGGCCCCACAATGACCTTGACATTATCATCGGAAATCAGCTTCGTAGCCGCATTCACGGCCTCAGCCGCCTCGGACTTGTTATCAGCGGAGATAACTTCCAGCTTCTTGCCGTTGATGCCACCCGCCGCGTTGATTTCCTCGATTGCCAGATTCAGGCCGTCCAGGGTTGCCTGACCGTAATTGGCCACATTGCCGGTCATCTCGAAATTGGCACCGATCTTGATGGTGTCCGAGCTTCCCGCCTGCTGACCGCCGCAGCCTGCCAGCACCGTACCCGCCAGCGCCGCGCCTGCCAGCACACCAAGCAGCCTGAGGCTCTTTTTGGTGAAAAACATAAAATCCCCTCCTAAAGCGATATACCCATTTTCAGTATACAAGTATATACTTGTGCAAACACTCTGCACATTATTATAACGCAATTATTTAAGATTTGCCATAGGCAAATCTTGCCAATTTGCCTCTCAAACAAAAGTTATGGCATGTTTGCATGATTCGCAAATACCCCTCCCCGGAAAAGGGAAGGGGCTGTCATATTACACTTCAGCCTGTGCAGCGGCATCCCAGCCAATCTGCAGAGCCTTCATATTCTGCTCCACCGTCTTCGGCGGCACGCGCCTGGCCACGGACTGCTTGATGGTCTCGAAGTCCACCAGCCCCGTCAGCCGCACCATGGCGCCCAGGGCAACGATATTGGCAAAGAGGGGCTTTCCCACTTCCTCAATGGCCAGCTTGGTAATGGGAATGCGCACCGTGCGAGGAAAATCCGGCGGCTCCGGCACCAACTGCTCGTCCAGCACCAAAAGCCCTTCCGGCCCCAGGTCACTGTAATACTTGTCCGCCGCCTTCTGGGTCATGGCCAGCACCACATCAGGCCGGGTGACATGGGGATGGAAAATAGGCTCCGTGTCGATGATGACCTCAGACTTCGAGGCACCGCCCCTGGCCTCCGGGCCGTAGGACTGGGACTGGGCGGCATTCTTGCCCTCGGCCACCGCCGCCTCTGCGAAAATGATGGCCGCCGTAATCACGCCCTGGCCGCCGGAGCCGGATAAACGCAACTGCTTCCTCATGCCTTCACCCCCTGCGCACGCTCAATCACCTGGTCATAAGCCGCATCATAGTCCAGCTCCGGGCGCTTGGCCTGATGCAGCACGCCGATGGGGAACTTGTGATCCAGGATGTAAGCCTTCTTCTTTTCCCTGTCCAGCCTGTCCCAGGCCGGCTTCAACACCGCGTGCTGCTGCAGCCATTTCAGCATCTCGGCAGGGCTGGGCATCTTATTGCGGCGCCCGTAGCTGGTGGGGCACTGCACCTGGGTCTCGATAAAGGAGAAGCCGCGGCTTGCCATGCCCTGGGCAATCATATCCGTCATATGCTGCACATGGAAGGCCGTGGAGCGGGCCACAAAGGTCGCCCCTGCAGCCTTGGCCAGATGGCAGGGATCAAAGGGACGATCCACGGAGCCGTAAGGGGTGGTGGTGGCCTTGCCCCCCAGGGGGGTCATGGGGGAAGCCTGGCCCCCCGTCATGCCGTAAATTGCATTGTTGAACAGCACCACCGTCAAGTCCACATTCCTGCGGCAGCCGTGGATGAAGTGATTGCCGCCGATGGCGCAGCAGTCCCCGTCACCCGTGATGACCACCACATTCAATTCCGGGCGGGCCAGCTTAATGCCCGTGGCGAAGGGAATGGCGCGGCCATGGGCCGTATGCAGGGTGTCAAAATCCATATAGCCGGAGGCGCGGGAGGAGCAGCCGATACCAGATACAATCACCGTATTATCCTGGGTCCAGCCCTGCTTCTCGATGGCCTGCACAATGGCCTTCATGGCAATGCCGTTGCCGCAACCGGGGCACCAAAGATGGGGCAGGCGGTTCTGACGGAAATATTTCTCATAGCTTCTCGTAAGCTCTGCCATTATGCCCTGCCCCCTTTCTCCACATCTCCAACCATTTTCTCTATCTCAGCCTCAATCTCTACCGGCTCAAAAGACTTCATATTGTATTTGCCGCACAGCTCCACGGCGCACTTGCCGCCTGCGGCGCGACGCACCTCATGCACCATCTGGCCGTAGTTCAGCTCCGCCACCAGAATGCCCTTGACCTTCTCCGCCAGCTCCGCGATAACCTTGTCCGCGAAGGGCCAGACCGTCAGCAGGCGCAGGAGACCCACAGAAAGGCCCTGCTCCCGCATGTTCTTCACCGCCTCATAGGCCGTGCGGGCGGTGCCGCCGAAAGACACCACCGCATACTCCGCATCTTCCATAAAGTAGCTCTCCGTATGGACGATTTCATCCGAGGCCCGCATAATCTTCTCGTGCAGGCGGCGGATGGAAGACTCAGTGACCTGGGCGCTGCCCACGGGGAAGCCCGTATCGTCATGGATAAGCCCCGTCACATGAATATGGTAGCCCTCGCCAAAGTCGGCAACATTCGGCACCAAATCGGTGTCCGGCTCAAAAGGCTCATAGCCCTCTGCCCGTGTCTTTTTCGGCTTGCGGCGCGGGTAAATCTCGATTTCACCCGGCTCCGGCAGGGTCACATTCTCCCGCAGGTGCCCCACCATCTCATCCATCAGCAGAATGACCGGGGTGCGGAAACGCTCCGCATAGTTCACGGCCATAATCGTGGCATCGTATGTCTCCCGCACGCTCCAGGGGGAAAGGGCAATCATGGGATGATCCCCGTGGGTGCCCCAGCGCACCTGCATCAAATCACCCTGGGAGGGGGCGGTGGGCTGTCCGGTGGAGGGGCCCACCCGCTGCACATCCACGAGCACGCAAGGGATTTCCGCGCAGACCGCATAGCCAATCAGCTCCTGCTTCAGGGAAAAGCCAGGGCCGCTGGTGGCGTCCATGACCTTGGAACCGGCCAAAGAAGCCCCCAGGATGGCACCCATGGCCGCAATCTCGTCCTCCATCTGCACGAACTTGCCGCCCTGCTTGGGCAAGAGCTTTGCCATCATCTCTGCGATCTCGGTGGACGGCGTGATAGGATAGCCTGCAAAGAAATCCACCCCTGCCGCAATCGCGCCCTCGGCACAGGCTTCATTGCCCTGCATCAGCCTTGCTTCTCTCATGCCGTCGCCCCCTTCATATCTTCCAGTTTATCAACGAAAATCGCATAATCCGGGCAGCGCAGCTCGCACTGACCGCAGGCGATACAGTCCTCGCCCTTCACGACCTGGATCTTGCCAAGCTCGCTGACAGCCAGCACCTGCTTCGGGCAGAAAGCGGCGCAGATGCCGCAGCCCTTGCAGCGCGCCTGCTTGATGGTGATCTCAGACTTCATGGCCATACCTCCCAAGACGTACACAAACGCCTTTTATAATTCATAAAGCATAGAAGCTATACTTTTTATGCCTCACATTTGACAATGATAGCAGAAAACGCACCATATGTCCAGTGGTAATGTAAATAAAGTATATGTATACAAAACCATAATCTACATAAATATTCTTGATACTTACAGTGAAGCGAACGTATTTCTGCGGGATGAGCGATATTTTTCTGTATTATTCAGTCGCATTTTATGTTAAAATAATGGCATATGCAGAAAGATACTTCATAAATACGGGAGGATATGCCATGCAAAGCTTCAGCTTCAAATGCCCCACTGAAATCATCTTCGGCCGCGGAGCCGAAGAACAGATTGCCGAAAAAATCCGTGCCTACGGCGGCAGCAGGGTCTTCATCGTATATGGCGGCGGCAGCGCCATCAGGAGCGGCCTCTTGCCCCGCATCGAAAACCAGTTGACCGCAGCCGGCCTTGCCATGGAGGTGCGGGGCGGCGTAAAGCCTAACCCGCGTGTCTCCTGGGTGCGCGGCGCCATAGACGATGCCCGCGCCTTCGCGGCAGACTTCGTGCTGGCCGTGGGCGGCGGCAGTGTCATTGACTCCGCCAAGGGCGTTGCCCACGGCCTGGCCAATCCCGGCACGGATATCTGGGATTTCTGGAGCGGCAAGGAAAAACTCACAGTCACCACGCCCCTTGCCGCAGTCGTCACCATGGCCGCCGCCGGCAGCGAAATGAGCGACTCCTCCGTGCTGACCAATGAGGAAACCGGCGCAAAATCCGGCCTGAACAGCGAGCTGAATCGCCCGGCACTGGCCTTCCTGAACCCGGAGCTCACTTATACACTGCCGAAAAAACAACTGGCCTGCGGCATTGCCGACATACTGATGCACACCCTGGAACGCTATTTCACCAGCATCAAGGAAATGAACGAGCTTACGGATCTCTTTGCGGAGGCACTGATGAAAAACCTCATCGCCCAATCCCGCATCGCCCTGCAAGATCAGACAAATTACGATGCCATGAGCGAGATTCTCTGGACTGCCGGCGTCTCCCACTGCGGCCTCACAGAACTTGGCCGCTGCAAGGACTTTGCCTGCCACAAGCTGGGCCATCCCCTCTCCGGCCGCTTCGATGTCCCCCACGGCGCTTCCCTGACCGCTGTCTGGGGCTCCTGGGCAGAATATGTCTGGCAGGATGACCCGGAGCGCTTTGCCAAATTTGCAGAGCGCGTCTGGGGCATCACGGAAGGAACCACTGAACAGCGCGCCCGCAGCGGCATCGAAGCCACTGTCAATTATTTCCGCGAAATGGAAATGCCGACGAACTTCACCGAGCTGGGCATCGGCATCCAGGGCAAGGAATCACTGGATGCCCTGGCAGACATGGTAACTGCCAGAGGCACCAAGACCGTCGCGAATTTCCATCCCCTGGACAAACAGGCCGCACTGGATATTTACAATCTGGCCAATAAATAAGACACGAAAAATGCCCTGCCGCCTCTCCCGGCGCGACAGGGTATTTTCGTGTCCTATGAATTTCCCGGCTTTATGCTTCCAGCAGGAAAGCCGTGTAGCCCTTGCAAGTCTCGTAAATATCTATCTTGCTGGTGGCCTCCCAGGGGGCGTGCATGGAGAGAACGCCCACGCCGCTATCTATGACCTGCATGCCGTAGAGGCTCATAATGTAGGCGATGGTGCCGCCGCCGCCCTGGTCTACCTTGCCCAGCTCCGACAACTGGATATGCACGTTGTGCTTTGCCATGATGCGGCGGATCTCTCCCAGGTACTCTGCATTCGCATCGTTGGAGCCGGACTTGCCCCGTGCTCCCGTGAACTTATTGAAGACCATGCCCTTGCCCAGATAGGCAACATTCTTCTTATCGTAGGCGCTGGCATAGAGGGCATCAAAGGCACTGGAAACATCGGAGGACAGCATCTTGGAATTCGCCAGGGTGCGGCGCAGGGCCAGGTCGCTGCCCGCTCCCATGGCCGCCAGGAGTTCTGCCACGGTATTTTCAAAGAAGCGGGACTGCATGCCGGTGGCACCGACGCTGCCGATTTCCTCCTTATCCACCAGCAGGCAGCAAGCCGTGCGCCGCACCTTCTCCGTGGCCAGCATGGCCACCAGGGAGGTATAGGCGCACACCCGGTCATCCTGCCCATAGGCCAGGATCATGCTGCGATCCAGACCCAGATCCCTGGCCTTGCCCGCCGGCACCAGGGTAAGCTCTGCAGACTGGAAATCCTCCTCCTCAATTCCGTATTTGTCCTTGAGCAGCTTCAGTACACCGGCCTTGACCGACTCCTTGTCGTCCTCCTTCAGGGGATAATTGCCCACCAGGATATCCAGATTCTCCCCCTCCACTACCTTTGCACCGGCCTTCTTCAGCTGTTCCTGGGAGAGATGGATAAGCAAATCCGACACGCAGAACACCGGATCTGCCTCCTCCTCGCCGATGCAGACCTCCAGCACAGTGCCGTCAGTCTTCGCCACCACCCCATGCAGTGCCAGGGGCAGGGCGACCCACTGGTATTTCTTGATGCCGCCATAATAATGGGTATCAAGGTAGGCCAGGCCGCCTTCCTCATACAAAGGATTCTGCTTCACATCCAGGCGGCAGGTATCTATATGCGCCCCCAGGATGTTCATGCCCTGTTCCAGCGGCTCCTGGCCGATATTGAAGAGCACAACCGCCTTCTTCATATTCACGGCATAGAGCTTCGCCCCCGGCTGGATTTTTTCGCCCCTCTTTATGACCCCGAAGAGTTCCCGATAGCCTGCGGCCTCTGCCTGCCGCACTGCCTCAGCCGCGCTCTCCCGCTCAGTCTTGCACTCCGAGAGGAATCTGCGGTAGCCTGCCGCAAGTTCTTCCAGTTTCTGCTTATCCTGCTCCGTATATGTACTCCAAACAGAGTCCTTCTGCTTATTCTCTGCCATTTATACTGTCCTTTCAATCCTCGTCCTCGTCTTCACTGCCCTCGGAGCGCTCCAGCTCATCAGCCCGATGGCGCAGCCGCTCTGCAAAATACTCCGTCTTGAAGGAGGTGCTGGCCACATCTATGACCCTGCGGATAATGGGCTCGAAGAAGTCAACCTCCTTGCAGATGGCGCTGACCCGGTCTTCCGTATCGCGCACCTGCTCAATGCAGGCAGCCAGTTCCCTGAACTCATCCGGGTGGAAATCAATATCATCCGCCAGGCGGTCAAAGGTGCGCTCCAGCCACTCCTCATCTTCCAGATCCTGCTTCAGCACGTAGACATACTTCCACAGAGCTGCCGGGTCGTCCAGATCATAAGCCTCCTCCAGGAGCGCCAGGGCCGCCTCTGCCCTGGCAGGATCACGGTTCAGGGGGGAATCCTCAACCCGGCCGACCAGCATCCTGTGCGCATCCTCCGGCTCAGGGGATTCATCATTCTCGTCCTCGTACGCAGCCACCCAGTTCACATACGCCTTGAAGATGCTCTTCATCTCAACCAGATCATCCACCGTCATCTTCACTCTGGCGGCCTCATGGAAGAAATGGCTGGCGAATTTTTCCAGCTCTGCCTGACCCTCAGACTGGATTTCGTCCTTATATTCTGTCACCTTGGTATACAATTCGACCCCTCCTGTCTTCGCAAACTACACCTCACTGTTAATAATATTCTCCCTGCAAACTGAAATCCCTCTTAACTTTTTCCGCAACCCTGTAAAATTCCTTGCAGAGAAAAATCCCCGGCTCCTGCCGGGGATTTTCTGTATGTATGTCGCTGCAAAAGCAGCCAACCTCCCAAAACTCATTGGGCAGCAGGAGCTTCGCTTACCACCATGGCCGGGACTCCCATGGGCACATTGCCCGCCGGGGCAACGCCGCTGGCAATCTCGATGGCGCGATTAGCGCGGTCGATGGACAGGGCCAGGGTCTTGATGGCTACCTCAGTATTATGGAAGCCATAGCTGTTCTCGGCTGCAACCCAATCCCAATACCACTGGCCTTCCCGCAGGGCGAGCCGCGCCTGGGCGAGCTGCTCCTCGGGGACGCCAGCCGCCATGGCAGCGGCAATAGCCTCATGGGCCCGCGCGCAGGCCTGACCGGCCAGGCGCTGTACCTTGAAGGTATTATCATTGATGTACTTCACCCGGTCGATGAGGGTCTGGGCCTTCTCATCATGGCACTTGCGGCAGGACTCCTCCGGGGTCTTCAAGGGATTCGTCATCCAATGGGAAGTGTACTTCTGGCCGTCCTTGCGCATGTAAGGCATGTGGCAATCAACGCAGGTGACACCGGCATCATGATGGACACTGGTAACCCAGTTCTCGAACTCAGGATGCTGAGCCTTCAGCATCTGCGTCTTGGAGTCGGGATGTACCCAATCCTGCTGGAAGCCGCCGGCCTGGCCGCTCTGGTAGAACTGGAACTCCTGCTCCGGATCGAAGCCATTGTCCCAGGGGTGATTCACGCGGCCATCTTCTTTCATAAAGTAGTATTCGTTATGGCACTGAGAGCAGACATAGGCACGCATATCATTATGGGACGCATTGTTCACATCCACGCCCCGACGGGCCATGGCTTCCACGAAACCCTGCTGGTAGACCCGCAGCTCCATGGTCTCTGGATCATGGCAACTGGAGCAGCCGAACCACTCGTCTTCCTTGATGGGAGCCTTGATTTCGTCAATGGGCTTGGAAGCATAAGTCCAGCCGCTTTCCTTGAAATACTTGTCGTACATATAGGAGCCCTTGCAGGTGATGCAGGAGCCTTTCTGTCCCGGCAGACGCTTCGTGCCCAGGAAATCCTTGCTTGTGTAGGTATGGCCCCTGGCCACGTCGTACTGGATAGAGAACTTATAGCCCTTGAAATTCATCAGCAGTTCCGGCTGTCCTGCAATATAGGAATTGCCCTCCACTGACCCGCCGTAGCCCGTGGGCGACGGCTCCTGCCTGTTATTCATCATAAAGGACTCATACTGCAGCGGATAGGCATCCTTATAGGCTTCCTTCGTGAGCTTCTGATCCTCCGGGATCTTTGCCAGCTTCACGGTCTGGTCATTGGGCGCCGCCGCGATGCGGAAGGCAATGAAGCCGAAGAACAGCACGCAGACAGCCACCAGACCCGCCAGGATTTTCTGTAGCTTACTCAACTTTTATCCCTCCTTCGAGATGATTGCTGCCATGGGCGATGCTGCTATGGCATTTCAGGCAATCAGCGCCGGTATCCATTTCCACATTCTTGAAATCTGCGTGTACGTTACTCATGGTCGCAGAGTGACAGCGCACACAGTTCTTATCCACCATCAGATGCGCTTCATCCGAGAGCTTGATCCGCGCCGGATAGTCCCTGAGCACCGCATGATACATGTCCACCATGCCCGTGCGGCCCTTCTCTATCAGGTAGATGGCCGCATTGTCATGCGGCAGATGGCACTCAACACATTCCTGCTCGCGATGGCTCGACAGGGCAAAGCTCGCGGCCTCTCCTTTCATGGCATGGCAGCTGCCGCAGAACGCCGGCGACCCTGAGAAGGACATCATGCCTGCGCCCACCGCCACCACGACCAGGCCGACGGCAAATCCTCCTGCCAGCAGCCCAAGTGTGTGCGACTTCAGCAGTTCCTTGAATTCCACTCCTGCTCCCCCCTCTCGGCATTTGAAACAGCTTGTTCACGCATCATTCTTTCCTACTTGGGATTATTATATCATGCAAAATTTATAATTGATGTTGCATGAGCAACAGATTTAAAATTTTTCTCAATATTCTTTATTATGAACATGATTCACCTTTGAAGCGCCTTCAAATACCGGCGGGAAATTGCAGGAAAATAACAGGAGTTGGAGAATTATACTTGTTAAACTCATTGACGAAAAAGCCTTCCCCTCTGGGGGTGAGCTTGCGAACGGGAGTCCGGTGGACTCCCTGGCGGGGGACCGCGTAAGCGGTGGATGAGGTTCTATGAGGAGGAATATTTTTTCTTCTATGAGTATAATCAGCATAGCTCGTGGTGCCCTTGTTCCCTTCCTTGGAGAACGCGGGCGGCAGCGCCCATCCTTGGGCGCGGAGTTTGGGGGATCTTTGTTCCGGACTATGGGAAAAGGGGCGCAAAATAAATGCAGATTCTGTCAATAGATATAGGGGGCACAGCCGTCAAGCATGCCGTAATAGATGAAGCGGGCACGATTCTGGCCCAGGGCAGCTTCCCTACGCCCCAGAATTTCCCGGAGCTGCAGGCAGGACTTGCAGATGCCGCCCGTAAGTACAGTATACGCTACGAGCTTAGCGGCGCGGCCCTTTCGTTGCCCGGCACCGTGGATGAGGAGGCAGGGGTGATTCATCAAATCAATGCCATTCCCTACCTGCAGGGAGAATACCTGCCCCAAAAAATAGGCAATTTTCTGGGGCTGCCCCTCTCCATGGAAAATGATGCGAACTGCGCGGCTCTGGGGGAAATGTGGCTGGGAGCGGCCAGGGGCGCAGGCGATATCGTCTTTGTCATCTGCGGCACAGGCGTGGGCGGTGCCCTGCTGCATAAGGGCGAAATCCTGCATGGCAGGCATTTCCTTGGCGGTGAGCTTGGCTTCATGCGCCTGAATGACCAAGGCGGCACCCTGGATGATTTAGGCTCGGTAGGCGGCCTGGTGCGCCGTGTCGAGCAGGCCAAGGCTCTCCCCTCCGGCAGCCTGGACGGGCAGCAGGTCTTTACGCTGGCGGAGCAGGGCGACACCTGCGCCAGTGCCGAAATCGGGGCCATGTACCGGGCGCTGGCCCTGGGCATCGTAAATGCCCAGTATATATTTGATCCTGAGCTTTTCCTGATAGGCGGTGCCATCAGCAGCCGCCCCGGCTTCATTAAGCAGCTACAGGCACATGTGGCCACGCAGATTGCCCTCGTGCCAGTTGTGGCGGTAGAGCCGCGCATCGTGGCCTGCCAGTTCGGCAACACAGCTAATCTCCTGGGCGCCGTCCGGCATTTCCTGGACAGGCAGACTGCCAACATTGAATAAAGGCGGGCACCACATGAAAAACAAAAAAAAACACACAGGCGTGCGTATCAAATCCCTGTGGTCTGAACAGCCAGAATTACGTGCGCGGTTGCACGGCTGGGGACAAAAGCTCAGGGAGGGCCGCGTGGAGCCTGGGGATATCCTCTACGTTGACCGCCTGCCCTACAAGCACTATGGCATATATGCCGGCGAGGCGCCGGAAACTGACGCCAAAGCCGCAGCAGGACGCCTGACCAGGCACAGCCGTATCATCCATTACTCCAACGGTCTCATCAGGGAAACAGCGTTGCCGGCCTTCCAGCGTGACGCAAAGTGCATACACCTCTGCATACCGGAACTTAATATCATGCTGCAGGCCGCCAGCGAAAATTTCCTCTCCGGCAGCACCGCCAAATTCGCGGAAAGGCTGCAAGCCGCCGACTTTCCCCTCTACAGCCCGGAAGAAACGCTTAAGCGTGCCCGCTCCCGCCTGGGTGAAAGGAATTATGACCTGGCCGACAATAACTGCGAGCATTTCGCCCTCTGGGCAAAAACCGGCATCAGCGGCTCCAGCCAGGTGGCGCTACACCCGATCCTGGCCAACAGTGCCGCCTTCTTTATGTCACTGCTGCGCTGATTGAAATAAAAAAGCCTGACGGCATCATTATCAGCCGTCAGGTTCTTTTGCTTCTGTAAATGCAACTTACACTCGTAAAAAAAATTCTTCATGTCAAAGAACCTCATCCACCGCTTACGCGGTCCCCCTTCCCCAGAGGGGAAGGCTTATCTTCGCGCCCAGGGATGGGCGCCGCCGCCCTCGTTCTCCACGGAAAGGAACAAGGGCGGCTGTTTTCTTTGGTTACTTTCTTTGTCAACACAAAGAAAGTAACACCACTAGCCTAACCCTAGCGCCTCGGCATGGGCCTGCATGCCTGCAATGCAGCAGCCCATAACCTCCCCCAGCTCCATGCCCAGCCTGTCACAGCCCCGCTGGATGATTTCGCGGTTGCAGCCCGCCGCGAAGCGCTTGTCCTTGAATTTCTTCTTCAGGGACTTTACAGCCATGCCTGCCATTTTCTCAGGCCGCATCAGGGCATAGGCCTGGACAATACCCGTCAGCTCATCCACGGCGAACAGGCTTTTCTCCATATCCGTCTGGGGCT
This sequence comes from uncultured Selenomonas sp., assembly GCA_947167105.1. Taxonomy (GTDB): domain Bacteria; phylum Bacillota; class Negativicutes; order Selenomonadales; family Selenomonadaceae; genus Selenomonas_B. The sequence continues at coordinate 10,227 of CAMVGU010000024.1, read as the reverse complement.
CCCGCTCCTCGGTGGTCACGCCGTATCCGTGGGAAATGATGGCGGCGATATCTGCCGCCTCCACTCCCTCCGGCTCCAGCATTTCACGCACATGATGGCAGTGCTCATCAGGAAACTGCTCATAATCCACATCATGCAGATAGCCGATGGCTTCCCAATGCTCTTTTTCCGCAGCATCCATCCCAAAATGCTCCGCCATCGCCCCCATGGCCGCGCTCACGGCCTGGGCATGGGTGAACAGATGTTCCTCGCTCGTATGCCTGGCCAGCAATTCCCTGGCCTTCTCCAGTGTCAGCATTCCCATATAGCTAAACCATCCCTTCTGTTATAAGGCCATTGTTCCAGATTTGCCGTAGGCAAATCCTCCTCTCGGCCTTTCAACGAGGCGGGAGATATGCTCCCGCCTGCTAAAATGTACACCCCCACTTACAGAAGTGGGGGACATCTTCTGCCTCGTTATGCTCGCATATTCATTGAAGAAAAAATGTCATTTACTTAAGAGTGTGAATCTAACATCCTTCCCCTTGAGGGGAAGGTGTCAGCCAAAAGCTGACGGATGAGGTGGCTGTTCGCAAACTCCCCCAGAGGGGAAGGCTATCAAACCGGTATGCGCCTGCGGGCCTTGCCGTGGTAGACCTTGGGAGGAGGAGACTCCCTCTGTACATTATCCTGGGCATGATTGATGCCCCGTTCTATTTCCTTGCTGATGGCACCAATCAGGATATTGCCGATGATCTTGCCCCAATCAGGGTCGCTGTTCCCTACCCTCGGCTTCTGCTCAGGCTCAGGCTCAGGAGCGGGCGCAGGCGCGGGCGTTTCCAGCTTGCGCTTGGCTCTTTGCAGAGCTTCCCACAACTCATTATCATTCTTGGGGGAGGAATCCCAGGCGGCCTGCAGCTCATTGTAGGATTCCCTGTACATGCGGCGGTCGTAGTAAATCAGTCCGCGGTACTGATGGCACTTCCAGATGGGATAAATGCTGTTGTCATGGGGAGTTTCCTCAGCCGCCGTAAAGTCCACCAGAGCCGCATTGGTATCCCTCAGCTCGTAGTAGGCACGTCCCCGCAGGTAATAGGCATAAGCCAGGGGGCTGTCTGTGACGCTGCTGTCCTTGACAACATCCGTCAGTTTGCTGATGGCCTTGCGCTGCTCTCCCCTCTGTATCAGTGCCACGCACTCGTCAAAAATCTGGCCCAGGGTGTACTGATTCTCCAGGCGATGCCCTATCTCCTTTTTCTCCTTCCCCTTGGCCTGCTCATACTTTCTCAGCAATTCTTCGTTCTGGCGCTTCAGCTCATCCCGCTCCTGCTGGAGCTTTTCAAGCTCCTTGCGGTTCTGCAGCATGGCCTCAAAGTCGATATTATCCGTATCCACCTCGGCCCTGATGTTCACAGTGTACTTCATGACGCTGCCCACCAGCTCCGGCGTGGCCTTCTCATCCGTCACCTTCAGCACTGCACCGGAGATAACCCGCACATCATCCTCCGTAAGCTCCATGTTCTGCGTCTTGGAATAGCTTTCCACATAGACACCCGCCTGCTCCACAGCCGAGCGCATGGCTTCCTGACGCGCTGCATCCCGTGCAATCTTGGGGGAATCATTGTCTCCCATCGTATAGACGCCGGTTGCGCGTATGGTCTGCGGCACCGCACCGGCAACCGCCGCACCTGCCAGCCAGCAGGCCAGCACCGCTATGCCTACAAAGAGTTTCTTCATATTCAACACCCCTGACATCGCAATCATCAAAGCCTGAATTAGTTGCCTATATCTATTATTATACCTATATATCGAACATTATACCCTTTTGCTTAATATTTTTCGAGAAAGAAGTGGCAAAATCCTTGTTAGAATTTAATTAGAAGTTTTTTTGCTAACGGGCCAGGCTCGTGGTGTTACTTTCTTTGTGCGGACAAAGAAAGTAACCAAAGAAAACCGCCGCCCTTGTTCCCTTCCCTGGAGAACGAGGGCGGCAGCGCCCATCCTTGGGCGCAGGATTACCGTTGCCTTCTGCGCAGCGCAGCAAAGGTCCGCCCCCATGGGGGCGGGGGACCGCGAAGCGGTGGTGGGAGGAGATATTCCTCTGGAAGTGAAGTTTTTTCGCTAACGGGCCAGGCTCGTGGTGTTACTTTCTTTGTGTGGACAAAGAAAGTAACCAAAGAAAACCGCCGCCCTTGTTCCCTTCCTTGGAGAACGAGGGCGGCAGCGCCCATCCTTGGGCGCGGGATTACCGTTGCCTTCTGCGTAGCGCGGGGATTCCTCTTAAATTGGCCTTCAAAGACCTCATCCGTCAGCCTTCGGCTGCCACCTTCCCCAGAGGGGAAGGCTGATTGGACTTTCCAATGTGCAAAAGCCCCCAGGCATCGCTGCCTGGAGGCCCTCGGTTAGATTCAGTTGTTCAGCTTCTTACTCATGCCCCATGGCCGGCTCCGCATCCTCTGCATCCGTCCTGGTAATCAGGCGGTTCAGCAGCGGCGCGGTAACGGCCATCAGAACGGTCACGCCCAGGGTAACAAGGCCGATCTGGGTGAATACGTCGGTGTAGATTGTCAGTGTTACGGCAGAATCTGTCACGCCTTCCGGCAAATCCGTCAGTTTCGCAACTTCACCGCCCAGGAAAGCGGCAATGGAGGTGGTCAGGAACCAGGCCCCCATCAGGAAGCCCAGCAGGCGCTGAGGCACCAGCTTGGAAATCATGGACAGGCCCAGGCCGGAAATCAGGAGCTCACCTATGGAGGACAGGAAGTAGGAACCCACCAGCCACCAGGCAGAGACAATGCCCATTTCGTTGGCAAAACCGGCGGAGGCACCTACCAGCAGGAAGGAGCCTGCGGTCAGCAGCATGCCCAGGGCGAACTTAGCGGGCATGGAAAGGTCAGTGCCTTTATCGCCGAAGTGGGAGTACATCCAGGCCAGTATCGGGCTTGCCAGCATAATCCAGAAGGGATTCAGTGTCTGGAAAATCTGTGCATCGGGAATGGCAAAACCAAGGATTTCATGCTCCACATTGTAGATGGCAAAGAAATTCAGAGAAGTGGGCATCTGCTGGTACAGGGTAAAGAATACGATGGCCTCAGCGATGAGAATCAGCGCCGCCAGCATTTTGCTGCGCTCAGCGCCATGGGCCTGGGCAATCATCTTCACGAACACACCGTAAACAAAAATACCGATGCCCAGGAGCAGAATGCGGGCCGCATCCAGGTGATGCAGCAGCCAGGCGGAGAAGAAAGTCATTGCAATCACGCCGACAATAACTGCCGCCAGTTTCCCATAAGAAAGGGGCTGCGCACCTGCCGGTGAATCCACCCCCCGCACCAGGTAGCGGAATCCGAAAAAGCCGCCTATGGCGATTACGAGACCCATGGCGCAGATGCTGAAACCCAGGGTCAGGCCGTACATGGAGCCGATAATCGGCACCAGCAGCATGGAGCAGAAAGAGCCGATATTGACCGCCATATAGTACATGGTGAAAGCAGAATCCAGATGTTTCTCGTCATCCGCGTAAATCTTCGAGAGCAGCGAAGACGGATTGGCCTTGAAGATACCATTGCCGCAGGCCACGGCACCCAAAGCCAGGAAAACCAGTTCCCTGTTCTCCCCGGCCAGGGCCATCAAAGCATAGCCGATCATCAGCACTATGGCCCCCAGGGCAATGGTGCGCTGGGTGCCAAGCACCTTGTCGCCTATGAAGCCGCCGATGGATACATAGCCGTACACCATGGCGGAGAAGGCGCCAAAGACCACAAAGGACTCCGAATCGTCCATGCCCAGGGCCTTCACGAAGAACAGTGCCAGTACGGCCTGCAGGCCGTAATAGCCGAAACGCTCCCAGAACTCGATGAAGAACAGCATATTGAATGCTTTCCTGCGGTTGACTGGCTGTGAAGCTTCCATAAATACAACCCCATTCTGTAAAATGTAATGTTTATTACCGGTAGACATTATAGCACTTAATGCAGCATCAGGAAAGTACGGTATATTGTAAAGACTGTTACATGCAAAGTTGAAAAATGGTAAGCTCCATCTTTGCTATACAACTGTTTTTCTTTGTTAAACAAATGCCCCTTGCATCAGCTTTTATGTTCTTTATCAGCGGACGGTTTGTGAAAAATAGGACAAATATTTTTCAATCTGTGTAAACATGTACAGATGCAGAAACAAAAAGGGCTCCTGTCTATTTGCTGCATACACGCCTGTGCCCCCATTGACAGCAACGGCTCATCTGTTAAAATAAAAGCTGTAAAAAATGGAAAGGAAGCTTTTGCATGCTCTATATCGTATCTTCCCTCGTCACCGAGGGCGGCTCCCAGGCTTATTCCCTCATCGGCGCAGCCGAAACCAAGGAGAAGGCCGCGGAGCTGGCTGCCGAGATTTACAGGGATTACAACAGGAACGCCTCGTTCCAGAATATCGAAATGATTACGGAGTGGCTCGCTACGCGAGGAAAATACTCTTTCCGCCGGGACAAGGAGCACCGCCTGCAACTGGCGATAACAGAGCTGCCGGAGACAGGCGGGGCGCTGCCGGAGGAAACGCGGCTGGTCTTCTCCGCCGAGGCTGAAGCGGAGGAGCTTTCCCGCCGGATGAGCCAGGCGCTTTTTGAAGGTCATCATGTGGCAGAAAGAGGCGGGAAAACCGTCAGTTGCCCGATAGAAAAAGCATAAAAGGAGCATACAACATGTCAGAACAGACCCCCTCCGCACCGGAGCAGAAAAAAATCATCCTCAGCGGCATCCAGCCCACCGGCATTTTCACCCTGGGCAACTATCTGGGCGCCGTGAAGAACTGGGGGCAGATGCAGCAGGACTACCAGTGCTACTACTTTATTGCAGACCTGCATTCCCTGACCGTGCATATAGAGGCCTCAAAACGCCGGGCCCAGACATTGCAGGCTTTCACCCAGCTTCTGGCCTGCGGCCTTGACCCGGAAAAAAGCCTCATCTTCGTCCAGAGCCATGTGCGTACCCACGCCGAGGCGGGCTGGATACTGGCCTGCTGCTCCCAGTTCGGCGAGCTTTCCCGCATGACCCAGTTCAAGGACAAATCCTCGAAGCACCCGGACAATATCAACGCGGGGCTCTTTACCTATCCCTCCCTGATGGCCGGGGACATTCTGCTCTACCAGGCAGACTATGTGCCGGTGGGTGCCGACCAGACCCAGCATCTGGAATTCACCCGTGATATCGCCACCCGTTTCAACCACACTTACGGCGAGACTTTCAAGCTGCCGGAGGGCTACTTCCCCAAGGCAGGTGCCAGGGTGATGAGCCTGCAGGAGCCCACCTCCAAGATGAGCAAGTCCGACACGAACCCCAACGCCACCATCTCCATCCTGGACGAGCCGGGGGTCATAGTCAAGAAATTCAAGCGAGCTGTCACGGACAGCGAGACCGAAGTAGCTTTCCGCGAGGGCAAGGATGGCATCAACAATCTGATGACCATTTACTCTGCCATTACCGGCAAGACCTTCGAGGCCATCACTTCTGAATTCGCGGGCCACGGCTACGGCGACTTCAAGGCCGCAGTAGGCGAATGCGTGGCCGAGGAACTGCGCCCGGTGCGGGAGAAGTTCGACGAACTCAGCAAGGATCGCCCCTATCTTGAAAGCCTGATGAAGCAAGGGGCAGAGCAGGCGGAGCGCATTTCCCTGCGCACCCTGTCCAAAATGCGCAAGCGGGTCGGCCTGTATCTGCCCAAATAAAATGAGACTTAAAATATTCTGAACCAATTAGCAGGAACAACTCCCCTTTTGTCGAATAACCTCCATAATATAAGAGGATAGGACAAAGGGGGATTATTTTATGCAATTTATGAACGACCTCAAGGTCGCCTACAAAATGCTAATCCTGGCAATCATTGCCCTGCTGGGCATGTGCCTGGTGGGCTACTCCGGCTACTCAGCCAACAAAGAGGCCCAGGAGGACATGGAGCACATGTATGCCGTGGAAGTAAAGGGCCTCGGCTATCTGGGCAATATCCGCCAGGGTATGCGCACGGCCCAGACAATGACCATCATTATGAGCATCATCAAAGATGACCCGCAACGGATGCAAAACACCCATGGAAAATTCGTTGCAGCTGTCAAGGAAGTGGATGAAAACCTGAAGGAATTCGAGGCCTGCGCCGGCAATGTGCCCGAAGTCAAGGAGCCCCTGGCCGCTTTCAAGTCGGACTGGGCCAATCTGGAAAAAGCCCTCCAGGAATCCGTTGACCTCTCTGCCAAGGGACAGCAGGAAGCGGGCCTGGCCCGGTACAATAAGGATGTGAGCTACGCGACTTCCTGCGGCAGCAACCTCAACACTCTGGCAGAAGGCTCCACAGCCTCCGCCGAGGCCCTGAACAAAAAGAATGACGAGGACAGCGCCGCCGCTGCCCGCAACATGCTTATCATCTTCCTGGTGACCCTGGCCATTCTGCTGGCTGCCATCTACTGGATCACCAAGGAAATCACCACACCGCTGTACAACATGACAAAGATTTGCGACGAGCTGCAGCATGGCGACTTCACGGCCAGGCCCCAGCAAATCCATCGCGGCGATGAATTTGGCACCCTCGCCCATACCATCTACCTGATGCGCATAGAGCTCAACAAGCTGATGAAGCAGATCAACCAGTCCTCGGAGCAGCTGGCCGCCTCCTCGGAGGAACTGAATGCCAGTTCCGGCCAGTCTGCCCAGGCTTCGGAGCAGGTTGCCCAGAACGTCACCAACTCCGCCAGTGCAGTCATCGAGCAGCAGCAGCTGTTGCAGGACGCTATGGACAGTATCGAGCACGCCACGGAAGCCATCCAGCACCTGGGGCTTACCGCCCGCAACGTCACAGACCAGGCCCAGGCCTCAAACAGCCAGGCCAATGAAGGCGCGAAGGCCATCGAGACTGCCGTGGAGCAGATTATGTCCGTGGAGAAGGTGGTCAATGAAAGTGCCGCCACTGTGGACAAGCTGGGACAGAGCTCACAGGAAATAGGCCAGATCGTGGAAACCATCTCCGGTATTGCCGAGCAGACGAACCTGCTGTCCCTGAACGCTTCCATAGAGGCTGCCCGTGCCGGTGAGCATGGCCGGGGCTTCGCTGTGGTCGCTGACGAGGTTCGCAAGCTGGCCGAGGCTTCCCAGCAGGCCGCCCAGCAGATTGCATCCCTGATCGGCGGCATCCAGAAGGATACAGCCAATGCCGTGGCCTCCATGCGCAAAGGCAGTACAGCCGTCAAGGAAGGCACGGCCTCCGTGGAGGAACTGCGGGAGACCTTCGGCTCCATTCGCCAGGCCTCCGACCGGGTCGTAAGTCATGCCCAGGCCATGATTGAGGAACTGCAGACAGTGGAGGAGGACACGGGGAACATCAAGGCCAAGTCCGCCAGCGTGTCTGACAAGGGCAACCAGGTGGCTGAGGAGATGGAAAGCGTCTCCGCCGCCTCCCAGGAGCAAAGCGCCAGCGCAGGCGAAATCGCCAGCGCCAGCGGCGCCCTGGCACAACTGGCCCAGGATTTGCAGAACTCTTTGCAGAAGTTTAAGTTCTGAAATTATACTCGTTAAGGAAAAAGTCTTCCCTTGAGGAGAGATTTTTTCGCTAACGGGCATGGCTCGTGGTGTTACTTTCTTTGTGTGGACAAAGAAAGTAACCAAAGAAAACCGCCGCCCTTGTTCCCTTCCTTGGAGAACGAGGGCGGCAGCGCCCATCCCTGGGCGCGGGAGTACCGTTGCCTTCTGCGCATCTATCAAAAGTCCGCCCCCAAGGGGGCAGACATTTGATAGATGCCAATAAAAAAGGGCAAGGCGCAAATTTTTACTGCACCTTGCTCTTTTTTATTGCTCATCTTCTGCCTGCCGCTTCCCGGTTTCCTGCTTCTCTTTCTGCAGGGTATTGTAATCCTTCTCAGAGATTTCCTTCAGGTATTCCTCGGGGATATGGCGGAAGGCCTTGGGGAGCAGGCGATAGAACTCACGGTAGCTTGCCAGGGCCGCCTCGTGGTCTGCCATTTCCTCATATATCTGGGCAGGAATCAGCCAGCAGTACGGATTATCACCCTCGATCTGCCTGGCCTGCAGGCAGTCTGCCAGCGCCGCCTCGCGATTGCCGGCCATGCGGTATACATCTGCGCGGTTCAGCCAGTTATAGACATTGCTGCTGTCAAGGGCTACCGCCTTATCGGCATCAGCCAGGGCGCCTGCGTAGTCACCGGTCACGGCCCTTGCCCGACCCCTGATGCCGTAGCCCTCTGCTTCATTCTCTATATTCCGCGACTCGAAGTAGCGCCGCATCTGCACCAGTGCCAGCTCCCCTTCGCCGTAGTCGCTGTAAGCATCTGCATTCTCCCGCAGCTTCTTGACGAATTTCTTGTCCGCAGCCAGGGCATCCTCATGTGCCTTGCGCATTTTTTCACGGCGCAGGCTGGCTGCCGTCAGCATCTTCACCCTGGCATTATTGTATTTTTCATTGTCATAGGCCCGCACTACCAATTCCTGCAAGCGCTCGCCTGCCTGCTCCCTGCTCAGGAATTCATGCAGTACGGCATTCACCCTGGAATCATCCAGGCAAGTAAGCTCCTTCCCTTCCCGGCGAAAATTCCATTCCCCGGCAGAATTCAGCTCATGGAAAGCCTTGGCCAGGGCACCGGCCACGAAATAAGCATTCTCGGCGGTATTATCGTAATCCTCACGGGTCCAATCCACGCTCAGCAGCTTGCCCCCATCAATAAAGACATCCCGGCGGCCTACCACAGCCACATGCCCTGCGCTGTAATCCGTCAGCATCTGCGCCAGCTTCTGCTCCCGCAAATCCGTATCAGGGTGGTCACTGAAATTCTCCTGTTCCCTCAGCTTCGGGTCAGGGTCCTGATATTCAAACACATTCCTTGTCTCGTAGGTCAGATAATATCCCATGCGGGCCATGGCAGCCGCAGGGCCGCCGGGGTTAAAGCCTGCACTCGCCATCAGGTAGAAGCCTCCCTCATCTGCGTCATACTCCGTAGGGAGTGTCACATTCTTGGCTATGGAATAATTGGCCAGCATGTTCAGCTTATTCCAGTCCATCAGCCCCATATCCATATTCAGGAAGGCCATGCCATAGTACTGGGCCACTGCCTTGGCATAATTGCGGGCGCTGTGCTGCTCAAGCCCGTGGGTCATCTCGTGAGCCAGCACTGCCGCCAGTTCGTCAATCTCGCATTCCAGCCCCCGCACCAGCGCACGGTTCACGCTCACATAATTGGTGGGATAGCAGGCCGCATTGAAGTTATCGCTGTTATTGACGCTCCAGATGAAGGGCAGGGAATTGGGCTTCAGGACATAATCCCCTTGCTCAACCAACTGCTGCATCACCTTATCCACCAGCTCCACATCATGCCGATTTGGATCTTTCCCGTTCTGGGCTATATCCTGCCAGCGGGACTGCATCTGTGCCGAAGGCTCGTTGCCCAGGGACAGAATGGCCGAAAGAGTAGACTTGTAGGCTCCATAGACCCCCAGAGCCTGGGCTGCCACCGCCCAGGCATCCACCGCCTCCGCACGCAGGGGCAGACAGGCCGAGATTCCCAGCAGCCCTGCCAGCACACAGGCAACAAGCTTTTTACGCAGTTTATCTCCCCAGAGCATCACATAGCCTCCCTCGTCTCACATATGGAAGAATTTCAGGCACTTCAACGCCATTTTCTTCTCGTCCTCCTCAGGATGCTTCAGCAGGTACTCCAGTGTATAGACATAAAAAAAGGAGGATATGGGCACATAGCGGCGCCGCTTGCGGATATTTCCCCAGACACGCAAACGCCTGTATATTTTCAGGAAGTCCTCCTCTGCAGCCCCATATCTCCTGATAATGCGCTTCAGCTTCCAGTCGCTTGCGCAATAGGCATAAATGGCGGCAATCAGCTCCCCCTGCTCCTCTGTGCTGAGGCTTTTCTCCGCATACCTCTGCACCAGCTCATTTGTCACCGAGGAGCGGTGCAGGGAGCGCTTCATCTCCCAGGCAAAATATATAATTAAAATCATTAACACCAACAATAAAAAATATGACACTCAAAGCGCTCCTTTCCACAAATCTTTCATAGGTATTATAACGCCATTGTTCAAGATTTCGCAACGCGAAATCATTCCTATCAGCGTTTCAACGAGTTTTAACGAGTTATAACGCCATTGTTCAAGATTTCGCAACGCGAAATCATTTATACTCGTTAAAGGAAAAGCCTTCCCTTGAGGAGAGATTTTTTCGCTAACGGGCATGGCTCGTGGTGTT
>CAMVGU010000023.1 GCA_947167105.1 uncultured Selenomonas sp. | reverse complement strand
GGCTTCAATGAGATACACTATCTAAAGTGTGTATAAAACGTCGGGAGGTTAGGAAGTATGCGCGTGAACGCGTCAGGCAGGGCAATGACAAATACGATAACCATATCGAGACGCAGACCTATTTTGAATACCATCTGGAATTTCGTACTGCTGCGGGCGAGAAAAAGGAAATCATGGAGCGCGATAGTGCCCGCCGTTACTACGATTATTTCCGTGTAGGCGATTATGTGCGCTACCATCCCCAGCTCAACAATTTCTATGAGAAATACGACAAGTCCCGTGACAAATATTTGATTTGCCCCGTCTGCGGCAAGGAAAGCAAGGCGAGCCTCGACCGGTGCAAGTATTGCCATAATATCCTGGTGAAGTAGGGAGGAACGAGCATGAATCTGGAACGCTATATGAGCCTTACCGATGCCGCCCGCCGTGCAGGTCAAATCGCCGCCTGTTGGAGTTTCCGCGGCACGGAGGAAACCAGCGATTACAACAACCTGCTAGCCATGGCAGGCCTTCACGATACGGAATCAGATGTGACGACGGATGAGGACACCTTCTACCTGACAGCCCCCAATGGTGCCATCGGCTTTACCGAGGACAGGGGCGAGGAAATCGAATGGCTTTATCTGCCCATCGGGCATGAGGATGACGACCTGCCGGACTCTTTGGTGGAAAAGGAAACGGCACCGGCAGAGGAAGGGGAAAGCAAGTTCTGCACAAACTGCGGCCAGGAAATCTCCCGAGATGCGCGTTTCTGCCGCTATTGCGGGGCGGGACAGGTACAGGCACCGCAGGCTGCACCAGGGCCGGAACCGTCCGTCCTGCCGGAGCCGGTGCAGGCAATACAGCTAGAGCCGGTGCCGGAAGTTCCTGCCGAGCCGGCTGCCCCCGGCGAGCAGGAAAGAACACAGCCGATGCAGCCCCAAGTGGCAATGCCCGTGGCCACGCCCCTGCAGCAGGCGGCTGGCCTGTTGCAGGGGCAGATGGCAGGCACGGCACCGGGGGAAGTCCTGCTGGGCACCATCAATCCCCTGCCGCTGCCCGCTATCCTTGCGCCCCTGGCCATGTTAAAAAACATGGCAGGGAGCATCCGGGGCAGGCTGGCGTCGGTGGTGAAGAATCCCCGGGTGTTGATTTGTGCGGGGGCCATGGTGCTGCTCTGGATAGTGCTGGGCATTCTCCGTACCAAGGGCATAGGCGGTGCGCCGGTGAAAATCGCCAGTTCCCTGCTGCTTATCAGCAGCGGGACAAAGCTGACGGGCATTTTGGGCGGCATCCTGGGCCAGTCCGTATTGTTGGCGGCGGTAATTTCCCTGGCAACAGGCGGCGGCAGCCAGGCGGTCAAAGGCGGCGGCCTGCTGTCTGCGGTGCTGGAGACGGTCAAAAGCGACCGTTCCGCATTGCCCTGGCTTGCCATCGGCGCAGGCGCAGCCCTGCTGATTTTCGCCCTGACCGGCCAGCCAAGCTACACAGGGCTTTTGGCAGCGCTTGCTCCCGCCTCCCTTGTTCTCACCGCCTGGGGGCAGGGCAGCGGCATGATAAACAGCCTGCTGCAATCCGTGACCGCCCGCAAGACTCCCGAGGGACTGCAGGAACATATTCCTTCTCTGCAGGGGCTTTACTTCGGCCTCACCGCAGGTTTTGCCTTGGCCCTGCTTTTGGCCTTGGTGAAACAGGGGGCGCTTATCTGGGCGCTGGGGATTTTTCTGCCGTTAGTGGGAGCTGTTGCACAGCTTATTTTGGGGGGAGGTGCCAAGCCTGCCCGGTGAAACGCTTTATTCCTGCCGAAATGTAAAAAGTAGATGGACATAAAGGAGATATGCGATATGTTTTGCGAAAAATGTGGAACCAAGATGCCGGAAGGTTCAAGATTCTGCCCGGAATGCGGCGCCCCGGCAGCCGCAGCGGCCCAGCCTGCACAGCCGCCTGCTGCGTCCCCGCAGCCCCGGATGCAGGCTGAGCCGCCGCAGGTTGATTCGAACACTGCACCTATGCCGCCAGTACCGCCTGCACAGCAACCGCCCCAGCCTGCGCAGCCGCCCGTGCCGCCACCGCCAGCTGCAGGTTTTTCCCCGCAGGGCGGTGTCCAGCCTGCCGGTGGCAGCAAGAATCTGGCTTTGGGTATCGGCATAGCTGCTCTGGTGCTGCTGTTGGCAGGGGGCGGTTTTGCGGCCTGGCATTTCGGCTGGCTGGGGAAAGGCGATATTACGATGGAGGCGGCTGCCAAGCAGGAGGCCGAGGAGGTTGCTGACCCCATACGCGCCAGTATTCCTATGGGTACGGGCAACGTGAATCGCAAATTAGACGAAAAGCTGACGGAGAAGTTCTTGCGGATTATCCAGGGGGACTGGTATGACAGCAAAGGCCGCAAGCTGGTGACTGTGGGGGACACGCAGATTAACGATTGCAAAATCGAGGGCATATATGACCTTGCCGGTGGCGGCGGCCTTGCCGGAGGCACCTTCCGCCTGCAGGAAAACGGACAGGAATGGGATGTGCGCCTGGATTGGAATATCAGCAAGAGCGATTTGGACTCGCTGACCGTCAATGGCAATCAGACCTTGCATAGAACCGCCAATGCGGCAGCGGATTTGGAAACCGTGGGCGGCGTCTGCCTGGGCATGACGCCGGAGCAGGTGGAACAGAAACTGGGCAAGCCGTCCAGTAATCTGGGCAAGGATAATGCGGTAACAGCGGGTGATTATACCTTTTCCAAGGGCTGGTATTATCCGGACAAGGGCCTGATTATCGTCTTTGGCAACGGCAGTGTGGAAGGGATTGCCCTTTTGAAAAGCAGCAAGCTGCGCTTTGAAAAATCGGGGCTGAACTGTCAAAGCTCCCTGGAGGAATATGCCAAAGCCTATGGCCTGCAGAAAACACCGCAGCTGCCGAAGAACCGGTACATGTCCAGCCAGGCCTCTATCGGCAATGGCCAGACGCTTTACTTTGGCATGGATATGGAATATGTATTGCTGTCGATTTATGCTACCTGATACGGTATCAGCAGGAAGAACAGGGCGGGGAAAGGAGATGAAACGAGCTTATGGGCAGGCGGATATTATGCAGGGTAGCGGCTGTGCTGATGGCGGTGATAGTGTGCCTGGCTGGTACGGCATTGGCGGAAGAAAAGATAGAATCTGCTATGGATTATCATACAATAGATTTAGAAGCACTTAAAAATGCTAATGCTGACAGGCAGAAATATTTTATCCCATGGAAAAAGCTGAAGGAAAATACTCAGAGGTATTCATGTGGTATGACTAATGCAACTTCATTCAAGTCTGCTGATAAAAAAGATTTACGTTTTCCATATACGAATCATATTGTCCAATTCTTTTATGTGACATGGCAGGAACCGTTTGTTTCTGATGGAAGCAAACGGGAAAGGCGCAGTCCGCTATACCGTGGAAGATTTGATCTGATTTTATCAGCTATACCAGAAAAGTATGCTTATAAGGGACTTGTACCTTTATATGAAGGTGAGGGGTATCCATCAGCAGTGGCGAATAGACTTTTGTATGCTTCGCCTGAAGTGGATGCCCGCAGTTTTGGAGATAGTTTTGAGAAGTATCTCGCAGATTGGAAAACTAAACATAAAGAGAAGCCAGATTGCGAATACAAGGAAAAAGAATTTACGACTGCCTCTAATAATAAAGTTTATATGCGTGAAGGGTATGGGTATTTTACACCAACAGGAAGCAAAAGGGCTGTTTATTGTGAAGACGTAACATATTTTTGGGTGTTGGTTGACCTGCCGCAGCTTCCAGAGAAATATGTGTTGCAGTTTGTTGCTCAAGGCGCGACTAATTTAGAGAAGCATAATGCAAACGTAGCAAAAATGGAAGTTTATCTATCTAACCTTTCCATTACTGCAAGTGACCCAATTATTTTGGAAATTTACCCTGACAACCTCAAAGCCGAGGCAGGCGGCGACAAGGAAGCCGTCACTGTCAACACCAAAGCTTCCGGCACCCCTGGTGAGGACGGCGGCGTGGCTATCCCCATTGCTATCGTCATTGGCTCTGCCGCCGCAGCTGCCGCCATTGGCGCGGCGGCGGGCAGCGGCAAGGATGAGGGGAAGAAGCAGAGTTCCTTCAGGCTCTACGTCTTCAAGAACTTCGGCGACACCCTGCAGGTGGGGGAAAAGCCCCAGCCCATCTATGCCCGCATTGCCGAGCTGACCCCGGAGGGGGCGGAGATACCCAGGGCTGACATGTCCTCCCAGATAAATATTTCCTCCGGCACGCCGGGGCTGGAGGTCTGGGACGGGGGCATGGTGAACGGCTACAGGGGGGCGGAGCTTTCCATCCCAGACAAGAGCTTTGCGGAAACGGAGTGCATAGTCTCCTTCAAATTCACCGGCGAGGGCGGCACCCTCACCGAGAACATGATCTTCAAGGTCATGGGCGAGGCGAAGATCAACTTCGGCCAGGAAAACCTCACCCTGCCTGCCCGCTACGACAAGGCCGTGCGCCTGCCCTTCGGCATACCGAACTTCGGTGACATATCCCAGGCCACCGTCACGGCGGAAATCACCCCGGAGGGTGGCTACACCGTCACTTTGGAATCAGACCTGAAATACCCCGGCGTGTTCTACGCCAACATTACGGAAACCATCAAGGACGAGAAAGAACCCGGCGAGATAGACATTTACTACCTTAAAGTCAAAGCCAGCCGCACAGACCTCGCGACGGGAGAGGAAAAGACTTTGAGCGAAGAACTGCCCCTCTACCGCATGCACATGGGCCTCATCTTGGACATTGACGGCATCAACTGCTGCGGCTTCCTCAAAGAAGAAGCCAAGGGCAAGAAAATCACCAACATCAAGAAAGAGGACTTCGAGTGCGGCACCACGGAAGCGCATATCAAGCTATTGACCTGGGATGAAGAGACAAACAGCGTCTTCACCATGGCGCCTATCCCCATAGAGGGCAGCTTCAGGGTATCGCCCAAGGAAGAAGGGGACGAAGCCCTCAAGAAGATTATCGACAGCGAGCTGAAGCTGGAAATGGTTCCCGTAGAGGCAGGAATGAAGGGAACCAAATGCGTCATCGTGGGCCATGCCGTCCTAGACCCGCCCGCCCGCTATGCTGCCGTCCTTTCCCTGACGCTGAAATGGACTCGCAGGGACGGCAAAGAGGAAATCATTCCCTTCAAGAAGGAAATAACCCTCAGAAGCCAGCCCCTCCTGAAGCTGAAGGACGCAGACAAGGAGAAGTGCCTCAAAGAGACCCGCGAGTTCAGCGAACTCCTCGACCACATCATCACGAGGATAGACGCCCTGAACCTGCATGAGCGGCTCTTCAGCCTCTACAACCTGGCGAGAGTCATGAGGAAGGGCTACGACCCGGACTATGGCTATGACCCCTACCAGATGGCGAAGGTTAAATATATTTGGGGGAATTTTAACAAAGGCAGATTCATCGGCACCAACGCAGATCCCGATGTGCTGCCGCCCACCCTTGCCGACCAGGCCTGGATGTGGACTCTTTCCACCCTGGAAATGGGCGAAGTGGTGGAAGAGAAACTTGGCTTCATGGGCCGCATGGTGCTGGGCTACTACACCGCAGGGCTTTCCGAAAGCGCTTTTCTGGCCTTGAAATCCGCCCGCAACATGATAGCCTACGCCGAAGACGATGCCATTGCAGACAGCGAAAAGACCGCTTTGGGCATGTTCAGAGTCGGCGTCAAGCCCGTGGCAATCCAGTTTCTCCTGCAAAATGCCATCGAGCTTGGTGTCAGGCGCATAGGAGGCAGTGGCGGCAGCCTTGCAGATGAAGCAAAGATACTGCTGAAGGGCGAAATGGGAGGAAAAGGCGTTGGGGAAATTATAGGCGAAAGGCTGGCCGCCACAGGCAAATTCTTTAACCCCCGCACCATGGGCACCCGCATGAAGAACGCCGTGGAAACCACCAGGTCCGCCCTGCAAGCTGCCAAGGACAAGGGCAAGCTCCTGATAGAGAAATTCAAGGGCGGCGCCAAGACCCCCGCAGAAGACCTTGCAGAAACCGTCCACAAGAAAGCCGCCAAGGAAGGGGAAGAACTGGTCAGGAAGCTGGAGCAGATGGCAGCAGGCAACAAGGACATCGTGCAGAAGATAAAAGAGAAAGCAGGACAGGCAGGCGACCTGCCCGCAGGCGCCGGGGAATACCTTGAGCTTGGGGAACTGGGCGAGCAGATAACCCGCAGGCTGGACATGGAAAATCTGATACTGGAAATCCAGTCCAACAAATCCGCCATGCGCTTCCTGAAAAACTGGAAAGGAGCAAATGCCAACGAAGTCCGTGCTGTCTTCAACAACGGCATGCTGAACTTCTACGACGACATAGGCGAAGCCTGGCTCACAGAAATCTCCGCTGCCACGGGATGTGCCAGAAGCTCCCTCAGCATAGTCAACAAGAGCAGCACCGGCCTGCAAAAACTCAGGGACGGCCTCACCACCACCTTTGACAAGGACTGGACGCCCCAGATAGTGGACAGCAGCGGCAAGCTGGTGAACGTGGACCTGGAGGTTGCCACCAGGAGCTTCCGCAAGATACTCTATATGCGGGGCCACGGCGGGAAATTCCCGCCCAGCGATGAAGCAGCCGCCGCCTACGCCAGGCTCCTCGACCAGACCGTAGTCTCTGACGGCCACGCCGAAATGTACGGCAAGGCAGATGACGTGGACAAGGCCATCAACCCCGCCCGGCAGGGAGAGAAATTCACCGACCCCGAAGGCGTAGCCAGGGCCGCCGCCTTCAAGGGAGCCGACCGCTTCAGGGAGGCCTCGGAGTACACCGAAAAAGCAATGAAGCTCTCAGACGAAGCCATGAAAGCGGCCAATGTAGACCCTGCCAAAGCCGCAGAAATGATGAAGAAAAGCATAGAGCTCATGAAGAACAGCGCCCGCGAAGGCCAGGAGGGCCTGCGGCAGATGACCAAGCAGTTCAACAACATCATCGTGCCCAGGAACGAAATAGCCAAGGGCCTGGGCCGCGCCGACGCCATCCCCCAGAGAATCTACGACATGATGGACGTAGTGCGCAGATGCTCCGACACGGGAGAAATCCCCTACGAGGCAGTAAAGGGCATCCTCAAGGAAGACTTCGGCGTGACGATGGAGGAATTTGCCAATGAAGTCGGGGAGCTGCTGAAGAAGATTGATATTGGGTGAAGCAAATGAAAAGCCGCCCGCAGGTGCGGGCGGCGCAGGTACTTTGCCCATTTACGGGGATGTATTTTGAGGAAGGTTATGATGGAGTTTTCAAATGCCTATTATACCATCTTTTCAGGTAAAGTGAGAAAATCCTTATGGGAGTATAAGGCGGGAGGAAAATCAATATGTTTTGCGAGAAATGCGGAGCCAAGATGCCGGATAATGTGAGATTATGCCCTGAGTGCGGTGCTCCTGTAGCAGCGATAGCCCAGTCCTCGCCACCACCTGCACCGCCAGCGCAGACCCATGTGCCGCCGTCACCGCCGCAGGTCACACAGAATACTGCGCCTATGCCGTCGGTGCAGCCTGTGCCTCCTCCTGTGTCACCGTTGCCGCCAGTTGCAGGCTGTCCCCCGCAGGGCGGTGCCCGGCCTGCGGGCGGCATCAGCAAGAAGATGGCTTGCGTCATAGGCATAGCTGTCCTGCTGCTGCTTTTGGCAGGGGGCGGCATCTGGTATGCCACGCGGGATACGGTGAACACTATCCTTGGTGGCCCCAATGTGCCTGTAGCCAAGCATGAAGAGACTGCGCCACAGGAGGCAACGCCGGAGAGTGATGAGATAAAAGTGCGGGAGTACCTTGAGCACGTGAAGCCATTGATTGATGAACGCAATGAAACCCTGAATCAGGGCATAGAAAAATACGGTATCGCTTCCTATGAGGGATTGCAGATTTACGAGGAGGCGGAAAACAAGTACCTGCAAGCTATGCTGGACTTAGAGGCTCCTGCGGCAGCCTCTAAGTTCGTTGAACTGAACAAGGAAAGGGCGAAGCTGGCAGCCGAGCATATCAGTATAGGACGCGCCTGGCTGGACGGGGAGAGAAACACCGAAGACACCTTGAAGATTTTGGAGAGGGTTCAGAATGAGCTGGATGCGAAAGGCGAGGAAATATCTGAATTCATGGAAGCGCATACGCAGGAGCAATAAGGCAGGAAGGAGGGTAGAGGGCTTATGGGCAGGCGGATATTATGCAGGATAGCGGCTGTGCTGATGGCGGTGATGGTGTGCCTGGGTGGCATGGTTTTTGCGGAAAATTACTGCAAGTGAGCCAATTATTGCGGTCGCAGAGTACAACGAAGATGCCATGAAAGCCGCCAACGTCAACCCAGGGCAGTAGGTGGAAGTTTGGACCATGTACCGCACAGCAAGGAAGGCGAAGGCGAACAACTGCTGCAGGGCAGAATATGACGGAGGTGGGAGGATGTTTTGCGAAAATTGTGGGACTAACGTACCTGACGGAATAAAGTTTTGCCCGGAGTGCGGTGCGGAAATCAAACCGGCCAATTTCCCTGTGCAGAGTCAGGGAAATTATGGGCAAACTAGCGGAAATGCGCAGGCTGGGAGCGGTGGAAAGCCTGCGTGGCTGCGGAACCGGCGAAAACTCTACTATGGCTTGGGCATAGCAGCGGCGGTGGTAATCCTGGTGATAGGGGGCATAGCCATCTCCAGTTTTTCCACGGATGACCACAGGCCTGGCGAGCAGGGGCAAGTCATGAACCCCGATGCGCCCAAGCTGAGCAAATCGGATTTGATTGCCAAGGGGAAAGCCCAACGCAAAGCCCAACGCAAATCCGGTGAAGGAATAACCAAGGATGCGGGACAGCAGGCGCCTGCTGCTCCCAATGTTTCCGCTGACAGGCCTGCCGCCGACGATCCCATCCGGGCAAACATCGCGGCAGGCAAGAGCAGCACAGCCAGCTCCCTGGGCTGGTTTTATCTCGACCGGTATTTACAAATGCTGGCAGGTGACTGGTACGATGAAAAGGGAAACAAGCTGGTAACGGTGAACAATCGCTATATCAATGGCTGCGAAGTGACGTCGGCCTACGATTTTTCCGGTGGAGGCGGCCAAGCCGCCGGTACGTTCCGCTTTGCGGAAAACGGGCAGGAATGGGACGTGCGCCTGAGCTGGCATATCACAAACTCTGCTGATGATTCCCTGACCGTAAACGGCAAACAAATCCTTCATAGAGCCAATAAATAACTGCGATGCGAGGTTTATAAACATGAACATCAAAAGGGACAAATTTACTCTGCTCGTTTTCTTTTTGCTTTTAACGTTTCTGTCGGGGCTTTTCGTCGGCTGCACTCGCGAGGATCGTTATGCCGACGCGGAGAAAGAGGGCAAATACCGAGGCACATCCGAGCATCTGAAAGGTTATTATATGATTGAGTTTCCGGAGGAAAATCATTTTGAAACAGGTGCTAAGGAAAGTGTTTTGAACGGAAAAGATGCCAAGGGAAAGCGACGCCCGAGTGTACATATGGATGTTAAGATTCAGCCGAAGGATGGCAAGACTTTGGAGGTTCAATATCAGCCGTATGGTGAACCATCAGAAAAGACGTTTACAATGAAATATGACGAAAAGACCGGCAAGGCCAAGGGGAAAGATGCCGATGGTTATGAATGGGAGATTCAGTTCGAATCAGAAAAGGTGGCTAAATATGCCCCAACAAGTCTTGGTGGTCACGTTTACGATAGCAGTACACGTTACATAGAAATGTCTTATATAAAACGAGAAAAAAGCGGTGCGTTAGGTATGGGAAAAGAGATCATGGAAGGCTATACCTCGCTCTCCAATGCCCAATATGAATTTGAAGATGAAGCAGAGATAGAAAAAGAAAGAAAAAAAAGTGAAAAAATACAAAAAGAATTAGAAGAAGAAAGAAAATATAGATTATGGTGGTAAAGGAGAAACTTTCATGTTTTGTACAAATTGTGGAAAAGCCCTGGGGGACGGAGCGCGGTATTGTTCCGCGTGCGGCGCAGCGGTGCAAGGGGCAGTTCCTGTCGAAGCGGAAAGCCCTGGCGGTGCCCAATGTGGGAATGACCGGGCAGGGCTTTCCGCCCTGCCTGAGGGCATCGTGATGGATGAGACGGGTGTCCTGCATTGGGAATATGTGCAGAATATGTGGAAAAATCCCGTACATCTGTACCTGCTGTTGAAGATTTTCTTTGTCGTTGCCACCTGCGTGCTGGTGATTATCAGCGTAATGGGCGCCCTTGTGGGCAGCTTTCGGCTAAAGGACATTGTCTTTGCCTGTGCCCTTATCTATGGCACCTGCCTGGTGCTGTGCCTGCTGGGCGTGGCCTTTGTCAATCTGTTCCACGGGGGCAGGAATTATTATGAATTTGTGATGGGGGCAGAGGGGGTCATGCACATTGCCAATCGGAAAAAATTTTGCCAAAGTAGAGCGTCTGATGGATGCAGGCGCCGTTATCGGCACCCTGACCGGCGATGCCAATATGGTAGGGGCCAGCATGGCGGGGCGGAACAACACCTATGCCATGAAGTTTGCAGAGGTGAAAGAAATCCATGAACATCGCCAAAATGATTACATAGAGCTATATGAGAGCCTGTTCAGCTACAACCATATTTATGCCTATCCCCATCAGTACGACTTTGTGCTGAACTATATCAAAGCGCGCTGCCTTAATGTGAAGTGAAGCGCTGTGCAGGGAGAACCGGAGGGAGGAAAACGAGATGAAAAAGCGATGGAAAACGTGCAGGAACTTCCTGTGTGCCGGCATGGCGGTGCTTATGCTGGCGTTTGTATTAGCGGGATGTGGGACGAAAGAGGCCAAAGAAACTTTCGTGCCCTCCGACCAACTCCCGGAAGGGGTGCTGGAATACACCGTGCCGGCCTTTAACGACGAAGTGGAGACAGCGGGAAAGATAGTGGAAAAGAAGATACCGGTAAAGACAGCGGCGAAGAGAGTGGAGCGGTGGATGCCGATGCTCCCTATGCCATCGCAAAAGTTATAGGGGCAACCTATAGCACCTCAACGGAAGTCCAAGGAGCATCGATATGGGCACGCTACCGCGTGGAAAGCACAGGGGATTGGATATCCATTTCCTGTTCCACATCTCATGCTGGCTCATTCATTGCTAACGTGACTTCATATGACCAACAAACTGGTGTTGGGGTGGCGGAAGCTAATGGGGAATCACACACTTTTCGCATTAGCGGCGAGCCCGGGAGTATGTCGCTTACATTCGGTGAATAAAGCGTTAATAAGTAACGGAAAAAAGCGGGGTCTGACCAGATAGATTGTATAAAGTCAAGAGGAGGCTAGGGCGTGTTGATTAGGGCGTGTTGATTAAATGAGATTCGTCCAGATTTGCGAGGATTGGCTGTCCATTGCTAGGCGACAAACCGCAGTCATAGCGGTGCTATGTCGAGGATTTGTCAACGACGCAAGGACAGTCAAGATCCGTGAAGATGGGCGGATGGAATTAATCAACACGCCCTAATCTTTTCTGAACTTCCTTATCCCAGGTCAGCAGCAAATCCACATACTTTTCCTTTATCAGCCGGTAAATCTCCAGGGCTGTCACTTCATTATAGGTATGCGCTGATAAATTTCGCTTTTCCTGCATATCCAGCCAGGTTTCCGCATCGACAATCATGCCCTGCTTCCAGCTTTCACGAATGCTGCTGCGTGGGCTGCTTACTTCGATTCCTTCATAGTCAAGTACGCATTTCATCAATTTCCACGCCAGCTCAAAAGAAAATTCAAATCGCTGAATCGTCGCATCCAAATACATATCATCAGCATCAGGCTCTTTTTCCAATGCTGACTGCAAGCGCATTACGGCACGATGATAATCGGCCTGTTTCATCTCTATCTGTAATTTTGTCATAACCATTGCACCTTCTGAACTGCTAAAAATCAGCCTGCCTTCCGCATCTATGGACTGCTTTAATTTTTCATTTGCCTGCCGCTTATAATCGACAATATCAAATGTGTAGGGCAATTTGCTTTCCTCAAACGCCAGTGCTAGTTTCGTTATGACAGCGGAGCTGCCGGAAACTGCTAAATCTACATCCGAGGTGATTTTTGCATCTCCTCTTGCACGGGAACCAAAAATCTTTACCCATTCTATCTGGTCAGTATAGCGGCAGATAATAGCAATTATATCTCGCAAATGCGGCAGTTCAATAGTATACAAACCCTGTCTGTATTTTGAATTGTATTTTATAAATTCCATAAGAGTTCTTCTTTCTTGTATCCATAAGTGCTCACGAAAAAATGGGAACATATGGAGGCTTATGTGCCATCGTATTTATCCCGCACAAAATCCAGGAACCGCATCGTAGCCTGGGAAAAGACGCGGTTCTTCTTCCATGCCAGCACATGGCCTGTGACGCGCTCCGGCGCAAAGGGGCGGAAGCATAAGCCTTTCATGGGGCGGATGGAGAAAGCTCCCTCAACGCAGATGAGGCAGCCTATGCCGCGTTCGGCGAGAAGCAGCCCGTTGGTGGGGAGGTTGTGGGAGGCAACGATGTTCAGCCCGTCTTCATCCATCCCCAGCCATTTGGCGATTTCTGCAATGACAATGGTGCGCCGCGGGATGATGATGGGCAGTCCCTGTATGTCTTCCGTGGTAATTACCTCCCTCCGGGCAAGGGGCGAATCCTCCCGCATGGCAACACCCCATTTCTCATAGCAGGGCAGGCGAAAAAAATTGTACTTTGCTACCTCTACCGGCTCCAGCAGGATGCCAAGGTCGATATTGCCACGGTCGATTTTCTCCCGGATGTCGTTGCCGTCCGCACTGTACAGCTCAAATTTGACAGAGGGAAAATTTTGCCTGAAGGCAGCCATGATTTCGGGCAAAAGGAGGGAGGCAATGCTTTCCACACAGGCAATGGTCACGGTTCCCTGCATTTGCGTTTTTTGCTCGGCAAGCTCCCGGCAGGCTTTGTCTGCAAGCTGGGTGATTTCCCTTGCCCTTTGCTGGAACAGGAAGCCGCTGTCGGAAAGGGTGAGCTGCTTGTGCTTGCGCACGAACAGTTCCGTTCCCAGGTTCTTTTCCAAATCCATGAGCTGGCGGGAAAGAGTCGGCTGGGTGATATGGAGATCCTTGGCTGCCTGTGTCATGTTGCCCGCTTTGGCGACAGCGAGAAAATATTTCAGTACGCGGATATCAAGTTCCATGCGTAACACCTTCCTCGAAGACAGAAAGTTTCAGTCCCTATGATAACAGATTTTCATGTATTTATCAATGCTCAAAAGGCATTGATGAGCATACAGAATAGGCATTGGACAAGAAAACTATTTATTCCTATACTGTAAGCAGGAAGTCGGCAAGTATAATACATAAGACATCAGGAGGTCAGGGCATGAAACTGCATGGAAAGAAAATCATTGCCGTCTTGTGCGGCGCAGCGTTCTTGGCATCGGGCATGGTGCAGGTTTCGGCGGCAAGCCGGGAAGGAGAGAGCAGAGTGGCAAAGAAAATTGTGCAGACAGCAGGAAGAGACGCTTTGGGGGATTTTGCCCCGGATTTTGCGCGTTACAACGATGATATTCTGTTCGGCGAGGTCTGGTCGAGGAACGATGTGCTTTCCCTCCATGACAGGAGCCTGATTACGATTTCCGCCCTGGTGGCCAGCGGTATCATCGACAGTTCCCTGAAGTACCATATACAGACCGCAAAGTCGAACGGAGTGACCAAGGCCGAGATGGTGGAAGCCATCACCCAGCTTGGCTTCTATGCGGGCTGGCCGAAGGCCTGGGGAGCCTTCCGCATGGCAAAGGAAGTCTATGCCGGAGACTGACGGGCAACGGTACAGGACGGGCAAAATATTTTTTTTGAAGGACCGTTGGGGAGATAGATGGATATGGATTCTTCCATGAAACGCCGCTTTTCCGGGCGGGCGCTGCGGGCGATGATGCTGCCCCTGTTTGCCGAGCAGTTGCTCGTCATGCTGGTGGGCATCGTGGACACACTCGCCGTCAGCTATGCCGGAGAAGCCGCAGTTTCAGGCGTTTCCCTGGTGAATCAGTTCAACATTATTTTCATCTATCTGTTCCTGGCACTTGCCTCCGGCGGTGCTGTGGTCATCAGCCAGTATATTGGCCGCAGGGAAAGGGAAAACGCGGGGGAGACAGCAAGCCAGCTCCTGACCTTTAGCGCCATCTTTTCCCTGGCCGTTGCTGCTTTGGTTTTGGCGGGCAAGGAGGTGCTTTTAAGCCTGCTTTTCGGCAGGGTGGAGCCGGAGGTGATGGAAGCCTGTGTCACCTATCTTGAAATCTCTGCCTATTCTTATCCGGCCCTGGCCATCTATAATGCCGGGGCAGCCCTGCAGCGCAGCATGGGCAGGACGAAGGCTACCATGTATATTTCGGTGTTTGCCAATATCATCAACATGGCCGGTGATTTCATCGGCGTGTTCGTCCTTGGAGCCGGAGTGGCCGGCGTAGCTTATCCTTCCTTGCTTGCCCGCCTGTTTTCGGCGGCGGCTGTTACCCTTCTGTGCTTTGAGCAGAAAAACGAGGTTTTCTACCGTTGGATGTTTATTCTCCGGTGGAATGGGAGCCTGATGCACCGCATCCTCTCCATAGCCGTGCCCAACGGCATCGAGGACGGGGTGTTCCAGCTGGTCAAGGTAGCCTTGACCAGCATGGTGGCACTCTTTGGCACTTACCAGATTGCGGCTAATGGTGTGGCTCAGAGCATCTGGTCTTTGGCGGCATTGGCGGGAGTGGCCATGGGGCCGGTGTTTGTCACCGTCATCGGACAATGTGTCGGGGCGAGGGATTTGGAGGCGGCGGCATATTACTTCAAAAAGCTCGCCAGGTATACCCTGGCAGTTTCCGCAGGCTGGAATCTCATCATTCTGCTGCTTACGCCCCTTGTGCTGGAATTTTATGTATTGGAGCCTGAGACCAGGCAGCTTGTGTTGCTCCTTGTGCTGATTCATAATGTGTTCAACGCGGGGGCATTTCCTTATTCCGGAGCTTTCAGCAACGGGCTGCGGGCAGCGGGGGATGTGGGGTTCACCATGAAGGTTTCCCTTGCCTCAACCATCGGCGGCAGACTCGTTCTCTCCTATGTGCTGGGGGTCGTTATGGATATGGGGGTGATTGGCCTTGCCTGGGCCATGGTGGCAGATTGGACGATCCGTGCTCTTTTATTCCTGTGGCGGGAGCGGACGGGCAGATGGAGAGAATTTCAGGTGATATGATTTTTTATGACGGGGAGGTTTACGAACATGAAATATTTTTTGGCGCTGATGCTGTCACTTGGCCTGATGGCAGCTCCTGCCCTGGCAGCGGATGGCTTGCGGGCGGCAGAGGCGAGTGCGGCAGAGCATAAGATACTGGTGGCCTATTTTTCCTGGGGCGGCACGACGGAAAGGATAGCAGAGCGCATCCAGCAGGAGACGGGCGGCACGCTTTTCAGGATTGAGCCGGGCACCCCTTATCCCACAGCGTACCAGGCCTGCCTCGATGCCGCCAGCAAGGAGGTAGCCGAAAAATCCCGCCCTGCCATCAGGTCGCAGGTCGAGGGCATGGATTCCTACGATGTAGTGTTCCTTGGCTTTCCCATTTGGTGGTACAATGCACCCATGATTATAGATACCTTCCTTGAATCCTATGATTTTTCTGGCAAGACGGTGATTCCCTTCTGCACCAGCGGCGGCAGTCCCATAGGTGTCGCCATGGACAAGATTCGCCTGCATTGCCCAAATTCCACGGTTCTGGATGGATTGACGGCCAACGACGGCAAAGATGTGGAAGCATGGGTGCAGAAGCTGGGGTATGGAAAATAATGCGGAATAAAATAAAATGAAGAAATTGCTTTTTGCCATGATTGCGGCAAGCGCGATTGCAGGCATCGTATGTTATGCAGGAAATCCGTCGGAGAATGAAGGCGTGGCATCTGTCAGCACTGCCGCCCAGGAGATTGCAGAGCCGTCGAAGGAAATGGCAAGCACTTCATCGGTGGTAATTGTTCGTGCCGGGGAAAACGTGCTGCACGCCGAATGGGAGAATACGGAGCTTGCACGGGAAATACAAGCACATTTTCCGCTGACGGTTGATATGATTCACTATGGCGGACGCGAATATTACGGTTCCCTTGACTGGACTCCCATGTATAGCGGCAAGGGCAGGCTGAGCTTTGAGAACGGGGATATTACCTATTGCGCCAAGAACAATACTTTGGCCATCTTTTATGACCAGACCGATCACCCGGACTTGACGATGGAAGTAATCCGTGTAGGCAGGATCAAGGCCGAAGATCTGGTTGCGATGCATCGGTTCGGCAATCGGGAAGAATTTACATTTGTTGTTCCATGAAGGGGAGATGAGAAGTTTGAATCGCAGGGAATTTGTGAAACTTTCCGGTATGGGGCTTGCTGCAGCATTCCTGGGCGGTTGCGGAGTTTCTGTGCTGGAAGGCAAGCAGGAGACGGCGGTAGCGGCGCAGACGGAATCTTCGCTCCTTGCCTATCAGGTTCAGGACGAAAGTGCCCCCGTTGTCCATATCACACGGAAAGTGGATGCACAGTCCATGCTGCGGGCATATGAAAGCGCAGGAAAAGAACTTTCCGGCAAAGTCGGCATAAAACTGACCTTCGAGACACCGGGAGGGCCGTACCTCAATCCGCAGCTTTTGAGCAAAGTGCAAGAACATCTCCATGGAACATTTCTTGACTCCAACGGCTTCTCGCCACCTCGCAACACAACGGAAGGTCATCTGAAAGTGGCGGAAGACCACGGTTTTACGGCAATCGGCCCCGTGGATATTCTCGATGCCGAGGGTGAGATGGATCTTCCCGTAACGAATGGGAAGTACCTGAAATATCATCGTACCGGTTCCCATTTTGCGAACTACGATTCCCTGCTTTCCGTGGTTCGCTTCAAGGCGCATCATATTCGCGACTACGGCGGCACCCTTAAGAATCTGACCATCTGTCTCGCATCTACCTCCGGCAAGGCCATCATTCACAGCGCAGGGCGGGACGAAGTAAATTACAGTCCTGCGGATATGGAGGAATTTCTGGAATCCATGGCAGATGCAGCCAAGGCGGCTGTGGATGCCAAAGCGGGGCGCTGGGTGTTTATCAACGTCCTGTGCGGGCTTCAGCCGGATGATGATTGCGCAGATGCCGAGCCGTTGCCGGATATCGGCATACTTGCATCCCTTGACCCTGTGGCCGTTGACCAGGCGGCAGTGGATTTCACCTTCGGCGCCGCTCCTTCGGAAGATGTGCGCAAGAAGTGGGAGGAGAAGCACAATGTCCGTCTCTTGCAATATGCCGAGGAGAGGGGAATCGGCAAGAGCCATTACGGGCTGGAAGAAATTGTTTGATTTGAAATTAGGGAGAAAATGGCAGTGAAAATGAATTGGATTTCTCCTGCCGGAGTTGGAGGACAGTGTGGATTCCTTCAAGGAAATTCGTGATTTCCTGCATCGGCATATGAAAAAAGCTTAAAGAATATGAACGGTGCGAGGCAATAAGGCGGAGGAACGGCACAAATTCTAATTGAATAAATATGACAAAAGGTCATGTGAGCATTTGGCTTACATGACCTTTTTCATCTGTAAAAAAATGGATTCCTAGAGCAGAGCCTTTAGTTCTGTCAGGCGCTGCAATGTTAAGCCTGTTTTCTTGATGATTGCATCGAGAGGCATATTATCCTTGAGCATACGGATAGCCTCCATAACTCTGTGTTCACCAGTCTTTTCGCCCTTCTTGATACCTCGGCGCTCACCTTCCGTTGCAGCTCTCTCAGCAATCCCCAATGCCAAACTGCCCATTTTCGTCAACTCCTCTTCCATGACCGGTGTCAGCACCAAGTCGTAATCCTGTTTCAAAATCGTCTTCTTTTCAGCCGCTTTTAGTTTGTCCAGGAAAATCATGTGGAGTAACTTTAACAAGCGGTGCTTTGTGTTTTTCTTGCCCAAATAGACCATGATGGCAACCATCAGGTCGTAGTTTTCACGGGGATTGTTTCAACGGTGAGCGTTGGGTCGCCTTCGATGTATTTTTCGGCGATATCTTTGATGGAGCAGTCCCGGAACTCCGCGACCAAGTATTTCAAAATCCATGCCAGGAGCATCTTCCTGGCCAGAAACCGCTTGGCGGTCTTGTCGTAGGAAGCGTTGTCATCGTCCATCAGCACGCCGTCCATGGTTTTGCTGTCGGTAGCCATGTGTGTTCTCCCTTCCCATAGCCTCTTGCTCTCATTCTACCCCATGTCGGGAGATTTTTCAAGATTGTGGAGATTTAAGCGCATCAAACTCCGGTGTGTCAAAGAACTATCCCAGCGCAATACCGAAGCCGTCACACAGTCTCAAGGATTCCTCTACAATCGGAATGTAGTTCGTTTTCTATCTGATTGGAGGAATTCTATATGGACATCAACAACATTCGTAGCTCGGGGCAGGATAGCAAGACCGATGTAGCGGCAATCGGCATCACCTATGGCTACATCCGGGTTTCCACCGTCACACAGCACGATGACCGTCAGCGGATTGCCATGGAGGAATTCGGCATCACGGCAGACCATATCTTTGCCGACAAGCAGAGTGGCAAGGACTTTGCCCGCCCTGCCTATATGGCCATGATGGCAGTTTTGAAGCCCAGCGATACGGTGTGGTGCAGAGTCTCGACCGTCTTGGGCGGGATTACGAGGAGATGATCCGGCAACTCGACATCATCACCCACGAGAAGCGTGCCTTCATCGTGGTGCTGAACCTTCCCATCCTCGATTCCCGAAAAAATATGGCGATGACCTCACGGCAAAGCTGGTCTTGAACCTTGTCATCCAGATTTTTTCCTATGTTGCCCAGATGGAGCGGGAGATGAACCATCGGCGCACCATGGATGGTATTGCGGCAGCGAAAGCCAAGGGCGTGAAGTTTGGACGTACATCCCTCGATAAGCCCGACGGCTTTGAGAAGGTTCTTGCACAGTGGGCATCAGGAGCCATTTCGGAATGCGAAGCCGCACGGCTCCTGGGTGTCTCGCGCCCCACATTCCACAAATGGTCGCACGAATAGGGTGCAGAAAAACCATGGTTTTTCTGCCGCTGCCGCAGATTACGATAGACCGTTGTCTCTCTTATGAAAGGCCCGAAAGGAAGCATGCGACATGAAAAAATATTTTTTTATCGGCATCGGTATCATACTTGTGTTGGCGTTGGCTCTGGTGGCATACGGCACCTGGCTCAATATCAGCGACGAGGATCAGATCGCGCACCGCATGGACAGCCGCGCCCTGCGTGTGAACGGAGCCAGGGTCTCCCGGATGGATATCGTCCCGATGGTATCCCTTGATGCGGTGCGCTTTGTCAGCGACAACATGACGGATGCCATCGCCCTGACAGACGGGCGCATCGTGCGCTGGCATGTGGGGAAGAACTCTGCCGTGAAGAACGGCGATATTCTCCTTTCCATGAGGGATGAGAAACTCCCGCTGAAAATTCAGCAGGCATCCAGCGCTGTGCGGAGAGCCGAGGCCGCGCTTGCCCAGATGAACAGCGCATATCAGCGGCAGAACCGCCTCATGGCGAAAGAAGCGACCTCAAAGGAAAAACAGGAGGCGGCCGAGGCGCAGTACCTGGCGGCGGCGGAGGCGCTTCACGAAGCCGAGGCCCAGCGTGACCAGTACATTTTGGAGGAGGGCTGGCTGAACGTCACCTCGCCGGTGGACGGTGAGGTTCTGCTCATCTACCAGCAGGAGGGAGCCTTCGTGAAGGCGGGGATGCCCGTTGCGCTCGTGGGGGACTTCGAGCGTCTGAGGTTCAGTACCGTCCTTGCGGACTTCGATGCCCGTCACATGGGGATAGGGGATACCTGCCTGCTGGAGTTCCCGGATCGCTGGAGCATGGGAAAGGCATACGATACGAAATTCGGCGCGGGCAATCAGGGCTGGAATCAGCGGGTCGAAGCGCGTGTCGTGGAGATCTCACCGTCACTGGAGGACCCCTCCGATGTCAGGCGGGTCGTTTGCGAGGTGGATAACCGCACCCGCCTTCTGGAGCCCATGACGTACACCGGGATCACGCTGCATGCGACCTCGCCGCTCAGATGCCTCGCCGTGCCGCTTGCATCCATGGTGGACGGCAGCAATGACAAGGTGTTCGTCGTGGACAGCGATGGGATCCTCCACAGGGAGTGGGTCGTCACCGGGACAAGCGACGGGAGATACATCGAGATCCTGTCGGGGCTCTCGGAGGGGGACATCGTAGTGACCTCCAACCTGGACGGGCTGAAGGATGGCATGAGAGTAGAGACCATCATGGAGGAGGAGTGAATCCGTGGCAAACGAGGAGAATACGGTTTCTGAGATCCAGAACCGCTGGCAGAAGAAAGGAAACGAGATTTTCAGCAAAGAGGCGCTGGAAAAGATGCGCTCCCCGGAGAAGCTGGACACGGTGATCTCCATCACCACGCCCATCGGCTGGATGGCGCTGGTCGCAGTAGTTGTGATGATGGTGGCGGTGGTGATCTGGTCGATTTTCGGATCGTTCACCGTGAAGGCGGACGGCATGGGGCTCATCATGGGTTCGGAGGGCGTGGAAAAGATATTCGCCGTGTCCGGCGGTGTCGTTGACGAAGTGTATATCCATCCCGGCAGCTACCTGGAAAAAGGCGACCTGATCGCGCATATGACCGAGGCGCAAGCGAGAGCCGCCACCCGTATGGCCCAGTACGGCCCGGAGCTGGCGTCGAACAGCCGGGATGCCGCCAGCCGCGTGCATGAGTTCGATACCCGCCGCTACCAGAGAGAAAGCGCCGAGTACATCTACTCTCCCTATGAGGGCGTAGTGGAGGAGCTGCTGGTAAGCCCTGGTAGTATGGTCGGGGCCGGTGCGCCCGTCGCAAACGTGCGCCTGGGAGAACGCCGAAATCAAAAAAACAATCTGAAGGGCATACTCTACATTTCTGCCGAAAAAGGCAAACGCGTGGAAGAAGGGCAGACCATCCAGCTTGCGCCGGCCGGCGTGGATATATCGCAGTCGGGGAGCCTGCTGGGCGTGGTGCGATCCGTCTCGCAGTATCCGGCGACGCTGCAGGGCATGGTCAAGACCCTGGGCAACGAGCAGTTGGCCCAGCGCATCGTGCAGGCCCAGCAGGGCGCGGTCATGGAAGTAAATTTTGACCTGGTGGAAGATCCCGCCTCCGAGTCCGGATACCTCTGGACATCGAAGATCGGGACGCACAAACCTGTCACGGCGGGGACGTTTTGCACGGGCTCCATCATCGTGGAACGCCGCCCCCCCATAGAAAGAGTATTTTACAAGCTGAGCCAGTGGCTGAGGAACAGGTGATCTCATGGGTTGGAAAGAAAAACTGGCGGACCTTCGGGGAAAGAGCCATGACAAGGTGAAGGTGCCCACCATCCTCCAAATGGAGGCCACGGAGTGCGGGGCTGCGTCCCTCGCCATGGTGCTGGCTCACTATGGCCTTTGGATCCCGTTGGAAAAACTCCGCGCCGAGTGCGGGGTAAACAGGGACGGATCGAAGGCAAGCTGCGTGCTTCGGGCAGCGCGGAACCGCGGCTGCAAGGCGACCGGCTATCGTTGGACCATGAAAGATATCATCCAACTCATTCCGGAGGATCCGTTTCCCCTCATCATCCACTGGGAGTTCAACCATTTCGTGGTGCTGGAGGGCATCCGAAACGGGAAGGCGTATTTGAACGACCCTGCCATGGGGCGGCGCACGGTTCCCCTGGAGGAATTCCGCACGTCCTACACCGGGGTCTCTCTCCATATCGAGCCGGGCGAGGGGTTCCGCAAGGAGGGTCACCGCTACAACGTGTTCAAGGACATGGCGCGAAAACTGTTCGAGGACAAGTGGGCGGTGCTCTTCGTTACGGTGCTGGAGCTTTGCGCCATTGTGCCGGGATTGGCCTCTCCGGTCATGAGCCAGATCTTTATGGACGACATTCTGACCCGGAAGCATCCGGACTGGATGGTGAACTTCTGCATCGCCATGGTGGCGGCATTCATCGTCTCCGGCATTATATCATGGCTCAGGGCCGTGCTCCTTACCCGGTGGCAGCGGAAGATAACGCTCGCGGACTCTTCCAGCTACTTCTGGCATTTGCTGAAACTGCCCATGCAGTTCTTCCACCAGCGGTACGCGGCGGAGGTAGCGGGCCGCGTGGGGTTCAACGAGTCTATCGCGGGCGTCCTGTCCGGGCCTGCGGCGACGGCTGTGCTGGATCTGATCGTGGCCGTTTTTTACCTGCTGCTGCTTTTGCAGTACAATGTAACGCTTACCCTCATCGGCATCGCCTTCAGCTCCGTCGAACTGGTGCTGTTCTTTGCCATGCGGCGGCATCTCACCGACCTCAATATGCGCATCCAGCAGGATGCGGGCAAGGCATACGGCGTATCCATGAACGGCCTTCGCATGATCGAGACCATCAAGGCCAACGGGGACGAGGCGGACTTTTTCACGAAGTGGGCGGGCTACCAGACGAAGGTGCTGTCCGCATCGCAGGAAACGGCGCTCTGGTCGATGTCGGTCAAGCTGCTGCCCACCCTCCTTTCCGGCATCAACGGCGCGCTCATCATGACCCTCGGCGGCTTCTCCATCATGGAGGGAGCCATGACCGCGGGCATGTTCATGGCTTTCCAGAGCCTGATGGGGAAATTTGAGGCGCCGGTGAATGCGCTTGTGGGCCTCGGCAGCACTTTGCAGACAACGGAAATGCAGATGCAGCGCCTGAACGACGTGCGGCGCTATGAGGTAGACAGCCTGAACTTCCCCTCGGAGGAGGAGAAAAAGCAGCAGAGCCTGTCCGTCGAACGCTTGTCGGGCGAATTCACGCTCAGCGGTGTGAGCTTCGGCTACAGCCCCTTGGAGGCGCCGCTCATTTCCAATTTCGATCTCCATGCCCGTCCCGGCGAGTGGATCGCGGTGGTGGGCGCATCGGGCAGCGGCAAGTCCACCATAGCGAAAGTCGTCACGGGACTGTACGAGGAATGGAGCGGGACGCTTGCCTTCGACGGCGTGCCCAGGCGCAAGATCCCGCGCCAGACCATACTGAACTCGCTCTCGGCGGTGGATCAGGACATCTTCCTCATCACGGGGACTGTCGCAGAGAACATTGCCCTCTTTGACAACACCGTGCTTCAAAGCGACATCATTCGGGCGGCAAAGGATGCCTGCATCCATGAGGACATACTGAAACTCCCAGGCGGGTATGAGGCGCAGGTCGCCGAGGGCGGCATGAACTTCTCCGGCGGGCAGCGCCAGCGCCTTGAAATCGCCCGCGCCCTTGCCATAAATCCATCCATCCTCGTGCTGGACGAAGCCACCAGCGCCCTTGACCCCGTGACGGAGAAGGAGGTTCTTGCGAACATCCGGCACCGCGGCTGTACCTGTCTGATCGTGGCGCACCGCCTCTCGACCATACGCGACGCGGACGAGATCATCGTCCTCCACCGCGGGAACGTGGCGGAGCGCGGCACGCACCGGGAGATGATGCTCCATGACGGCCCTTACAAGCGGCTGATCGAGGAGCGCGAGCGGGAGGCCCAATCGGCTCTTGAGGATGGATAAAAGGAGGATGCGTACATGAGAAACGGGAGACTTTATGCGGGTAAGCGCCTCCTCCTGGAGCGCGGCGATACCCTGTTCCGCGTCGTGAGCGGCAGCGTAGAGGTCTACACCGTGACCCGGCAGCGGGAGGGAGCAGACGCGAAAGCGGCGGAGGACAATCTGTCCTTTCGCCAGAGTTATCTCATGGATATCGCCGCGGGAGAAATGGTGTTCCCTGCGATGGACGAGTTCGGGGAGATTTTGATACAGGTCTATGCCACCGAGGACACGGAGTACAGTCTTTACTCCTATGATGAGGTGGACCTAGCGGAGTTCTGCGAGGGAGCGGAGAACTGGTTTCGCCGTCTTGTACACATCCCCTGGCTCCGCCTGATGGCCGATCGTGGGGACGATATGCTGAAGCTTTGGCATGGCGGCGTTTTCGACGGCGCCCGGTCGCGGGAGGAGATACTGGAAGCGTTCCAGGATCACGAGAGCCTCCTCCCCATGTTCGTCGGCATGAACTTCGGCGCGGAGGACAAACGGCTCTCCCGCCGTGTCCGCCTGCGGGCGAAGTCCAAAAAATATATGGTGGAAAACGGCATCCGCAGCCTGCTGGGAGAGGAACAGTTGTTTGCGGAGGGCAGCGGCGAAAACGAAATAGGGAAGTCCGCCGAGGATGCCGTGTTTATCGTGCAGCAGGTGGCGCAGGCGCTCCACATGCCCACCGACTCCATTGCCATCTCGGAGGAGGCTGCGGGCGGCCTGGACGGGACAGCTCTTTTGCGCCGCCTCATGCAAAAGGGGAACATGCAAATGCGGATGGTGACGCTCCCGGAGGATTGGTACAAGAAAGACTCGGGCGTCATGATGGGGTTCTACACCCCGCCGGGCAGCTCCGAGAAGGAGCTTGCGGCATTCATCCCCGATACGGAGAAGAGCTATCGCATCATACGGCGGAAGGAGCTGACGCCCAGAGCGCTGACGGATGAGGAAGCGGGACGCATAGAGACGAGCGCGTTCCAGTGCTATGCGGGGTTCCCGGAGCGGGCGCTGAAGCTTTTCGACCTGGTGAAGTTCATGTTCCGCCAGTGCTGGAAAGCGGACTACCGCACCATCATATTCTGCAGCCTGTTCGCGGGAATCATTCCTCTGGTGTCTCCCATCATCACGGAGACCATATTCCAGGACATCATACCCATACTGGATCGGAGGGGGCTGGCTACCGTCACCCAGGCGCTCATGGTGACCAGCTTCACCACGGCGGCGCTCTCCATCGTGCGCTCCATCGCGGTCATGCGTATCTCCACCCGCATCGAGATCGCGGCGGAGGCAGCCATGTGGGGGAGGCTGATGCAGCTTCCGACGAAATTTTTTCGGAAATACACCGTAGGGGAGCTGGCCAGCCGCATGGCGGGCATCGGCATAGCGAAGAACCTGGCCTCCGGCGAATTCGTCGGCTCCATCCTTTCCTTTATTTTCTCCTTCTGGAGCATCTTCCTCATGTGCTACTACAGCCTGAAGCTCACTGCGGCGGCCGTGGCCATCTGGATCGTCTACTCCCTGTTCGTCGCCGTCGTCCTGCGGCGGACGCTTTTCTTCCAGAGAAAAATCATCGATGCGGGAAACAAATCCGCCGGCATGGTACAGCAGATATTTGCGGGGCTGGCAAAGTTCCGCATGCAGGGCGCGGAGGAACAGGCATACAGTCTCTGGACCCGCGCATTCGGCGAGCACTGGAACTGGTGCCTGAAACTGCGCTGGCAGGGCAACTACACTTCCATTATAGCGAGCATCCAGCCCTTCGTTCTGACCCTGGTACTCTACTGGATCGCCGTCTACGGGATGCAGGAGGTAGGCCCCGACGGGAAAACCGTGCAGCAGGGCATCGGCTACGCCCAGTTCATCTCCTTCAACGCCGCCTACTCCGGGTTC
Source organism: uncultured Selenomonas sp. (assembly GCA_947167105.1). Taxonomy (GTDB): domain Bacteria; phylum Bacillota; class Negativicutes; order Selenomonadales; family Selenomonadaceae; genus Selenomonas_B. The sequence continues at coordinate 21,201 of CAMVGU010000023.1, read as the reverse complement.
AACGGAGTCATGGGAGGGGTCATCGGGCTGGTCAGCCAGTATTTCGGCATACAGCCCCAGTTGGAGAACCTGCGCCCCATTCTGCAGGAAATCCCGGAAACCGGCGGGGAGAAAAAAGACATCGGGAAGCTCACGGGAGCACTCTCGGTGCAGCATTTGTCCTTCGCCTACACGCTGAACGTCCCGGACGAAAAGGGCGAGATGAAGGAAGTTGAGGGCAAGGAGGTGCTCCATGATGTGAGCTTTGAGCTGGAGGCGGGGGAGAACGTCGCCATCGTGGGCAAGTCCGGCAGCGGCAAGAGTACCCTTGTGCGTCTCCTCCTGGGCTTCGAGACGCCCAAGAGCGGCGCGATCGTGTTCGACGGGCAGGATCTCTCCCATGTGAACCTTCCCTCCGTCCGCTCCCAGATGGGAGTGGTGCTGCAAAACGGGCAGCTCATGACGGGAGACATATTCACGAATATCGTGGGGACGAAACTCCTCACCCAGAACGACGCATGGGCTGCTGCGGAGGCGGCGGGCATCGCCGAGGACATCGCCGAGATGCCCATGGGGATGCAGACTATCATATCCGAGGGCAGCAGCAACATCTCGGGAGGACAGCGTCAGCGCATACTGATCGCCCGCGCCCTCGTCGGCAAACCTGCCCTCCTGATCTTCGACGAGGCCACCAGCGCGCTGGACAACCGGTCGCAGGCCATCGTGACCAAGAGTCTGGATCGGCTGAACGCCACCAGGATCATCGTGGCGCACCGGCTCTCCACGATCCGGGGATGCGACCGCATCATCGTCATGGACGAGGGGCGCATTGCGGAGACGGGGACATTTGACGAGCTGGTGGAAAAGGGCGGCATATTCTCCGATCTGGTGAAGCGCCAGGTAGCGTAGGCCAGCCAGCCGTCAACATCAACCAATCATCTGCGCCCTGCGGGCTTGGCTCTGGGGACGCTTTCGGGAAGTGAATTTACCATGATAAAAACAAAATTGGCAATCGCCGCCGTCTGCATCGCGCTGTCCTGCGGGACGCAGACGGCGGCCGCCGCGGAGATTGCGCAGGAGCTGGCGCGGGAAATGGCCGCTGCGGCCGTTCCCTCTGAGGACGCCGTGAGCCTGAGCCTCGCGGACAGCATCGACCTCGCCCTTGCCACGGACGAGCGCATTGAGGGAGCCGAAGCAAGCCGCGAATCGGCGAAGTGGGGGCTGTCCTCCGCGCGCCGGGCGAAGGGCCCCACCATCTCCTGGAGCTCGCGCGCCGTGCGGATTGGCGGCAGGGACTACGAGGCCGCGAAACAGGCCCATTACAACTACGGCGACCCCCATCAGGTGTCCGGCATCTCGATCGCGGGCTATGTGAACGGCGACCCCAGTGCGCCGGTGCTGACGCGGCAGACGGGCAACGTCGGCTCCTACGCCATGAACAATACCTTTTCCAATAGCTGGGCGCTCACCGTGCCCATCTATTCGGGCGGGCAGTTGGAAGGGCGTATCGACGCCAGCCGCTACCAGTTGAACCAGGCCGACCTCACGCTGGAAAACATGCGCCAGCAGGTGCGGTACGGAGCGGCGGAGGCGTATGCAAACCTCCTGCACCGTAAGAACCTGGAACGCATCGCCGGCGAGTCCGTGCGCATGGCCGAGGCGCAGCTTCGGCTCATCAATGACCAGTACGCCGAGGGCGCTGTGGCGAAGGCCGATGTCCTCATGATGGAAGTGCGTCTCGCGAACTACCGTCAGACACATGCCAGCGCCAGGACTGCCGTGGAAAATGCCATGTCTGCGCTGGCAGCCATCGTGGGGATGCCGCAGGACACCAGGATCGCTCCGGCGGATGTCTTCACCTATGAGCCGTACCCGAGGGAATTGGCCGAGTGCGAGGAATACGCCCTCTCCCACAGACCCGACGGCCTCGCCGCCGACTATGCCGTAAAGGCGGCCGAGGCGCAAAAGGACTCGGCGAAGGCCGGCTACCGTCCCAGACTGAACGTCATCGTCGAGCGGAGCATGTCGGATAACTCCCCCTTTCGCGAGCGGCGGAGCAGCAACTGGAGCGCAGGGGTCAGCCTCTCCTGGAACGTGTTCGACAACGGCGTGACGGAGGCGGGCGTCCGGCAGGCAAAGGCCGTCATCGACCAGAACCTCGCCACGGCGCAGTACACAAGAAGAACCATACGCCTTGAGACCCGCACGGCATACTTCAATATGAAGCTGGCGGAGGAAAACATGGCCACCGCCGCAGCGGCGGTGAAAGAGGCGGAGCAAAGCCACATCATCGCGCAGGCCCGCTACGAGGAGGGAGTGGATATCCTGCTCACCGTGGCTGATGCCCAGGAGCGTCTCACACAGGCGAGGTCGAATTACTTCACTGCCCTCTACCAGTACAACCTCTACCGCGCCGGGCTGGAAAAGGCCATGGGCGTTCCCGTGGGCATGGATGCGCTCATCTATGCAGAGGAGGAAATGAAGGGCGCCGCTGCCGACAAGGCGGCAAAGGCAGCAGAGATAAAGGCCGCGTCCGAAGCCGCTGCATCAGCAAAGGTGGAGAGATAATGGCGAGCGCAGGAGCCCCAAAAGGGACTAGCTTACACGACGCAGCATACTGGGGGCATCTGGCGGGGAGAGCCGTCACGGACGCGGCTGCCTTCACGGAGCTGTATGAGCACTTCTTCCCTCGTGTGTACCGCCACCTCATGAGCAAAACCCGGGACGAGGCCCTGGCGGACGAACTGGCAAGCGACACATTCCTGCGGATGTACCGCTATCTGTCCGCCTATGACCCGGAGCGGGGCACATTCTCCACCTGGCTCTTTCGTATCGCGAGGAATGTGATCTTGGAGCACAGCGGCAGAAAGGAGCAAACGATGCACGTGCCGCTGACGAGTGATATCGACATAGCAGACTCGGAGGCGGCAGAGCCGGAGACTGTATTCTTCTCCCGTGAGGAGAGCGAGGAGATCCGTCGCGCCATGATGCAGCTCACCGAACGGCAGCGGAGGGCGCTGGAAATGAAATACTGGTTTTCCATGAAGTCCGGCGAGATTGGGGAGGCAATGGGCATCGATGCCGCCACCGTCCGCTCCACGCTGAAACAGGCGCGGGAGCGGCTGAAAGCGATACTTTGCCGGAAGGCAGAGGAGAAGCAAAGCGGCAGTGCTTGAATTTTTTTCACCCACATCCTGCACACTTTTGCATGGCGGGCAATATAAAGAACAGAAAGCAAAAAATACAAAGAGACGAAAGGAGCAAACCCCCTAAAAAATTTTCTTCGAAACCTCTGCACGCTTTTGCGTCGCGTGGGATATAAAGGACAGGAAACAAAAAGCAACAAGAGCCAAAAACAGGAAAGGAGTTGTTCAAAATGGCAGAGGAGAAGATGGATCGCTTCGGCGCGAACGGAGACATGGAGGACAGCATCATCGATGACGCCAGCCTGGAGCAGGTGGCAGGAGGGATAGGCCCCGCCGGAAAGGGACTCTACTACTTCTACCAGCCGGACAGCCAAGAGCAGGAGGACCCAAATAACCCTGACAAGAAAGTTATCGTGAAGGGCTACCGCATCACCCCGCGGGACATGGAAACCGGCGGCCTCCAGTCTACCTTCTTCGTAGCGCAGGCGGATTGGGCGAAGTTTAAGAGGGACCACTACCAGGGAAAATTCTACAAGGGCGATGCGGCTCCTAGAACAACGCCCCAAGGCCAGGAGTAAGACGACGCAGACATGAGGGGGAATGGAAGTTATGGAAAAACAGCTCAATGACAACCAGCTTGAGGAAGTTTCTGCCGGGAGGCTCTACGCGGGATTTGTCAGTCCGGGAGAGGACACCGGGTTCAAGGATGCTCTGTTGCGGCGCAAAATTAAGGTGGAGGACAGAGAGTGGGAACTGAAAATCTGGCAGGCCTACCAGGACAATGCCCGCCAGTGGACGGGGCAGGTCTTGGATGTCGTGAATGCCGCCGTTGATGCGGGTGCAGCCGTCTATACCGGAGGTGCGAGCGAAGCAGCCAAGGCAGCGAAGAAGGCAGCGAAGTAATCCCGGCTCCCTGCCGTCGCGCAGGCAATCTGCCACGAGATGCAGAAATGCAATGTTTGAGAGAATTGGATGGAAAAGAAGGAGGAAATTTATCATGGCACAGGAAAATGCAAAGAAGTTCATTGAGAAGGTCAACGCGGACGAGGCCTTGCGGAACCGCCTGGAGGATGCCGCCAAGGATCTGGAAGGGGATGCCATGGCGGCGAAGATTGTTGCCATCGCCGAGGCGGAGGGGCTTCCCTTCACGGCGGAGGAGTATACCATGGAGATGACTCGGCTGCGGGACGAGGATCTGGACAATGTAGCAGGCGGCGGCTGGGGTTCAAACGACTTTGGGAACGAGGCGGCTTACGAGGCCTGCGGCATCAGGTGCGACTGGACCAAGAACCCGTTTTGCCATGACAAATTCTATTGGACTCAGCCGGGAGGCAAAGAGTTGACACTTCACGAACCAGAGGCCAATGCCATTGCTTACTATGTGCTGAACCACATCGATCCCGAAACCAAAAAGGGAATGCAGCCGGCGAGTCTGGCAGAGGCGATAAACTACAAGGCGTCGAAAGGCGAAGATGCGTATAAAGTTCGTAAAGGCTTACAGGAAAACCGTATAAAACTCCGTGCGAAACAGTGTTTCGCATCCCGAAAGGGACGAACTCCGTGTCGTTACGCCCTTGCACGAAATCTAAATCTGCGTCCTACGGACTTGATTTGCTAAGATTTCACAGCAAAGAGCGGAAAGGAAAATTCACAGGGAGGAGGATAAGGCATGGAGAACGAGATGGACGATAAGCAGTTGGATCAGGTCTCCGCCGGGAGGCTTTACGCCGGCTCTGTCAGCCCCGACAATGATACCGGCTACCGGGATGCCCTGATGCGGCGCCAGGTGGTGATCGAGGATGAGGAGTGGAACCGGAAGGTGTGGGAGGCATACCGCGCCAATGGCCGCAAGTGGACAGCCCAGGTCATTGACGTGATTGCGACCGCCGTGGAGGTGGGAGCCGCTGTTTACACGGGCGGATCGAGCCTGGCTGTGACACGGCCCATCCGGAACGCCATCAAGTCTGTTGCAGGGTCTGGGTCTGACGAGTAAAGCATTGGTTTCTTGGTGCCGGAGAGCAAATGCGCGAAAGTGGAGTGTGCTATGAAGGCTTATGAGATCGAGAGAGTGCTCCGAGGGTTTGACTTCTCGCTGTGCCACCCCATTCGGGAACGGCTTCTTCGGGAGCTGCTCCATATGCAGTGCATGGACAACCGGAGCGAGGCCGATGCTGCGGACACAAAAACGAGGAAATGCGCTACTGGCGCAGTTCCTCCTGCGACGCGTCAGCTCGGCCCTTCCGGTGCGTGTGCATCGTTGGAGCAGAAAAGCCGCCTCTCATGGACGGCAGGGCTTCTGTCCGATGATGATCTGGACTATGCCACAGCCGCTGGGAACCCGTCACAGGAGCGGAAACCGGATTCCTGACGTGGCCGGAAGGCCCGTCCGTTGGAGAAATGAAGTATCTTGAAAGGAGGTGAGAAAATAAAGAACTTTATGCCCGATTGCTGTATCGTGTTCATACGATAGGGATTATTTAAGGAGGATGTATGATGAAAAAGAATTTGCACAAACTGTTTTTGGCGTTTGCTCTGGTTCTCGGGCTGGTCGTGGCAAGCTCGCCCGCAGCCGATGCCAAGGACCTCAACCTTGTCAACCGGACGGGGGAGGACATCATCGTGCTGAACTGCAGCCCCTCCATCAGCGATTCCTGGTTCAACGATGTGCTGGGGAATTCCATCTGGAGGAACGGCGAAACCATCATCATAGACTTCGACCGCTGGCAGCTCTCTGATACCTGGGATTTCAAAGTCCACTATGACGATGGCTATTCTGAGGATTGGTACGGCGTGGATGTCAGGACGGTCAACACCATCATTCTCTACAAGAACGGCAGGAACGAATATCAATAAGCGGCAGCAGCGGCAAGAAAGCCACAGCAAAAGCCCCTTTGAGGTGATGCACTTCAAAGGGGCTTTTTGCTGTGCTTGCAGTTGACAAAATGCACTACAAACGATAAATTTTAACCAAAAGGTTAAAAATGCAGCAGGGGTCAGCCTTTTTCCAGCCAGACCCGCTTCCCGCAAAAGGCAATGCCGTATTTCCATATTTCCCTTACGCCCTGGTGGTGCAGTTCCGTGAGATAGGCTTTTCTCTCAATCTGCCCCAGGGCTTCTTTGGCTGTTTTTGCCAAATTTTCCTGAGATTTGACGGACTTGATTTCCAGCAGGATGCCTGCTTTTCCTGACTGCCGGGGGAAAAAGGCGATATCAAAGCGCCCATAGCCGCTTTCTTTGTTTGATTCCACTCGATAGGTGCCTTCCAGAAGGACAGAGAAGCCCAGGAGCAGGCCATGGTAAAAGCTTTCGGGGCTGTGATCAAGGTCATGGAAGCTGACGAAATCCACCAGCAGCTCGGTCAGGTATTCGGAAAAATCAGCGGCATTCCCCTCTGCCATGGCATCCAGCATATCTTGCAGGACGATATAGCCATGTCGGGGGACAATATTGCGGAAGATTTCGTCCTGGAAGGCTTGCTGGATTTCCCTGTTTGGTATCTGCAGCTTTGCCCATTCCACGAAGTTTGCATCCTGCCAGACTTCCACCGCTTTCAAGTAGCCTGCGGTCAAGAGCATCATGAAAAGGGTGTTGCTGTCGGCTTCTATATCGCCGTAGACGATATTCTCCATAACCCTGGTCTTGACAGGGCGGCCACGCAAAAGTCCCTCCAATTCCTTTTTCCTGCGGGCATCTACATGCTCCAGCAGCACTTTCAGTATGCTGTTGCCGGAGGTGTTCAGCCAGTAGGGGCGGAATTTGCAGCCGTTATCCACAAACTGTATGACAGACCAGGGGTTGTAAATGTCGTAACTGCCGAAGCGGTAGCCGTCATACCATTTCTTGAGGTCAGCCAGCCGCTCTTCCTTGCCGCACTCCCTCATCAGGCGGTTGACTTCCTCCTGTGTGAAGCCAAAAATATCGCTGAAGTGGCGGGAGAGGACGGAACAGACTTTGAGATTGTTAAGGCCGCTGAAGATGCTCTCCTTCGATACCCTGGTCACTCCAGTCAGCACGGCAAAATCCAGGGCCTCGTTGGTTTTCAGCACCTCCCCCAGGAAACCCCGCATAAAGTCAATGCATTCCTTGTAATAGCCATTTTCCCAGGCGGAGATAATAGGGGCATCATATTCGTCCAGCAGGAGGATGGGCTCTTTGCCAAAATGCAGCTTCAGCAGGTAGCAGAGGTTGGCCAGGGCTGACATCAGTTGGGAAGGACTGGCCTGGAGTTTCCAAATGGTAAGGAAACCGGCTCGATCCATTTCCGTCAGCGCTTGGGAATCCAGCAGAAAGAGGTAATCGCGATACAGTTTCGACATGCCCAGAGCCATCTTTTCCAACTGATCCTGCCAGTTGTTCATGCGTATATCCTTGAGGGTGAGGAACACCACTGGCCGGGAGCCTTGCTCGGTCATGCAGTCCGTCTGCTCTATTTCCAGCCCTGTAAAAAGTTTCCGATTCTCCTGGGCATTTTCCAAGGTGAAGAAATAGCGGAGCATGGAGAGGTTCAAGGTCTTGCCGAAGCGGCGGGGGCGGGTGATGAGGAGCACCTTGCCACGGCTTTCCAGAAGCCCACGAATGAACCGGGTCTTGTCTACGAAATAGTAATCTTTTTCAATCAGTTCTTTGAAATCATCCACGCCGATGGGCATGGGCCTTGCAGTGCTTTCCACGTGGTTGAACCTCCCTTGTCTATGTTGGAGATATAACCCTCCTCAATATGTATTCTAGCAAATCGGCCCTTGAAGTCAAGGAAACTCGCAACAATGTAAAAGAGGGTGTAAATGTTTTTTCGCCGATTGAAAATTATCTGAAACAGACAGGAAACAGGCCGGTTATGGCGAATATATTGCATATGGAGCATCCAGGAAGAAAATCAGGGCTTCCGGCAGGTGTGAAATTGGGATGGGGATTAAGATTATGGAGGAATGACCATGAACTTGAAAAAAATGACAGCGTTGGTTCTCGGTGCCCTGCTGGGCGGCGTGGTTCTGGCGGGATGCGGCGGAGATAGGGCCAATGACCTGGAAACGGATGCCCACACCAAGGTGGGTACTCTCGTGCACCTGAATGCCAGCGAGGAGCAGTATAACGAAATCATGAAGAAGGTGGACGAGACCTGGACAAGCAAGTTTTCCTTCGACTATGTTTACTATGACAAGCTGACTGCCATGCAGATGGGGCTGGAGGCCGGCAATATCCGGGAAATGAGCCTGTATAACAGCACGGCCCGGTATCTTCTCGATCGGAATGACAAGCTGGCCCTGGTGGAGTATAAGGAAATGAAGCTGTCGGATGCCTTCTGCTGCGCCGTCCGCAAGGAGGATCAGGAGCTTCTGGCAGGGCTTAACAAGGCACTGGAGGAGATGAAGGGGGACGGGACGATGGCCAAGCTCGTCACGACCTATATCACCGATTTGAAGAAGGGGGAGGAGCCCCCTGCCGTCCCCATGCCGGAGACTCAGGGAGCGCCCTTGAAGATTGCTGTTACAGGTGACTTGCCGCCCCTTGACCTGGTACTGGCGGATGGCAAGGCCGCAGGCTTCAATACGGCGGTGCTGGCGGAAATCGGGGAGCGTCTGGGCAGGAATGTGGAAATCGTGCAGATTGACAGCGCGGCCAGGGCTTCGGCGCTTTCCTCCAGGAAGGTGGATGTGGTATTCTGGGTGACGCTGCCGGCAGGCGGCTCGATGGTGCCTGCGGATATAGATAAGCCGGAGGGCTTGGAACTGACTGTGCCCTACTATCAGGACGAAACCGTCCATGTGGGGAGGAAGCAGTAGAAGCGGCCTTGAAAAGGTAAGCCCGTATGAGACTTGGAGCTGATACGGGCTTTTTCGCAAGGGGGAAGCTGTTGTGGAGGAACTTACGCTCATTCATCGCATCTTTTTTGCGGAGGGGGCATGGCTCACCTTGGGGAAGGGCATTCTGGTGACGGTGGAGATTTCGCTGCTTGCCCTTTTGCTGGGGACGCTCCTGGGGGCGGTGCTCTGCTTTCTGCGCATGAGCCATTATCCCCTGCCCAGCCTGTTTGCCAGGGGCTGCATTTCCCTCCTGCGGGGCTCTCCCGTGCTGATGCTCCTGATGCTGCTGTTTTGGAGCGGCCCGATGCCGGGAGTGTCGCCATAGGGGGCAGGGAAATCACTGCCCAGGGGGCGAAGGTGGATGAGATTCGCCGCCAAATGGGCATGGTGTTCCAGAGGTTCTGTCTCTTTTCCCATCGGAATGTCATGGATAATCTTTGTCTTAGAAGGTCGAAAAATTCGCTTATTGCCTTGATGAGGGAGTCAACCGGGTAAGACTGGAACTGTAAGGATGATAGATATGAGCATTGAGCGGCGCTTGTTTCGGCTGCTGCTTGTCATGGGGTTGCTGTGCTTTGCCGCCTTTGAGGCGGTTTCCTTCCTCGGCCTGTACGATGTGGAGCGGCGTGCCCTGGAAAACAGCAGGGACATGGGGACTTCCGCCGCAGAATTTGCGGAGAGCGCAGCAGACAGGCAGGCGAGGGAAAGGTTCGCTCTGCTGGCCAAGGAGAAGGCCCAGCGCATTGAGAGGGAAATGGTGCGGCTGCGGGAGGACACGGAGCTTTTGTCCCAGAATATGACCCACATACTGACCCACCGGGAACTGTACCGCCCCCGCAGGCTGCCTGTGGGCGGGGAGGTGCCCATTGCCTCGCGGGAGCCGTATCTGTTCTTTCTGCCTGCCCTCCGGGAGAGCGGGCAGATCCCCGCGGTCCTGCCCGATGCGGAGATAGCCGCCAATGCAGCGGATATCTTGTCCCTCTGGGCAGGCAGCTATGAGAAGGGCTATCAGGCGACCTGCTTTTTCGTCTCGGAGCTGGGATATTTCATCAGCGCAGATATTATGCCGGACGATGGGGAGTATGTGAAGTTTTATGATGAGTGGTACTCCCCCTCCTTTGACACCCGGCAGCGTCCCTGGTACAAGGAGGCCAGGGACACGGGGAAGGCCGTCTTTACGGATGTCTATGTGGGGGTGGAGGGCTATCCCGCCGTTGCCTGCATTGCCCCTTACTACAATGAAAAGGGCTTTGCGGGGATTGCGGGCATGTCCTCCAATATCGACTCCCTATACCGGGATATTGCCAGGAGCGAGCTTGAGGGCACGGATATCAATTTCGTCCTGAATGCCAAGGGCGAAGTCCTGCTTTCCTCGGAGGAGGAGGGTCTCCTTGCCGCAAGTGATGCTGACCTGGATCTGCGCGAGGGGTGGGAGCAGGATTTGGCCGCCCAGGCCGTGCGCATGGTGCAGGGTGACTCTGATGTGACCCTGGTGACGGTGGCGGACGCAAACCTGTCGCATCACGCTCCTGCGTCCGCACTAGCCCGTCCGGAGGCGTCGGAAGGCCGGGAATATTATCTTGCCTATGCGCCGATTCCCTCCCTGGGCTGGAGCTTCGGCACCCTTATCGAAAAGGATCTGGTGGCGGCACCGGCCCAGGAGGCCAGGAGCCACCTGCTGGCCCAGGCAGAGACTTTCGGCGCGTCCCTGCAGGGGATTTTCTTCAGCAATCTCCTGCGGACGGCAGCAGTCCTGCTGCTGCTGCTGGCGGCTCTCTACTTTGCCAGCCGCAGGGCGGCAGACCGCTTTATAAGCCCCATCCTCACGCTGAGGGAGGGGGTGCGGGATATAGCGGAGGGCAACCTCGATAGGAAAATCGACTTGCGGACGGGGGATGAAATAGGGGAGCTGGCCGACAGTTTCAACCACATGACGGAGAAGCTGAAACTCTATATCAAGAACCTGGCCGAGACTACGGCGGAAAAGGAGCGCATTGCGACAGAGCTTGACCTGGCAGCGCGGATTCAGGCGGGCATTTTGCCCAATGACTTCCCTGTGCAGGAGGGCTTTGACCTCTTTGCCACCATGCACCCGGCCAAGGAGGTGGGGGGAGATTTCTACGATTTCTTCTTTCTCGATGATACCCGCCTCCTGGTGACAATCGCCGATGTGTCGGACAAGGGGGTGCCCGCTGCGCTGTTCATGGTCAGGGCCAAGACCGTGCTGGGCAGCAGCGTCCTCACGGCGGAGAAGGAGGGCGGCACCCTGGCGGATGCCGTGATGATGGCCAATGACGAGCTTTGCAGGAATAATGAGGCGGGGCTTTTCGTGACGGTATTCACGGCTATCATTGACCTGGACGCCCGCAAGGTCACTTATGTGAATGGGGGGCATAACCTTCCGGCGATTGTCTCCGGCAAGGGAGAGGCCCACTGCCTTCCCAGGGGCCGCGACCCCATGCTGGCCGCGATGGAGGGATTGTCCTTTGAGGAAGAAACCTGCGAGCTTGCCCCCGGAGATGCCCTGTTCCTTTACACCGATGGCGTAACAGAGGCGGAGAACCCCGAAAAGGAAATGTTCTCCAAGGAAAGGATGCTGGGCACATTGGGAAGGTTTGCGGGGAAATCTGCCCGGTCAATCGTGGAAGGCGTTTTGGCTGAGGTGCAGGAGCACGCAGCGGGGCAGCAGTCCGATGATATTACCATGCTGTGCATACGCTGGCGGGAAGAAGTCTGAGGAGGAATTAAGCTATGGCTGATGAAACAGTTGCAAGTGAAGTAATTCAGGAAACGGATGCAAATGGGGCGCCTGCAAGCGCGTCGAACGATTGGACAATAATTGCCCTTACAGGCAGGCTGGACAGGTTGAATGCAGCCCAAATCGGAGAACAGGCGGAGTCTGCCTTGGACTCCTGTGTCAAACTGGCCCTGGATGTCAAGGAGCTTTCCTACCTTTCCAGCGCCGGCATCCGCATTTTGCTCAGGCTGGCCCAAAAAGCCAGGAAAGAGCAGAAGGCTTTTGCCCTTTGCGGCGCCCAGGGCTTTGTCAAGGAGGTAATCGAAGAATCCAATATGGATGCGATTGTGACGATTTACGGGGAGCGAAGTGAATTGAAGTAGGAAAGGACTGATGGGACGATGAGAGGGGTATTGCGTCTGCTGCTGCCGCTCCTGGTGCTGACGGCGGTGCTGCTTGGGGGCTGTGCGGGTATCGGGGCGGCCCAGGAGAGCTGGGCCATCTATATCTACATGTGCGGCTCTGATTTGGAGTCGGAGGAAGGCTTCGCCACGGAAAACCTGGAGGCGCTGAGAAGCGTGCCCCTGCCGGAGAATGTTACATTCGTAATTCAGACTGGCGGCGCCAGGAAGTGGCACACCCAGGGCATACCGGGAGATGCCCTGGGGCGCTATGTCTATGACAGCCAGGGCTTTAGCGAAGTGGAGCGGCTGCAGGATGCCAGCATGGGCGATGAGAAGACGCTGGAGGATTTCCTGCGTTTCGCCAAGGAGGAATTTCCTGCCGACCATCGCATGCTCCTCTTTTGGGATCACGGCGGCGGCAGCCTGGGGGGCTGTTGCCTTGACGAGAAATATGAGACTATCCTCAGCCTGGGTGATATGCGCCGGGCGCTGCAGGCCGTGGAGAAGGAAAGCCCGGAAGCGCCGCCCTTTGACCTGGTGGTGTTTGACACCTGCCTGATGGCGAATATCGAGACGGCCAACACGCTGTACGGCTTTGCCCGCTACATGGCTGCTTCGGAGGAATTAGTGCCGGGCATGGGCACGGACTATGCAGGCTGGGCGGGAGCCCTGGCCAAAAATCCTGCCATGAGCGGCAAGGAACTGGGTACTGTCATCTGCAAAACCTATCTGCCGTATTGCGAGCAGTTTGAGGCTGATGACATGGCGACCTTCTCACTTCTTGACCTGGGGCAGATGCCGGCCCTGAATGCCGCTTACGAAAAAATGGGGCAGGAAGCCCTGACTCTTTCCAGCGGCAACCCGCGCCTGTTTTTCACCGCCTATGACCGTGTGGCAGGCAGCGTGGAAAATTACGGCTCCAACGACAACGGCGACTATACGGATATGATTGATTTAGGCGCTCTGGCAGAGGGGCTTGAGGAGCTCAGTACGGCTCCCGCCTTTGTGCAGGCGCTGAATAAGGCCGTGGTCTACAGGACGGCCGGCCCCTACCGGCAGTACGGCATGGGCCTGTCCGGCTATTACTGCCTGGACGGCGGCACGGAGTCCTTGCAGGCCTACACAGCCCTGCCGGGAGCCAGCAAGGCTTTTTCCGGGCTCTATCGGAATATGCTCTCCGGTAGCGGGGACGGTACTCCCTGGTTCCACTTCGATGGGGCCAGGATAGAGCATACACCTGTTGTCCTGGATAAGGACAATATGGCCAGCGTCACCTTGTCCCCGGAGGATGTCAATGCCATCAGCAGGGCGGATTTCCTGCTCTGCCGCTATGATAATAAGGGGAATTTCATCTATCTGGGCAGCGACGACAAAATAAAGGCCGATTGGGAGCGCGGGGTCTTCCAGGAGGAGTTTGATGGAGCCTGGCCGGCCTTGAACGGACATTTTATCTCCATGTACCTGGACGAACAGCAGGAAGACTACAACCTTTATTACTCCTACATCCTGCTGAACGGCAAGAAATGCTACCTGATCGCCGCCTATGATTTCGCCAAGGATAAATTCGAGATAGTCAGCGTGCATCGCATCCTGAAAAACGGCTGGCTGGACAGGCGGGTATTGCAGCTTAAAGCAGGCGACAAAATCACGCCTCTGTTCTTCAATGAGCAGGAGAAGGAAGTTAAGGGGGAAACCTTCACCTTGCAGAAGGCGCCTGTCCTGCAGGACAAGCCCCTCCCGGACGATACTTACGCTTTTGCCTTCCGCTTCACCACCGCCCGCAAAGAGGCGGCAGCTTCGGAGACCATTCATTTTGTGGTCAGCAAGGGCGAAATGTCGGTTGTCAAATAACATAATAATAAAGCCGAAAGGGGCTGCTGCATCATGTGCAGCAGCCCCTTTCGGCTTATTTATTTACCTTTTCAAGCCCTGACACCATTCGGCCTCCTTACCTTGCTTGCTCAAAGAACGGGGAATGGCACGGCTGGTCAATAAGGGGCTTCAATTCCGCGTCCAGCTTCAGCAGGGAGATAGACATGCCGGCCATATCCAAAGAGGTCTGGTTTATTGATAAGCTTTTTCATTGTAACACCATCCTTACTTTGTTTCGCCCGGCAGCAGCTTGATCTCCTGGGGATAGGCCCATTTCTGCAATTCCTCGGGAGGTACTACATGGGGCTCCTGGCCATTGCCCAGGATTGTCAGGGTGCGGTAGTAAATCTCAGCCAGTTCCTCGACATAGCTGGCCTTCAGCAGGGCTTCTTTCAAAACAGCGTCAACTGCTATGACACCGTGGCTTTCCATCAGCGCCACATCCGAAATCTTCAGGGGCTCCACAACGGATTCAGCCAAGGCCGGCGTGCCGGGACGGCCATATTCGGCCACGGGGATATAGCCTTCCTTGCAGCCCAGGTTGGCAATCTCATACACCACCGCCGGAATGGGCTTTTTCAGGATGGAGAAGGAAGTCGCAAACTTTGAGTGGGTATGGGCAACGGCGTTGATTCCCGGACGGGTCTTGTAGACCATCAGGTGCATCAGTGACTCACTGGTGGGGCGATGGCCGGTCTCTGCCTCCACCACTTTGGCATCCAGGTCCATGACCACAACATCATGGTAGGTCAGTTCTTCGCGATCCATGCCGGTGGGCGTGATGCACACAAGGTTCGTCTCCGGGTCACGCACGCTGAAATTGCCGGAACGATGCTTGCAGAGCCCTGAGCGGTCTGCTGCCAGCGCATACTGTACGACTTGCTTTTTGAGTTCTTCCAACATTATCCATCAACCTCCAAAAACATGTTACACCAGAGGGAGTTAGAATTTACGAGCGAAACGAAGCTCTTACGCTCTCTGTATATATTCGCGGTTATGCACTTGGTTCCCGCTTGCAGCGAGGGCATTTTTTTAGGCTTCGATATACTCCTGCAGCTTCTCCCAGGCCTCATCGAGCCCTACGCCTGTCAGGAAGGGAATACCGCTGACTGTCGGCTTGTCGAAGGTGTTCGCCTCGTTGGAAACGATGGACACATATCCGTGATTTCATCCACGCCAATGAAACCTTGTTTTCCCGCTGCCGTGTGGCCATCAGCAACCTGGCAAACAAATATGATACAAAAATCAACGATGATGAAGTCTGCTATATCGTAAAAATACTGAATACATTGCAATAAAAATCGGGACTGTCGCAGGCAAGACCTGCAGCAGTCCCGATTTGTCAGGGGAGATATTCAGTTAAATTCATAGGGCCTGGCGACCTTATGGTAGCTGGTGTGCAGCAGTTCCTCAGCCTTTTCGCTCAGGGGCTTTTCCAGGAAGTCTTTGTAGAGGGTGAGGATTTCCGGGTTTTCGTGGGATTTGCGTATGGGCATCTGCCTGTCGATTTCGTAGAGGGCCGCCATGCGCTCCTTTTTGATGGCATTGGTGGTGCCGATGGGCTGGCCGCCGCCGCCGATGCAGCCGCCGGGACAGGCCATGATTTCGATGAAATCATAGGGGCTTTCGCCCTTTTTGATTTGCTCCATCAGCAGGCGGGCATTCTTCAGGGTGTGGGCTATGGCTATGCGCAGGCTGCGGCCCGGCAGCTCCACGGTGGTTTCCTTGATGCCCTTAAAGCCGCGCACTTCCTCAAATTCCAGCTGGGGCAGGGTCCCCCCCGTGGCCTTTTCATAGACGGTGCGCAGGGCCGCTTCCATTACGCCGCCGGTGGTGCCGAAGATGGCACCTGCGCCGGAGCCGGTGCCCAGGGGGCTGTCGAAGTCTGTTTCCGGCAAATCCTCAAAGCGCAGGCCCACATATTTGATAAGCTTGATAAGCTCCCTGGTGGTCAGTACAACGTCCACGTCACGGTAGCCGTCCCGTCCCATTTCGGGGCGGGCTGCCTCGAATTTCTTCGCGGTGCAGGGCATTACGGAGACCGTCACGATATCCTTCACGTCAAGGCCCGCCTGCTGCGGGTAGTAGGTCTTGGCGATGGCGCCGAACATGCTCATGGGGGACTTGGAGGTGGAAAGGTGGGGTATCAGCTCGGGGAAGTGCTTTTCCACATAGTTCACCCAGCCGGGGCTGCAGGAGGTGAGCATGGGGCCGGGGGTGCCGGACTCCAGGCGGTGCAGGAACTCCGCCCCTTCCTCCATGATGGTGAGGTCGGCGCCGAAGTTCGTATCAAAAACCTTGTCAAAGCCTAAGAGCCGCAGGGCAGTGACCATCTGCCCGGTCACGATGGCTCCGGGGGCCAGGCCGAAGGCATCCCCCAGGGCCACCCGCACGGCGGGAGCGACCTGCACAATGACATGCTTCGTCTTGTCCTGCAATGCGTCCAGCACCTTCTGGGTGTCATCCTTTACCACGATGGCTCCCGTGGGGCAGACAAGGCTGCACTGGCCGCAGAGGATGCAGTCGGTGGCCTCCAGGGGCTTGTGGAAGGCGCTGGTCACGCAGATATCCGAGCTGCGCCCGGCGTAGGTCAGGGCCTGGAGGCCCTGCACGTCCTTGCAGGCGCGGATGCAGCGGCCGCAGCGGATGCATTTCGACGGGTCCCGCACGATGGAGGGATTTGTCTCTATGATGGGCTCTGGCTTCACCACGCTGGGCAGGTTGGAGCCCTGGATATTGAAGCGGCTGCACAGGCGCTGCAGGTCGCAGTTCTGGTTGCGGGCGCAGGCCAGGCAGTCCTTGTTGTGGTTCGCCAGCATCAGTTGCAGGATGGTAATCTGGGTGTCACGCACAATCTTGGTGTCCGTGTGTACGTCCATGCCCTCCCAGACCTCGGTGGAGCAGGCGGCCAGCAGGCGGCGGCGCCCCGTGACTTCCACGGAGCACAGGCGGCAGTGGGCCTTGATGCGCTGATCCTCATGGTAGCAGAGGTGGGGTATGTCGATGCCTATGCTGGCTGCAGCCTGCATGATTTTCGTCCCCTTGGGCACGGAGACGGGGATGTTGTTGATGGTCAGATTCACCATCGTTTCCTGGGTGCTCATAATGCCACGCCTCCTGTCTGCCTTTCTGTCACCTCAAAGACCTCCGGGAATACCTGCATGGCGGAGAGCAGGGTATTCTGCGCCGTCTCGCCGAGACCGCACAGGGAGGACATGCTCATGACCCTGGCAATCTTCTTCATCAGACGCACATCCTCCGCTGTGGCTGTGCCTGCGGAGAGCTTCTCCAGGATGAGCTTGATATGGAGGTTTCCTTCCCGGCAAGGGGTACACTGGCCGCAGCTTTCCTCGGAGAAGAAATCCTGATTGATGCGCAAAAAATCCAGTACGCTGGTGCGCTTGTCCACCACTGCCAGCCCCCCGGAGCCGACCATGACGCCGTGGGAGCGCAGATCCTCATAGGTATAGGGGCAGTCCAGGATGTCAGGGCCTGCGGCCTTGCCGGAGGCCCCGCCGAACTGGATGAGCTGCAGCTCCTGCCCTTCCGGCAGTCCCCCCGCCAGCCCGTATACGATTTCCCGCACCGTCGTGCCGAAGGGAATCTCGAAGACGCCGGGCTTTTGTACATTGCCGGCAACGCTCACAAGCTTCGTGCCCACCGAGTCCTCCGTGCCCTGGGCGGCATAGCGGCCTTCCTCGTCCAGCAGCAGATGGGGCACCAGGGAGAGGCTTTCCACATTTTGCAGGCAGGTGGGCAGGGCGAAGACGCCGCTGACCTTGATGAAAGGCGGCTTCATGCGGGGGCGCCCGGCCTTGCCCTCGATGGAGCGTATAAGTGCTGTGCCCTCGCCGCAGACATAGGCACCGGCGCCGGAGTACAGCTTGATATCGAAATCGAAGCCCCGGCCCAGGATGTTGGTGCCCAGGAAGCCGTAGTTTTTCGCCTGGCGGATGGCGTTAAGGAGCAGGGGACGCAGGCAGGCGTACTCTGCGCGCATGTAGATGAAGCCCTTGTCCGCCCCCATGGCCCAGCCTGCAATAATCATGGCCTCAATCAGATTGAAGGGGTCGTTTTTGATGAGTTCCCTGTCCTTGAAGGTGGTAGTCTCGCCTTCGTCCGCGTTGCAGATAATGACCTTGTGCTCCCCCTGCACCGCCCTGGCCTGTGACCATTTTCGGCCCATATCGTATTCGGCACCGCCGCGCCCCTTGACCTTGTTCCTGGCTATGAGTTGGGCAATTTCCTCGCCGTCCATGTTCACGGCCTTTTTCAAGGCCTGAAAGCCGCCGACGTTCATATAAGAGCCGATGGAGGCTGTATCATAGCGGCCAAAATTCTGTGTCAGGAATGCAAAATTTTCCATCATGCCCTCCTTAATCCAGCCCGCGCAGGAGCGTGGCAATTTCTTCCCGTGAATGGAGCGGCCCGTAGACCTGCCCGTTGATGCGCAGGGCAGGGGCGCGGTCGCAGGCGCCGAAGCAGGTGGCCTTTTCCAGGGTGAAGCGCCCGTCATAGGTGGTTTCGCCGAAATCTATGCCCAGCAATTCCTTCAGCACGGAGGCAAGGCTGTCCGACTGGTTTACCCGGCAGGCAATGGAGGAGCAGACCTGCAGGGGATATTTGGCGCGTGGTTTATCCGAGAGCTCCGAGTAAAAACTCAGGCAGTCGAAGATGCCGGACACGGGCATCTTCAGCCGCTCCGCCAGGTAATATGATACCGGCTCCGGCACGTAATGAAGCTCGTTCAGCTCCTGGGCATCCAGCAGGATGCCGACAATCTGCGTCGCGTCATAATCATGGGCTTCCAGCACCAGATCCAGCTTGGCTTGCAGACCGTCAGGCAGGGGGGAGCCGGGAGAATCATTGTTCAGCATAGGGCAGCCTCCTTCGTGAAGCAATCAATACAATACAATATCATTCAATTGAATATAGTATAACTCTAAGAGAGGAAAAATTCTATGATAAAATGTCGATCATCTGTGCGGGCGTGATGATAAAAGGCGAGACGGGATAGTGCTTTAAGTTGCCAGTCACAAGGCAGGCACCTTCGGATTGCTTTTCACAGGCAACCTCATAGAAAATCAGATCATCCGGGTCAACAAGGGATACACCTGTGGGACTGGGGGAAACTTCCAGGCCGTAGCCTTTTATAGCGTTGAGGACAAACTGTACGGTGTGGGATGATAAGTGAAATTTAGGACGATTGAGTACCTCAGCGTATTCGGCGAGGATTTCTTCGTGGAGAAGGGGAATGATTGTGCCATCCATTACAGCTTTCAGGATTTTTACGGTGGCAGTGTCGGATTTTTTAGAAAGAAGGGCAGATAAAAGCACATTGGTATCTATGACGGCGTAGTATTTCAACGTTCGCGCCTTCTCTCTTTACGTATGGCACTAATTTCCTCGTTGATTTCGTCAAGCGTCATTTCCGGCAGATTGGAAGCTTCCTGGCGTAGCTGCTCAAAAGCATTCCAGGCCATGCTCCTGGGAATGCTTGTGTCCGGCAGTTTGGCTTCAAAGGGAAGTCCCCGTTCCATCTTGCTGCGAGTCAAAAACATTCTCAGAGCAGTGGGAAGATCCATGCCCATTGCCTCATATATTTGTGCCACCTCCTGTCGCAGGGCCTTGTCAACCCTGAATTGTACCAATACCTGTTCTGACATACAAATCACTTCCTTTCTACTGCATATGAAGTTGTTTATATGCCTTATTGTATCATACTGCGGGGGGCGAGGGAAAGATAGAATTGATATATTGTGTAAATGAGAGTGTTTTACAAATATACAGTTGTGTGCTATAATAGGCTTGCCGCAAGAACACACAGATAAATTCAAGAAAATTGAACACAAGCTGTGGGGGGATTTAGTATGGCAATCAAGAACATCGAAATGGACCGCCGTGACAGTGTGAGTTATCGCAAGATGCTGAAGCAAGGAGGTTTCCTGTCGGCAAGCTATCTCTCGGTCAGCGGCTTCGACATTGCAAGCCTGAAGAAGCTGGCCCTGGCAGGCAAGCTGGATGCAGTTCGCTGTGCTATTGGCAAATCTACCCGTTGGTATTATTCAGAGATGCAGGCGGAGAGGGCACGTTTAAGGGGATTGGCCTGATCCGGGGAATCATATTCATATCATAATTGCGGCAGTTGAGGAATCGCTCGGGGGCGGTTCCTTTTTTCTTACAAAAGTGAAAATGTTTTAGAAATGTAAAGAAAAAAGCAGGATGTCTCGGAGGGGGTGTCGAAATGCACACATGAGAACGACTGTCCACAGGGAGCGGCAGTTTCTCTGTGAATAGGTGACAGTAGCGGTAAAATTATCTGATAATTTTCATATACATGCTGTAGCAGCACAGAAGGAAGAGGTGGACTTTACCATGAAAAAAATGTGTTATCTTGCTCTATGTGCGGCCTTGGTTTTCACAAGCCTTTCAGTGGCAGATATTCCTGCTGTTGAAGAACTCGTGTCCATAGGTGACAAACATACAGAAAGCGCGCCTGGTGCCAGCAGAAAAGCTTTTGGGCAGGCGGAAGCTGTAGAGAAGATTGCCGAGAAAAAACTTGCGGCTGAAATGCCCGCAAGAGCGGAGCGTAAGGCCCAAGCTCCTGCCGCAGAAGGGGCGCAAAGAATTGAAGTCTACGTCCAGTGGGCCTGCATGATTGCGGATAATGATATACATGGCTACTCCCAGGGAGCGGAAAATGCAACTGCGAATCATCCCTATACAGGCTCAAGAGAAGGCCCGGATTTTGATTGCTCCTCCCTGGTCTATCACGCCCTGGATCATGCGGGCTTCCCCCTTATAGCGGCTTGGCAAAAGAACCCTGACTATTATGAGCGCTATCAGGGCAGACAGGTTACAGGCGATGCCGACACGATTTGGCCGGATATGCAGAGAATCGGTGGCTTTACAAGATATAGCTGGGAGGCAGTAAAAAATGACCTGCGGCGTGGCGATATCCTGTGCTATCCGGAAGCACATGTGGCTATATACATCGGCAACGGAAAAACGGTAGAAGCCAGGGGAGTCAATAATCCCCGGGGCGGTGCGTGGCGTACAGGCGACCAGGGCGGGGAGATAGACTATTATGACGCTTATGGACGGTCTTGGACGGAAGTTTACAGGTATACGGGGGCGAGATAGGCAATGACAGCGGTTTAATAAGGTAGGGGGAGAGATGTATGCAAAAAATGTTTATGGCGGCTTTCAGCCCCGCCACTCACCTCCACGGGTTCTGTAGTGTGCCAGCCCTACAGTATAAG
>CAMVGU010000022.1 GCA_947167105.1 uncultured Selenomonas sp. | reverse complement strand
ATTTTGGCACCAGGAAGTGTTACCCGAATTTAGGCAGATTTGAAACACGCCGATTCATGCAATATGTTTTCTTGAGAAAGCATAACTTCATCGTCACGAAAATCCGGCATACCCTCCACATCGAAATATCTCACATCATCAGAAAAAACATTTCCGATATTTTCAAACTGGCTATGAGCTAAAGTGATTATTCTTTCTCTGTCGAAGATTAAACATACACCCTTGCTATTGTCTCCGTATTGAGCCCACATTCTAGGCTTATAATCTCCGCGATTGAAATCGAAACCATTTTCTACTCTCTCACTTCCATTACTAAAGCAGATTACACCAAAATGCTTTTTTATTTCATCAGAGATACGTCTTTCGTGGAAAAGTTGATTGGATACTTCTCCATTAACATTAAAATGCCAAGCTTTTGTTTCTTTAGGATCATCAAAATAAAGGAACGAACCCATAGATATTCTCAGTGCTTCTCTGGGCAGAATATAGTGAGCTACCGTTTCTAACCCTGTGTAGTGAGCAATTAATGTCGACATACTTCAACACATCCTCATGTTAATTAGGTAATTGGTATGTCACGAGAAAAATCAGATTAAACTGAACTTATACCAATATTAAACGGATTCATCCGATACTCAGCTGAATGCATCAGCGGGTCTTGATAATCCAGTATTGCATCCGCATTTCCACTCATCGACAAATAGTCCTCTCCGCCAAAAACATTGGGCATAGTCATTCCTTCCATATTCATATCTGTGCCGTAAATGTCAACGCCTCCCTCTGCATTGGGAATCGTGCTGCGCTCCAGCCCCATGTCTCCGTCATAGACATCCATGCCGCCCATGACGTTCGGCTGGGTGTGTGATATGACCTGTCCATTGGAAACGACATCTACGCCGCCTTCCGCATTGGGAACACTGAGAGCCATTCCCTGCGAATGGAGTACGCCCTCGGGACTCATGTGGTCTACCACCGTGCCACCGTGCAGGATATCCGTTCCCCCGATGCCGTCAGGTATGGACTCGTACAGTCCCGGCCCATAGGTAGCGTCAAAAAGTTCAAACAAGCTCATGATTCATGTCTCCTCGCTCAGTCTCGATAAATAGCCTTGAATCTCTTCCATTTGCGCCGTCAGTTCATCCATTTCCCGCCGGATATCTGCGCCTTCCCGCTTCTTGTCCGCAATTTGTGCCTCGATTCGTTTCTGGATATCTGAAAGAATGGAATCATAGGCGCATTGGGTATTCTTTTGGATGAGGACAGACTGCCTGTCGATGTAGCCGTGGACATGGGATTGCAGTTCCATCATCAGCTTGGCCATCTGGTTTTCCACTTGCGGAATCACATCGGCTTTGGCCTCTGCCAATTTCTTTTGCAAAAGTCCCTCGAAAAGCTTGGAGCGTCCCCAGAGAGTCAGAATGGGGACAAGAACGGGGGTCAGCACCGCCATGACTGCCACGGCTCCCGCCGCCGTTATCGCTCCTGCCTGCATCCCAGTATTGGAGATGTCCGCTGCCTCGATGTCCAAAAGGGCGCTCATATTCTGGAGCTTCTTGCCTTTCGCCGCTTGCAGCCGCACATTCTGTTTGAAGTGGTAGCTGAGTCCTCTGGCAAGTTCACGTTCCATGAGCGCCAGCAGTTCATCCACATGGGGCGTATAGATGCCAATCCAACCTTCGATGCTTCTTTGGATATACTTGGTCAAAGAGTTTTCTACAAAATTCTTGAAGTTCTGGCTCTGGTGCTGCTCAATCAAATCCAGTACATTTTCCCGGAGCTTCTGATGGAAATACTGTAGGGACTTGTCCGTCATGGCGTAGATTTTGGTTTTTGCCGATTTGACGTAGGCATCCACGTTGTTCTCTTCCGCTGTTTTCTCCTGAAGCATCTGCCGGAGGGCTTGCGCGGCATCCTCCAATTCCGTGATGCCGGCTTCCTTCATGGACTTCTCCCCTTGGATTTCCCGTTCCAGAGAGGACAGCAGCCAGTGGAGCCGCTGCCGGTAGCCCTGCAGCTTCTCCCGTTCCACGCTGCCGTCAAAGAGCATGCTTTGGAGCTTGTCTCGGATTTCCTCGAATCCCGATGCCTTAAGAAGTTTGTCACTGCCCTTCTCGATGCCCTGCAAGGCCTGTTTTGCCGAAAGGGGATAGACGGAAATCTCCCGAAGCTGCGCCTCCTTCGCGTCCATTTGAAAGGCCCGGTGGAGCCGCTTCTTCACATTGTCCAGAAATTCCTCTTCTTCCTCATCATCCACCGCGTCATACTTGTTGATGATGAAGATGATGTTTCTGATACCCAGAGGAAGCAGGCGTTCGTCGATGAATTCCTTTTCCGTCTTTTTGAGCGGCGCATTGGCATCCAGGACGAAGAGCACGGCATTCGCCTTGGGGACGAACTGATAGGTGACTTCGCTTCTTTGCTCGTTGAGGTCAGAAACGCCGGGAGTATCTACGAGGACAATCCTATTTTTCAAAAGCTCGCAGGGATAGCCAATTTTAATGTAGCGGACTTGGGCGGCCTCGGAGCCTTCCTCCCGCGCGGAATACTGCTTGAGGAAGTCATAGGAGACTTCGCCTTTTCGGGTGGAGCCGTCCCGATGCACCACGGTCAGCCTCGGTGTTTCCTCGTACATAATAGCGTTGATGGTAGCCGTTTCCGGCAGTACGTCCATCGGCAGGAGCCTCGTTCCCAAAAGAGCGTTGACGAGGGTGCTCTTGCCGCGCTTGAACTCGCCAAGAACTACCACGGTATAGAAGTCACCCTGCATATCTCCCTGTAATTCCTGCAAACCTCGCAGAACCTTTGCATGGGCTTGGGCATAGGGTCTTGCCGTGAGCTCCGACAGAAGCCGCAATACGCTTTCTTTTTCCCGTTGCAAATCCATCCTGTTCACTTCCTCATAGAGCTATCCTGTTCAGGTCTTGAGAAATCCGGCGTAGTTCCTCCAGCTTGGCTTGGAGATAACGCCGCTCTTTTTCCGCATCCTGTTCCTGGGATTCCTTCTCTCGTAAAATGTCCCGAAGCTGGCGTTCCATGTCCTCGACACGGGCATCGACACGCTCCTTGAGACTTCGGCAGACCTCTTCCGTGCGAGTCTGATACAGGTTCTTGAGGGTCGCCGCCATCTTGTCACCTTGGCCACTGTAAGCGCGGATAATCTCGGAGCGCACCTTGTCGCGCCATGTATCCCGTCCGTTTCCGAAGAAAGCGTTGAAAATGTCCACGACTCCGCCTATGATGCCCGCAGCAGCACTGAACCCCAAAGCACCGATAAACTCTAATGCGCTTTTGGTTTCTACAGCCGTGCGAAAACTTTCCCCCGCGAAATCATAGGCTTGCTCTGAAAAGGTCTTGGTGCTACCGGGAGCGGAAATCGTGAGGCTTGTCTGGTCGCTGTCAATCACGGCAGGGAGATGGAAACTCCGCTGATACTCAATATCGATATCCTGCCAGATGACACGCAGGGACTCCTGCGCTTTTTCGTTTTCCCGGTAAAATATGTCCTGCCATTCCCTGATGGTGGAATCCAAGAAATGCTTCTTCTCCGCCGTGACCTCACGCTCGATGGCCTGCTGCATGGCAGAAGCGGACATATCCTGCGTGAGATTGTTCACGGCCTCCTTTGCCTTGGCAAGAATCGTATTGGCAGCAGTGTGACACTTATAGTCAATGTCGGAACCGGCACTCTCAAAGGCGTACTTCATGTCAGACACGATACGTTCTGCCCGGCGCTTGGCCTGCTCAAACTTCGGCGCCATCTCTGCCGCCTTTTGCCGGATTTCATCTGCGGAGTGTGCGACGATGCCGATATTCCTCTCAATATCCCTCTGCATGGTACGGGTAACAGCCTGCGCATCACGGTTGTACTTCCGCAGTCGAACCATGCCCTTCTCGTTGGCAAGGAAATCCCCGAGGGCTGATTCGAAATCGGGGAAGCCCGTGTCATTGAAGTCATCTGGAACCTTGAGCTCCTGCTTGGCGGTCAGTTCCTCGCCCCGCTCCCTCATGTGGGAATAGAGTGCCCCGAGACTGTTGACGAGAAAGATACGATGATGGAGGGAAAAACCTTCGGGCAGAATCTTACGAAGGTGCTTCTCGATGAAGTCCACCACATCCTTCTCCTGTTCCTCATTGTCAAGGTCATCCTTGTGGCTGATGACGAAGAAGATGTCCTGTATCTGGTTGCCGAGAATCCGTTCCTTGAGGAACTGCGCTTCCGATGCGCTGAGAGGTTGATAGGCGGCAAGGAGCAACACCACGGCATCCGCCTGATTCAGATAGCCGTAGGTGATTTCCATACGTCCTACGTTGAGGTCGTTGGTGCCGGGAGTGTCCACCACTTCTACCTTGTCTTTGCAGAAGGGGAGGGGATAGGAGATTTCGGCAAAGTCGATTTCGGAAATGGCCTTCTGCGCCTGTTGGAACTCCTTCACGGAGACAGCGTCGCTCTCGTCCGGCTCCGGGGGAGCCGTGAGCTTTTTGAAGGAGGCTTCTTCCATGCTCTGCGGCGGCCTGCCGTCCTTATAGTGAATCCGATAGGCGGGCGTTTCCCCGTAGACGATTTTGCTGATGATGGCGGTGGTGGGATTCTTGCTGGCAGGGAGAATCCGCTTGCCTAGGAGGGCGTTGATGAAGGTGCTTTTGCCGCGGGAGAACTCGCCCACGATGACGAGATGAAAGGTGTCGTTCGTCATGTACTTACGGATGGAATTAATTTTTTTTGCGGCGTTATCCATCCGTAATTCACAGGCAACGCTCTCGACTTCTTGCAACTTGCACTGAGCTACCGAAGCATAATTTTTATATTTGTCTAATTTCATGCGTATCGACCTCATGGTGTTTTCGTTGTTATTATAATAAAGCTACTTTTGCACCTTGTTACGCAGTGATTGTATTGCTCTCTCAACAGCTGGTAAGCCCGTATCTTCAACGTCATTAGGTAAACAAGATAGCTGTTTATGATTTAAACATTCCCCGTTTGCATTACGGCGATAACGCAATGCATCTCGACTTGAAACAAGAAAAGTACATTCTGCGATAGGATATCCATTGGGCAATAGTTTCTGTAGTTGGCTTATAAAAAATGTTTTCACTTTTTCTTCTTCTCCCACTTCGAGACAATCCTTGAAATTGATGACGAAGAAAATATTTTTGGGGGTATTGCCTTTTATAAACATTTGTAAAAAATTTGCTTCCGAAACAGTTAAACACTGAACGGCAGACAGTATCATCACTACGATATCGGCTTGGCTTAAGTAGCCGTAAGTAATTTCCCTTCTCTCTATGTTAAGGTCGTTCGTTCCAGGGGTGTCCACCACTTCCACATTGTCTTTGCAAAACACATTAGGGCAGATAATTTCGGCATGTTCCACGAAAGAAACATCATCTGCATTGATGGCAAAAAATTCATCCTGACTTATTTGCCGTGGCACCGATTCTCCTTTAAGGTAGATTCTATATTCAAGTACATCACCATACATGACCGTCGTCGTCATAGATGTAGTAGGAGTCACTTTTGAAGGTAGAATTCGCTGTCCTAAAAGCGCATTGATAAAGCTACTTTTGCCACGTGAAAATTCACCAGTAACGACAACACGAAACGCATCGCTAGACTGTGACTGAACTTTGTCAGCAGATACGCAAGGCCAAGGGACTATGTTTTTTTTCAAATTGAAGTAAGTGATTTTATTTTTACAATAATCATCCCCCATATCAGCAGCTTTTTGATACCATTTTACTGCTTCGTCTATATTGTTACCATGCTCGTATCTTTCGGCAAAATATTTTATAGCATCTACACTTCCGGCTATAGCCGCTTTTCTGTACCATTCAATCTGTTTTTTCTCATCAGCATATTCGAAATCATCAGCAATATGGAACATTGCATCGGCACTACCCAAAGCAGCAGCCTTTTCTAACCATTTTAGTGCTTCGGCTTCGTTTCCATCTTCATTATACTTTAGCCCTAGCCCAACCATTGCATCGATGTTATTTTTTTCTGCTGCTTTAAGATACCATTTTATTGATTCAATCTCAGACTTTTCGTCCCATTTTTCCTCAATCCTAACATATTCTTCGTCATTTATTTCATCATAATCAATGCCATGAAACTCAAAATAATCGACGTAATCATATATTTCAGCGATTTTAAAAGCAGCGTCGGCATTTCCTAATGCGTCCGCTTTCTTGTACCATTCTACAGCCTCTTGGTAATTATCGACTTCCTCGCATGATTTCCCCTTTTCATACTCGGCTTTACCGGCATTTTTGTCTGCGGAAGAAGTAGAAGAATATACTTTATCTTGCCAATATGTCATACGATCAGTTTGATTCAAATTAGTGTATACATCGATAAGAATAACTTGGGCTACTGTGTCATTACGAACGGCGGCTTCTTCAAGATATTGCAGGGATACTTCATTGTCTTTTTTGACAAAAAGTCCTAGCCAATGCAAGACACCATAAAAAGTTTTTTCCGCAGGATTGAGTCGAATCCTCTTGGTTGAGTGCGTTGATTCAATTGCCGTCATTACAAAATCGGCGATGTTTTCCAATTCATCAAAAGCAGTCGATAAACTCTCTTCAGTTTCGATATAGGCGGCATAATCAGTATTTTTACGTTTACCGTTTTCTACTTTTTTATCGTGCAATACATTTCCAACGGAAAATACAATTCTCGCCAATCCATCCAACATAGAATTCCACTTGTATTTTTCACGATTAGGGAGAATCATTGTATCGACAGCATCATAAAATTCTCCGATGTTACTTTCTACAATCATCTTTTTGTTGTTTTTAATTTTTCCTTGAAAGGCCATCTTGGCAGAGATGCCGACAATTTTTTGATATTCCAATTTATTGTTAGAAAGTTTATGAGCAATGTCAGACAGAATTTTCTCTGATGACTCGCCTTCATCTTCGTTGATTGCATCAATTTTGTTCACAAGCACTAATGGTGCAAGGCGGGGATTGAGCCTCTTCATAGCATCTATTTCAGTCTGTCTTCCGACTTCATTCGCATCAAGTATCCAAATAACCGTATCGGATTTATCCATAAAATTCTTCGTTGTTTCTTCGTGAACAGGCTTAATGGAGTTTAATCCTGGGCTATCTATTATAGACATTGACTTCAGAAAATCTATAGGCAAGTTACGTTCCACATAATCAATTTCTTCATGTAATTTATCAGCTTCTTCTCCGCTTTCGGCGGTAAGTGTAGTAAATTTATCTGTATCATAGAATTTCAC
Organism: uncultured Selenomonas sp.; assembly: GCA_947167105.1. GTDB lineage: Bacteria > Bacillota > Negativicutes > Selenomonadales > Selenomonadaceae > Selenomonas_B. The sequence continues at coordinate 50,448 of CAMVGU010000022.1, read as the reverse complement.
GGAACCATCCCGCATAAAAACGGTGATTTTGTCTGCCAACCCATAGGTAAGTTTAGTAATAACAGCGGTCGTGGGTGTAGCACCTACTTCCGTGATAGATTGCCCAACTAAAGCGTTGATGAAGGTTGATTTTCCTCTCGAAAATTCGCCCATTACCATAACAAGCAAAGGGCTTTTGATGTTATCAATAATATTGTTAATATCATTTAGGGCAGACTCACACTCCGGAATAGAGACTATTTCTTTACCAAGGGATTTTAAGCTGTTTTCAACGTTTGTGAACAATTCCTGCAACACGTGCATATCCTCCTCATGAACATTACACACATGTTTTCCTTTATGGATCATATCTGCTAAACGTAAAACCGAAGTCGTTTTCACTAAGAGTAGATGTGTATACCGCCACAGACCTGTTATAAAGCATAGCTAAATCGTATACCAACTGTATATCACAAGGACTCATTCTAAAGCCACAATAAATAGCAGTCAATACGGTATCGCCAAAAGGGAAATATCTGCTACGACCATCACAAATGTATGTGATATAACGATATTCATGTTCTTGTTGCCATGTTGTAGATTTGTGGAAGTAACGATACATCGGATCAATATGTTGCGGATCCAATCGTGCCTGACTGACAATATCTATATGTGGGTAATCACCATAAGAAACAGGCCCCACCACACCTTCGATACCATTTGTAGTTTCACCAAAAATATTCGTAAATTCCAAGCAAATTCCTCTATACTTATCTGCATAATGATACCACATCATAGGATTGTTTTCACAATTGGAAAAACACGCAATTCCTATATTGTCACGATCACTATTTATAACTTGAACATCTGCTTCATGGAGAACTCCATTTTGGTCTTGAAATGGTTCCTCAATGAGTACATCATCCTCTGTAAAATTCGCACTTTGTCCCTGAAACATATCTTCCAACGTGCCAATTAAATCATTATGGTATACATATGGTATGCGAAATTCCCACTCATCGTTCATCTGAGAAGCAGTAGCTAAATAAAGATGCCGATGTGTTATTACATCTATTGTATAGGTATTCCAAGGCGCATACCTATACAATACGCGCAAATCAGCCGCCGCTTGCTCTGCAGTCAATTTATACAATCCCATATTGACACCTCATTATTTATGATAGAACGATGATTCCGACGAAGCATATTATACAATATCGTTAAATTCAAATTATGGCAAGCTTCGCTACTCACGCCGCTGGCGTGATTAAAGCCTACCTTATGTCATACACGTCAAGACGGATGTGCCATTGCCTCATGCGCTCCAACCGTGTAATATTTCACTTGCCTTCATCGAGAAATTACCATTTCAACCTATACCTTTTTTCCATTCGACAATCAACCTTCGATTCCTCCTAAAAAAACAAAAAAATTCAAATCCCCGTCCCGTCCCGGAACACCACGGTCAGCCGCTTGTCTGCGCCCACCGTCACATAGTCCACCATCGCACCCCAGAGCCGCTCGTCGAACTCTGCCACAGGCTCCTTCTGCACCTCAAGTGTCCTGATGAACCCTGCCCCCTAAAGGGACTAGCTTCGCGTCGCAGCCTCTCGCTCTTGGCTGACCGCTCTGCGATGGCCTCCGTCACCTCGTCGAACCGTGCCTTGGCCTTTTCGTACCGCTCCACCAAGCCGTTGTAGCGTTTGCTGTGCATAAGCGACTCACACGCAGGAAAATCCTGCGGTTCGCTGCTTATCTGGTACTCCCCTTGGTCTTGGGCAATCCTCGCGTTCTCGGCGATGCAGTTCTGGGTCATCTCCACCAGCACCGGCATTTTTCCGGAGAAAATGCTCACGCCGCTGTATCTTCCTCCCTCCCGCTTGCGCCGCGCCACCTCCGCCTGCACCATCTCGAAGGTTTCCGGGGCGATGATGGCAGGATGGCTCTGCTCCACGAAGTAGCTGGGGACTTGCCCGGTGTTCTTCACTACCTTCTTCGTGAGGAAGTCCGGCGTGAAGGTCTTTTGGATGCGGGCGCAGCCCGTGTACTTCTCGTTGGCGAGGACTCCGTTGATGGTGGCGGCATTCCACTTGCTCTTGCCCGTGACCGTCAGGATTCCCCGTCTTGTAAGTTCCTTGGCGATGGCGCAGGGAGTCAGCCCCTCAATGAACAGCCCGAAGATGAGCCGCACGGCCTTGGCTTGCTCCTCGTTGATAGCAAGGTTGCCATCCTCCCCCTTGTCGTAGCCAAGGAAACGGGAGTAGCCCACGGAGAATTTGCCGTCAGCGAACTTTTTTCTCAGTCCCCAAGTCACGTTCTCCGAAATGTGAATGTCAACGAAAAAGTGAGCCATGTGATCACGAAAATTTGAGCCACAAGTGATCACGAATAATTGAGCCAGTCAATTGCTGCATAGATCCCTCCTTTGGCACTGCAGGCGGTAGGAATTGCCATTCATGTTCAGAACGTGCGAATGGTAGGTCAGCCTGTCAACCAAGGCTGCTACCAACGTAGCATTCGAGAACATCTCCGTCCACTTTGAAAATTCCAGGTTCGTGGTGATCATGGTGCTGGAGCGTTCTGACCGTTCCGCAATCACCTTGAAGAGCAGCTCGGATTTCTCCTGGCTGAACCGCGCATAGCTGAGCTCATCCAGAAGAAGGAGATCCATGCCGGATATTGTCTTTTCCAAACGCCGCAGCTGGTAGGAATCCCGTGCCTCCTTGAGGTCGGAAGCTAGCGTGGTCGCATTGCAAAACAGCACCTTGTAGCCGAGAAGGCACGCTTTGACGCCGATGGCTGTCATCAAGTGCGTCTTCCCTGTTCCCGGGTTGCCGATTAGGACAAGGTTCTCATGCCGGTCGATGAACCCGCAGCTTGCGAGCTGTTTGACATATTCCGGTTGCACGTGCTGGAGCTTGCTCAGATCGAATTCCTCCAGGGTCTTGAGCAGGGGAAAATGTGCCCTCTTCATTCGGCTTTGCCGCTTTTTCTCCTGTCTGGCATCGTATTCCCGTTTCATAAGCTCCAGAACGAATTCCTCCAGGCTTTGCCCTGAGCGGTACTCGTTGATGGATTCCTCCAGTTTTCCGAACGTCGGCAGCTTCAACTCCTTTGCATAAAATTTCAGGGATTCCTTCACGCCTGCATCCGGCATGCTGTTCCACCTCCTTGGATGAGCGTGTCATAGCAGGAGAGATTCACGGCTTCCACTTGCACATGGTCCTCGATGATGGGGCTACGCACAGGACGCTCCAAAAATTCCAATTCGTTTTTCCAGAATGCATCTTCTCCCTTGGTGGCACACAGTGTCAGGATGTCCATGAGATCCCTGGCTTTGAATTCCGTCGTTTCCAGTATGTGCAGGAGCGCTCCGCTGAGGTTCTGCCGCACGGGACGAGCCTGCAGGATGCTACGAGGCCTCTTCTCCAGGAGCGGGAGATAACGGGCAAGGGCAAGTGACTGCCTGTGTTTTCCATATTGGCGGCGATGTTTCGCAATCTCCTTTCCCGCCACATAGATAGAGACGTTCTCGGCGGAGGCCTTGATGGTTGCTTCCTGGCCGACATGTTCCACAGGAACGGAGTAGTCGTTGGTCTGGAAGCGCGTCGTTGCAAAGGCCGAGACCCTTGCGGTGTCCGTGATACGGGTGTCATAGGCAATCCCCGGCAAGGGGAGCATGCCCTGGCGGTCTTCTTCCAGCATGGAAGCGACAGGAGCGGGCTTGCCTACGACCTGATGGCTGGCAATGTAGGTCTCGCAAGACGCTCGGAGCATGAGATTCAGCTTCTCGAGCGAATCGGCACGAGGGACGGGAACCAACAGATTTCTTCTGGCCCAACCGACCAAGTTTTCCACAAGTCCCTTCTCATTGCCGCTGCGCACATTGCAGAAGTCCATACGGAAACAGTAGTGCGCGGAGAGAGCCGCATAGCTCTCCTGCGGGATCGCCATCTTGCCGGCGCCCTCCTTCACCGCTACACGGGCATTGTCGAAGATGATGCGGCGTGCAACTCCGCCGAAGAATTCCATGGCCAGCACGATGCCTTCAAGAAACGCCTCCGTGTTCTGCTTGCGAAAACACACGACGAAGGGAGCGCAACTGTAGGACAGCCGGGCACAGAACAGGTAAACCTTTGTCCTGTTTCCCTCGTTGAGGTAGGCATAGGCTTCGCCGAAGTCGATTTGCATGGCATCGCCTGCTTGAAATCCAAGGGTACGAAAGCATGGGGCAGATTCTTTCTCCGTCTGCTGACCAATCGCCGCACGGAGCTCTCAGCACCGGTAAATCCTTTCTCCTCCACCAGCCGCTGATAGATCCGTCGTGACGTGTGATGCTGTTTTTTGTTGGACTCTAGGGAATCCTCCAAGAGGCACTCGTCAACGAACTGGACGACATCCTGTGTCATGACCGTGGCATCCCGGCAATAGTCGGCGCGAAGACCTGCATAGGTGTCTCCTTTGCAATACTTGGCAACTGTATTGCGGGATATACCGAGTTCCTTGGCAATCTGGCGTTGACTGATGCCATCGATGAGATATTTTTGTCGGATTGCTGCGTATTCTTCCATAGTGATACACACCTTGCTACATCCTCCTCATGGAATTATTCATCCCATTATAGAGGATATTGGGTTTTGGGTGGCTCACTTTTTCGTGATCACTAATGCTTCATATGGCTCAGTTTTATATTATCATTTACACTCCGAAATGCTCCGCGCCTCCTCTTGGCTAAGGGACGAGAGGATTGTGAGTAAAATTTCCCCTTTACCGCAAATTTTGATACAAAATAACGATGCACCCCCTATACTCGATTAACGATGAACCCCCTTGCACCCCCCTGCCTATCGTTAAACGAGTATGCCTCAGAAGCCGCACGGGACAAGGCTTTGAGAAAAAGAGAAGGGGGTGCATTTGCACCCCCTCGGTGGGGATTTTGCACCCCCTATTATTTGGGTTCTGCGTCATTTAAAAGTGATAAATTATAGTAAACGCAGTCAAATTTGGTGATTTGAAATCTGCACCCATTTTGGAAAATACGCTACATCAAACCATTTACTAAAACACAAAATTATATTTCGTTTACTATAAAATGAAAATGGGACTCGGAGACGGCAGTTGCTGGACATACAGTGTATACTGTCTTTGAAGATAGCTATCAAAACTTCTATTATAGCTACTTGGTAAAACAAATTTCTACAAATCAAACAGATGTCATCCTTGCTCTGCTCGCACGTACCATATTGTCATAGTCCTCTGTCACGCTTGCAATTTCATCATCTAAGTGACGGAGAATCTCTTTTTTTCCTTCCGGCAAATCCACGACAAACGGAAAACTTACTGTAGATGTGACCGAGTAGACATTGATGGGATTTTTTAATTCTGCAAGGAGAGTGCGAAACTCCATAAGCCGTTCTTTTTCTCCCGCTTCAACCCATTTCCCCTGTTGCATTTCGTTATACAGTTCCGTTCCACGCAATACCGCCACGGTGGTCAGCATCATATTGAATGGATGCAATTCATTAAGAACAGCGGCTGTACGTTTTGCGCTTTCGACACATTTTCCCTCACCGGCCAATCCTCCCAAATAGATCACCCGCCAAGCAATACCGGCACTTTCAATTTTCTTGCATTCCCGCAAAATATCCTCGGAAGTATATCCTTTTTTTACATGGGTCAAAACATCATCATCGCCGGTTTCTATGCCAAGCACGAGAATTTCAAAACCGAGTTCCCGTAGCATTTTGAGGTCATCGACTGATTTACTCGTAATATCGTCCACACGGGCATAAGTGGATATGATTGCTTCGGGAAGATATTTTTTGAAAAGTTTTGCCAATGTAGCAAGTTTGTTCACGCTTAGCGCAAATGGATTACCGCCGCTTGCCCACACTTTCTTTGCATGAGGGAAATTCGCTGCCGCTTCTTGCAAGTCTGCTTCAACTTGAGAGAGGGGTGCGACACGAAAAGGATAGCCGTCGTAAAAATTGCAAAATGTACAATTGTTGTGCGTACACCCTACTGTTACTTCAACAAAGATGCTGTCCGCGTCTGTTTGTGGACGTACAATCGGACCATGATAGTGCATGATGATTCCTCCGACACATACTGTTTGGCAAACAAGATATTTATGTTAAATCATGCGGAGATTTTCCCGCCGAGAACGCAAGCCTTTTTCTCCGAAACGTCGAAAGATAGTTTCCAGAGTATCGAGCATCTTTTGCTTGTCATTCGGCAATTGCCCATAGATAGGCGTTATGATGGAAGCATTGGTCGCATCTATGGTCGTTTCTATCGTCAATTTACGCAAAAACGTCTGAAGTTCTTCAATTCGTTCGGCTTCCGTGGCTTCAACAAAAGTACCGTTTTTCACGTCTTCCATGAGCGGAGTATCGGGAAAAAGAGTAAGCCCTGCCGCCATGACCCGAAACGGCGTGAGCTGGTTGATAACATCTGCTGTTTTTTCCGCATGGGAAAGACCGTAGCCGTGCCCGCCAAGACCACTCAGGAAAATGACGGCATAATCCATGCCTGCCTCCGTCAGTTTTCCCAGCTGCTCCACGATATCCTTTGCTTCATAACCTTTGTTCATGCGTTTTAACACAGCATCATCGCCGGATTCAATGCCAAATACGAGACGGTCATACCCCATCCGGTGAAGTTCTTTGATTTGCTCAACCGACTTGTTCTTTACGCTGTCCACACGCCCATAGCCTCCGATGGACCGGACAAAAGGCAGGTATTCGTGGATAAGCTCGGCAACGGTTTTCAGCTTATCGAAAGTCAGCAGGAAGGGGTCGGCGCTCTGCAGCCAGATGCGTGGGAAAGATATGCCATACTCCTTGAGTTCCTGCAAATCCTCTTTGACCTCATCCAATGGCGATACGCCAAAGGGCGCATCCTTGTAGTAGGTGCAGAATCGGCAGGCATTATGGGAACAACCGGACGTTATTTGCAGGAAAACACTGTTTGCCTCATAAGGCGGACGTACAACGGTACTGGCAAAATGCATGATACAACACTCCTTAATGAATCTATATATCGCTTTTTTTAGATATAAATATTTCTTAGAAAAGGGCAGTTGATTCTGCCCTTTCACAGATTGCTCTTGACATACTCGCCAAATTCACGGATTGTTTCTTCATTGCGTTGGTAGTATGTCCACTTGCCTATGCGCTCGGCTTTCAATAGCCTGGCACGCTGAAGAATGTCAAGATAATGAGACACCGTGGACTGGGAAATCCCCGCTTTCTCCTGAATGCTGCCGACGCACACGCCTCCTGTCCATGCGCAACCATCCGGCAGATGCAGTCCTTGCGGTGGAAAATGATTTTCCGGCTCCTTCAGCCATTCCATGATATTCAGGCGTGTCTCATTCGCCAAGGCTTTGTAAATTTCTAATGTGTTCATGCCTATATTATATCTTGTTTTCGCGATATGTCAATGATTTTTTTGTAACAACTTCGGCAAAACATTTTATCGCGCGGAAAGTCCGGCTTCTCCATGATGGGTAATATAACCTGCCGCAAGGAACAGGAAACTTGTGCCAAGACCAATGAAAAGGGGCGGAACCGGACTGTCGACGATAGCAGCTATCACTGCTACGGCTGTAGATATTGTCATTGAGAGAATTGCACAGTGGGAGCCAACGGCGTGCTGTCGAAAAATTGTCAGGGTAAGGGGAAGGAAGATGCCGCCGCCTCTTAAGGCCATAGACATATAATTCCAAAGCAATACCTGAGAATCCTTGTTCATGACGGCCACGATTGCTGCTAACAGTATAACTGGCCCTCACTGTGGAGGAAGTTAGGAAAGCCTGCGAATGTGCTATACAAGCCAATGCAGATTTCGTCAAAACGAGTACGGGATTTCTTACTGGACATGATGCACATGGGGCAACGCCGGAAATCATAAAAGAAATGCTGGATATATGCGGTAACCGCATCAAGGTCAAGGGCAGCGGTTGCATCCGTACAAGAGAGCATTTTCTTCAGTTGATCGACATGGGGATTGACCGCATGGGAATCGGATATCGTTCCACGCCGATTGTTCTGGGTATTGAAAAATAGAGACGACCAATTAGCTATATACAAAAAACAGGCAAGCGTATACCTGCCTGTTTTTTTGTATATTTACGTCCATCCATTATCGACTCACTCATGGATTTCCAGTGGCAGCCCATCGGGGTCATGGAAAAATGTCATCTTTTCTCCCGTGAAGTCATCGGTACGAATGGGTTCGGTTTCTATGCCCAGACGATTGAGTTCGGCTGCGGTTTTCTCCACGGAATCCACCCGAAAGGCAAGATGCCTAAGTCCCGCTGTTTCCGGCTCCGGGTAATGCGGACGCGGAGGACAGTCCGGCTTGATGAATAGTTCCAACTCACAATCATCCAACCGCAAGTCGATTTTCCAATCCTGCCGTTCGGGACGATGATTTTCACGGATAATCTGAAAGCCCAGCAGCTCCACATAAAAATGCTTGGACTTTTTGTAATCACTGCCAATGACAGCAACATGATGAATTTTTTTCAGATTCATGATTCTCTCCCTTGTATTGCTGCGTTACTTCGTCTGCCCATCGCTGGGAAACACAATGCCGACCTGCTTTCTTGCCGCTTCTGCTGTTTCCAATACCGCCACGGAAACATCCAGCCCTTTTGCCATGCGGTCATACTCCTTTTCATGGAATATCCTGGCGAATTCCTGAAATTCATGCACCATGCGATGCCCGTAACGGTTCAGTTCATTATGGGTCGTAACGCCCGTACCCAGAAGATGGCTTTCAAAGGAACGCAGTTCATTTGGGGTATCCGTCACACGAATCCAGCCCTTTTCTCCCTGAATGGTAGCAAAGCCTGGGCTTTCGGTGTCCTTGGCTCCGATTGCAAGGGCAAAGAAGCCTGGGTATTTCAGCGTAGCCACACCCGAGGTATCAATCCCGTTAAAGCCCAGATTTGCCGTGTAGCTCACGGATTCCGGCGTACCGAAGAGGCCAATGATGAGATTCAGATTATAGATGTTGATGTCATAAAGCGCACCGCCGGAACGCTCAGGGTCAAAGGCGGGCAGCACCTCGCCTTGCAGGTATTTGTCATAGCGGCTGGAATACTGGGAGTAATTCGCCACCACTGCGCGAATATTGCCCAGTTTTGGCAGAAAGTCGCGGATCGCATAGAAATTGGGCAAGTAGTGAATCGTCACCGCCTCGAAAACATAAAGGTGTCTGGCAAGTGCCAAATCCCTAAGCTCCCGCACTTCAGCAGCCGCCGAAGCAAAGGGCTTTTCCACAATGACATTTTTCCCCGCCAGCAGCGCCTTCTTCATGTACTCATAATGAACGCTGTTGATGAGGCCGATATAGACAAATTCTATTTCAGGATTGGCCAGGAGTTCGTCATAGTCAGTATAAACCTTGGGAATGGAGTAAGCCGCAGCCAATGCGTCGGCATCGCCTTTGCTTTTGGGACGAGCAAAAATAGCTACGGTTTCAATTTCCGGCACATCTTTGAGTGCTTTGAGCGCACCCTCCTTCACGATAAAGCCGGTTCCCAGAATTGCGAGTTTCATGTGCATTCACCTACTGTTTCAAACTTGCTCAAAAGGTATTCTCCATCAGCCAGCTTTCCGCCTTTTTGACCATGTCCGTCACATCGTTTCCATCCTTATCCACGAGCTGTCCCTTTACCCAGCTTTCGCCCTCCGGAATTTTGGCAGCGAAGCGGAAAGTTTTGTAGTAATTGTTTTCGGCACTGAAAGTGGGGTCGGGCTGTATCTGGCAACTGTTGTAAGCATCCAGCACTCCGGCTACGGGCATCCCGTCGGGAGAAATCCCCTCGTATTTGCTGTAATCCGCAATGTGAAGCGGCCCGCTTTCCTTCAACATGGGCACGACTTTGTTCAAAACTTCCAGTTCCTTTTTCGTCAAGGGCTTGAATTCCTGCATATAGGAAGCATTGTCCTCCATCTGTTCTATGCTGCTCATACCAGAAAGCACGGCAATTACGCCGGGAAGTCCTGCCGCAAAACGTATTGCCCAAGAGGCGGGAGACATGGCAGGATTGACTTCCTTCATCAATTGTTCCGCGTTGGCGGGAATATTGGCCAGTGTCCCGCCCTTGACCGGCTGCATGACCACCACGTTTTTCCCATGTTTGCGGATAACTTCATAGCAACGGCGTGAGCGCACGAAGTAGCTGTCCCAATCGTAATAGGAAAGGGCTATCTGCACGAAATCCACCTCAGGATGCTCGGTGAGGATTCGATCCAAAAGCTCCGGCGAATCGTGGAAGGAGAAGCCCAGATTGCGGATACGCCCCGCATCTTTTTGCGCCTTGGCATATTCAAATTCTCCAAGGGGCGTGATGTATTTATCGTAAAGATGGTTCTGAATGTTGTGCAGGAGGTAGTAGTCAAAGTAATCCACGCCGCATTTTTTCAGCTGTTCCTCAAAGATTTGCGGCACCTGCGCTTTCTCCGTGATAGCGAAGGTAGGCAGTTTAGTGGCGAGGGTGTAGCTGTCGCGAGGATGACGCTTCACAAGTGCATCATGCACTACGCTCTCGCTGCGTCCTCCCAAATATACATAGCTGGTATCAAAATAGGTAAAGCCGCTGTCGATGAATTTATCCACCATGCGGCAAACCTCTTCCACGTTGATGGCATACTTGCCGGAGGTGTCAAAACCATAAGCACGATTCGCGGGAACCACATGCGCCGGATTGGCTGCTTCCATCATAGGCAGGCGCATCATGCCAAAGCCCAATTTTCTGCGTACCGCTGCGGCATCGGCCTTGGCAAAAAGCGGCTCCATTGCCCCAAAATCTGTCAATGCTGCTCCTGCTGCCAAAATCCCCGTCATTTTGATAAACTCCCTTCTCGTCATGTCTTTCATTTTGTATCCGACCTTTCTTTCTGCCGTGTGGCTTTCTCCCACAACGGCTTTCCTTTTGTCAACCGCTCCACATGTTTCATGCGGTCACGGATTTGGCGCATTTTCTCCGGCACGTCCTCCGGCTTCATCTTGTCATGGACGGCAACTGTCCCGGCCTGTTTTGCCGTATGATAGAACCAGACCTTGTATTGAAGTGCTTCCAATGTCTCCTGCATTTTCCACATTTTTTCTTGCAGGACGTTGTACTTGTCTTGGAACAGTGCCAGTCGCTGGTCAATGGTGGAGTCCCCTTCCATCGTCCAACGAGTAAAGTCCTTGATTTCTTGAATGCTCATGTCACAGTTTTTGAGACATTCGATAATATAAACGGATTCCAAATCCGCCTCAGTGAAATAGCGCACACCGTTCTTATCCCGCTCTACACTAGGCAGCAAGCCCTCCCGCGCATAGTAACGAAGGGTGTAAACGCTGATGCCCGTTCGCTTTGATACCTCCTTAATGGTCATGGGCTTTACTGCCGAATCTTTTCTTGTAGTTTCCTTCATTAGTATCGCCACCATGATTTATTTGCCAAGCTTGCTGTGGAAAAAGTCTGCCATCTTAACAACTGCCTGATTTACATACTGGGGAATATCATACAAATCCATGTGCGTTGCCCCTTCTACCAAAAACATCTCCTTGGGTGAGGTCGCTTTCTCATAGGCCATTTTGCTCTGCCAACGGGAACCGGCTTCTGTGCCTACAACAAACAGCACAGGCTGGGTTAGCAGCGTGCCAATCTGTGAAAAGGCGTTAAACGCCAGTACTTTATCAAAGCTGGTGAAAAGCACTTTGTTCTTAGCATTGGGATGCTGACCACGTGGAGTACGGTAGTAATCCGAAGCTTCCTTCATGTCCCGTTCCGTATCTGCCGTAATCTCGTTCTGTTCCGGCACATACTGCGTATACATAGGTTCTGCACCATTTGCTTCTGCCGTGCGCTGCTTGGCGATGGCGTTAAGTGTATTAGCTGGTCAGCCACCGTTCCCTTACCATTCCACCCTTGACGAAAGGTCGTGCCAATATCCACAGCGCTGGCAGTTGCCACCGCCTTGAATGTTATTTTCTGTTGTAATCCACTTTCCTGCTACCGATCAGCTTTGCTTTATCCGTTTGCAGGAATTGTTCTATGGCCGTCCATGTCACATCGAAATTATCAAGAAATGCCGTATGCCATGCTTTGGGGACGATACATAGACTGGACTTGGGGATATACTGCTCTGCCTCCACCATCGTCACCAAAGGCGCATGGTCATCCTCGTCTCCGGCAATCAACAGCACTGGGCATTCAATCGTCCGCAGGAAATCTTCGCCGACTTCCATTTTGCTCCAGAAGTTCATATAGTTCGTGCAAAATTCCTGATAGCGTTCCGGCTCCGGCATGATTCTTTTCTGCTGCTCAATAAATGCCGCATCTATTTTCTCCAAATCCGCTACCTTCATTTCTCCGCCGAAAAAGCCCGGCTTGAGAGTCCCGGCACCGATGGCCACGATGCGCTCGGCACGCTCCGGGTACATGGAAGCGACCTTGTAGGCCGTGTATGCGCCGTCGCTGAAGCCAAGCAGGACGGCAGGCTCATCGGTGACTTCCCTCATCACCGCCAGCATATCATTCGCCTTCTGCTCATAGGTCAGCTCCGAATGTCCGATTTCCGAGCGTCCGTGTCCGCGGGTAGATACGACAATCACCCGGTAGTTCTTCCGTAAGTTGTCAATCATCTGTCCCATTTCATAGGGCGTACCCACGCCGCCGCCGTGAAAAACAAACAGCGGCTTCCCCTTGCCGTAAATCTCATAGTAAATTTTTGCATCGCCCGCCTGTGCATAATGCCCTGCCGCTGTGTTGTTGCCGTAGGGCGTATCGCTGCCCTTGGCCTCCGGCGCTTGCATGAAATAGCGTATGGCGGGCGCATCCTGTGCGTTGCCGTTCCCTGCTTTTGCCGCCTCGCCGATTTCCATGTTGCCCGCCAGCAGAATCGCCGCACTCAGCAGGAGTGCGCCGACCCCTTGGAGCTTTTTTTGCCAAATCATGCTTATGCCTCCAAATCCCAGACATCAATTCCCGTAGTTGCATCATATTTCAGCCCGATATTTCCGCCCTGCACAGGGACGAGAACCAGTTCCGCCGTGTAGAGCACCGTTGCTTTTTTCAAATGACCGCCAAGGTAGTCTATGCGCCCCGTTGCTCCGTCAAAGACGGAAAAGAGGGCATGGGCGTGCTGCACCAAATTACCCTGCCTTCCGGTCACGATATTTCCTATGAGGGAAATCATCTCCAGCATACCATTCCGCACATGAGGCAGAAATTCCTGCCTGTCCGGGATATAAGTTGCTACTTCAACCTCGCCGCAAGCCCCGATGCCTTGAAATGTTGCGGCGGATATGTGGAGCTTGCGGCACACATCTTCCACCTGAGCGAGAATTTCCTCGCCCTTGTCGATGCGGATGTAAATCCGCTCACCCATTTGCCTGTAATCCATTGCCATTTTCTCCCCTTTTCAATCATCCAGCATGACATGACGATTGACATACTGCCCGTTGCGAAGCCCTCCGTCGTAGTCAATCGCTGCCGCCGGGCAACGGTGGAAACAGCCGAGGCACAGGGTACATTTTTCCTTGACCCACTTTGGCTTTCCTTCCTGCATGACAATGGCATCGAGGGGGCATTGTCTGGCGCACAGCCCGCAGCCGATACATTTTTCCCTGTCCAGCCGGAAGTTTTTCGTTTTGCGGATGCGGTTGTAATTCGCCTTGGCTGCCGCCGCCATGATGCCCGGCATCTGATCCGGTAGGCTGTGCCCCTTTTCGCGGCGCATTATCTGCTCTATAATGGCACGAGTCTCTGCCTCGCCGTTTTTTTCGGCGAGGCGGTTGCGTTGGGCATCTTTCAGGTAAAACATGGGGCTCCAATTATCGACAAAACGCGCCGCATACAAGCTGTCGAAGGAAATCCCCACCTTGCCGAATTCCTTTTGCGCCGTGGATAAAATATTGCCGTAGTCGCAGCCGTAAGTGGCCACAAAGAAGCAGTAATGGTTGCTTCCTTCCAAATGTATCTCGGCTTTTGTCAGATAGTCCAGCAAGATTGCGGGCAGACCCTCCCAATAGGTTGGCATGACCACGCCGAAAATTTCCCCTTCCGGCACAGTCAGGGAATACTTCTCCTGCCGCACCAATTCTTTGAGCGGCACAATCTTTTCCCCGGTTGCCTTGGCAATTTCCTCCGCCACGTATTTATTGGTGCCTGTGGCACTGAAGTAAAGAATCACGCTGACACCTTCTTACAGACTGTACACGCTGCTCAGATACATTTGCAGCCTTTCCTCGCCGTTGGTATCCATGGTTTCCTGCAAGCGGCTTATCATGGCTTTCTTGTCCTCCGGCACCCGGCCATTGATTCGCACGGGCATGGTGACGTGCTCGGCGCGGAAGATGGTGGGCACGGTCAGGCAGCGGATGAACTCCTGCATTTCCTCCATGCGTTCCCGCTCCGTGGCTTCGGCGAATTTACCTTCCGCCACATCACGGGAAAGCGGCGTATCGGGAAAGAGCGTCAGTTCCGAAGCATAAATCATGGCAGGTTTGAGCTGATTATAGAGCTTTGCCGTTTCCCGTGCATGGGACAGCCCCCAGCCATGGCCGCCAAGTCCGCCCAGGAAATTGGCAATCCAAGGCATCCCCGCCTCGTCCATTTTGCAGCACTCATATAGATACCTTCTTTTACTTCTCGTCAAAAAACTCAATGATTTCCCCGGCTTTGCCCTCTACAAAGGCAATACGCAGGGGGTAGGGTGTCTCGCAGGGTACGACAATGTCCTGCGGAGCCATGATGACTTTCAGTCCTTCCTTGGCACAGGCCGCCATGCAATCGTCTACTTTGTCGGTAGCCAAGGCAATATGGTCAACCTGTCCGGGCTTGCGTCCCGGCTCGGCGTTGGCAAACAGCTCTATCACACCGTTCCCCGTGTCCAGCATCGCTCCGGCTTCCACGCCCTCGCCCCAGCTTCGCAGTCTCTTCATGCCCAGTACGTCACAATAAAATGCGATGACAGCGTCCATTTCCGCTTTGCCACAGCAGCGCAAAGCCGCATGGTGCAATCCTTTCACCAAACTCATAGACAGAACCTCCAAAAAATTTTTACGAGAAATTTACTCAATCACAATATTCCGGCACGCTTTGCGGGGCTTGCCCTTCGGATAGTCCCCCGCATGGTAGCCCAAGGTTACAAAAGCCTTGGCCTCCATTGTGTCCGGCACACCCCATTCCTCCATGAACGCCTTGCCTTCCGGCATGGCAAAGGTGTCCTCGGCGCGAGAAACAATGCAGGAATCAACTCCCAACGCATGAGCAGCCAAAATCATATTTTCCGCTATGCAGAAGGCATCCGCCACGTTGAAAAGAAAATCCTTCTGCCCAAAAATAACGCAAACCGTAGGCGCATCATAAAAACCGTTCATGATACTTGGATCATCAATGACCGAGGGCTGCTCATCGGATACATGGCCGCCCAGGAGCTTGCTGCGGTCAAAGGTTGAAAAGTTCAGTTTGCCGAGCTTCTTCGCCAACTCTGCATTGTGCAGAGTGACAATCATGCTGCGCTGGCCGCCTCCGGCATTGGGAGCGTACAGCCCTGCCTCCACAATCTTATCCACCAGTTCCCTTGGGACTTGCTTTTCCTGATATTTCCGAATGGAGCGGCGTTTCTTCATCAAGGCCAGTATTTCCATTTCCTCATATCTCCTTCCAGCACTGCGGATCAGCGGCATAGAAATCCCCGCCGGAATTGGCAGCGGCCACAGCGGGACAGCCGCGACACCAAGCCTTTAGCTCACACTTGCTGCACTTGGCAAATTTATCATATTCCCGATAAGCTTCCAATTCGTTTACCCACAAATCAGCCAGCCTGTCTGTAAAGGCATTGCCCACACGACTGTTTTGCACCCGGCGGCAGGCATAGACCTCGCCTGTGGGCAGTATCGTCAAATGCCCGTTTCCGCAGTTACAGCCGCTGTAAATCATCTCAGGCTCTGCATCCTCCGGGATGGCAAAATTTCCTTCCTCGTAATCATAGAGCGTCCAGAGGTGGTCTTTGTGATTGAAATAGGTTTCGCAGCCGGATTCCTCATAGGCACGGAATTTCCTGTCGCACTCGGCCAGAAGCTGCCGAAAACGTCGGGGCGCAATGCCCGTATCTTTGTCCTCGCTGGTGGGACAGTAGCGGGCAAAGGCATAGACCTTTGTCCCTGCCGCCACAGCCGCGTCAATCATCTGCGGAACTTCATCTATATTTTTACCGGAAACGGTGGTCATCAGAATGGAGCGGATGCCCGCAGCATTCAGGGTGGCAACCTTTTCCAGGGTGGTTTTGTAAGAACCCGGCTTTCTGAACCAATCGTGGGTTTCTTCCAACCCGTCAAGGGACATCTGATAGCGCACGCAGCCACATTTCTTCAAGCGTCTGCATACATCCTCAGTCAAATGGAATGGATTCCCCATGATGGTAAAGGGTATCTGCTTTGCCTTGAAACGCTCCAGCAGCCACCAGAAATCCGGGTGCAGGATGGGATCTCCCCCCGTCAGGTAGAAGTAAAGCCGACGGCCAAAGGTCTCGCAAAAATCCTCACAGTTTTTCAGCACCGTCTGCATATCTTCCCTTGTCATGCTGTCGATACATTTTTGCTTGCCTTCCGCAAAAATATAGCAATGCTTGCAACGCTGGTCGCAGTCATCGGTGATATGCCACTGGAATGAAAAATACGGTTTCACTCTGGCCGCCCTCCTTACACTTTTTCACCTGTCGGTCAATTACTTGTCGCCAGAGCCGCAAGCCGTGGGCAGCACCTTGTCCCCGGAGCCGCAGGCGGTAGCAAGCACCTTGTCACCCGACCCGCAGGCCGTCCCCAGAACCTTGTCCCCAGAGCCGCAAGATGGGCTTGCCAAA
This sequence comes from uncultured Selenomonas sp., assembly GCA_947167105.1. Classification (GTDB taxonomy): domain Bacteria; phylum Bacillota; class Negativicutes; order Selenomonadales; family Selenomonadaceae; genus Selenomonas_B. The sequence goes on along the minus strand of CAMVGU010000022.1, from coordinate 33,595 downwards.
CCTGCTGCCATCTTCTTGTTCCAAGCTGCCAAATTCTTCAGTGCCATGTCAATCATCCTCTCTTCATTATCGGCACATTTCCTAACGACAAGCCTATAGTAGCAGGAAAACACCTATTTGTGAAATGCCAATATCGCATTATTGATACGCTGACCGTATCAATTTTCCCCGAGCTTGTTCCTTCTTTCGGCGCAACGTGATATGATGAAGAAAGAATTCCAATTTTTGAAACTTCACGAGGTGAGCTTATGAACACGCAGCAACTGGAGTGTTTTGTCACTCTTGCCAAAACGCTGAACTACGCCAAGGCCGCCGAGCAGCTCTCCATGACGCAGCCAGCCGTTTCCCGACAAATCAAGAGCCTGGAAAATGAAATGAACACCCGGCTTTTTCAGCGCACTACCCGTTCGGTGACGCTAACGCAGGTCGGCTGGCAGTTTCTGCCGGATGCCAGTCAAATCCTCGCCATCTACTATCGTTCACGGGAATGGATGGAGAGCTTTCACAAGAATGAGCGGAACGTACTGCGCATTGGCTACGCCGATTCCCATGCCAACCGGCTGATCAGCAAAATCCTTTCCCCCATTTTGGATTCGCAGAACAACATCGTGCCGGAACTTACCCTTGACCAGACCGATGCCAATTTGCGCCGCCTCTCACTCAGCCAGTTGGACTTGGTGATCGGCATGAGGGATGCCAAATTCGCCGATGAAGCCATTGATTTCGTGAAACTTCGAGAGGACGGCTTTATCTGCATCGTGAGCAAAGCCCACGAGCTTACCCGTGAGTGCAAAAAGAGACGCAAAAAATGCGTCTCTTCTCAGGATTTGTGGCCTCATCGCCAAATTATCGCCATTCCTCCGTATCTTTTGAAACATACCTTTTCACGCGGGCATCATATCATCCCCGTCAACGATGGACTGGATAACATGCTCTGCGCCACCATCAGCGAGGCATATAACCTTGTACTTGCAGGGGCAGGGTTTGCGCTTATTCCCGAACATCTGGCGCTCCCGCATAAAGAAATGGCATTTTTTCCGTGGGATGAATCACCCCATGCGCCCATGGGCATCTACTGCCGCAAGGAGGCAATCCACGACAAAGATTCCGTTGTATGCAAGTTCATCGGTGAAGCCAAACTGGCGATCTAAAAGGGGCACCGCCCTTTCGCACGGTGCCCCTCTTCCTGTCTATGCCAAATCCTGCCCGGCAGCTTCCAGTATACGCATCTGTTCCATTGTCTGTTCTTCCGTGACCAGCTGCGGTGCGCCCTGCAGTATCGTAGCGTAAAGCGCATCGTAATAACGGCCGTAATCGCCGCGTTCGCTAGGCACTTTTTCTTCATGGTAAACGCCGGCTTCATCATAGTATATCAGTGTTCCGTAGTTCTCCGGCATATCCAGGCCAAAATCATCATGTCCTTCCGGCAGATAGAATTTTTTGAGGTCAGCTTCCTGTCTGTCCTGTTCCTGCTTGATGAACACGCCGCGCCGTCCATAAAGCTCAAAGCTGGGACGAGCCTTGGCCCGGAAGTAGCTGGATTTCACCGATACTTTAAGCCCGGGATACAGCAAGTCCAAGTCAAAATAATCATTCATGCGCCCCTTGCCCAAAAGCTGGCGTACGTCACAGCGGCAATCCTGCGGCTTGCCCAGCCAGGAAAGCACCTGATCTACCGTATGACAGGCATGTGTATAGAGGAACGCATTTTCCCGGCGATAGGACTTTTCCTGCTCCGGCATATAGGCGCGGTAATAATCATAGTGCATATTGATCTCATAGACCTCGCCTAGAACGCCCGAGGACATCACGTTCTGCGCCGTCAAAAAATCACTGTCAAAACGGCGGTTTTGATAGCACTGCACCATCACGCCCTTTTCCCGCGCCAGCTGAAAGAGCTGCGCCGCTTCCTCCACACTGGTAGCAAATGGTTTCTCCACTACGCAATGTTTCCCGGCGGACAGCACCTTGCAGGCCAATTCGTAATGAGCGGCAGGCGGCGTGGTGATAACCACTGCATCCATCTCGGGGTCGCTTAACAGCTTATCCAAATCATCCGTATAGGCAACATCGGGAAGCCTTGCCCATCCATTATCCCTCAGGGTGCGCTGATAGACTGTTTTCACCTTGATTTTATTCTGCCGCGTAAGGATAAAGGGCAGATGGTAGCGATTGGCACTCTTGCCATTGCCAATAAAGCCTAAAACTATTTTTTTCTGCTCTGCCATAATGTGACCTCCCCTCAAGAGCAGGAATCCTGCGCTGCTGCGTGAACATGGATTCCTTTCTGCTCTAGCTTATCTTTCATCTCCTTTGGTACTTTGTCATCCGTATAGACAGCATCAATATCCTGATACGGCAGCAGGGTCACTACCCCAAGCTGGGAAAACTTTTCCGACTCCGTCAGCACGATAATCTGCTTGGCGCTTTTGGCCATACTGCGAACAGCCTCGGCTCGCATAAGATTGCTGGACATAACACCGACATCGCTAAAGCCATCTGTGCCGACAAAAAACTTGCCGACAAAAAATTCCTCTGCACACTTGCGAACCAAAGGGCCGACCATAACCTGCGAATCCACTTGATAGTCTCCCCCCAGCAAGATAATACGGGCATTGGGTTTATCACGCACGAATGTGGCAATGAAAACCGAATTGGTGATAATGGTAATATCCTTACGCTGGGTGATTAGTGCCTCTGCCAATAACGCGCAGGTAGATCCGGACTCGATCATAACCGTTTCGCCATCGCTGACAGAATTTGCGGCTTCTTGTGCAATGCGCCGCTTGATGTCATAGTGAATGGAAAGCCGATTTCCTATATCATCGCTTTCCGTGAGCAAGGCATAGCCATGCTCACGCTTCAAGAGCCCTTTTGCTTCCAATTGTGACAAGTCCTTGCGCACCGTTACCTCGGAAACCTTTAGCGTTTCAGCCAATTCTGTCACTGCAGCCCGTTTCTTCTGAGCCATGATCTCCAATATCTTTGAAAGTCTGGTATGCATCGCACATCATCCTTTGCTTTTTTTATCATTATAGCATAATTTTTATCAAAGCAAAAGAAAATGTTTTCGTATGAAAATCCCCTGCCGATTCAATCGGTCAGGGGATTTTCTATTTTAGTGGCATGACTTTTTCAATCAGCAATCCTTCATCGTCTTGCCGGCTCCTACCAGTTTCTCAAAATCGGCAATGAAATCATCCACGGCAGAAGTGATGGCCTTGTTCTTCACCAAGGCAAAAATGACATCCGGCGAAACGGTGGATGCTCCCACGCCATACTCGCAAAGCTCCAAGAGCTGCTGTGAATTCTTGAAGCTGGCTGCAAGAACCTCCGTTTTCAGGCTATTATTGCGGAAAATATCGTGAATATTCCGGGCAACCTGCACGCCATTGTAGCCCATGTTGTCAATGCGGTTGATATAGGGCGCCGCATAAGCCGCGCCCGACTTTGCCGCAAGGAACGCCTGCATCGGCGTATAGATGGCGGTGGCCGTGATATTCACGCCCTCCTCATGGAGCATCTTCATGGCCTTGAAGCCCTCGGGAACGGAGGGGATCTTCACATAGGTGTTCGCACCCAATTCCTTGCGGATGCGCTGCGCATCCTCCACCATGCCTTCCGCCTTCCGTGCGATGACCTGCACATGCAGTTCTGCCTCTGCGCCGATAAACTCGCGAATCTCCTTCAGTACCTCGTAAGGCTGCCGACCGCTCTTAGCGAGAATCGTGGGATTCGTCGTTACGCCATCCACCGGATAGAATTCGTAGATTTCCTTGATCTGGTCAATATGGGCATCGTCAATAATGAGTTTCATCGTGTATTCCTCCCTAAAATCATGCAGATAAAAACCTGACTGCACTTACAGTGCTTGCTCCGTGCGACCTATGATATCGTCTTGCGTTGCTTTGGACAAAACATTGAAGAATGCGCTATAGCCTGCGACTCTCACAATCAGATCCTTGTGCTTTTCGGGATGTGCCTGTGCATCCAGCAAAGTCTCACGGGATACGATGTTATATTGCACATGATACCCATGCAGACGGTTGAAGAACGTCGCGATGAGCATTTCCAGCTTCTGCTTGTTTTCTTCCTTTGCCAATATCTGCGGCGTCATCTTCTGGTTCAGCAGCACGCCCCCGGTGATCTTCTCCGTGGGGAGCTTGGCGACGGACTTGAATACTGCCGTGGGACCGTTCTTGTCTGCGTTATGGGCTGGCGAACAGCCTTCGGCCAACGGCTCATGAGCGTGCCTGCCGTCCGGTGTCGCCATCGTACCGACGCCCTGGCCCACGTTGGCCGAAATGGAAGAAGTGCCTCCGTAGCGGATGCCGCCGATGGGGCCGCGCTGATAACGGGTGTTCGGATACTTCTTGATTTCATCCAGATAAGAATCATAGGCTTCCACTACGAGATTGTCCACATAGTCATCATCGTTGCCGTATTTCGGAGCTTCATGGATCAACATATCCTGGATGCGCTTGCTTTCCGTGGATTGAAAATCGTCAAGAATCGCATCCCAAAGTTCTCCGGTCGTTATCTTCTTTTCCTCAAAGACCAGCTTCTTGATGGCGGCAAGAGAATCGGCCATGTTGGCAATGCCTACCTGAAGGCCGGAGATAAAGTCATAGACTGCTCCGCCTTCCTTGATGGTCTTGCCCCGCCCGATGCAATCATCGGTGAGCGCCGAGCAGAGGATATCCGGTACATCGCGCTCGGATGCCTTGTCAATGGCATTCTCCACGATGACGCTGTAACGGGTCATTTCCCGCACAGTCTTGTCCCAAGCGGACAAAAGCTCCTCATAGGATTCCATGTCCTTGAAATATCCATAGCCCTTGGTGAACCGCTTGCCGCTGGTCATATCCACACCGTTATTCATGACGCACAGGAGGACGCGGGGGAAGTTGATATAGCTCATGCCCGTGCAGCGGTAGCCCCACTTGCCCGGTACTGCCGTTTCCACGCAGCCGATAGCGCTGTAGTTGTAGGCATCCTCCTCTTTCACGCCCCACCGGATGAAAGAGGGAATGATAATCTCATCATTGTTCAGGGCAGGCATACCGAAGCCCAGCTTCATGACTTCAACGCATTCATCAAAGAACGCCTTATTGAGATTCTTGTGGTAGCGCACCGTAAGGTTGGGCTGAGTGAGCCGCGTCTGCGCCACGGATTTCAAGACCAGGAAGGACAGGTCGTTGACAGCATCTTTTTTATCCGTGGTCTGGCCTCCGATGGTGACATTCTGGTACATGGGGCTGCCGGCAGAACTCAGGGTATGTGCCTGAGAACGGATCTTGTTCACGGTGAGCGTCTTGATCCAGAGGCAGGTCAAAAGCTCCAAGGCTTCTTCTTGGGCGATTTTGCCCGCATCCATATCCTTTTTGTAATAGGGGAACATATACTGGTCAAAACGCCCATAAGAGAGGGAATGCCCGTTGGATTCGATTTGCAGGATCAGCTGGATGAACCAGACAGCCTGCACTGCCTCACGAAAACTTTCCGCCGGCTCATAGGGAACCTTGGCGCAGATCCTTGCCATTTCAAGAAGTTCTGCCTTGCGTTTGGCATCCGGCTCCTTGGCGGCAAGATTCTCGGCCAGTTTGGCATAGCGTGCGGCAAACTGCCGCACGGCATCAATGACAATGAGCACAGCCTTGTAAAAAACATATTTGTCAATGCTGGCCGGATCGGTGAGGTCAAGAGAGGCTTTCAGATCGCGGGTGCGCTGTTCGTAGCCTGCGAGTCCCTCGGACAGCATCTTTCCGTAGTTGACAGCAAGATGGGCGTCCCCGGCGTTCAGCTTGCCTTCCATGCCGAATACGCCCGTTTCCATGAAGACGCTGACTTCATCGGGGAGAAGCGCCTCCCCTTTAGCGCGGAGATTGTTGTTCTCCCAGAAGGGGGCGATGGAGCGAAGCTGCTCCTTTGTTTCCTCGGTGATATAGAACACATCGCCGTCCCGCTTCTCGAACTTGTCCAGTTCGTCCATGACAAATTTCATCGTGTACTCCGGAAAAATCGGGGCATTGCAGTTCTTCGTCGCCTGATTTCCGGCAATGAGCGTCCTGTCCTCAATATAGACGGACATATTTGCTAAGATATTCTTGAGCATGAGCGCCCGCTGCATCACCTTCGGCTGATTCTTATTCTGCTCGTAGGCTTCTGTGGCGAGCAAGGCACGCTCTGCGTCAATATAGGGCTTCTCATCCAGTACCTCCTCACGGAATGCCTGCATACGTTCGGTCAGTGCTCCGAAATGCTCCTTGTTTTCCATAACTATCTTCCTTTCGATAATCTACGAAATTCATTTTGAGCGTAAGCATATAATAAACTAATTGAAGAAATATGTCAATATATTTTTTGATTAAAGCGAAATAGTTTTCGTTTGAAATTCATAGAGAAATTCTCTCTGTCAGGAAGGGTCTGCCAAATAGCACTGAGAGGCACCGATCAGATTGGCATCGTGACGAAATATCAACAACCAATATCTTCATCGTTATCCCTCCATCCATTTTTCAAATGAAACATAAGATAAGTAAAGTATATTTCATGCACGATAGAAAGTCAATATACTTCGTTCAAAACTTATTTTCCTTTGAAAAATAACTAATATATTTACAAACCATTGCTTTCATGCTACAATACATCTCATGAAAACAAGTCTGCGGAAACTAACAGGAGAATGATTGCTATGAAAAAAACGGAAGCGTATGGAATGATTTTCAATATCCAAAAGTTCAGTATCAATGATGGACCGGGCATCCGCACTGTGGTTTTCTTCAAGGGATGCCCCTTGAAATGCGCTTGGTGCGCCAACCCGGAGAGTCAAGAACCGCGCCTGCAGATCCTGTGGGACAGCAAGAAATGCATCGGCTGCCGCACCTGCGTGAAGAGCTGCCCCAGCTTGGCAATTCAAGACGGTACAAGCGGCATTGTCATTGACCACCGTCGCTGTTCCGGCAGCGGTATTTGCTCCGAGCGCGGAATCTGCATAGAAAAATGCCCCGCTCACGCCTTGAAAGCGGAGGGGGAACGAAAAAGCGTCGATGAAATTGTGCGTGTTGTCATGCAGGACGAGGCGTTCTATGAGGAAAGCGGCGGCGGCGTGACATTGTCTGGCGGCGAGGCCTCCATGCAACCGGAGTTTGCGATTGCGCTGCTAAGGGCATTGAAGGAGCGAAATGTCCATACGGCCATTGAGACAACAGGTTTTGCCTCTCCGGCAGTATTTGGGCGGCTTCTCCCATACTTAGACCTTTTGCTTTTTGACATCAAGCATTGGGATAAAGAAAAACATCTCGAGGCGACCGGCGTAACCAATGCGGTGATCCTTGCCAATATGAAGTTTGCCATAGAGCAGGGCAAGGAGGTTCTGCCGAGGCTCCCCGTTATCCCCGGCTATAACGACAGCGCAGAGGATGCAGCAGGCTTTGTCCGGCGGCTCCGAGAGGTCGGTGCCGGACGCGTTCAGCTTTTGCCCTTCCATCAATTTGGCGAGAACAAGTATCACATGCTGGGAAAAGAGTATGCCTTCGCTCAAGCCAAGGCGCTTCACCCAGAAGACTTGCAGGATTTTCGTCAGGTGTTTCTTGCGAATGGAATGGATGCCTTCTTTTGAGTGGACAAAGCCCGCTATGTGTCCGACAATCTGCCGCCAAATCCTATCAAAACGGGATATGCGCTCCACATCAAGGCAAATGATAATAGGGACAAATATCCTCATAACGTCCATCTTTCATGCGAAAACCCTTCTTCTACTGACTCCAGCAGGTCAACCATGTCAGCTCCCCAGATGGAAAGCCTTGATGGCAAAGCCGGTGCTGACGCACCATCTTCCTCTATATTACTTACAGCTCTTTCCAATCTGGCCAAGGACATGTCATAGGCATCTCCATTGGCATTTAATCCTTTTCTCTTGAGTGCCCATTTTTTTGCATAGTGCCTGACAATCTTCATCATTGATTCCATTATTACCCTGTCTCCCAGCCTTATACTAAAAGCAACTCAATGTCGCTCGTCATTCTCATCAAGTGAAGATTCTATCTTCTTCAACACCTTCGATTCTCCTAAATGGGCAATCTTATCTTCCCCAAACCTCGCCTTAATTTTGTCAATCGCTGTGTAAAGGCGTTCCTTCTTTTGCTTGTTTTCCATCTCAAACAGCGAAATCTCGCTGGGTGCATCAAAGCCACTGCAACTTACCCCCAGCAGACGTATGCCGCTGCCGTAAGGAAAGGCAAATGCTCTAAAGAGGTCTTTTACTTCCTTAAAGATGTCCTCATCATAGCAAATCGCATCTGAAAGCGTTTTCTGGCGCGTGAAGGTAGAAAAGTCTCCCAGCCTTATCTTTATCTGCACAGTATGAGCATTCTTGCCACTGCGGCGCAGCCTCCAGCCTACCTGAGCGGACAGGTAAAGCAGATGATGCTCTGCCTCCTGCCGGGATTTCAAATCTTCCTCGAAGGTGGTTTCTTTGCCAATAGATTGTACTTCCCGTTCCGACTCCACAGGACGGTCATCCCTGCCATTTGCCAATTCCACAAGATGCTGCGCCAGCCTTTCCCCTACCTGCTTTTGCAATACATCCTTTCCAGCCTTGGCAATATCTCCTATGTACCTGTACCCAAAAGAAGCCAACCTTTCTTCTGTCTTCTTGCCAACACCCCAGATTCTAGATATGGGCAATGACCAAAGAATGCGTTGAATATCCTTCTGCCGAATGACAACAAGGCCATCCGGCTTTTCCAGATCTGATGCCAGCTTTGCCAGAAACTTATTGGGCGCAATCCCCACGGAAGCTATCAGCCCCGTTTCTGCCAGTATGGTTTGCTTCAACTTCATGCCATAGCTTCTAGGATTCCCCTGAACAAACCGTTCCATCCCCGTGATATCCAGAAAGCCTTCATCAATAGAAAGTGGCTCTACCAAAGGCGAGAACCGGCTCAGAATCTCAAAAATTTGTGCTGATACTGCCTTGTATTGAGGGTAATTGCCCGTCAGAAATATGCCCTGCGGACACTTCCGCTTTGCCAAAGCCATGGGCATTGCCGAATGTACGCCGTATTTTCTAGCCTCATATGATGCTGTTGACACCACGCCCCTAGAAGACAGGCCACCAACTATGACAGGCTTCCCACGCAGTTCCGGATTGTCCCTTTGCTCCACCGCCGCAAAGAAGCAGTCCATATCCATATGGAGAATAAGGCGTTCAGCCATTGTCATCCCTCACAATCTTCATCAGATGAGTCTAATCTGCGCCAATATCTCCGCTTCGTCAGCATATCTATGTATATGGAATCTCTCATTGCCTGCCAACATGGCGGAAAGCTGCGTTTTCTGTGGTCGGTAAAAAATGTGGATTTCCTTGCCATGGGCTTCAGCATAGGCCAACTCATAGCCCACGCCCAGCGATACCTGAGTACACTCTGCTACTACAACATCACATTCGCGCAACCATGCTGTGTCCTGTTCGTAGATTGCCTTATCGCCTTTGTCCTCCACCGTAGACAAACTGAGATCACCTACATGCTCTGTAAGTACCTGATGCTTTTCCTTCAAAACAGCTATAACCTTGCGGTATAGCTCCGCATCATGCCGCCCCCCACGGATGGAGCCTGCAAAATATATCTTCATTGCCTGTGCCTCATTTCATCTTCAAGTCCAGCAGCACCTTGTCTGTCTCCCAAGGAGAGATAACCGTATAGCCTATACCAGCCCCATCCAGAACGGCCTTGATTTCTTCGTCCTTCACCTTGGCACGTTCCAGATTGGTTTCCTTGCGCCCATCAATGCTGATGAATTCGTCATTCCGGTGGAGCAAATATTCCACATTGTCAAACTTGGCATGCTCATGCATCACCAACTGGTCAAAAAGCTCGTCCGGCGTATTGTTGTAGATGATGTTCAACGGCAGGGGCGAATCGCAGACCGCATATTCCACGCCGTAGCGTTCCAGCGTCTTCAGCCTGTGCACCTATTCGGCAAATAGATACAACTGGTCTTGCACAATGTCCGTGGCATTCTGATACCAGAGCCACTTGGCGTACTCACCCACCAGTTCTGTCTTATGCCCCTTACGCTTCAGCTTCGAAAAAATATCTGCGGCTATGGTGCTCTTGCCAATACCAGCACCGTCATAAAAATTCAGTACCTTCAAGTCTGTCTCCTATCAAAAAGACGCATGGCATAGCACCATGCGCCATCTGTCGTCAGCTCTTAGTTTTCCCAACTACCCTCAATATCTGTTCTTCTGTCCACTTTGTAACATCCTTGATGAAATCAACATCCATGCCTTTTTCCCACAAGCTCTTTATCACATTCTCTTTCTCTTGTGTTATGCCCTGCGCCATGCCACGCTCATAAATGCCTTCACTCAAATTGCACATCGTTCTCAGCTCCTCTTCCATCTCAGCCGTAACTTCAATATCGAACTTCTTCTTGAGGATTTTTTTCTTCTCTTCTGCTGATTTATTGGTTTCTTGGAATATCACCTGCAGCATGGACAGCATCCGATTCCGCACAGGCCCCGGTGCCAGATATACCATCACGATATTAAGCAGGTCATAATTTTCTTGAGGCTCTTTATATTTTCCCACCAGATGATGCTCAGTCATACGATAGTGATTGATGATGCTCTTGTCCGTGGGAGATTCCATGCATATCCAAATGGTGTAGACCTTCTTGACTTCGCTATAATCTGAACCGCTGAATTCTGTTTCCTTCTGCGCAGATATCAGCCTGCTGCCATAGAACACCGCTCTTTTCATCAGAATGTACTTCAATGTAGACTCTGAGAATGTCTTCTGCGCCTCAAAATTTATGATGAGCCGTATGCGTTCACCAGTTTCCGGCGTAACCGCATGGAATATAACATCAAAAGTATTCCAGCCTTCACCGGGAAAACCTATTTCATTGCGCAGCCCTTTTATCTTCTTGGGTCTTGCCACAGTGTTTGTCTTGCCCGGATTCACCGGCACGGAGCCGACTTGAATATCACCTTCGATATAGTTCTCGGCTATATCTTTCAGACTGGCATTTTTAAATTCCGGCACCACACCTTTAAGCAGGTATGCCGCAACAGGTTTCTCTGACAGAATATTCTTGGCAGCCTGATCATATTGCGGATTTTTGAAACCCATCAGTTCTTCTGCTGGAGTTTGGTTACCTTGCATCAATCGCGACTCCTTCCTCTTGCTTGAATTATACCACAAACCTTTAGCTTCATAAAGTCCTAACAGTCCTTCGTCCCATGCACATTTTGCACGCCTTGTTACGTCCCTCTGCCAGGTTGGCTCCTATATATTTGAACGTTTGGCTCTATCTTTGAACGATTGCCCCTATTATTGAACGATTGCTTAGGGCTTTCGTTCAATAATAGAAAAAGCCCAAGGGCTACCCACGGACTTAGTTTTTCAAATATGCTGCATAATAAGGCAAAATCTCACGCAGAAAATCTGCGTGATGCCCACCAGCCCTTATTTTATGCGGTTTCATGCGGCTACCGATTGTATCAATCTCGCAGTCAGTATGTCGATGTAGATGCACTTCACCCTGCCCTCATACTCCGGCAGCAAGGACTTCAAGGCCAGAAGGTTGTCCCCATGGATGACCATGCCATCCTTGCCCTCCCCGAAGCTGTACTTTCTTTCCAGCACATGGAAGGGAACCTCCTTCACATGGTTCACCACTTTTTCCTTGCCAATCCACTCCAAGCGCGGCATCCGGGCACTTCCTTTCCTGTCGTTCTCTTCCGATAGGATTTCGCCATGAGGCGGGGAAATCCTGCCTTGCCAAGCCCTTTCCCGTTTCAATGCCAGTCTGCCCACAATGGGAAATGAGCGAGACGGGAAAACGGGCGATACCCGATATCGTGCTACCACCTATCGTATCGGCAAAAAGACCTGCTTTATTTTTTGCAGGAAGCGCTCTGCTATCGGTGAAAATGTCGGGTACTTCTTCCAAACGAGGTACAACTTTGTTGTCAGCCTCGGAGAGAGCGGGCGGAAGCATAGCCCGCTTCTTTTTGATGTATCCACCAGACGGTCAAAGGACAGCAAATAGCCCAATCCCTCCCGGACAAATACCGAACCATTATACGCCAGCTTGAAGGAGCCCTCCAAGGAAAGCTCCTCCTGCCGCCCTCCGCACCACTTGGCCACCTCGCCATTCCATGCTTGGGCAGAGCAAAAAAGCGGCAAGCCAAGAAGATCCTCGAAACAGATCAACGATTTTTCGCTGAGGGAATCTCCCTCGGGCATGATAAGCCCCCATACATCCTCAGCCGGAAAGGCAAGGGCATTGTACTTGCGAAGATTCGGCTCCTCGGCAAGGACGGCAAAATCCAGCAGCCCTTTGTCGAGCCTGTCTGCCACTTGCTCCGTGTCACCGCTGGCAATATGTGTGCGAAGGCCGGGATATGCTTCCTTCAACAATTTTATCTCCCTTGCCAAATAACGTATCTGATAAGACTCGGCAAGCCCCAGGTAAATATCCCCGCCGGTGACGTCGGAAAGAGTCAGGAATTCGCTCTCTATCCGGTCTGCCATATCCACAAGATCTGCTGCCCGATCCCGCAGCAGCATCCCCTCCTCCGTCAGGCGGATGCTGAAGCTGCTGCGGGTAAAAAGTTTTTTCCCCAGTTCCGACTCCAATGCTTTCAGCTCTTTGGAAAGCGTCGGCTGGCTGATATGCAATGTTTCGGCGGCGCGGGTCATGTTTTCCTCCCTTGCCACCGCCAGAAAGTGGCGCAACGTCCGAATCTCCATGATACCTCCCTGATATTCCAAATAAGAATAACACGATATTCATTATATCTATTAGCGCGATGGAAATCAAGCAGCTATAATGAACCCAGAGGACAGGCAAGGAAGGATGTGCTGAGGATGCGGCAAAACTTGCTGGATGCGGGGTGCAGCCGGAGCCAGGCGGACACCATCCTCTCTCTGCACAGCGCCGGAAGGATGGAAGAAGCGAAACAATGGCTCTTGCGCCACAGATGTTTTTTGATGGAGGAGCTTCACGCCGACCAAAGACGGCTGGACTGTCTCGACTACTTGCTGCGCAACATGGACAAAGAAGAAAGGATGCCATCACAATGAACAAAAAAATGAAATTCATGCTGGTTGCCCTGCTTTGCACGGGAATGATGGGAGGAATCGGAATGGAAACAGCTACAGAGGCGGCGCGAATCACGCCGCCGGAATATCAGGCCAGAGGCGATATGGCCGTCATGAAGGCAGAGAAGTTGAACCTTGGCACCAAGTGGGACAAGTGTTTCCCGAAAAGCGACAAGGTTGACCATAGGAAAGTGACCTTTGTCAATCGCTACGGCATCACTTTGGCAGCCGATATGTACACGCCCAAGAATTCTGTCGGCAAGCTGCCCGCCATTGCCGTCTGCGGCGCTTTCGGAGCCGTCAAAGAGCAGCATTCCGGCCTCTATGCGCAGAACATGGCGGAACGGGGCTTTTTAACCATCGCCTTTGACCCCTCCTATACGGGAGAAAGCGGCGGCTCTCCCCGCTATATGACATCCCCGGATATCAACACGGAGGATTTCAGCGCAGCCGTGGACTTCCTTTCTGTGCAGCCGAATGTTGACCCGGAGAAAATCGGCATCATCGGAATTTGCGGCTGGGGCGGCCTGGGGCTTAACGCTGCCGCGATGGACACCAGAATCAAGGCATCCGCTATCATGACCATGTATGACATGAGCAAGGTTACAGCCAACGGCTATTTTGATTATGAAAAGGATGCCGCCACCATCAAGCGCGAACGCATGGAGAACCGCAGGAAACTGAATGCCCAGCGCACGGCAGACTATAAGAGCGGAACTTATGCCCATGAAGGCGGCGTTCCCGACAATTTGCCGGATGATGCCCCCGATTTCGTCAAGCAGTATTATGATTACTACAAAACCAAGCGGGGCTACCATCCCCGTTCTCTCAACTCCAACAACGGCCGCAATCTGACCTCTCAGCTTACTTTTATGAATATGCCCCAGCTCACCTACGCAGACGAAATCGAGACTCCCGTCCTTCTCGTTCATGGCGAAAAGGCGCACAGCCGTTATTTCTCCGAATATGCTTTTGAAAAAATGACGGGCGTAAATCCCGGTGGACAAAACATGAAGGTGGGCAATAAGGAGCTTATGATTATTCCCGGGGCCGTTCATTGCGACCTCTACGACGGCGGGACGCATGGGTATATCCCCTTTGACAAGCTGGAGAGCTTCTTCAAAGCCTCTTTTCATGAGGTGAGACCGTGAGGATACTTGTGCTGAACGGCAGTCCCAGGCCGAATGGAAACACGGCAAAGATGACGGGCGTATTCAAGGAAGCGGCAGAGCAAGCCGGTCATATGGTCGATGTCATAAATGTATGCCGCCTGAACATAAAAGGCTGCATTGCGTGTGAATATTGCCACGGCAAAGGCAACGGGCAGTGCGCACAAAAGGACGATATGCAGGAAATTTACGATAAACTGCGTGAAACGAATATGCTTGTGTTGGCTTCGCCAATCTATTATCACGGAATCTCGGGACAGTTGAAATGCGTGATTGACAGATTTTACTCCGCCCTTTATCCTGTTGCGCCAAATAGTCTGCAAAAGATAGCGATGTTTCTAAGCTCTGGGGATGACAAGATGTATGAGGGGGCAAAATTCTCCTATAACGGAGATTTCCTTGGTTATCTCGGCTTGGAGGATATGGGAATCTTCACGAACCATGACCGTGATGTATTCTCTGCCATCCGGCAAATGGGTAGGAACTTATGATGAAACAAGTTTGATATACGGAATCGATATCAACGATTTTGTTTCTTAAGCAGCCTGAGAGTATTCTTTGGAATGCCCTCGGGCTGTTTCCTTTCCTCCTCGAGCATCGATTACGAATATAGCATCACACCTTACCACATATTTATCCTGACTGGCGAATCCAGCAATATCAAGGCTTCGCGGCAAAACCGAGCCTTCCCTACGCAGCTCGATAGGAAAAATTAAATTGTATCATTTTCTGCATCATTATATCGATGTAGATGCACTTCACCCTGCCCTCGTACTCCGGCAGCAGGGACTTCAAGGCCAGAAGGTTGTCCCCGTGGATGACCATGCCATCCTTGCCCTCCCCGAAGCTGTACTTTCTTTCCAGCACATGGAAGGGCACCTCCTTTGCATGGTTCACCACTTTTTCCTTGCCAATCCACTCCAAGCGCGGCATCCGGGCATTTCCGTTGCCAACAGCACGGCGCTGAGGCCGGTGTAGTAATGGGAAAATTTCTTTCCATCCTCCTGCGCGACCGGCAATCCGTGGGGGCAGTGCATATCCACGCCGTCCTGAAAGACCGCCATGATACGACCGGCCAAATTCTCGTCCAGCTCGGCATTGAGCTTTTCCACCCGCTCGGCGGCACGAAGTTTCTTTTCCTCCCATTTTTCCTGCTGGTCTTTGGTCAATGACTGATGTTCCATCGTTCTGGGCTTGCAAAAGCTGGAGTTCTCCCTGTGCCTGATTGCTATGGGCAAGGACGGCATTGGCGGCAGTCAGCATTTCCTCATCAAAATAAACTTTGCAAACAGGAATAATCTATTCTTTGGGCGAATTGTAAAATAGGGGTATGCTTCCAACCCAAAATTAGAGTGTAAATTTACATCAAAATGATAGGAGTTAGATCCGATGGATATTGCAACCGACAATAACGCACAGATGCGAACCAATCCTGTATTCCAGACGGCAAAGACAGCCGTTTGCCTTATGGCAAAGGCCAATATCCCTGATTCTTCCGCAATTGTCCGTGCTTTGGGAGTCAAAGAAGATGAAGTGTTGCAAAGCATGGCAGACCCTGACATATTGCTTGGCAATGCGTTGGTGGTTGAAACCAAATACCGCACGATGTGTTCCTTGATAAAGGCATCCGGTTATCATACCTGTGCTGATTTGCCTTGCGGGTACACACCGAAGGCTCTGCGTCTTACGGAAGGAGGAATTCGTTTTATCGGGCTTGATTTGCCCATTGTGGCGGATGAAATGGAACATGTCATACGCTCTCTTGCTACACACCCTGAGAGAATGTCCTTTTACGGAGTAGATGCCACGAACCTTGAATCGCTTGTCTCGGCACTTAGAAACGAGAATCAGCCGCTGTGCATCACGACGGAAGGTATGATGATGTACTTTAACGAGTCCGAAGTCAACACCGTAATTTCCAACATACGCAATATTCTTGAGATACACGGAGGCAGTTGGATAACACCAGATCCAGAATTTATGCTTCAATTTTTTGGGAGCTTCCGCTCCGTATTTGGAGAAAGATTCCTTGAAAAGCTGGCGACAACAAAGGTCGCAGCTAAAGAACAATCAGATGTTTCCAATCTGTGCAATTCCTTCATTTTGAATCCGGCAGATGCTCTTGGCTCGGCAGGAACAGCAGAAGAAACTTTAAGGAAACATGGACTTAAAGTCGAAAAAATAAATCTGGCGGAACATATGCCAACGCTTAATATTTACCGACAACTAACACAACGTCAGATTTCGAACTTTAAGGAGGAAATGACGCAGTGCCATTATTGGGCCATCACTCTCGACGAAACGCAAGCAAGGCAAAATCTTGAGAGAATACAAGATAAAGTTCCATTTGATATACGCTGTTCCATTGAAAACAATGTATTCCAAGTGTCACTATGCGGCAGACTCGACAGCCTGACTGCGCCATTGCTTTTAACTGCATGGGAACACGCAAAAGACACCAACACGATCAACAGCATAGAAATTGACTGTTCTAAGCTTTATTACATAACATCTGCCGGAGTTCGTGTACTTCTTATATTGCAGGAAGGTTGCGAGTTTGGAGTGACACTAAACGCTGTCAACTGCCACATTGATAAAATGCTGACGCAAAAAGGATTCACGAAAATATCACTACAACAACCGTCGTAGTGACATAGCTAACTTCATGCCCTCTACGCAGTCCATGTTGTATATCCGGTTTTGTTCAAGCATTACGTCACCCCCCTTGCGGGAGCGGAGCAGTTGCTCCATCTTGTCCACTTGGGGAAGTTCCTCGACTGTGGTAGTGCAGTTTTGCTTCACGATCTCAAAAATCTCGTACCAGAGGAGATTGGCCTGCTTTTGCTATGCGTTCGCCATTTGGACGAAGGGAGAGGAAATCGCGCCGCCCGTGGTGGGGTGCTTGCCGAGCAGACCATAGGAAGTTTGAACCGCCTTTTTTGTGCGCGAGTCCCCGTGCCGGTCATGGTACGGTGGGTTTGTAGAGATTTTGGGCATGAAAAAACCTCCGTAGGGATTGCTCCCCTTGGAGGTTGGTTTCCGTTCTACAGTTTTGTCGAGTATATCATATCATTGTCAAGCCTATGAACGGAAGATGAACTTTAGTGAACTTCCGTGTCCTTCGGCAAAAAACAGAGGCTGGCCTTGGGGATATACTGCTCTGCCTCCACCATCGTCACCAAAGGCGCTTGGTCATCTTGACTTTAAAAGATATGGCGCGGGGCGTAGCCATCTTGGCAAACTGGACAATATATGCTCCCTTATCCTCATCTACAGAAATAATCTCCCCACTGCCAAAGACGCGGTGCAGGATTTTGTCTCCCTTGGCAAATTCAGCGTGTCTTCCAGTTGCTGCCTCTCCCAGATACCTTTCCGTGGCCCTTATGTAGTCCCTGGCCTCCTTCTTCTCCCTTTCCCCCAGGGGGCTGGCAAACTCCAGCAATCCTTCATCTATTTCCAGCAGGAACCTGGAAGGGTAGCGAAAGGACTCATCGAAGTTCACCCCGGCGGCAGCAGATAAATACAGCCTCTTCTGCGCCCTGGTCATGGCCACGAAGGCCAGTCTCCGCTCTTCTTCCATTGCTTCCCGTGTCCTGGTCTTGCGTGAAGGGAATATGCCCTCATTCAGCCCGCAGAGGAAAACATAGGGAAATTCCAGGCCCTTGGCTGTGTGTACGGTCATCAGCTTTACTTTATCCCCCTGCTCTGCCGTATCGCTGTTGGTCAACAGGGCCACACGAGCCAGATAGTGCTCCAGCATGGCCTCCTCACCGCAGGAGGTTTCATATTCATAAACAGCCTGCTTCAGCTCTGCCAGGTTGTCCAGCCTTTCCTGGCTGCCCTCGGTGCGCAGCATCTCCTCATAGCCACTGTCATCCAGTATATCCGACAGCACCTCAGACACCGGCCTGCCACTGTAGGAAGCCGAAAATTCTTCAATCAAAGAGACAAATTCCGCTGCCTTGGTTCTCTTGAAAAGCTCATTGTCCAGATTTTTCTCCAAAGCCTCAAACAGGCTGCACTTGCTTTCCTCTGCATATTCCTGCAAGAAGGCCATGCGCCGCTCACCCAGGTTCCGCTTGGGCACGTTGGCAATTCTCTGAAAGGAGAGGTCATCCCTATAGGCGATCATGCGCAGGTAAGACAGGGCATCCTTGATTTCCTTCCGGTCAAAGAAATGGGTGCCGCTGTACAGGACATAGGGCAGTTCTTCCTTCATAAAGACTTCTTCTATTGGTCGGGTGAGATAATGTGCTCTGTAGAGGACGGCCATCTCCTTGTAGGGCACACCTGCCTCGCGAAGCTTTGCTATCTCTCCCGCTATCCATTGGGCTTCCTTCCCCGGTGATGGACAACTGGAGCAAAGTACAGAGGCTCCGGAAGGCAGGGTGGGCAGGAGGTTCTTTTCCACACGGAAACGGTTTTTGGCAATCAGGTCATTGGCAACTGCCAGTATTTCCGGGGTGGAGCGGTAATTTTCCATCATCATGATGGTTTTTGCGGGCTTGAACTCCTGGTCAAAATTCTGAATGTAGCGAATGTTCGCCCCGCGCCAGGTATATATGGTCTGGTCGGGGTCCCCCACCACGAAGAGATTCTTGTGAAAGCCGCAGAGAATCTTCATGAGCCGGTACTGCAGCTCATCTATGTCCTGGAATTCATCGATCATGATGTATTCCAACCGCTGCTGCCATTTGAGCCGCAGTTCCTCCTTCTGCTCAAAGATATACAGGGTGAATTTGATAAGGTCGTTGTAGTCCAGGCCGAAGCATTTCTTTTCCTGGTAGAGATACCCATAGAAGATAATATCCTTCGGCTCCGTTGCCCTTTGGTACTTCTCCTTGATGGCTTCCTGGGACATGGCAATCATGTCCTGGTAGTATTCCGGCTCAGTAAAAGTCTTGCGGATCTCAATCATATCCCTGGCTTTGGCAAAGGTCATATCCCGCAGGGAAAGTTTTCTCTCCTCGTAGATGAGCTTCAGCATGGCATCAATATCGCTGTTGTCCAGCACCAGAAAGCTCTTGGGGTACTGCACCGCATAGCTGTCCTCCTGGAGCACCGACACGCAGAAGCCGTGAAAGGTGTTGATATAGCCCGTGTCATTGTCCCCTGTGAGCCCGTGGATGCGCTTCCTCATTTCAGCGGCGGACTTGTTGGTGAAAGTCACGCAGAGGATATTGCCTGGCATGATGCCTAATTCATTCACCAGATAAGCAAACCTGTGCGTAAGCGCCCTTGTCTTGCCGGAACCGGCTCCGGCTATTACTCTGACAAATCCTTCGGTCTCTGTTATAGCTTCCACCTGGGCCTTATTGAAACCGTCCCAAACCGCTTTCTCCATGCTCATTTCACCTTTATCTGGCACATCTTCATAGCAGATAGAGCATTCTTATGGCTCTCAGGGGTCACTCCAGCACAACAGCTTGCGTCCACGCTCACTGGCATTTCAGGATATGCCGCCTTGATAAGCAACGCATTGCTGATAACGCAAATATCCGTGCAAAGTCCCACCAGCTCCACTTCTTCAGCATCTGCCAGGACTTTTGGCAAAGCCATGGAGCCAAAAGCCGGCTTTTCCACCACTGCTCTGGCCTTCTTTACGAACTCACCAAGCTCTGGCGTTATCTCCCATCCCTGGGAGCCTTTTATGCAGTGCTTCACCGGCAGGTTTTTTCCTTCCTGGGTATTCAGGTAATCCTCGCCATGTGTGTCCATGGTGAATACCAATTCCACAGTCCCACTTGCCACTTCTTTCTCAAGCTTTTCCTTCAGTCGTGGAAGCATTTCCTGAGCCTCTTTGGTGCCCAGGCTCCCGTCAATGAAATCATTCTGCATATCCACCACTACAATTATCTTCTTCATAGTCCCAATCTCCTCCCACTAAACACCCAGTCAGCGCAGCAGTTCCCTCACTGCTACGTCTTCATGCCTGTATCTCCTGCGTCCCCTGGTTGCCTCGCCATAGTCAATGGCCTCTGCGGGGCAAATGTGCAGGCATCCCAGGCATTCAACGCAGTTATGATGCCAGACGGGGCTACCCTCCGGCCTGGTAATATTTCCTCTGGGGCATATCTTTTCGCATAGGCCGCAGGATGTACATTTTTCCCCGTCACAGATGAAATTCTCATCTATCTCGCTCTGCCTGCCCCGCCACTTTTCATGGTACCTTTGGCAAAAAGCCTTCAAGACCTGCCAGGTACTGTGGTCTTCCTTGTTTCTCACAGCTTCTGCTATCTTGCTGATCTTCCTTTTTGCCAGACAGGCTCTGATGCTGATGCGCCAGTCTGCAGCAATATCCCGATATGGGATATAGTTGGACACCAGCCTCAAAAACCATTTGCCATAAAGCTTCCGCTTCTTCCTTGCCAGTATTTCCTCTGCATCCAGGAAGGGCCGGCCCCAATAGGGCACGCCGCAGGTGGCAACGGCAAAGGTATAAGGCGATTCGTAGATTATGAGCTTTTCCAGGAACTCCTCCACCTGCAAGGGCAGGCCAAAATAATGCATGGGAAACACAAAACCCACACACTGGGCCTTCACAGAGGGACTTTCCTCGGCAAGCGCCTCTGCCATGGAGCGAATTTCTGCCCCTGGCAGCAGCTCCTGCAGCGCCCTTGCTGTGTAAAGGGAATTACCCGTTGCTGAATAGTAGTAGATTACCGTGCTGATAGCTGTCTCCTCCTTTGATGTTTGCTAATTTCCAGCGCTTTGTATTTCTCTGACCTTATTTTAGGCCAAAATCATGACCCTTTCAACCTCCGCCAAATTCTGCCTCACAGCCTCCTGGGCATCATACTCCTGCCAACATGAAAAAAACGCTTCAAAAAGAGGATTGCAGCTGTTAGATGGCGAATTGTGGTAGGGTTAAGTGTGTATTAACATGCAACATATCTGCCGCACATTACTTATGGTATAATGAGCCTTGCAGGGTTGCCATATCCAAATTCATAAAACAGTGCAAAAACTGGCGCTGGGAATCCATAAAAAATAAGTGAATCTTTGAAGGGGCATTGGAGCGATGAAAAAAACCTTTGGTCTGGCCGTAGTCATCATTTCTTTGATGGCCGCCGCCATTGTAGTCTGGGGAGCATGGCTGAATTACAGCGATGAAAATCAGATTGCCAACCTCATGAATCATCGTGCTGTGGAAGTGAATGCTGTCCGGGCGGCGCGGCGGGAATTGGCACCGACAATTCTCCTGGATGCTGTCCGCTTCAGTAGCCACAACATGACGGATGCGGTGGCTTTGACGGAAGGCACGATCCTGCGCTGGCATGTGGGAAAGAATAAGACCGTACATGAGGGCGACGTGATTGCCGAAATGATGAACGAGAGCATACCCCTCAAACTCCAGCAGGCAGAGAGTGCCATCAGCCGTGCAGAAGCTGCGCTGGCCCAGGCAAAGAGCAGCTACCAGCGGCAGGAACGCCTGCTGGCCCGGCGCGCCACCTCGAAGGAAAAGTATGAGACAGCCGAGGCCCAGTATCTGGCCGCCCAGAGTTCCCTGCGGGAAGCGCAGGTCCAGCGCGACCAGTGCCTGGTGCAGCAGGGCTGGCTGTCGGTGCAGGCCCCCCTGGACGGAGAAGTTATCATTATTTACCAGCGGGAAGGCGCCCATGTGCAGGCGGGCACGCCTGTGGCGCTGGTGGGTGACTTTTCCTGGTTGCAGTTTTCCCTGAACATGGATGATGTGAATGCCCGTCATCTGCAGGAGGGACAGGAATGCTTCTTGCGATTCCCTGAACGCAAAACAGTGGCGAAACCCTATGATACGAATTATGGCGCGGGCAACAAAGAACGCAACCTGGAGATCAAAGCGGTGCTCAAGGATATAGTGCCGCCCCTGTCCGAGCCTGCCGACCTGCGGCACACGGTTTGGGAACTGGATAACCGCACCGGCATTCTGGAACCCATGACCTATAATGGCGTAACTATGCGGATGGGACTATCCTATAAGGCTCTGGCTGTGCCACTGTCGGCTATGGTGGATAAATCCCGGGATAGAGTATTCGTGATAGATGAAGATAATCAGATCCATGAGCGGACAGTGGAGACCGGTGTGGTGGATGACAGATATATCGAAATATTGAGCGGCCTGTCGGAAGGGGAGCTTGTGATAACGGGAAATATGGACGGCCTGGAGGATGGGATGCATGCGGATGTACAGATAGGCGGTGAGGAATCGTGAGCGGGCAGCGCTGGGACCGGAAGGGAAACGAAATATTCAGCAAGGAAGCGCTGGACAAGATGCGCTCCCCCGAAAGGCTGGACACTACCATGAGCATCACCACGCCCATCGGCTGGATGGGGCTTGTTGCTGTCGCGGTAATGGTTTTGGCAATCGTGGTATGGTCGGTCTTCGGCTCTTTCACGGTCAAGGCAGATGGCATGGGGATGATTATGGACCCTTCAGGCATCTCCAATATCTATGCTTTGTCCGGGGGAACGGTAGACGAGCTGTATGTGCATTCCGGCAAAAAAGTGGAAAAAGGGGATCTCATTGCCCATGTGAGCATGGCCCAGGAGGATGCGGCTACCCGTATGGCCCAGTACGCACCGGAACTGGCCGCTTCTTCCCGCGAGGCAGTGACCCGTGTCCACGAATATGATTCCCGCCGGTATCAAAAGGAGTCCGCAGAATACATCTATTCGCCCTACGATGGCAAGGTGGATGAGATTCTGGTGGGGGAAGGCAGCATTGTAACCAGCGGCATGCCCCTTGTTCAGGTGCGCGTTGACGGAGGCCAGGAGAGCCTCAGGGGCATCCTGTATATCCCTGTGGACAAGGGCAAACGGGTGGAAAAAGGGCAGACGATACAGCTTGCCCCCAACGGCGTGGATGTTTCCCAGACGGGGAGCCTTTTGGGCACTGTGCGCTCGGTATCACAGTATCCGGTAACGCCCCAGTCCATGCGAAAGGTCTTAGGCAATGAACAGTTGGCTCAGTGGATTATCTCATCCCAGCAAAGTTCCGTGATGGAAGTGAATTTTGACCTGGTGCGTGACCCAGGCTCGGAGTCCGGCTACCTCTGGACTTCCAGCGTAGGGGAGCATAAGCCCATTACCGCGGGCAGCTTTTGTACCGGCTCCATCATCATCGAGCGTCGGCCTCCCATTGAAAAGGTATTCTATAAGCTGAGCCAGTGGCTGAGGAACTGGTAAGAAATAAATTTTAGAGGTGAGTCTGTTGAGGTTTCCTTTTGCCAATAAAAAAAGGAAGAAGGTTCCCACGGTACTGCAGATGGAGGCCACGGAATGCGGGGCGGCAGCTTTGGGGATGGTGCTGGCCTATTACGGCCTGTGGGTCCCCCTGGAGAAACTGCGGGCTGAATGTGGCGTGAACCGGGATGGCTCCAAGGCAAGCTGTGTCGTACGGGCGGCACGTAACCGCGGCTGCGAGGCGGACGGCTACCACTTGTCAGCAAGCGAACTTTTGGAAGCGATGGAAGAAGATATCTTTCCCCTGATTATTCACTGGGAGTTCAATCATTTTGTGGTGCTGGAGGGCATTGAAAAAGGCAAGGTTTTTCTGAACGACCCGGCCATAGGGCGGCGCACTGTGCCCTGGGAAGAGTTTCGCACCTCGTACACGGGGGTGTTCCTGCATATAGAGCCGGGGCCGGATTTTAAAAAGGCCGGCCATCGCTACAATGTCTTCAAGGACGTAGCCAAAAAGCTTCTGCATGACCGCTCTGCGATGATTTTTATCCTCATACTGGAACTGTGCGCCATCATTCCGGGACTGGCAGGGCCGGTGATGAGCCAGATTTTTCTGGACGATATCCTGACCCGGAAGCACCCGGACTGGATGACGAATTTTTGCCTGGCCATGACGGTCTCCTTTATCCTGTCCGGCATTATGGCCTGGCTGCGGGCCGTGGTGCTGACCCAGTGGCAGAGAAGGCTCACGCTGGCGGACAGTTCCAGCTATTTCTGGCATCTCTTAAAACTGCCCATGCAGTTCTTTCATCAGCGCTATGCCGCAGAGGTGGCGGGGCGTGTGGGCTTTAACGAATCCATAGCTGGTACCCTGTCAGGGCCTGCGGCTACCGCCGTGCTGGATTTATTTGTGGCTGTATTTTACCTGCTGCTGCTGCTGCAGTACAATGTGGCACTTACCTTAATCGGCGTGGCCTTCAGTTCCGTGGAAATCGCGCTGTTCTTTGCCATGCGGCGGCATCTTACAGATCTCAACATGCGAATCCAGCAGGATGCGGGCAAGGCTTACGGCGTGGCCATGAACGGGCTTCGGATGATCGAGACCATCAAGGCCAGCGGAGACGAGGCCGATTTCTTTACCAAATGGTCCGGCTATCAGACAAAGGTGCTTATGGGCTCCCAGGAAACAGCCCTTTGGGCCATGTCGGTAAAGCTCCTGCCCACGCTGCTGGCCGGGGTGAACGGTGCCCTCATCATGACTGTGGGCGGCTTCTCCATTATGGAGGGAGCCATGACTGCCGGTATGTTTGTGGCGTTCCAGCATTTAATGGACAGTTTTCAGGCGCCGGTGAATGCCCTGGTGGGGCTGGGTTCCAACTTGCAGACAACGGAAATGCAAATGCAGCGCTTAAATGACGTGCGCGCTTATGAGACAGACAGCCTGAACTTCCCGCATAATAACGAAAAGACGGCAGACCTGGACAGTCTGGCGGGGGATTTACAGCTCAAGGATGTAAGTTTTGGCTACAGTCCGCTGGAAAAGCCCCTGCTGGAAAATTTTGACCTGCACGCCAGTCCGGGGCGCTGGGTAGCCGTGGTAGGGGCCTCGGGCAGCGGCAAGAGCACCCTGGCCAAGATTGTCACGGGGCTTTACGAGGAGTGGAGCGGGCAGGTTCTCCTTGACGGAATCCCCCGAAGGGAGATTCCCCGCAAGCTGATAACTGCCTCCCTTGCTGCCGTGGATCAGGACATCTTCCTGATTTCGGGAACGGTTGCCGAAAATATCGCCCTCTTTGATCCTACGGTACGGCACAGCGACATTGTGGAAGCCGCCAGGGATGCCTGTATTCATGAAGATATTTTGAAGCTCACGAGCGGGTATGAGACAATGGTACAGGAAGGCGGCATGAATTTTTCCGGCGGCCAGCGGCAGCGCCTGGAAATCGCCAGGGCTTTGGCGGTAAATCCGTCCCTGCTTGTTTTGGACGAGGCTACTTCCGCCCTTGACCCCTTAACGGAAAAACAGGTGCTGGACAACATCCGCCATCGCGGCTGTACCTGCCTGATTGTGGCACACCGCCTCTCCACCATCCGGGACTGCGATGAAATCATTGTTTTGGACAGGGGCAAAGTGGTAGAGCGCGGCACCCATCGGGAAATGATTCGGCATGACGGGGCATACCGCCGTTTGATCGAGGAACGGGAACAGGAAGAAATGGAAAGCGTGGATGGCCTATGACAAGAAAACTCTTTGCGGGGGAGCGTTTCCTGCTGGAGGAGGATACAGGCTTCTGGCAGGTCTTGTCAGGCTGTATCGAAGTATATGCGACCACACAGAAAGGTAATGAAATATCCTTTCACCAATGCTATCTGGCAGAAAAGAAACCCGGCAGTGCTATTTTTCCTGCGCTGGATGAATTTGGTGAAGTAAACATACAGGCTTATGCCATAGAGGATGCAGAAATTGCCTTTATAAGCTGGCAGGAATCAGAGCCGGAGGTACTGCGTCCGCTGATGGAGGAATGGTTCAGCAGCCTGGTGCAGGTTCCCTGGATTCGTCTGCTGGCGGACAAGGGCGACGATATGCTGCAGCTCTGGCAGAAAAATCGTGTGCTGAAGGACGCACAGACAACGGAGCAACTGCACGAGAAGTTTTTGCAGCATGAGGGAATCCTGGCCCTGCTTGCCGGTGTGCGCTTTGGTGCCCAGGACAAGCGGCTGGCCCGCCAGCTCCGCATACGGGAAAAATCCAGGGCCCTGCTGGTGGAAAATGGCATCCGGGGGCTCTTGGGAGAGGAACCCTTATACGCCGACGGCAGTGACAGCAATCAGCGCAGCGCTTTGCTTAAAGCTGCTACCTTCGCCGTGCGTCAGGTGGCAGCGGCCCTTTCCGTGCCGACTGAATCCATCCGGCTGGAAGAAGAAAGCTGCAAGAATCTTGATGAAGTATCCCTCTTGCGCCGCCTGATGCAAAAGGGCAATATGCAGATGCGGCTGGTGACCCTGCCGGAGGACTGGCACAGGAAGGATACGGGGGCGCTTTTGGGTTTCTATCGGGGGGAAAGGGGCAAGGAAATCGCCGCCCTGCTCCCTGTGAAGCCGGGAGCTTATCAGATTTTCCTGCCGGAACATCCGGATGGCATTGCCCTGACGGAAGAAGCGGCAAAGCATTTGGAAAGGGATGCCTTTCAATGCTATGCGGGATTTCCCGCAAGGGCCTTAAAACTGTGGGATCTCATCAAGTTCATGTTCCGCCAGTGCTGGCTGGCTGATTACCGCACGATACTGGTCTGCAGCCTGTTCGCCGGCATGATTCCGCTGGCGACGCCCATTATCACGGAAACGATTTTTCAGGACATCATTCCCATCCTGGACAGGCAGGGACTGGCTACAGTAACCCAGGCCCTGATGGTGACCAGTTTCACCACGGCGGCCCTTTCCATCGTGCGTTCCATCGCGATACTGCGTATATCCACCCGCATCGAGGCAGCCGCCGAGGCAGCCATGTGGGGCAGGCTGATGACCCTGCCCACCAAGTTCTTTCGCCGCTTTACCGTTGGGGAACTGGCCAGCCGTATGGGGGGCATCGGCATTGCCAAGAATCTGGCCTCCGGTGAATTTGCGACCTCGATTCTTTCCTTTCTTTTCTCCTTTTGGAGCATCTTTTTGATGTGCTATTACAGCCTGAAGCTCACGGCGGCTGCCATTGCCGTCTGGCTGGTCTATTCCCTGTTTGTGGCGCTCATTATGCGGCGGGTGCTGTTCTTTCAGCGCAAAATCATAGAGGCCGGCAACAAATCGGCGGGCACGGTGCAGCAGATATTTGCCGGCCTCGCCAAGTTCCGTGTGCAGGGGGCGGAGAGCCAGGCCTATCACCTCTGGTCACGCACCTTCGGCGAGCACTGGAACTGGGCACTCAAGCTGCGCTGGCAGAATAACTATACCTCCATCATCGCAAGCATCCAGCCCTTCCTTCTGACCCTGATTCTTTACTGGATCGCCGTTTACGGCATGAACGAGGTGTCACCGGACGGGAAGACAGTAAAGACAGGGATTGGCTATGCCCAGTTTATCGCCTTTAATGCGGCCTATTCCAGTTTCAATGGGGTCATGGGCGGCGTAATCGGCCTCATAAGCCAGTATTTTGCCATTCAGCCCCAGTTGGAAAACCTGCGGCCGATTCTGGAGGCAGTGCCGGAAACTACCGAGGACAAGCAGGAGGCAGAGCCCCTTTCCGGCGCCATTGAGGTGAGCCATCTGTTTTTTGCCTATGATGCCATGTTGCCGGATGGGAAAGGCGGCGTTACGGAGACCAAAGGCGAGGATGTACTCAAGGATGTGAGCTTTTCCATAGCTTCCGGGGAAAATGTGGCCATCGTGGGCAAGTCCGGCAGCGGCAAGAGCACTTTGGTGCGCCTGCTGCTGGGCTTTGAAACTCCCAGGCGGGGCAGCATTTTCTTCGACGGCCAGGATTTAGCCGAGCTTGCCCTGCCCTCCGTGCGCTCCCAGATGGGGGTGGTGCTGCAGAACGGGCAACTGATGACGGGGGATATTTACACCAATATTGTAGGCACCAGGATGCTTTCCCAGGACGCTGCCTGGGAAGCTGCGGAGGCGGCGGGGATTGCCGAAGATATAGCCGAGATGCCCATGGGCATGCAGACCATAATCAGCGAGGGCAGCTCCAATATCTCCGGGGGGCAGCGCCAGCGCATCCTGATTGCCAGGGCCCTGGCGGGAAGGCCCGCCATCCTGATTTTCGATGAAGCCACCAGTGCCCTGGACAACCGTTCCCAGGCCATTGTCACCCGCAGTCTGGATAAACTCAAATCCACACGCATTGTAGTGGCGCATCGGCTCTCCACCATTCGGCAGTGTGACAGGATTATCGTCATGGATGAGGGGCGAATTGCCGAAATGGGAAGTTTTGATGAACTGGTGGAAAAGGGTGGCCTGTTTTCTGAGCTGGTCAGGCGGCAGGTAACCGGAATCCATGCAGAAAGGTGATCCCCAATGAAACTCTACGATTTGCTGAAAAAAAAATTATTGTTCGCCGGTATCCTAAGCTGCGCCCTGGTTTGCTCCGCCAGGGCCTGCGGAGCAGAAGCGCTGCCCCCCGTACACCTGACTCTGGCCGAGAGCATCCGCATGGCCCTGGCTACGGATGAGGGACTGGAAGCCTCCGCTTCCCAGCGGGAGGCCGCCCTGCACAGTCTGCGGTCGGCACGGCGCAGCAAGGGGCCGGTGATTAGCTGGACTTCCCAGGCATACAAGATTGGCGGCAGGAATTACGAATCCGCCAATGACTCCCATGATGCCTACGGCGACCCGCACCCTGGCAATGTCAGCCCTGTCTATATGACGGACTACGGCCTCACCGTCGGCAGTCCGGCAAGCGTAGGTGCCTATGCCTACCACAATACCTTTGCCAATAGCTGGAATCTCACGGTGCCCATTTACACAGGCGGGCAGCTTGAAGGACAGATTGCAGCCGGGCGCTATCAACTGAACCGGGCGGATCTCAATACGGAGAACACCCGCCAGGCTGTGCGCTATGCGGCTGCCGAGGGATATGCCAATCTGATCCACCTGGAAAACCTGGCGAAAGTAGCCCGCGAGGCAGTGGAGAGGAGCAATACCCAACTGGACATGATCCAGGCCCAGTTTGAGGAAGGGTCAGTCGCAGAAGCCGACCTGCTTGTGATGAAAGTAAATATTTCCAATGACCGCCAGAATCTGGTCAACGCCGAAAAACAGGTGAACATAGCCAAATCCACCCTGGCCAGCATTGTAGGCCTGCCCCAGGACACTGATGTGGAGCCGCTGGATATCTTCACCTATGAACCCTATGACAAGGATCTGGCGGCCTGTGAGGCATATGCACTGGAACATCGCCCGGATGGTCTGGCCGCCGATTATACGATCAGGGCTGCCCAGGCGCAAAAAGATACGGCAAAGGCCGGCTACCGCCCCAGAGTATCGGCAGTGGTCAGACAGGACATTGCCGGCAATGCTCCCTTCCGCAGCGAGCGCAGCCATGCCTGGGAAGCCGGGCTGAATATTTCGTGGAATATCTTTGATAATGGCGTGACAGCAGAAAATGTTGAGCAGGCCGAGGCGAACATTCACGCCTATGAGGCCGAGGCGCAGCGGGTGAAAAAGGCCATCCGTCTGGAGACACGCACAGCGTATCTCAACATGAAAGCAGCCGAGCAAAACATAGAGGATACAGCAATGGCCGTCAAGCAGGCCGAGGACAGCTATGAAATTGCCCAGGTGCGCTACGAGGAAGGGGTGGATGTACTCCTGGGCCTAACGGACGCCCAGGATAAACTGACCCGCGCCAAGCAGAACTATTTGACGGCACTCTACCAGTACAACCTCAGCCGGGCTGCACTGGAAAAGGCCATGGGAGTGCCGGTTGCCGTGGATGCTTTGCGCTACGCTGCAGCAGAGAGAAAAGGAGCCTCAGCAGACCAGGCGCTGAAAGCCTCGCAAATAGAGAAGAATCTGGATGAACATGAAGGTTATGACAAGCAGCAAAAAACAGACGGCTCCCTGGGGACAAATAGCGGTAAAAGCCATCCTTGAAGCAGGCAAGGGACAGGCTGCGTGAACTTCTGGCAGGAAAAATGTGAAAGTTATGCACTCATTGCATCCCCCCCGCAGCAGACGCTATACTGCAAATGAGGAGACCATGCCCGTGAATACCAAGCAAATGGAATACATACTGGAGCTGGCGCAGGTGCTGAATTTCAACCGCGCTGCCGAAAATCTCTTTATCTCCCAGCCCACCCTCACCTATCAGATAAAGGCAGTGGAAAACGAGATAGGCTTTGCCCTCTTTGAGCGTTCCGGCAAGGGAGCCATGCTCACCCCGGCAGGTACCCAGTTCGTGGGCACACTGCGCACTGTCTATGGACAACTGAAAGCCGCCATTGAGCAGGGGCAGAACTTCAGCACCAAATACGCGGAAAGCATCCGCATCGCCCTGCCCATCCGCTCAGCTCTTTACTTCCTGCCCCAGGTAATGGCCCAGTTCAGCCACAGTTTCCCAAGGGTCAGCATCATCCCCAGCTTTGACTGGCAGGATGGGCAGGAATCCTTCCTGCGAGGTGAGCAGGATGTGACCTTTGCCATGGAATACACCATGAAACGGGTGCCGGACGTGACCTGCCATCACCTCTTTGACAGCCGCATCTACCTAATCACGGAGAAAAGCGATCCTCTGACAAAAAAGCCGCTGGTTGCTCCCAGCGACTTAAAGGGTCGTACTCTCATGGTGGGCGGCGGCTCTCCCCCGGCCCTGCGGGCTTTGCAGCAGCGCATGATAAAAGAGATTCACGTTGACTATTTCAACAGCCCCGACCACGACAATACCCTCACCAACGTGGCTGCCCATAAGGGCGTGTGCCTGGCCCCAGGTTTCCTGAATGACCACAACGGCGAATTTGCCTGGCTGGACTTTGCCAGCGATGTGGTCATCCCCTGCGGGGTCTATACCCACAAAAACGACAAACGAAAATCCCTCCACGCCTTCATCGAGCTCCTACAGCATTTCTACCGGGATCAACCGGATTTCAAGGTGTAAATTTTTCGTTCCCATCCAGCTTACTGCCGCGAAATACGGCCCTATACAAATTTGTCTGTATAGTTAAGGAGTGCATTGAACCCCCTGCCTTGCCAGTAATGATTTACTGTTAATATTAGAAATACATTTCACCTTAAAAGACCTTCCCCCAGCAGGAACCAAATCCTCTGCCTGCTGTCCGCATCCCTTGGCAGGCCATCTTCCAGGCCGATGCGGCGGGCGTAGTCCAGGCGGGCCGGATTTGCCCTCCACCCCCAGTCGGCTCCAAATGCTACCCAGCTCGCAGTCCGAGTGGCTGTAGGCCAGCCCCAGGGTGGTGGAGCTGTGGCCCACAGGGATTTCATAGGCGAGATTGCCGCCGTGCTGCTTGCCGTTGGATATGACTCCCCCCGCCATCAGGCGGCTGCCGGTGCCACCCAGGTTCTTCCAGTCAGCCTGGAAGCCGTAGCGGTAGCGCCCTGCGGCCCTGCTGCCGTAGTTTTCCGCATAGAGGATGTAGGTGGCAGGCTACATATCACTAATCTTTACAGTAAGATTACTGGTGCCTTGCTCAGAGCCGGGAGAAAGGACGGCATTGGCAGCAATGCCCGGAATATCCCGCAGGTTCCGCAGGGATTCTTCCAGGGAGCCGGCCTCGATAATCCCTCCCTTTCTCAGCCCTGCCAGGGGCCTATGGGCCACGGACTCCTTCAGGACGCTGCCCTCCTCTATCTGCACCTTATCAAAGCGCCCCGGCTCGAAGCGGATAAGCAGCTTTCCCTCCCGGGCCGTCTGCTCCGGGATATAGGCGATGGCGGCGGGATAGTTTTTCCTGGCATATTAGGTTAGCTGCTCCACTGCCGCATTCAGCTCCGAGGCGGTGATTTCCCTGCCCAGCAGGGGGGAGGTGATGCCGGACAGCCCTTCTTCGTCCAGCTCCATGCCCTCATGCTCCACGCGTATGCCGGACAGGGTGAATTTAGTGCCCTCACCTTGTGTCTCCCTCCCTTCCGGCAGGTCGCTGCGGATATCTGTTTCTCCCTGCTCCGGGGGCTGGCGTATTTCCTCCCCCGGCTGGGGGACGGCGGGAGCCGCCCCTGCTGTGAGGGGGAAAGCGAGGGAGGCCAGGAGAGCCGCCAGCCCTCCCCTCAGCCTGGGGGAAATGCTAAGCCTGATGCGTTTGCTGATAGGTCTTGCTTCTGTCTGCTGCAATATAATCTACCTCTTTTTTGTTTATTCACTATCCCGCTTTTTATCATTTTTCTCTGTGCTGTCCGCGCTGTCAGACTGGCTGCTCTCCTGCCCCTGGGCATTTTCGCTGCCTGCGGGCTGGCTGGTATTTGAGGCAGTTGTCCGGGAGCCGGTGGCGAGGCCGTTATTGCCTGCCGTTGCGGCTAAAGTTTCTGCCTGCATGGAGACAGGGGCGTTTACTCCCTTGTTTTCCAGGGCAAGCAGTCCGTCAGCACCCCAGGACAGGTTCTGGTTAGCCTGAGCCGTTGTCGCAGAAGCGGCAGTCTGGGTGCTTGCAGCCTCGGTTTCAGACGGTGAGATTGCTGCTGTGGTGCTGCTCTGGACATTGGGCGTAGCAAAACTTTTGGCTGCCTCTAACTGCCCGGCATCTACGCCCCTGGCCTCTAGCTGCCTTTCAATGGCCTGGGCTGTTGCCGGGATTGAGGTAGATGTGGAAGGCCCTGCCTGGGCAGGTACTGCCGTGGTAACAGGCGCAGGGTCAGAACTGGGAGTTGTCTCCTTAACCGGGGCTGGAATTGGGGTTGTGGTTGGGATAGGAGTTGGAGTCTGGGTAGAAGTGGGGGTTGAAACTGAACCTGAGCTTGTGCCAGAGCCGGAACCTGTGCCAGAACCTGTGCCAGAGCCGGAACCTGAGCCGGAGCCTGAACCGGAGCCTGAACCGGAAGATGGAGAGGATGGGGAGCTTGGTGTTGAAGCAGGGGTAATCAATGTGATGTCGCTAATCCAGTTAATGCCCTCCTGATGGGTGGAAGTGTTCGTTGGGGGGGCTTCGCTGTTGCCCACTTCGGCGGTGCCATCATAAACCTTGCTGCCCAGGTAGTTATCCTTGCGCTTCATAAAGGCGGTAAGCAGGGGAGCCGTTTTTCCATCGTAGATGCGCCAGACTGCATTTTTATTGCTGCCATCGGCGGTGAGCTTATCACCACAGGCCCCAAAGGTGGCGGCAGTTGTGAGATTTTCCGTATAT
This sequence comes from uncultured Selenomonas sp., assembly GCA_947167105.1. GTDB lineage: Bacteria > Bacillota > Negativicutes > Selenomonadales > Selenomonadaceae > Selenomonas_B. Next base: position 358 of record CAMVGU010000022.1, on the reverse strand, counting down.
GAATTTATCGCTTCTGTTCCTGTTCCCACCAAAGGATCTAATGATAAAGTCACAAGATTATCGTTACTGCCCGGCTTACTGCCGCTGGCGGTTCCCTGGCTGTAGACAGCCTCGATGGTGCCGCTGTTCTTGCCTGTGATGCCGCCTACCGCCTCAGTAATAGCAGTGGATTTAAACGTTCCCGTCGATAAAGAACCGGTTACTGGAAAGCTCCCCTGGTAGGCATTGACGATGCTGCCGGTATTCTCCCCCACCAGGCCGCCCACATATTCCTTCACTGTGGCATTTTCTCCCATATCCTCTACACTTGAGAGTCAAAAGTTCTCAAACTAAAAGCAACTTTTCATAAAATTATGAT
>CAMVGU010000021.1 GCA_947167105.1 uncultured Selenomonas sp. | reverse complement strand
CGCGGCGACTTGTATAATACTACAGGCTTTTGCCTGTTTTGTCAACACCCTTTTTTAAAAAAATATGTTTGTGATCAAAAACAGGGCACCCCGCTCATGCAGAGTCCCCTGTCAAATACTTAAACATCTGGCTTCAACGGTTGCCGTACATCCTGGCATAATAGTTCTGGTAATCGCCGGAGATAATGTTTTGCCACCAGGCTTCGTGTTCCCGGTACCATTTAACAGTGTCCTTGATACCGTCCTCGAATTTCGTGGTGGGCTCCCAGCCAAGTTCCTTGCTAATCTTGGTGGGATCTATGGCATAGCGGCGATCATGCCCTTTGCGGTCTGTCACATGTTCTATGAGTTCCTCGCCCTTGCCGAGCTCATGCAGAATGGCCTTTACCACATCTATGTTGGCACGCTCGTTATGACCGCCGATATTATATACCTCCCCCACCGTGCCCTTGCGCAGTATGAGTTCGATGGCCGCGCAGTGATCGCCCACAAAGAGCCAATCCCTTACGTTCAGCCCATCGCCATAGACGGGCAGTTTCTTATCATGCATCGCATTGATAATCATCAACGGAATCAGCTTTTCCGGGAAGTGGTAAGGGCCGTAGTTATTAGAGCAACGAGATATGGTCACGGGCAGTTTGTAGGTGCGGTGATAGGCTTGAACCAAAAGATCCGCCGAAGCCTTAGAAGCGGAGTAGGGGCTGGATGTATGAAGCGGCGTAGTCTCTGTAAAGAAGAGATCAGGACGATCCAGGGGCAGGTCACCATAGACCTCATCAGTGGAAACCTGATGATAGCGTTGAATGCCGTACTTGCGGCAGGCATCCAGCAGCACGCTTGTACCGATGACATTGGTCTGCAGGAAAATTTCCGGCTGCTCGATGGAGCGATCCACATGGGATTCTGCCGCGAAGTTCACTATGATATCAGGCTTTTCCTCTTCAAAGAGCTTGTAGACCGCCTCACGGTCTGCAATATCCCCGCGTACAAACTTAAAATTCGGATTTTCCTGAGCCTTGGCCAGTGTTTCCATATTGCCGGCATATGTCAGCTTGTCATAGCAGATGATTCTGTCTTCCGGGCGCTGCTCCAGCATGTAATAAACGAAGTTGCCACCGATAAAGCCGGCACCGCCAGTTACAATAATGTTCATATATTCGTTCCTCTTATTTCATCTCAGCGTAATTAAAATTAAAGCTCTCCTGCGCTGCACGCTCAGCCAGTGTCGGCGCATTCTTGTCCTTGTCCGACAGCAGTACCGGCTGGATGGGCCACTTTACGCCAATCTCCGGATCATCCCAGCGGATATTGCCATCACATTCCGGCGCGTAGTAATTGTCAGCCTTGTACTGCACTTCAACATCCTCGGACAAGGTGATAAAGCCGTGGGCGAAGCCGCGGGGGATAAAGAGTTGCTTCTTGTTCTCCGCTGTCAGCTCCACGCCGACCCACTGAGCATACTGGGGCGAGCCCCTCCGTATATCCACCGCTACATCGAATATGCGGCCGCGGGTGCAGCGCAGCATCTTAGCCTGGCACATGGGGTTGAGCTGATAATGCAAGCCGCGCAGAATGCCCTGCTGTGCCGAATAGGAATGGTTGTCCTGCAAGAAATTGACCTTGATGCCCGCTTCCTCCAGCTTGCGCTCAGACCAGCTCTCCATGAACCAGCCGCGCGCATCTCCAAAGACCTGCGGCTCTACAATGTAAACGCCCTTCAGTTTTGTTTCCGTTACTTTCACGCTAATGCTCCTTCAATACTTTTCTTCTTTGACCATGCGCTGCAGATACTGGCCGTAATCATTCTTCTTCATAGGTTCTGCCAGGCGCAATACCTGCTCTGCGTCGATATAGCCCATGCGGTAGGCAATTTCCTCAATGCAGGAAACCTTAAGCCCTTGGCGGGTCTGGATGGTCTCGACAAACTGCGCCGCCCGCAGCAAGGATTTATGGGTGCCCGTATCCAGCCAGGCATAGCCGCGGCGCATCTTCTCTACCCGCAACTTGCCAGCCGCAAGGTACATCTTGTTCACATCGGTAATCTCCAGCTCGCCCCGTGCCGAGGGCTTGACCTGCTTCGCAACGTCTACGATATCCTTGTCATAGAAATACAACCCCGTTACTGCATAGCTGGACTTAGGCTGGGCCGGCTTTTCCTCCAGGCTCGTAGCCCTGCCCTCATCATCGAAGGCCACCACGCCGTAGCGCTCCGGGTCAGAGACATAATAGGCAAAGACAGTGGCTCCATCATCATGCTGTGCCGCTTCCCGCAGGAGCTTCGGCATATCCGAGCCGTAAAAGATATTGTCCCCCAAAACAAGGGCACAGGAATCCCCTGCAATAAAATCCTCGCCGATAATGAAGGCTTGGGCCAGCCCATCCGGGCTTGGCTGCACCGCATAGCTGATATTTATGCCAAGCTGTGTGCCGTCCCCCAGCAACTTCCTGAAAAAAGGACTGTCTGTCGGCGTGGTGATGATCAGGATGTCATTGATCCCCGCCAGCATCAAGGTGCTCAGCGGATAATAGATCATGGGCTTGTCATATATGGGCATCAACTGCTTGGAAACGACCTCCGTCAAGGGATAGAGCCGTGTTCCCGAGCCGCCTGCCAGGATTATTCCTTTTTTTATCAAAAAAACACCCCCGTAGTTGTAATCCAGTATATTATACTACATACGAGGGTGTTTGTCTTATTCTTTTTCTTACTGCACAATAGCCCCTGTGCTGGCCGATGTGGTCATTTTCGCATAGCGGGCGAGATACCCATGCTTTATTTTCGGCTCCGGCTGCTGCCAGGCGGCCCTGCGCCTTGCAAGTTCTTCGTCGCTGACCTTCAGCTCCAGCTTGCGGTTCGGTATGTCTATAGAGATAATGTCACCATCCTCAATCAGGGCAATCGGGCCCCCCGCCATGGCCTCCGGGGAAATATGGCCGATGCAGGCTCCCTGGCTGGCACCGCTGAAGCGGCCGTCCGTAATCAGCCCGACCTTCAGGCCCATGCCGGTGATAACTGCAGTCGGGTTCAGCATTTCCTGCATGCCCGGGCCGCCCTTCGGTCCTTCGTAGCGAATGACTACCACATCACCATCATGGATTTCCCCCTGCATGATCGCATCACAGGCAGATTCCTCCGAGTTGTAGCATTTCGCCTTGCCCTCATAGACCAGCATATCCTCAGCCACGGCTGAAGCCTTGACCACTGCATAGTCAGGAGCCAGATTACCAGACAGGATGGCAAGTCCCCCCTCCTTACGATAGGGTTCCTCCACCGAATGGATAACTTCACGATTGAGTACCTTTGCGTCCTGAATGCGTTCCCTGACCTTACCTGTTACGGTTTGCGCCTCCAGATGGATTAAATTCTTGCGGGACAGCTCGCCCATTACAGCCGAAATCCCCCCCGCCTCATTCAAGTCTGTCATATGGTGCTTGCCGGCCGGTGAGAGTTTCGCAATATACGGTGTACGGCGGCTGATTTCGTCAAAAAGCATTGCCGGCAGCTCAATGCCGACTTCATGGGCAATGGCTGTCAAATGCAGCACCGTGTTGGAGGAACCGCCGATGCCCATATCCACTGTGATGGCATTCTCGAAAGCCTCCCTTGTCATGATGTCACGGGGCTTGATATCTTTCTTGATAAGCTCCATCACCACAGCCCCTGCCCGCTTGGCCAGTAGGCGGCGCGCCCCGCTGTACGCGGCCGGAATCGTGCCGTTGCCGGGCAACCCCATGCCCAGCGCTTCCGTCAGGGAATTCATCGTATTAGCAGTAAAGAGGCCCGCGCAGGAACCGCAGCCGGGGCAGGCATGGGCCTCAAGATCGGCCATCTCGGCCTCGCTCATCTGACCGGCTGCAAACTTGCCTGCCGCCTCAAAGGACTGGCTGACCGAAATATCCCGACCCTGGTAGCGCCCCGGCAGCATGGGCCCGCCGGAAACGACCACCGCAGGAATATTCAGGCGGGCTGCGGCCATCAGCATCCCCGGCACCACCTTGTCGCAGTTCGGAATCAGCACCAGGCCGTCAAAGCCTGAAGCCATGGCCACTGCCTCGATGGAATCCGCAATCAGCTCGCGGCTGGCCAGGGAGTATTTCATGCCGGTATGCCCCATGGCAATGCCATCGCAAACACCGATGGCCGGAAATTCCAGCGGCGTGCCCCCGGCAGCGGCAACACCAAGCTTTGCCGCCTCCGTGATTTCCTTCAATCCCATATGGCCCGGTATGACCTCATTGAAAGAATTGCAAACACCAATCAAAGGCTTCTGCAAATCCTCGGGGCCAAAGCCCAGGGCATTGAACAAAGAACGGTGCGCACAGCGGGTCGCACCCTTTTTTACAACATCGCTTCTCATAAAATATCAGCTCTCCCTTTTGTTTCAATCCACGTTGGTAGTTCGAGGAGCACGACAAGCCTGCATCGCGTGGATTGACTTCTTGTGAGTGGGGGATACCGCTTCGCTCCGCCCCCACTCGCGCGATATAGGCTCTTTACTCCCGCTTATGGAAGCGGGAGACTCATTGTTTCAGTCGAATAATATGTTTACAAGTTTACACCGTTCTCTGCAAAAAGGCAAGTCGTTCAATATTCTATGCCCATCTGTGCCTGCACGCCCTGGTCATAAGGATGCTTTATAAGCTTCATCTCCGTAACCAAATCTGCCCGCTCTATCAAAGCCTGGCAGGCATCCCGCCCGGTCATGACCAGGTGCATATCCGCAGGCCGCATATCCAGAAGCTCCAGCATCTCCGACTCAGTGACCAGCTCGTACTTCACCGCGTAATTCATCTCATCCAGGATCAGCAAATCACACTCATGTTCCTGCAAAGCCTTGCGCGCTTTGCCCAGGGCCTCCTGGGCAGCCGCCCGGTGTTCCTCCATGCTGGCCTTGCCCGTATTAGTGAAGCCCAGGCCGCACTGCTCCACCCGGATACGGCCATCCGAAAGCCTTCCCAATTCCTCGATGGTCTTTAATTCCCCATATTTCCAGCCACCCTTAATAAACTGCAAAATAATAACCTTCAGCCCATCCCCCCAGGCACGCATGGCCAGGCCCAGGGCAGCAGTAGTCTTGCCCTTGCCGTCGCCTGTATGTACAAGAACCAAACCTTTCTTTTCCATGGCACAACACCTCTATTTTGTGATATACTATATTCTATTCCGTCTGTGACGTGAAAATCCTTTTACAGTTGGTTATTTTTATGAAGAAATTTTTACTTTTTACAGCTGTCATACTGTCTTTTACCCTGCTGACAATCCTGGTGATGGAAAAAACAGATGTGCTGGGACTTGCGGGACGGGAGCTTGCTCCCACCTTCCGGGAAACCGATGGCCGTCTGCAGCTCTCCTGGAATCGCCTGCCCTATCCCTGCTTTTACAGGATAGAGAGCTATTCACGCACAACAGGCCTGGTGGCAAACGAGCCTTCCTCACATCTTTTCCAGGGAGACTTCACCTTTGATTCTTCTTACCAGGTGCCACGCACGGCCATACCTATGTACTACAGGGTAACTGCCTACGGCATGTTTGGCCGGTTGACTCCGCCCTCGGAGCCCATCGAAAATCCTGACTTCCCCCTGGACAATACTTCGCCGGTCTCCATCTTCCACTACACGGAAAATCACAAGGCCAGCCAGATGCCCTTCCTGGTCTGGCATACTGTGCCTACTGCTGTCTGCTATGAGGTGGAGCTGCTTTCCGCCCCGCCGAAGCAGGAAGGAGGCACTAAACCGGCGACCAAAAAGGAAGGCCATCTGGAAAGCACACGCCAGATTTACACTAACGGCTGGCAGGCGGATCTCCGTCCCTATGCCCGGAGGGGTGTCGTGTATTGGCGCGTGCGGGCCCTGGGCCTGCACCACGAGGCCATAGGCGAATTTTCCAAGGCCGAACCCATCCATATCGACCCTGCCCTTCCCAGCCCTAATGCCCCCCTCATCAACGATTTTGACCAGATGCCTAATTTCCAGCAGCCCGTCTATCCTGTTTACCAATGGATACCCCTGCACGGCATGATGCGTTTCGAGGTTGAGCTGCTGACCCAGCCGCCCGAAATCCCCAACGGCACCCAGCCCGATCCCAAGCGCTACTGGAGCAAAGTTGTCGATTCCGCCAACACTTGCTACGATGAATATGCACGCCCCTATGCCGGTGAATACTACTGGCGTGTCCGTGCCTTGGATAAAAACAACAATCCCGTGGGCACCTGGTCGGACGCGGCTAAGTTCACCATGCCGGAGTACAGCGGACGCGTCAAGGCGGCCGTCCTGGGCGATAGCATAACCCACGGCGGCGGTGCCGTCTCCTACTCCCCGGCTGCGCTGGAATACAGCTACACGACCTATCTGGACTTCCCCTGCCTGAACCTGGGCCGCAGCGGCGATACTTCCCATATGACAGCGGATCGCTTCGACACGGATGTACTGCATTTCCAGCCTGAAAATCTGCTGATACTGACCGGCTCAAACAGCCTGCGCTCCTCTACCATTTCCGCCCAGAGCGTCATAAACGACCTCGACACCATCAGGGCAAAATGCGAAGGCAACAACATCCGCCCCGTCTTCCTGACCCTGATGCCAATCAATCCCAAAAATATCAAGTACGCCTTCCATACGGATACCGACCCAAACTGGAAGCTGAAACTGAATCTAATCAACGGCTGGATACGCCAGCAGGAATACTTCATTGATTTGGAGCCATATTTCTATGACGCATCCCGCAAGGAAATGGACACAGGCTTCTCCATAGATGGCCTGCATCCCGACATTCGGGGCAAGATGCTGATGGGCGAGATCATCAATGCCCACAAGAATGTACTGCGTTAAAAAACGGGCAAGCCTTTGGGTGGCTTGCCCGTTTTTTAACATCAGGCCATTGCAGCCGACTGCTCTACGGCAGCAAGAGCCTCCTCACTGTTCATCAATATCTCACGGGGCTTGCTGCCCGTATTGGGGCCGACAATGCCAAGTTCCTCCATCGCGTCTATCAAGCGTGCAGCCCTGGTATAGCCAACGCGGAAACGTCGCTGCACGGAGCTGGCCGAAGCCTGTCCTGTGCTGAGCACCAGGTTCACGGCCTCCGGCAGCAACTCGTCCTGCCTGGGTACATCTGCCTTGCTGCCCTTCTTGCCATTTCCTTCTTCCTCTGCCTCCAGAGCGGCCTGCTCAGTGAATTTCACCAGATCCTCATTGGCCTCAGCTTCCTGTCCCTGGGCACGTATGAAATCCAGCAACTGCTCCACTTCCTCGTCGCTGATGAATGCTCCCTGCACACGCTGGGGCTTCGACGCACCGATAGGGAAGAACAGCATATCACCCTTGCCCAGAAGCTTTTCCGCACCGCTGCGATCCAGAATGGTACGGGAATCTATCTGTGAGGACACCGCAAAGGAAATGCGCGAAGGTATATTGGCCTTGATAATGCCCGTGATAACATCAACAGAGGGGCGCTGGGTCGCCAGCACCATATGGATGCCGGCCGCCCGTGCTTTTTGCGCCAGACGGCAAATAGCGTCCTCCACATCATGGGGAGCGACCATCATCAGATCCGCCAGCTCGTCAATGATGATGACTATGGCCGGCAGCTTTTCCTCCGGATAGTGCTCGTTGAAAGTCTGCATATTGCGAACGCCGCGCTCCGCAAAGGCCGCATAGCGACGCTCCATCTCCTGCACGGACCAGTTCAGCGCCGAGGCTGCTTTCTTCGCGTCCGTCACAACCGGCAGCATCATATGGGGGATGCCGTTATAGCCGGACAGCTCCACCACCTTCGGGTCAACCAAGATGAATTTCACCTCGTCAGGCTTGGCCTTGAAGAGGATGCTGGTGATCAGCGTATTGATGCAAACGGACTTGCCAGAGCCTGTGGCGCCTGCCACCAGCATATGGGGCATCTTCGCCAAATCTGCAAAAATGGCCTGCCCGCTGATATCCATGCCCAGGCCAACCGTCAGGGGCGATTTAGCCGCCGCAAAGCCCTCGCTTTCCAGCACCTCCCGTAGCTGCACCCCTTCCAGTTCCTTATTCGGCACCTCAATGCCTATGGCTTTCTTGTCCGGCACCGGCTCGATGCGCACGGAAGCCGCCCCCAGGGAGAGGGCGATATCATCAGCCAGATTCGTGATCTTGCTGACCTTCACCCCTGCCGCCGGTTCTAAATCGTAGCGAGTCACGGCAGGGCCGTGGCAGGCATTGATGATAGTCGCCTTCACATTGAAATCTGCCAGTACCTGCTGCAAATCCCGTGCGTTCTCCTCGATTTCCATTTCCAGGACGACATTCTTATGTTTCACCCGCTTGGACAGTATCTGAGTTACCTGCGGCATGACATAAGGCTTCGGAGGCAACTTGGCCTGATTATCTCCCGGAGCCGTTTCAGCCCTGGCCATAGCTTCCAGCGCCAAAGCAGACTCTGCCTCTATCTTGGCAGCAGTTCCCCTGGCTGCCATAGCTCCCAAAGCCGCTGCTTCTTCCCGCTCTTCCTCCTGCTCCTCCTGCCGACGGCCGTATTCTATGGTGAAACGCGGCTCCTCCGGCTCAGGCTCAGATTCCGGTTCTGGTTCCGGCACAGCCGAAAGCGGCTCCTGTGCAGTTTCCTCCGGCTGCAGCCCGGCTTGCAGCTCCGGGCCTGCGGGCTGCAGGCTGCGCTGCTCCGGTTCCGCCCCAAAATGCCCGTCCTTTTCCTGATTGTAAAAGGATTTCCTCACTTTTTCGCGCACAGCCTCGACTACCTGCTCCTCCACGCGCTCACCGGCTTCAGCCACATGGCCATAAGTAACAGCCAGGGCCGAGCCTGCCGCCTTGGCTCCCCTGGCAGCCTGCTCCCTGGTTTTCAGGATGCCGGCTGCCAATGACCAGGTCGTAGAGAGCAGCACTGCGCCGATACTGCCGCAAGCCAGCAGGATGAACGCACCATCCACACCGAAAAACCGCCTGAGCGCCAGCAGGAAACCGCCACCCAGAAGACCGCCGCCCCGCGGCAGGCTCTCTGGCAGTATTTCTGCGCCTGCAGCAATGGCAAAATGATGCCATAGGGCAAGCACCGAAATATAAAGCAGCCCCAGGCCAAAGAAGCGCGAAGAATAGCGCAGCCCGTGGTGCTTCACAATGTACTGATAGCCAATCAGCATGATTAAAAGAGCCACCGGCAGGGCGCCCACTCCGAAGAAATAACGCAGGAACTTGGCAAAATACAAGCCTACGAAGCCCACATTCAAATCCCAGAGCCCGCCTATGGAAATCAGGCCGGCTGCCACGCAGGCCAGTCCCGCAAGTTCATATTTACGCCCGGCTGGCGCAGTCTTCACCGCTTCTCTTGCCGCTTTGCCCTGGCGCGTCCTGCGGCGGCCAGCAGTTTTTTCACTCAAAATATCGCCTCTCAACCTCTATAAATGAAATACTTCTATAGATTTTAGCCTATTGCGCCTGAAATTGCAAACTAGTGTAAGCCCTCGTTCATCTTTAGATGAATCGCCCGATATGCAGCCATCTGCTGCGTCATCGTCAGTCGCCATAGCCCGCCCCAAGGGGACTAGCTTCGCGTCGCTATGGCTCCTTCCTCTTCCTTGCATCTGACTACATCTCGAACGATTCATTATTCTATATCTGAACGAGGTCTTACACTAGCAAAAAAGCGCCTCACCTAAGCGAGACGCTCTGTAAAAGCTCCTGTGCAAATACTGTGAGCATTACTGCTCCTGCCCGTTTTCCGCCAACTCCGGCGGCATCATGCCGCCCTCCGGGCCGGGCTGTCCCATCATCATATCATCCGGCGGAGTGCCCTGGGGCCCACGCTGGCCGTGACGCTCAGGGCGCAGCTTTGTCATGTCCACACCCAAGTCCTTGGCCACATCGAACCATCTGTTGTTGATTTTCTTCATATCCAGCACAGACTGAATGTTTTTGCCGCTTTCCTTGGCTAGTACAGCGGCCATCTGTATGTCACGATCCTGGTAGCCTGCCTGCATCAGCTTCAGCGCAGTTGCAGCATCAATATTGCCTCTCTGGCTGATACGCTGGGCACGCATTTCCAGCATAGTCGCATGTACCTGTTCCCTGGATACCCCCATTGACTCACCAATCTCGCGCCAATCCTTGCTGTCCGTCTTCTGGGCCAGTACCTCCTGGAATGATTTGCCGCTGATCTTAGAGAGCATCGCGGCCTGACCGATATCACGGAAATCAGTCTGTTTATCAATCGCCGCCTTGACCTCCGACTTGCTGACGCCAAAAATCTTCGCGATATGCTCGGCTGTCTTATCCGCATCCATCTTCATCCGCGGATGCTGCCTTCTGTCCTGCTTATCCAGCATCTGCTGCCGCTGCTGGCCCTCGCTGCCGTCATTGGCAGCAGCCTGTACAGAAAGTGTACCCAGACCGCCTGCGGCCAGTATCGCGCCTGCCGTTATACCTGCTATGATCCTCTTTTTCATCGTAGTCATATTGCCCATCACCTTTCTTTTCACATTTGGCTGTCTCACAGGTCTTCCCTGTGTCTATGGTTTAAGTATAGGCGGGCAATATTAAAATGGCTTTAGTTTAAGATTAGAATCTCCTTCAATCTTGCTGTAAAGGTTATGAAACGCAGGCGTTCAGACTGTGTAAAAATACAAAGCCGCCAGCAGCACCGTCAGCAACAGAAACGCCCCCACAGCCACAAAATCAATCTGGGACACGCGCAGGGCCTTCATCTGGGTGCGGCCCTCCCCGCCCCTGTAACAACGTGCCTCCATAGCCAGCGCCAGATCGTCTGCCCGGCGAAAGGCCGACAGAAACAGGGGTACCAGGATTGGCACCATATTCTGTGCCCGTTTCAGCAGACTGCCCTCGCTGAAATCCACGCCCCTGGACTGCTGGGCCTTCATGATGCGATCAGTTTCCTCGATAAGCGTGGGCACAAAGCGCAGGGCAATGGTCATCATCATGGCCAGCTCATGGGCTGGCACCCCCAAGCCCTTGAAGGGGCGCAGCAGGGCCTCCATGGCATCTGTCAGTTTCAGCGGGCTGGTCGTGAAGGTCAGCAAGGAACTCAGCAGAATCAGCAAAACCAGGCGCAGGCAGATCAGGCCGCCCCGCGCCGCCCCTTCCCAGGTCAAAGCAAAAATCCAGACCTGGGCAAAGGCATCGCCGGGCGTGCTGCACAGATGAATCAGGAAGGTAAAGGCAATAATCCACCACAAGGGCTTCAGGGAACCCATTATGATTTTCAGCGGCACACCTGAATTCAGCATCAGCAACAAAGTCATCGCTGAAAGCACTGCATAGGCCGGTGCCGCAGTAAAGACAAAAATCTCCACCATAAAGGCCAGCAGCAGCAGCAGCTTCACACGCGGGTCCAGCCGATGCAGCAGGGAATTGCCGGGATAATATTGGCCAATTGTGATGCTGCTCAGCATAGGCCGGCCTCCTTATGTGACAGCAGCGCCTGCCGGATGGCGGCTGCCGCTTCCCTCCTGTTGCGTGCCCCCGCAGGCACCGGCAGGCCCGTTGCTCTCAAACTGTCCAGCAGCACCGTCAATTCCGGGGCTTCCAGACCAGCCTTTCTAAGAATATCCTTTTCCCGAAAGACAACCTCCGGCGACCCGGACAGCACCAGCCTCCCCCTGTCTAAGACAATCAGTTCATCAGCCAGGCGCAGTATATCATCCATGCTGTGTGAAACAAAGATTATCGTCATAGGCGGGCAGCCCCCGCTGCCCTGCCTGAGCCTTGCGACTGTCTCCATCAGCGCCTCACGCCCCCTGGGATCAAGCCCTGCCGTCGGCTCGTCCAGCACCAGATACCGGGGCTGCATGGCCAGCACACCGGCAATCGCCACACGGCGTTTCTGCCCGCCTGACAGTTGGAAGGGAGACTGATTCCCAAACGCCTCATAATCCAGCCCCGCAAGAGCCAGTGCCGCCCGCACCCTCTGCTCCAATACTTCCCCGGACAATCCCTGATTGCGCGGCCCGAAGGCCACATCTGCCGCTACGGTTTCCTCAAATAACTGCTGCTCCGGATACTGAAAGACCATGCCCACGCTGCCCCTGGCCAGTTTCGCTGCCCCACGGCCCTGCCTGTCACGGGCATTGATATTTACGCCATCAACCAGAACCGTGCCGTCAGTCGGCTGCAATAAGCCGTTTAAATGCTGGATCAGAGTAGATTTACCGGAGCCTGTATGCCCGGCAATGGCCGTGAATGTCCCTTCCCTTATGGTCAGGCTGATATCATGCAGGGCCTGTCTTTCCATAGGGGTTCCCGGCATATATGTGTAGCTAACGTTCTTTAGCTCAATGGACACTGACCTTCATCCCTCCTGTCGCTGCCGGTAAAGAACCAGGCTCTGCTGCAGATCCTCATGGGTCATGATACTGCCGGCTTCCGGCAAAGGAAGTCTTATCCCCGACTGAGACAAAAGCTGCGCCAGCTCTCCCGCCAGCGGCGCTTCCAGACCTAGCTTTTGCATAGCCTGCGGCTCTGCAAAGACTTCCCGCGGGGTTCCCTCGCAGGCTACATGCCCGTCCTCCATCACCACGACCCGCTCCGCCCTGGCTGCTTCTTCCATGAAATGGGTAATCAGCACCACTGTCAGGCCGCGCTCACGATGCAGCCCTTCCAGCACCTGCATCACTTCCTGCCGTCCCTGGGGGTCCAGCATGGCCGTAGGCTCGTCCAGCACCAGGCATTCCGTCTGCATGGCCAGAGCCCCCGCAATCGCTACCCGCTGCTTCTGGCCGCCTGAAAGCAAGTGGGGTGCAAACTTAGCAAAATGCCTCATGCCCACTGCCTTCAGCGCCTCATGCACGCGACGACGGATTTTATCCGGCTCCACCCCCAGATTTTCCGGGCCAAAGGCCACATCATCCTCCACTACCGCCGCAATCAGTTGATTGTCAGGATTCTGGAAGACCATGCCCACTTCCCGGCGCACACGCCAGAGTTCCCCGGCCTCCGCCAATTCCCGTGTATCCATGCCCTTGACACGGCAATGTCCCTCCGTCGGCAGCAGGAGACCGTTCATGTGGCGGGCCAGAGTAGATTTGCCGGAGCCGTTAGCTCCCAGCACCGCCAGGAATTCCCCCTGGCGCAGTTGCAGATTCACGCCTTGCAAAGCGTATTTATCCCCGCCCTGCCCCGTCCCGAACAAATGGCTGAGACCTTCCATCTCTATCAAAACGCTCAAACCGACGCCCTCCCTGCAAAAATAAAGCCGCTGCCCTTATGAGCAACGACTTTATTATAACGCCATTGTTCCAGCTTTGTCGATAGACAAAGCTTCCTCTCGGCGTTTCAACGAGGCGGGAGATATGCTCCCGCCTGTTTAGATATTGCAAAAACCATGCTCCGCCAACCCCGCCCTGATTTCCGGCTGCAAGTATTCGGGCACCGCCAGCAAAAATACTGCCTCATTATCCGCATCCACCTCTGCCAGCTCACATACAGGCACACCAGCTATAGCCTCCGGATTGCCAGTACGAGAAGATTTGCTTTATGCAGCTTCATTGCACGCCGCCAGGCCATATGGTAGGATAAACTCAAAGGAGGTCTGGGTCATGGAGACAAGATTTCATAAGTACCTGATAACCGGTGCCACCGGTTACATAGGCTCGCAGCTAACCTGGGAACTGCTGCGGCAGGGCAAGGAAGTAGAGGTTCTGGTCAGGGATGCCAAAAAAGCCACACGCATGTTCTCCCGCAGAGTCAAGGTGCTGTCCGCTGATCTGGCAGATAGCGCCTCGCTGTGCGCTCTTTCCACCCGTGCAGAGACCATCATCCACTGCGCTGCTCCCACACAGTCAACATACATGGCCTCAAAGCCCGTGGAAACAGCAGACAGTATTGTCCTGGGCACCAAAAACGTACTGGAGCTGGCCAAAAGATGCCGGGCGAAAAGCGTGGTGTATCTGTCCTCCATGGAGGTGTATGGCAGAATCAATTCCGAATCAGGACGCACAACAGAGGATGAACTTGGCGAAATAGATGCCCGCGCTCCGCGCAGCTCCTATCCTCTGGGCAAGCGCATGGCAGAGTATTACTGCCGCATGTACGCCCATGAATACGGGCTGCCGGTCAGGATTGCCCGGTTGGCCCAGACCTTCGGACGTGGAGTAGCAAAGGACGACGGACGTGTCTTTGCCCAGTTTGCCCGCTCCGCCCTGCGGGGAGAGGATATCGTCCTGCACACGCAAGGGCTGTCCATGGGCAATTACTGCGCTATAGATGAGGTGGTGGATGCACTGCTCTTCCTCGCTCAAAAGGGAGAGCCTGGCGAGGCGTACAATGTGGTCAATGAAGCCAATACCATGCGCATACGTGATATGGCTGCCTTGGTGCAGAATACCCTGGGCAACGGAAAAAGCCAGGTCGTGTTTGACCTGGCTGAAGGATTATCCCACGGCTACGCCCCGGACACCGGCCTGCGCCTGTCCGCTGCCAAGCTCGCGGGCATCGGCTGGCAGGCCGGGAAAAGCCTGACAGAGATGTACCTTGAACTGGCAAGCAGCTGGAATCAGTAGTGTTTCATTTACCTTCCTTAATCTTGGCATGATTGATCATGCTGGCCTGATAGGCGGCGCCGAAGCCGTTGTCTATATTGACTACGGAAACGCCGCTGGCACAGGAATTCAGCATGGACAGCAGGGCGGACACGCCGCCCAGAGAGGCACCGTAGCCGACGCTGGTGGGCACGGCGATAACCGGGCAGTCAGCAAGGCCACCCACCACACTTGCCAGCGCTCCCTCCATGCCTGCGATGGCGACTATGGCCTGGGCTGTCATGATGGTGTCCATATGGGCCAGCAGGCGGTGCAGTCCTGCCACGCCTGCATCATAGCAGCGCTCGACTTTGTTGCCGAGGACTTCTGCTGTCACGGCGGCTTCCTCTGCCACAGGAATATCGCTGGTGCCTGCGGTGATGATGGCAATGGTGCCATTGCCATCAGGCTCAGGCACTTTGCCCAGTATGCCTATCCGGGCCACTTCACGGTAATCCAGCTCAGGAAATGCTGACCTGATTTCGGATGCTTTTTCCGGCGAGAGTCTGGTGATGAGTACAGGCAGGGCCTTTTTTTCCTGCATCACCTGCAGGATGCTGTTTATCTGCGCCGCACTCTTGCCTGCGCCGTAAATGACTTCCCTGGCTCCTTGCCGCAGAGAGCGGTGCATGTCAATCTTGGCAAGACCGATATCCACAAAGGGCTGCTTCTTGAGCTGCAGCAGAGCTTCATCTATGCCCAGTTTTCCGGAGCGGACATTTTCCAGTAAATTTCTATAAGCGTCCATCATACTTTCTCGCGTATTTTGCCCAGCACCCTGGCGGCACGGTGCTTCTGCACATGACGCCGCTTGATGCCCTTAGTCACCAGCTCACCTGTCTTCATGCCTGCCTTGACTGCCAGATGGGCTCCTGTGACTGCCACCTTTTTGGCTGTTTTTTTTGCTGCTTTCTTTATCATTTTCCATACCTCCTGCTTTGCTGCTGTTGTTTCCAACGTTGAAAATTCTACAGTTGGATGCAATTTTCCTCTAAATTTCCGAAATAACGCAGTTTCCTGCATATACATGACGAAGGTGACGCCTGGCCCGTTTTACAAGCCCGGCTATGTTTGCAACCGGCGTAGCTGGAATGTCACAGCGGAACCGGGGGAAATAGCGGCTGATATGCAGCGGCAGTTCAGGTGACAGACTGGCCAGCCAGGCTGCCTCTGCTTCCATCTCCTCCGGGCTGTCATTTTTGCCCGGCAGGATCAGCGTCGTCACTTCCACATGGGAAGACCTGGCTGCCAGGCTGATGGTCTGCCGCACTGTCTCAAAATCACCGCCCAGCCAGTCATAATACGCCTGGCTGAACCCTTTGAGGTCGATATTCAGCGCATCCACATAGGGCAGCAGTTCCTCCAACGGCTCGCGGCAGATGGTGCCATTCGTCACCAGCACCACTGAAAGCCCCCCTGCCTTGACCAACCTGGCCGTGTCCAGAATGTATTCATAGCTTATAAGTGGCTCGTTATATGTGAAGGCCAGCCCCAGATTGCCCCGCGGCTCCCTGGCCAGTTCCAGGGCCAGCCCTGCCAGTTCCTCCGGATCCATATGCCTTATCCCTACGCTTTCCGCTCCTGCTTGGGCGATTTCGTAATTTTGGCAGAAGGGGCAGCGCAAGTTGCAGCCGTAGCTGCCCACGGAGAGAATAAAGCTGCCCGGATGGAAACGTGCCAAGGGTTTCTTTTCGATGGGGTCCAGGGCCAGCGAGGTCACTTCGCCGTAATTCTTGCAGAGGATTTTACCGCCCTTGTTCATGCGGCTCCGGCAAAGCCCCGTCTGCCCCGGCTGCAAACGACAATGATGGGGGCACAGGCCGCAGATTACTGCTGTCATGTGTGTCTCGCCACCTCGAAACGATAGAGCTGCACCGGCTCCTTCTGCCCGATATTGCCCTTGCGGCGGGCAATATCAATCTGCTGCTCCACCGTATCCACGCCGGCCAGATCAGGCAGCAGCAAGCCGCGTCTGTTGCCGCACTGCACAATCACCCCATAGCGGCGTACATCCAGTTTTTTCGGAGAATCAATCGGCTCCGGCTCGGTCAGCACATCCACATCATAGACAAGCTCCGGCAGTTCCTCTGCCGTCACCTGGTCGAATCGTGAATCATGGGTACCTGCGGAAATCGCGTTATAGATAATTTCCTGAGCCAGATTGTCCCTGGTCGGCAGAAATGTGCCGATACAGCCGCGCAATTTACCGTCCTTCTTCAGGGAGACAAAGGCACCCGAGCGTTGCTGCAAGAGTTCCGGCGGCAGCCCTTCCGGCAGGGGCAGTGCTTCATGGTGCTGCACATAATACTCCAGGCTGGCCCGGGCCAGCCGTACCAGCGCATCCTCACCGGCCCTGGTTTTCTCCATGGCCTCCCGCCGCAGCATCAGGTACTGCTCGCAAAGATTGCGGCTCTCATCCTCGCCTTCCGGCAGCTCCCAGGCCACTCCGTAGCCTACGCCGAAGGTACCTTCGTAGGAGAGAAGTTCCGCTTTGACCGCCCGCCTGTCCAGGGCACCTGCCATAATCCAGAAAGAGCGCAGGCCGCATTCTGCAGCAGCCTCCGCCAGCTCCGGCTCCACTGCCATCAGGCTCAGGTAATCCGCTTTCCCCAGGGACTGTGCAGCCAACTGGTCAAAGACCGGCCCCTCCGGTGCCAATCCATAGGGGCCATCCTTTTTCAGCTTATGGGATAAATCGCCGCTGGCAATGAGCAGCACCCGCCGTCCCAGCCGCTCCGCCGCCCGGGCTATACACTGACCGAAACGATAATGCTCCTGTGCCGCCAGCCCGGAAAAGCCAATGCGTACAAATTGCAATTTTTCCAAGGGCAAATGCTCCCGCAGGAAATACAGCGGTATCATCGTGCCATGATCCAGGCGTGGCTGCCTGGCCCCCAGCGTGCCTGCCGGGATATTTTGCTGCTCACAGATCCCTGCCAGTTCCCGCACGAATTCCTCATCGTATGCCACCTCAAACTTCACCTGGGTTGCCCGGAACTGCCCCATATCACCGCTGGCCCTCTCCCCAGGTGAGATATGGAAATAGTCCGCATAGATGGTCGCATGCGGGCTGATGATGACCACTGTCTCCGGCTTCAGGGCCGTCGCCCGGGCCATCACCTCATGGTAGGCGCGCGTTGTCGCCTCAATCTTCTTTTCCTCGCCCTGCCCGACTTCTGGCAGGATAATAGGCGGATGCGGCACGGCGGCCGCTGCCAGGATAGCCATAAACATACCCCCTTCGCCTATGATATTCACCCAAATGCAGAAAACTCCTGCCTATTTTCTTTTGCGAGTATAAAAAGGATTTAACATCTCTCATAACGAAATTACACCTGTATCAAGACACGATAACTACATTAACAGATTCACTCCATATAGGGAACTTTGCTGTAAAAAATTGCTACAAGAGGTGACTGCAAGATGAAGGCAGCCTTGTTATGGATCATATTCCTGTTTTTTGCGAATACTTGCCTGGCAACCCCCCTGACCACGGAAGATGAGGTAGCTCACGGTCGCATCGGTACCTGGCCCGGCTCACTGGCGGAGGAATGCGCCAGAAAGTCCTTCCCTCAGGCAGAGATTGTCTACCTTGATACATTGGCGGATATGGCGCAGAATTTGCGGCAGAAGAAGATAGATGCTTTTGCCATGAATCGCCTGTTCGTTGACGAACTTATTTCCTCCGGGCAAAGCGACGTGGAAATTCTGGGAGATGCCTTGGGGAAGACCGGCTTTAGCTTTGTTTTTACCGATTCGGAAAAAGGCAAGAAGCTATGCAGGGAATTCAATGCCTTTCTGGAGGAGAGCCGGAAAAATGGCAATCTCTCCAAATGGCAGCAAAAATGGTTTTCCGGAGATGATGAACGTGTATTGGAAAAAA
Organism: uncultured Selenomonas sp.; assembly: GCA_947167105.1. GTDB lineage: Bacteria > Bacillota > Negativicutes > Selenomonadales > Selenomonadaceae > Selenomonas_B. Next base: position 41,588 of record CAMVGU010000021.1, on the reverse strand, counting down.
TCACCCTTACCGGGGAAAATGGCACATTAACTGCGGTGACTAATCCATCGCTGCCGCCGATCATCTACATGCAGAATAACGAGATTGCAGGTTACGAAGCGGAGCTTATGCAGCAATTCTGCGCAGCCTACGGTTATGATTTCCAGGTGACTGTGGCTACCTTCGAAACAGGCATGGCGGGTGTCAGCACCGGAAAATTCGACATAGGATTCTGCTCAGTGGAAATCAGGCCGGAAAGAGCCAAACACTTCCAGTTTTCGGACAAAACCTGGGAGGCGGACTGCGTTCTGGCGGTACGCTCCGATGGCAGTGCAGGCCCAGGGATTATAGCGACCTTAAAGCAGACATTCCACGATATCTTTCTGCGGGAGAATAGATGGAAGCTCTTTGTGAGCGGTCTTTTTACCACTGTGCTTATTACCTTTGTATCAGTTTGCCTGGGCACGCTGCTGGGCTTTGCCAAGTGCCTGCTCTATCAGGAAAATAACCGTTATCTGAACGCTTTGCTGAATTTGCTGTCCCGTCTGTTTGCAGGCATGCCGATTGTTGTGCTATTGATGATTTTTTACTACATTATCTTTGGGAAGGTTGACGTAAGCGGCACGTTTGTGGCCGTTGCAGCCTTTTCTATCCTATTTGGCTTTTCCGTCTTTGAAATGCTGCGGAATTCGACCAATAACCTTCCCCAAGGGCAAAGGGAGGGTGCCCTGGCACTCGGCTTTTCGGAGCGTCAGGTCTTTTTGCGCTTTCTTCTGCCGCAGGCTGTTCGCCAGGCGTTCCCCACCTATCAGATGGAAATTGTGGGGCTCTTAAAATCCACTGCCATTGTCGGCTATATTGCCGTGCAGGATTTAACCAAAATGGCCGACATTATCAGGGCACAGACTTTTGATGCCTTTGCACCGCTGGTTGCCATTACCATTCTGTACCTGGCCTTTGTTTGGCTATTGCATAAAATCACAAATTACATTCTTGGGAAACTTAATCCCAAACGCCGTAGCCAAAAAGAAATCCTGCGGGGGGTGACACCATGACGGAGTATTTGCTGAAAATCGAGCATCTGCAAAAAGCCTACAAGGAAGTAATTCCCCTGAAGGATGTGAATCTCACTGTCAGCCCCGGAGAAATCATATCAATCATCGGCCCTTCCGGTACGGGCAAATCCACTCTGCTGCGTATGATCAACCGGCTGGAGGACGCCACAGCGGGGAAAATATATCTCCGGGATATGGAAATCACCTCCCCAGACTGCGACATAAGCCAGGCGCGTCAAAAAATCGGCATGATTTTTCAATCCTTCAATCTCTTTCCCCACTTAACAGTGGCGGAAAATATCATGGCGGCCCCTGTCGCCTTAAAGAAACGTCCCCGGCAGGAGGCATATGATAAGGCAAAGGAGCTTCTGGCCAGTGTGGGACTTGCCGATAAGACCTTCAGCTATCCCGATGAGCTTTCCGGCGGTCAGCAGCAACGGGTAGCCATTGTCAGAGCCCTGGCCATGGAGCCGCAACTGCTGCTCCTGGATGAGCCTACCTCTGCCCTCGACCCAACCATGACCGGAGAGGTGGAGGCGGTGATTCGGAAGGTGGCCGGCTCCGGCGTCACCATGATGATGGTGACTCATAGCATGGAGCTGGCCCAGCGGGTATCCAGCCGTATTCTCTACATGGACGAAGGGGGAATCTATGAAGACGGAACGCCCCAGGAAATTTTTTCCAACCCCAAAAGAGAACGCACCAGGCAATTTGTCGGCCAAATGAAAGTGCTGGAGATAAATATTGACTCCCCTGATTTCGAATTTTACGGTTGCAACGCCGCGCTGGAGTCCTTCTGCCGTAAAAATGAAATCGCCACCAGCGTAATGCACGCCCTGATGATACTGTTCGAGGAGACTTGCGCCCAAATCCTCCTGCCCCGCCTCAAGGAACCGAAAATAAGATGGCGGCTGGAATATTCGGTAAAGTCAGAGCAGACCATGATTTGGCTGGAATATAACGGCGAGCCCTTCGATATCAGGCAAAGCGACAATGATTTGTCCCTAAAGCTTATCCGGGGACTGGCGGAAATTGCGGAATATGAGGTCAGGGAAGGAACGGAACGCAGCAATCGTGTCCTGCTGGAAGTCAGGCGACGCCCGGTGAAGCAAGAGATTCAGGAATGGTGAACGGTATTTCTTTGACAAAAGCAACAAAAAATTCCTGCCCGGCAGAGCGCCGGACAGGAGTTTTTTGCTGCCGCAATATTTTATTTTATGGAATTCAGGCGCTGTGCCAATACGTCAGCGGACTCATCACCCTTTACCGGTTTGATAATGGGCTGCGCCCCCAGCATGACGGTACCGTCCTGCACATAAGCCTCGCTCTTGTTATGGCCATTCTTATAGGCAGCGGCCAGGTTGCCCTGGACGAAATAGGCACGCTCCGCACCGCTCATGCCCGCATCCGGAGCCACCTGGGCAAAGTCCTTGCCGTTGACCGTAACCTTGCCGTCTTTGACATGGACATGCTTGCCGCTGTATTCATACAGGGATTTCTCGTATTTATCGCGGCGTGCGCCATGATTGGGATGATCGGAGGGCCCCAGCAGCAAATCAATGCCGTGCTGGTCATTGTTGCCGTATTTTTCCAGCATGCGCTGCCAGATGGCGGCACAGGCACCCGGATTGTAGTTTGAATGGGTGATGTAGATAAAGGCGCCCTCATCCGCTTCTTTTTCATCTTTCTTAGAGTTGTGGGCGTTGGCATGCACCAAAGCGATATTGGAAGTAAGGCTGCCCACTATGCCACCCAGAACCGCCCCTGCTGCGGCAGCATTGACTGCATGATTGATGTTGCGTCTGACGCTGGAAGCAGTATGGTTTTTCTGGCCATGGGTCATTTCGTGCCCTACCACTGCTGCCAGTTCATCATCATTGGCTACGAACCTGAAGGCTCCGGCATTGACGCTCATCACATGGCCCATGGCGCAGAAGGCGTTGAAGCTCTCCTGGCTGTTGACAAAGTATATATAAGGCTTTTCCCTGATGGAGGGGTCAACCTTGGCCACTGCCTCTGTCAGGCTGGCCATCATATTATCCATGCGCTGATTGAGTTCGTAATCCGTCTCGACACCATACTGCTCCTTGAATTTTTCCAGCAGGGCATAGCGTCCTTCCTCGGTCTCATTGTAATATTTAATCTCCTTATCCGCCTGCGCCATGGCCTGCTTGCGGGCGGCTGCTATCTGCGCTCCTGCCACGCCGATGCCTATAGCATCACCGATGCTGAAAGCCTCCGCCGCCGGTGCCGCAGGAACCCCTACTCCCAGGCTGATTGCAGTTGCAAGTGCTACCATTTTCTTGCTGAATTTGAACATATCCCTTTCTCCCTTCTAATGCTTCATGCGGAATACCTCATCCACCGCTAATGAGTAAGCAAGCCTCTAGGACAGTATATCACAATCAAAATAAAATTTCATCCGCCTCAATTCAGCTTTTCCTCCAGCAAAGGTTTCAGGAACTTGCCGGTATATGATGCCTCGGCCTTCACTATTGCCTCCGGGCGGCCGACGGCCACGATGGTGCCGCCGCCGTCGCCCCCCTCCGGACCCAGGTCGATGATGTAGTCTGCGGTCTTGATGACATCCAGATTATGCTCGATAACCACTACGGTATCGCCGCCCTCCACCAGCCGATGCAGTATGTCCAAAAGTTTTGCTATATCCGCCGTGTGCAGGCCCGTGGTGGGCTCATCCAAGATGTAGAGGGTGCGACCCGTGGAGCGGCGCGAGAGCTCCGTGGCCAGCTTCACCCGCTGGGCCTCGCCGCCGGACAGGGTGGTGGCACTCTGACCCAGCTTGATATAGCCCAGGCCCACATCCTGAATGACTTTGAGTTTGCGGGCGATTTTCGGCACATTCTGGAAAAATTCCGTGGCCTCGGAAATCGTCATATCCAGCACATCTGCGATATTCTTGCTCTTGTAGCGCACTTCCAGCGTCTCCCGGTTGTAGCGGGCACCGTGGCAGACTTCGCAGGGCACATAAACATCTGGCAGGAAGTTCATTTCTATTTTCAGGATGCCGTCGCCCTTGCATGCTTCGCAGCGTCCCCCCTTCACATTGAAGGAGAAGCGCCCTGCCTGATAGCCGCGCATCCTGGCCTCCGCCGTCTGGCTGAACAGCTTGCGAATATCGTCGAACACGCCTGTGTAGGTGGCGGGGTTCGAGCGGGGCGTGCGGCCAATGGGCTGCTGGTCTATATCTATGATTTTGTCGATGTTTTCAAGCCCCTTGATGCACTTATGCCTGCCCGGCTTGCCCTTGGCCTTGTAAAGCCTGGAGGCTATGCCCTTATAGAGAATCTCATTGACCAGGGTGGACTTGCCGGAGCCGGACACCCCTGTCACCAGTGTCAGCGTGCCCAGGGGGAATTTCACCGTAAGATTCTTCAGGTTGTTCTCCCTGGCCCCTACGATTTCCAGGAATTTGCCGTTGCCGGGTCTGCGCTTGGAGGGCACATGGATATATCTGGCCCTGGACAGGTATTGGCCCGTGATGGAGGCTGCCACCTGCTCGATATCCGCCGCCGTGCCCTGGGCGACTACCTCGCCGCCGTGCTCACCTGCGCCGGGGCCTATGTCGATAATCTCATCCGCTGCCCGCATGGTGTCCTCGTCATGCTCCACCACAATCAGGGTATTGCCTAAGTCCCGCAGATGTTTGAGGGTGGCCAGCAGGCGATTGTTATCCCGCTGGTGCAGGCCGATGCTGGGCTCGTCCAACACGTAAAGCACACCGGTCAGGCCAGAGCCTATCTGGGTGGCCAGGCGGATGCGCTGGGCCTCGCCGCCGGATAAGGTGCCCGCAGAGCGCGACAGGGTCAGGTAATCCAGGCCCACATCCAGCAGGAACTTCAGGCGGGCGTGGATCTCCTTCAGGATCTGCCGTGCTATTTTCTGCTCGCGCACCGTGAAATCCCGCTCTGCTTCCTGCAGGAACATATCTGCCTCGCGAATGGTCAGGGCCGTGTATTCCGCGATATTCTTCCCCCCGATGGTGATGGCCAGCACTTCAGGTTTCAGGCGTGCGCCATGGCAGGCGGTGCAGGGGATTTCCGTCATGTAGTTCTCATAGGACTCGCGCATTTCGTCGGAATCCGTCTCCTGGTAGCGGCGCGAGAGCAAGGGCAGCACCCCCTCGAAGGGCACGAAGTATTCCTTGTATTCGCCAAACATATTCGTGTAATGGAAGCGGTAACGCTTCAAGCCGGAGCCGTGCAGCAGAACATCCTGCGTATCCACATCCAGTTCGTTCCAGCTTGTATCGAGGTTATAGCCACGCTCCTCCAGAACCGCTGCCATCACGCACATGGCATAGGACTGGCTGTTCTTCGAAAGGGGCGCAAACACGCCCTCCCCCACTGACAGGGTGCCATCCGGCAGCACTAATTCCTCATCGAATTCCATATGGCTGCCCAGGCCGGTACAGACAGGACAGGCACCATAGGGGTTATTAAAGGAAAACATGCGCGGTGCGATTTCCGGCAGGGAGATACCGCAGTCCACGCAGGCAAAATTTTCGCTGAACATCAACAGATCGCCGTCCACAATCTGCACATAGGCCACCCCGTCACCCAGCTTCAATGCTGTCTCCAGGGAGTCAGCCAGGCGCGTCTCCATGCCTTCGCGCACAATCAAACGGTCAATCACCACCTCGATGGTGTGCTTCTTCGTCTTTTCCAGCTGGATCTCCTCATTGACATCCATGATTTCCCCGTCCACCCGCACACGCACATAGCCCTCGTGGCGGATATGCTCGAGAATTTTCTTGTGCTCCCCCTTCTTGCCCCGCACCACCTGGGCCATGACCAGCAGCTTTGTGCGCTCGGGCAGTTCCCTGAGCTGATCCAGCATCTGGTCTATGCTCTGCTGGGTAATGGGCTTGCCGCATTTCGGGCAGTGGGGCCGCCCTGCCCTTGCGTAGAGCAGGCGCAGGTAGTCGTAAATCTCAGTCACCGTGCCGACCGTGGAACGCGGATTGTGGCTGGTGGTCTTCTGGTCAATGGAGATAGCCGGAGACAGGCCGTCTATCTGATCCACATCCGGCTTATCCATCTGGCCCAGGAATTGCCGTGCGTAAGAGGACAGGGACTCCACATAGCGCCGCTGCCCCTCTGCGTAAATGGTATCGAAAGCAAGGGAAGACTTGCCTGAGCCAGACAGCCCGGTGATAACCACCAACTTATCCCTGGGTATATCCACGCTGATATTTTTCAGATTATGGGCGCGTGCGCCTTTGATGGAAATAACTTTCTTGTCCATTACTTTTTCCTCTTTGCAGGGGTCGGCAGACTCCCCTCAATCTCCATAATCATATCCCTGAGCTCCGCTGCCCGCTCGAATTCCAGGGCGCGGGAAGCCTGATGCATCTCCCGCATCAGTGTCTTCACCAGATCCTCCTTCTCCTTCTTCGATAATTTTTTCTTTTTCTTGCCATCCGCATTGTAGGAAGCTGCCGCCTCTGCCACCAGCGTGGTTTCGATCAACGGCTTGATGGGCTTGACAATGGTTCTGGGCGTAATGCCGTGCTCCTTATTATATGCCTCCTGCACGCTGCGGCGGCGACGGGTCTCATCTATGGCCCGCTGCATGGAATCCGTGACCCTATCCGCATACATGATGACGCGGCCATTGGCATTGCGCGCCGCGCGGCCAATAATCTGTATGAGTGACGTATCGGAGCGCAGAAAGCCCTCCTTGTCGGCATCCAGAATCGCAATCAGGGAGACTTCTGGCATGTCCAGCCCTTCCCTCAGAAGGTTAATGCCCACAAGCACATCGAACTCCCCTGCCCGCAGGTCGTGAATAATCTCCGCCCGCTCGATGGTGGCGATATCGGAGTGCAGATAGCGCACCCTGATGCCCGTTTCCTTTAAGTAATCCGTCAGGTTCTCCGCCATCTTCTTCGTGAGGGTCGTAACCAGGACGCGCTCGTTGCGCTCAATGCGGAGCTTGATTTCCGCCAGCAAGTCGTCAATCTGTCCCTCCAGGGGCCTGACCTCAATCACGGGGTCCAGGAGGCCCGTGGGGCGGATAATCTGCTGGGCCACGGACTGGGCCTGCCCCAGTTCATATTTGCCCGGCGTGGCGGAAACGTAGATAATCTGGTTGATGCGCCCCGCAAATTCCTCGAAAGTCAGGGGACGGTTATCGAAGGCCGAGGGCAGCCGGAATCCGTTTTCCACCAATGAGACCTTGCGGCTGCGATCTCCCGCGTACATGGCATGAATCTGGGGCAGGGTGACATGGGATTCGTCAACAACGATCAGGAAATCCTCCGGGAAATAGTCCAGCAACGTATAAGGGGCATCCCCCGCCTTGCGCCCCGTCAGATGACGGGAATAGTTTTCGATGCCGGAACAGTAGCCCATTTCCTGCATCATTTCCAGGTCGTAATTCGTCCGCTGCTCCAGGCGCTGCGCCTCCAGAAGCTTCCCCTGTCCCCGCATGATTTCAAGCTGCTCTGCAAGTTCCCCGCGTATATCCTGCATAGCGCGTTTCATTTCCTCGTCCTCTGTCACATAGTGGGAGGCAGGGAAAATCATGGAATGGGTGCGCTCGCCGTAAATCTCGCCGGTGATTACATCGAATTCCAGGATGCGGTCTACCTCGTCACCGAAAAGCTCAATCCTGACGGCCCGATTGCTATAGCCTGCCGGAAAGACCTCGATAACATCACCCCGCACGCGGAATTGGCCGCGCTCAAAGGCAATATCATTGCGCTCATAGCGGATATGCACCAGCTTGCGCAGGATGGACTCTCTCGGGGCTTCCTGTCCCTTGTGCAAGGACAGAACCATTTCATGGTAGCTTTCCGGCGAGCCCAAGCCATAGATGCAGGATACACTTGCCACCACGATAACATCCCGCCGCTCAAACAGGGAACAGGTCGCGGAATGACGCAGCTCATCTATTTCATCGTTGATGGAGGAATCCTTCTCGATATAGGTGTCCGTTGCCGCAATATATGCCTCCGGCTGGTAATAATCGTAGTAGCTTACAAAGTAGCCTACGTAATTGTCAGGGAAAAAGCTCTTGAACTCGCTGGCAAGCTGCGCCGCCAGTGTCTTGTTATGGGCGATGACCAGCGTCGGTTTCTGCACCTTCTCTATGACCTTCGCTATCGTATACGTTTTGCCGGTACCGGTGGCACCCAGCAGCACCTGGGCTTCCTGCCCGTTCTCGATTCCGGCGGAAAGATCCGCAATAGCCCGGGGCTGGTCGCCCATAGGCTCAAAGGGCGCAACTACCTTAAAGGGCGCGCCGGCCGTGACCTTCACATTGTTAAGTTTCGGCACCATGGCCATAAGCATGCTCCTTTCCCTGCCAACGTGGGCGGCAATATGCCAATAATGCCGCCAGCCCCATGAAAGGCTGGCGGCAGATTCAAGCTACTCTATACGCTCAAGGTTAAATTTCGGCTCGGTTGTCTTGACCGGCTCGGGCACTTCCTCCTCCGCCTCAACGGGCTTTGTTGCTGGTGCCTTTGATATTTCCGGCACAGCAGGCGGAATCAGGGCCGGCTCCCCATCCCTGGGGCCATCATCATGCTTATCGCCCGTTTCCTTATCCGTGATTGTACCCTTAGTCATCAGCTCGTCAAGCTGCTCCGCATTCAGCGTTTCCCGCTCCATCAGGTTCTCGGCAATAAGATCCAGCTTGTCACGGTTCTCCGTCAGGAGCCTGCGACATGTTTCGTAGGCATCCCTGATATAGCTCTGAACTTCCTGATCAATCTGGTTTGCAACCTCCTCGGAGTAGTTGCGGTCGTGATTGAAGTCACGGCCCAGGAAAACCTGATGATCCTGGCTCTCGCCGTAGGCAATGGGGCCCAGCTTGTCGCTCATGCCGTACTGCATAATCATGCTGCGCACAGTGCGCGTGGCGCTCTTGATATCCTGGGAGGCGCCATTGCTGATTTCATGCAATACTACCTCCTCGGCCACACGCCCGCCCATTGACACACGCAACTGGTCAACCAGTTGTGAACGGGTCTTGTAGGACTGATCCTCCTTGGGCAGCATCAGCGTGTAGCCACCTGCGCGGCCACGAGGTATGATGGTGACCTTATGGACGGGATCAGCATGCTCCAGCAGCATCCCCACCAGGGTATGGCCCGCCTCATGGTAGGCAGTCAGGCGTTTTTCCTCATCGCTCATCACATGGGACTTGCGCTCCGGGCCTGCTATCACGCGCTCGATGGCCTCCTCCAGCTCTGACATGAAGATCTGCTTCTTGTCGCGCCTGGCGGCCAGGAGTGCGGCCTCGTTCACCAGATTGCTGAGATCCGCCCCTGTGAAGCCCGGCGTACGGCGAGCCAGCACATCGAGATCTGCGTCCTCCGACACCGGCTTGCCCTTCGTGTGTACCTTGAGTATGGCCAGACGGCCACGCACATCAGGACGATCCACCACTATCTGCCGATCGAAGCGACCGGGACGCAGAAGCGCAGGGTCAAGAATATCCGGGCGGTTCGTGGCGGCAATAATGATAATGCCCTCGTTAGCCGCAAAGCCATCCATCTCCACCAGGAGCTGGTTCAACGTCTGCTCACGCTCATCATGGCCGCCGCCGACGCCTGCTCCCCGCTGGCGTCCTACGGCATCAATTTCATCAATAAAGACAATGCAGGGCGCATTCTTCTTGGCCTGGTCGAACAGATCCCGCACACGGGAAGCGCCGACACCGACGAACATCTCCACGAAATCCGAGCCGGAAATCGAGAAGAAGGGCACCCCTGCCTCCCCTGCCACAGCGCGGGCCAGCAAGGTCTTGCCTGTGCCGGGGGGGCCAAAGAGCAGCACGCCCTTGGGGATACGCGCCCCCAGGTCATTGAATTTTTTCGGATGCTTCAGGAACTCGACAACTTCTTCCAGTTCCTGCTTCGCTTCATCTGCGCCGGCCACATCAGTGAAAGTGACCTTGATCTTATCCGCGCCGCTCATGCGCGCACGGCTCTTGCCAAATGACATGACACGCCCGCCGCCGCCCTGGGTCTGCTGCATCAGGAAGAACCAGACGCCTATCAGGAGCAAAATGGGCAGCACCGTGGAGAACATAGTAGTCCACCAGGGCGGTTCCGGCGGATTTTCAGCCGCTATATCCACACCCTTGGCCGTCAGCTTCTCGTACAGATGCGGGTCGCTGTAAGGCTCATCCGGCGAAATCGTTGTAAACTGCGTACCATCCTTCAAGGTGCCGTGGATGGTATTCTGGATCAGCACCACCTTGCTGACCTCACCTGCGTCCACTTGCTGCAGGAACTGGGTATACTCCGTTTCCTGCTTCACGGTGCTTTTCTGTGACATGTAGTCAATGATGGAGATGGCAACCAGGATTATCAGCAGATAGAAACCAACATTGCGTAGAAACTTGTTCAAGCCAGTGCTCCTTCCCCGGCGTCAGGGCCGCCAGCACGCGGCCAATACGCCATTTACTAAACTTATACCTTTGCTGTCATTACTTGTAGATTTCCGGCTTCAATATGCCTATAAAGGGGAGATTGCGGTATTTTTCCGCATAGTCCAGCCCATAGCCCACCAGGAACTCGTCAGGCACCTCAAAGCCGCAGTAATCAATCTGTACATCCACTGTCCGGCGCGAGGGCTTGGAAAGCAGGGAGCAAAGCTTCAGGCTCGCGGGTTTCCGCTCACGGAAGTATTTCATCAGGTAATTCATGGTCGTGCCGGAGTCGATAATATCCTCAACGACAATCAGGTGCTTTCCCTCTATATCATAGTCAAGATCCTTCAGAATCTTGACTGAGCCGCTGGAAACAGTCCCGCTGCCATAGCTTGATGCAATCATAAAATCAAACCGCACCGGCAAGTCGATGGCGCGTACAAGGTCTGTGTAGAAGACTACAGCACCTTTCAGGATACCTACACAGTAAATTTCTTCCTCAGCGTCTGCGTAATCACGGGTAATCCTGGCACCAATTTCCGCGATTTTCTTCTGCAGTTCTTCTTCCGTGAACATGACCTTCGCGATATCATCTTTCAGCATCTTATCTTTTCCTTTCTGCCATTACGGCGAAAAGCAGCCTGCCTTCTCTCTGCAAGCGAAACAACCAGCCGTGGGGCAGCTCCTGCTGGCTGCCTGCATGGCCGTTCAGAAGCACCGACCTGAGACGCTCCACATGGGCAAAGGGCAAATCCTTGCCGGAACCCGTGCAGAGCTGCCAATAGCGGCGGAGGACGATGCGCTGGAGCACCGGATGCAACTGCCTGAAAGGCCGGGCCAGCAGACGCCCGTCCGCTACCAGTTCCGGCCAGACGGCATCCGCCTGCTCAGAGATAAAATCCGTCTCATCCGCACTGAGCTTTGCCAACTGGCACAGGGCCTGGGCCAGCCTCGGGTTATACTCTGCCGCAAGATGGGGCAAGGTCTCCAGGCGCAGGCGGTTACGCGTACAGTCCAGTTCCCCATTGGTAGCATCCTGCCGTGGTTCAAGCCCTCTGGCCGCGCAGTATTCCTCTATCTCCCTGCGGGTGGCGAACAGCAAAGGCCGTATCAGCGGCAAGCGCCCCCGCGCCCTGGGGCGCATGGCAGAGAGGCCCTCAATGCCTGTACCGCGCAGCAGGCGCATCAGCACGGTTTCAGCCTGGTCATCAGCCTGATGGGCAGTGGCTATGACATCCAGCCCTCTCTCCTTGCGCACTCGTTCCAGGAAAGCATAGCGCAGCTCACGGGCTGCCGTTTCCAGCGACAGGCCCTGCGCCGAAGCCAGGGCAGGTACATCCCCGTGGCCGACCCGGCAGGGAATCCCGCGCTCACGGCAGAAGTCCTCCACAAAACAGGCATCTGCCAGGGAAGCACCGCATGCCTTACGAATACCGTGCTCAAAATGTGCTGCCTCAACCCGGAAATCATAGCGCGACAGACGTGACAAGCGCACGAGCATATCCAGCAGGGACAGGGAATCCGCCCCGCCGGAGCAGGCCACCAGCACGCCCATGCCGGAGTTTATCAGCCCCTCAGCCTCACAGTACCGCGCTGTACGCTTCAGCAGTTTTTCCAGCATCAGCGCACCCTCCTGCTTTCAAGCAGAAAAAGCACCCTTGTAACAGAGTGCTTCATTCCATCAATCAGATCTGCGGGAGCCGCGGCCGCCGCGCTTGGAATCCGTCTTGCGGCGCAAATCCGTCAAGCGTTCATCGCTGTCCTTCAGGAACTTGGACAGCTTGTCCTCAAAAGAGGGCGAAGTACCGCGGCCGCCGCCAAAACGGCCACCGCCACGATGGAAGTCACGGGGAGCACGCGCAGCCGCAGGACGCGGCGCACGGAAGGAAGAACTCTCGGCTGTGGCCTGAGCCTCCTGCTTGTTCTCCTGGAGCTGTTTCAGGGACAGGCCAATCTTGCCGCGCTCGTCAACGCTGACCACCTTGACCTTGACCTTATCACGCTCACTCAGGAAATCATGGACATCCTTGACATAGACATCGGCTACCTCTGAGATATGGATGAGGCCATTCCTGCCTTCAGGCAATTCCACAAAGGCACCGAAATCCGTAATGCCCGTTACAACACCTTCAACCACATTGCCAACTTCAATGGACAAATCAATTCTTCCTCCCCAACACTTCCATATTACAAATACAACCTATTCTCTCCGGCTTTTCCACAGAAAAGAACTCACTTGCGGCCCGTGCTGTAAGGCAGCTCGCCCTGGCGGGTCATGCCCAGTTCCTCGCGTGCCAGCTTTTCCACGTAATCAAGCCTGCCCAGGTTCTCCTGTTCCGCACGCAGGGCGGCATTTTCCTCCTGAGCCGCCTTCAGGCGCGCCTCGGCGGCCGCCTGGTCAGTCCGCGCCTGGCTCAGGTACATCTGCTGCGATATCAGTATGGAGGCAAAATAGACGATAATGCCCGCCAGTATTAAGGCAAACCAGTTAAAGCGCCGACCTTCCCGCTTTCTTTCCGGCATGCTCACCCCTCCTCTGGCAAAATACCGACTTTCCTTAATGATAACCGCAATCTCTTTTTGTTGCAAGCAAAAGCACAAAAATATTTGCCCTCACTTCTCAGACCACTGGAAATAATTCGTGGTAGCAATGCGCCGGTATACAGAATTGCAGTAAGGACAGTTGAAATGATCCTTCACATTCTCCATATCCGGCTTGCCATCCACAATCGTCACCGGCCTGCCTTCCACATAATCCATGCGCTCGCCGCAGCGCGGGCATTCACACTTGCCATCAGCCTCGCGCTTCAGCTCTGTAGGCGGAATATCCCCCGTGCGCATCAGTTTGCGCTTTGCCCTCTCCAGAGGAAAATTATCATAAAAGCCGGAGCCCAGCAGCTCCTGATAATAAACCCCACAGGACTCACATTCATAGCGGGGAAGGGTTGCCGACATGTCGGCCCTGCCGTCTACGACCTTCACCGCCCCCCCTTCAACGAAGTGAAGTTCCTTGCCGCAAGACGGACAGACAAAATTGTTTTGCGCATTGCGCTCAAGTTTCGTTACAGCCATTTCCGTCACCGTTGCTTTCAGCTGTACCACATTCGACAGGCATCAATCGACCTTGAAAATTATCCTACTACGTACACTACTTTCTATTCCCCATTCCCCTGCCAAAAACCTGCCAGAGAGAAAAAAAAACTATCTTCCTAAATCATTTTCCCAAGCACTTCGGCAACAGCCGCCGCCGCACGGGGACGGGCACAGGCAGCGGCACAGGCCCCCATCTCAGACAGATGGCCTGCCAAAAGCTCTGCCACGGCAGGTGCCAGCCGCTCACCAGGGTGCAGCCAGACGGCAGCTCCCCGTTTGGTGGCGTATACTGCATTTTCCGTTTCCGGGCCTGGTATCGGGTCATGCAGCAGCATGGGCAGCCCCAGTACAAAAGCCTCGCTGATGGTCAGGGCACCCGGCTTCGTTATCAAAAGGTCTGAAGCACGCATCAGGGCATGGGCCTCGTCCGTATAGCCCCATGCCTTTACCATATGGTGGGAGCAGGCAGCCAGCTCCTTCACCCTGGCCAGCAATTTCTCATTGCGTCCCGCAATGACCAGCAGCTGCAGACGCCCCGGCAGGCCCTCCAGCTCTGCCAGGGTATGCTCAATACCGCCCAGGCCCAGGCCGCCGCCCATCAGCAGCACCGTGGGCAATTCCTCCAGGCCCAGGGCACGGCGCTGAGCGGCTTTATCCGGCAATTTCAGCAAGCCTGCGGAAACAGGTATGCCGGTAACATGCAGGCACCCCGGCTCATAGCCACGGGCCAGCATGCCTTCCCGCATAGCCTCTGTCGCCATGAAATAGGCATCCACCCCCTGGTACAGCCAGATTTGGTGCAGCGAATAATCCGTCATCATCGCCGCAAGCTTCCACCGGCCGTCATGGCCATGCTGCTTTAGGAGGGCCGCTGCCCCCTCGGGAAAGGGATGGGTGCAGAATATCATATCAGGCTCATAGCGGCGCACCAGGCGCCGCAAGGCGGGCAGCGTCACACAGGCAAAGGCCCGGTTGGACAATTTGCCGCTCTGCTTGCCCCCGGCAAATTTATAGCATCTGTCGTAGAAATCAGGCATCAGGGCCAGCATCAGCAAATAGAGCTTTTTAAGCAACCAATGCACAGTGGAAACTTCCCGCGACATGAAGTCCACCATAATCAGCTCCAGGCCGGGCTGCTGGCGGTGCAATTCCTCCGCCGCTGCCTCCGCCGCCTTGATATGCCCGGAGCCGATGGAGGCGGAAAGTATGAGTACACGCTTCATGCGGTCAGCCCTCCGTCCACTCCCCAGACAGCACCCGTGACAAAGCCCGCAGCCGGTGAGGCCAGAAAGACAATGACAGATGCTGCCTCCTCCGCTGTGCCGATGCGCCCCAGGGGGTAGACCGAAGCCATCTCCTGCAGGGCCTGCTCCCGATCCCCGGCACCGGTGAGCTGCGCCTCCGTCAGCGGCGTCATAATATCCCCAGGCGCGACCGCATTCACGCGCACGCCGCCAGAGGCCAGCTCCAGAGCCAGGGCACGGGTGAACATCACCACTGCCCCCTTGCTGGCGCAGTAGGCAGTGCAGAAGTAATTGCCATGCACACCTGCATCTGAGGCGACATTCACGATATTGCCTCCGGTCTGCCTAAGGGCAGGCACCGCTGCCTGGGAGAGAAAATAGGTGCCCTTGACATTCACATCCAGAATGGCAGCCAGTTCCTCCTCGCTGACAGACTCAATGGCGCCTTCACTATATCTGCCGGCAGAATTGATCAGCACGTCCAGCCGCCCGAAACTCTTTACCGTCTCCGCCACGGCCAGGCTGCAGTCTGACTTCACGGTTACATCACCGCATATGAACAGGCAGCCGGGCAGCTCTGCCAGGGCTGCCCGGCCCCGCTCCCTGGAGCGGCCCATAAGGGCGACATGTGCGCCCGCCTGCAGCAGCAGCCTGGCAGCAGCCAGGCCAATGCCGGATGTTCCCCCAGAAATCAGTGCCACCTTGCCTGCCATAGAAAAGAAATCCAAAAAAGAGACCTCCTGCTACAGCAAAAAAACCGGGCTCCCTCAGGAACCCAGTTTCTTGCACATGTCAATAATTTCTTAGTTGACAGCATCTTTAAGAGCCTTACCAGCCTTGAACACCGGATTCTTAGAAGCCGGGATCTGGATGGCAGCGCCCGTCTGGGGGTTGCGACCCGTGCGAGCCTTGCGCTCCGTAACCTCAAAGGTACCGAAGCCGATCACCTGAATCTTATCACCCTCGACCAAAGCTTCCTGGACAGTAGCGAACAGGGCATTTACTGCCTTCTCCGCATCCTTCTTCGTCAGGCCGGCCTTATCGGCCACATTAGCTATCAATTCGGTCTTGTTCACAATAGCAGCCTCCTTAAGAGTGTTATTAAGTCCCTCGGGCAAGCCGCCCTCAGTTCCTGTCTGTACGGCAGTCCATATTCGCCGTTACCAGCGCTGTTCCTGCCTGCCTTGCTAAATTTACCAAAAAAACCTTGAAAAATCAAGGCTTTTTATTCAAAAAGGTCTGCAAAGCCTTAAAAACAGGATTTTTTCAAGGTTGCCCCGGCGGCGCAGGAACGAAAAGGGTGGTCAGATGGTCTATATCCGGCTGCCGATCCAGCTCGTACAGGGGTATGCTGCGCAAGGATTCATCCGGCAAGGCCAGGTTATGGATATAAGTCACCTCATACTCATCACCATAGAGTTCCATCAGGGCAAGCTTCACCTCGGAAGCCACCTGCCTGCGGTAAACCTGCGTAACCACCAGCGATTGCCAGGGACGTTCCCGCAGCCTGGACACATCCTCCGCATCCATGATAGAGAGGCCGTCAATCGGATCTATCCCCAGGCGTGCATACATGACTTCGACGAAGCTCATGCCGGGCAGGATCTCAAGCTCCACCCCCGCCCCAGGGGCCATATCGCGCAACAGCACCACTGTGCGCTCCGCCACCAGGGGACTTCCTGGCACAGCATACAGCAGATTGCCCTCAACCCTGGCACGAGCCAGCAAATCCCGCGCAATGGCTGCATACAAGTCCTCAAAATCCTCGGCGCGCTCGTAAAAGCCATCGTAGCTCGTAAAAGCCACACCTGCCTCCTCCAGCGCAGCCACAGTCGGATGGATGCGCGTGCGCAGCAGCACTGGCATGGAGCTAGAATTCAAGAGCTGCCAGCTTTCGCGCGTGATAAGCCCCGCCCTGCCCGGCCCCAGCCCCAGGATGATTATTTTGGCCACTTTCCTGCAACTCCTTCTTCTTTCCTGGCGGCTGCCTCCCTGCTGCCGCCAATTCTTCCTCTCCCTCGGCCAGCAGCAGTACCTGCTGCACGAAGCCGGAGATTTTCTTCCTCCTGGCCTCCGTCAGGGCAATTTCATAGGCGCCTGTCTTGACGATGCGGCGCAGATTGCGGCCAAAATACTTGTCTATCAGCAAGAGGCCCTTGGCCGGCAAGCGCCTGCCCGGTGCCAGAACCAGGCTCAGTGCCTTGGGCTGCACTATGACGGAGCGCAGGCCCAGGCTGCGGGCATGGTTCTTGATGCGTGCCACAGCAAGCAATTCCTGCACGGGGCGGGAGGGTTCACCGAAACGATCTTTCAGTTCATCGTAGAGCACCTGCACTTCCTCATCAGTGCGTATGCCTGCAATGCGCTGATATATTTCTATTTTGTGCATGGCATCGCTGACATAGCCGCCATCAATATATGCCTCCGTTGCCAAATCAATGACCGGGTCGGCTGCCGGCTCGGTAATGATTTCCTTCTTGCCCTCCTTAAGGTTCTCAATAGCTTCCTCCAGCAGCTTGCAATACATCTCGAAGCCAACACTGGCAATGTGCCCATGCTGCTGAGAGCCCAGCAGATTACCTGCGCCGCGGATTTCCAGGTCGCGCATGGCTATCTTGAAGCCTGCCCCCAGTTGGGCGAATTCCTTCATGGCCTGCAGGCGTTTTTCTGCCGTTTCCGTCAGGATCTTGTCCGCCTGGTACACAAAATACGCAAAAGCCATGTGGTGGGAGCGTCCCACACGGCCGCGCATCTGGTAGAGCTGGGACAAGCCGAAGTGATCCGCATTGTAGACAATAATGGTATTGGCATTCGCCACATCCAGGCCATTCTCCACAATGCTGGTCGCAAGCAGGATATCGTAGCGTCCCTCATAAAAATCCATCATCACCTGTTCCAGCAGTTCCTCCGGCATCTGCCCGTGGGCAGTCATAATGCGGGCATCCGGCACCAGTTGCTGAAGGCGCTCCCGCATGCGGGCGATGGTATCCACCCGGTTATAGACAAAGTACACCTGCCCGCCGCGCCTGAGTTCGCGCTTGATGGCTCCTGACATGACCGCATCGTTGTTCTCTATGACATAGGTCTGCACCGGGAAGCGCTCCGCCGGCGGCGTCTCGATGATGCTCATATCCCGCGCCCCCACCAGGGACATATGCAAGGTCCTGGGAATCGGCGTCGCGGAAAGGGTCAGCACATCCAGCCCGGCTGACAGGCTGCGGATCTTCTCCTTCTGCTTCACGCCGAAACGCTGCTCCTCATCGACAATCAGGAGACCCAGATCCTTGAAATGAACCTTGTTGCGGTTCAGGATGGCATGAGTGCCGATCAGTATATCTACCTGCCCCATCTCCACCTTTTTCAAAGTCTCACGCTGCTCCCTCGCCGAGCGGAAGCGGCAAACAACATCCACTTTGGGCGCGAAATCCGCAAAGCGAGCCGTAAAAGTCTGGTAATGCTGCTGGGCCAGGACTGTGGTAGGCACAAGCACAGCCACCTGTTTCCCGTCCATTGCCGCCTTGTATGCTGCCCGAATCGCCACCTCGGTCTTGCCGAAGCCCACATCGCCGCAGAGCAGGCGATCCATGGGCTTTTCTTTTTCCATGTCCGCCTTGATTTCCGCAATGGCCTTCAACTGATCCTCCGTCTCCTGATAAGGGAAAGCATCCTCAAAGTCATGCTGGGTGGCATCATCGGGTGAAAAAGCAAAGCCCTTGGCCTGGCGCCGCTCTGCATAGATTTCAATAAGATTCTTCGCGATATCCTCCACGGATTTTTTGGCCTTGGCCTTGGCCTTGAGCCACTCCGTGCCGCCCATGCGGTGCAGGCGGGGCGTTTCTCCCTCCGAGCCTATGTATTTCTGCAGCAGTCCCACCTGCTCGGTGGGCACGAACAGCTTGTCATCACCGCCGTATTTGATGTGCAAATAATCCTTGTGGACGCCGGCTACTTCCAGTGTCTCGACGCCCAGATATTTACCGATGCCGTGATTCACATGCACGACGTAATCACCCGGCTTGATTTCCCGGAAATGGGACAGCCTCTCCCCCTGATGCGCCTTCGCCACCCCATGGCGTTTCGCCCTGCCGAAAATATCCCTTTCCGTAACCACTACCAGATGAGCCGCCGCCATCTCAAAGCCGGACAGCAGCGCGCCAGTCTGTATATTCACCACCCCGGTACGAAGCTTCTCCCCCTCGGGCACAATAGCGGAAGGTATGCGCTTACGAGCAAAGAACTCACGCATGTTGTTGGCCTTGTCCTGAGTCGTCAGCAGTATCAGCACACACTGCTGCTGGGCCAGCCAGCGGTGAACCTCGCTCTCCAGAAGCTCCATCTGCCGCTGGAAAGGCGTCATGTTGACAGCCGTGATGCTCAGTGTAGTCTGGGGCTCGGCACCGTGGATTTGCTGCAGCATCAGTGCCATATAGAGCACACGATTGCCCTGGGCGGCCTCCACCAAATCCTCCCAGCTGAAAACCTGATCCCTAGCCTCCGGATTCTCCTTGACAAGATTCCTGATGCGCTCACGGATACGGGTGGGATCATCGAACACCACTGCGCCCTTGCCGCCTAAGTAGGCCAGGAACATTGCAGGCCGCCCGCTGGCATCGGTCTGGGCCAGAGGCAGCACGGAAACCTGCGTGAGCCCGCTCTCCCTGGAGCGCATGGTTTCTATATCAAACTCACGTATGGAATCCACTTCATCATCAAAAAACTCAATGCGCACGGGGCGCAGGGCATTGATGGCAAAAATGTCAACTATGCCTCCCCTGGAGCTGAACTGGCCGACCCGCTCCACTTCCTCCCCGTGCTCGTAGCCCAGCTCAACCAGGCGTTTGAGCAGCTTATCACGTCCCAGGGCCTCACCCAGCTTGATGGTCAGGGAAAGGCGCTGAAATTCCGCAGGGCTCATGCCCTTTTGCACGGCGGCTGCTGCCCGGGCCAGCACTATGATTTTTTCACGGCGCATCAAACGGCCCAGCACATCCATGCGATGAGCCGAGCGCTCCATGCTTTTGGCCGCAGCCTTAACCTGCAGCATATCCAGCTCCGGCAGCTCCGCTACAGGCACCCCCGGCAGGAGCCGCGCCAGATTATCCTGCCAATCAGCCAGTGACTCCTGGCTATGCACGATAATGACCAGCGGCTGCGGCGCTTTCCGGTAGCACGCCGCCAGGGCCGCATGCTTCTGTGAGCCGCCCAGGCCGTAAGCCAGCGTCTCTGCTGGCTGCCCGGACAGGCAATCCTGCAGCCTTTGCAGGGATGAATCCTGCAGCATGGCCGCAAATAATGAATCCATCTTACACCTCAACTATCTTTTTCCTTAATCCAGGTTTTTACACGCAGGAAAAGGGACTGTCATCATAAAGATGATAGTCCCTTTATGCTCTTTTACAGTACAGTATGAATTTATCATAAGCCCATTTAACAGGCACGTCAAGCCGTGGCATAGAGATTACAAAGTAAAGCGCCGCTGCCAGGCACTGGCCAGCCTTTCCGGCAGACGCACCAGATCCTCAGCCGTCTCAGCCGGAACCAGGCAGGAGCCGCCGCAGGCACCGCAACCCAGCACAATATTGCCATCCATGATGCCCGCCATCACATCCTGGGAGCCGCATGGACAGGACAACTCTCCGCTTGACGCCAGCTCATGCACCCTGGTCAGCGCCTCCAGAAGAATCTGCTGACGCTCCAGGAAGCGATCGCCGCCCTCGGGATGGAGGGAATCATACTCTGCTTCGTTGAAGTCCAGGAACTCCGCTATATCCTGCCAACGCCCGATATATCCCAGCTCGAAATGGTCATGCTGGCAATAGAGTTTCTCAAAATGCAGCTTCTTCAACTGCTGCCAGCTATACTGCACCTGGGTCAGCTCCCCGCAGGCACCGCACTGCGTCTTCAGCAGAAAGCCCCGCCGCGGCTTCAGCGAAACCTCTGCCATACGGGCACCGCAAGCACTGCAGGTAAGCTCCAAGCATTCCTGCCCCGAAAACAGGGGCACATCCCTCAGCTGCACCTTGCCGCAACGCTGGCAGTACAGCGCAACTGAGCATAGCGTATCTATCAGCATCTCCTTTCTCCTCCTTTCAGCGCTTCCCGTCACCGTCCCTGGTACGGGGCCTTGCCTTGAACACCTCATGAAGTCCTTGTCATCTTAGAACATTAAGTTCGCCAGAGGCGCAGAAAAATCCTTCCATCTTCCCCCTGGGAAAAAAATAAATATTGCACAGAAAAAAGGGACGCCCAAGCGTCCCTCTGACAGGTATTTCAGGTATTTCAGTTATTCGCCAGCGCTGCCTGCACAAAGTCGCGGAACAGCGGGTGAGGATTGCTGGGACGGCTTTTCAGCTCCGGATGGAACTGGGAGGCGACAAACCAGGGGTGATCCTTGACCTCGATGATCTCCACCAGGCTGTCGTCCGGCAGTGTCCCGGCAATGACCAGGCCGCGCTCAGTAAGTTCCCCGCGATAGTCATTGTTGAACTCAAACCGATGGCGATGGCGCTCGCTGATTTCCTCAGTGCCATATGCCTCTGCCGTATGGGTGCCGGGCATGACCTTGCAGGGATAGGCTCCCAGGCGCATGGTGCCGCCCTTCTTCACGATGCCCTGCTGGGACTCCATCAAGTCGATGACCGGGTGCCCGGTTTCCTCATTGAATTCGGTGGAATGGGCATCTGTCATGCCGCACACATGGCGGGCGAATTCAATCACCGCGCACTGCATGCCAAGGCACAGGCCAAGAAAAGGAATCTTATGCTCACGGGCATACTGAATGGCCTTGATCTTGCCCTCCACGCCGCGGTCGCCGAAGCCCCCCGGCACCAAGATGCCCTTGCAGCCCACAAAGACCTCGTCCAGATCAGTATCTGCCGCCTCAATCTTTTCGGAGTTGACCCAGGCGATCTTCACAGAGGCATCATTGGCAATAGCGCCGTGGTGCAGGGCCTCTGTCACGGAGATATAGGCATCCGGCAGTTCCACGTATTTGCCGACCACGGCAATCTTGACCTTCTTTTTGGGATTGTTGATCTTATAGACCATCTTCTCCCAATCGCTCATATCCGCCGGAGAAAGATCCATATTGAGCTTATTCAGCACAATTCTGTCGAGGCCCTCCTGCTGCATCATCAGGGGAACCTCATAAATTGTGGATGCCGTGCGATTTTCTATGACAGCGTCCGGGTCTACATCGCAGAACATGGCAATCTTGCGTTTCATGCCATCAGTAATCGGCATTTCCGTGCGGCAGACCAGCACATCAGGCTGAATGCCGATGGCACGGAGTTCACGCACGCTGTGCTGGGTCGGCTTCGTCTTCAGCTCACCGGCAGCGGCGATATAGGGCAGCAGTGTCACATGGATATAGAGGACATCATTCTTGCCGACTTCCTTCTTTACCTGGCGAATGGCCTCCAGGAAAGGCTGGCTCTCAATATCGCCGACTGTGCCGCCAATCTCGGTGATAACTACATCTGCACCGTCTGCCTTGGCAACATCGTAGACACGCTGCTTGATTTCATTGGTTATATGCGGTATAACCTGCACGGTGGAGCCCAGATAATCACCATTGCGCTCCTTGTTCAGCACAGACCAGTAGACCTTGCCGGTGGTGATATTGGAGTTCTTCGTCAGGTTGATGTCAATGAAGCGTTCATAGTGGCCCAGGTCCAGATCCGTTTCCGCACCGTCATCCGTCACGAAGACTTCACCGTGCTGATATGGGCTCATCGTGCCGGGATCTATATTGATATACGGATCAAACTTCTGGATTGTTACCTTGACGCCGCGATTCTTCAGCAGACGTCCGAGAGATGCGGCCGTAATGCCCTTGCCCAGAGATGAGACCACGCCGCCTGTGACAAAAATGTACTTTGCCATCTGAATGCCCCCCGTTATGTTTTTATTTTATTCCTGGATGCTCTCAAGCTTTTTCTTGCGGGTGCTGCTTGCCTTGGTTGCAGCCTTGGAGCCGGAAGCTGCGCTGGAGGAACTGCGTGCATGCCGCTTGATCTCAGGCGGATTCCACTCGGTCAGGCCCCACTGCCCCTCGCCCTCATACTGAAAGCGGCTATCCATGTTGATGAGGGTGTAGACCTCGGAAATGGCCGCAGAAAGGGACTGCACAGGCTTGCGCTTCTTCTTGATGACCTCCAGGACAAGATCCTTGTAGTACATGGTCTTGGCGGCCTGCATCAGTATATGATAGGCCACGTCCACTTCCGAACTATTGACATAATCCATTCTTGAAAACCCTTTCTTTCAATGTCTGCATTCGTAAACGGCACACTTGCTCACATATGCTCAGGCGCGGAAACTCCCAGGAGTCCCAGGGAATGCCTGATAACGTGTGCCGTGACAGTCACCAGGGCCAGGCGTGCCTCCGCCAGCTCCGGCTCGACGCCCATAATGCGGCAACGATTGTAGAAGCCATGGAAAAGTGCGGCCAAATCATAGCTGTAACGGGCTATGCGCTGGGGCGCGTAATCGGCTGCAGCCTTTTCGATTTCCTCGGGATAGCTTTCTATTTTCTTGATGAGGTCAATTTCGCTCTCATCTGTCAGTTTCCCAAACTTCGGCTCAGCCCCCAGCTTCAGGCCCACTTCCTCAGCCTGCTTGCGAATGCTGCAAATGCGTGCATGGGCGTACTGAATGTAGTAGACCGGATTATCGTTCGACTTCTTCTTGGCCAGGTCGAGATCGAAATCGAGCTGGCTGTCAAGGGAACGCATCAGGAAGAAATAACGGGCCGCATCAGTGCCCACTTCTTCCATAAGCTCATTCATGGTCACGCTCTGCCCCGTGCGCTTGCTCATTTTCACCAGCTCACCGCCACGGTACAGGGCCACCATCTGCAGCAGCAGTACAGTCAATTTCTCCGGGTCATGGCCCAGGGCCTGCAAGGCCGCCTTCACGCGGCATACATAGCCATGGTGGTCTGCCCCCCAGATATTGATAAGCTTGTCAAAGCCGCGCTCGCATTTATTCTTATGGTAAGCAATATCAGCGGCCAGGTAGGTCGGCACGCCGTTATCCCGTATGACCACGCGATCCTTGTCATCGCCGTAAGCAGTGGATTTCAGCCACAGGGCACCATTCTGCTCGTAGATATTGCCGTTATCCCGCAAAATCTGCACGGTGTCCTGCACTGCCTCCGGGTGCAGCGTGCGCTCACTGAACCACTTGTCAAAGGTCACATTGAAGGCTTCCAAATCTTCCTTCAGGGCTGCCAGCTTCTCCGCATAGGCCAAATCCTTAAAGATATCAAGGCGCTCCGCCTCGTCCATATGCAGGTATTTATCCCCATCCTTCTTGACGATGCGCTCCGCTGTCTCAACGATATCAGCGCCATGGTAGCCATTCTCCGGGAACTCTATCGCCACACCGAAATGCTCCAGATAACGGGCATTGACAGACAGAGCCAGATTATCCATCTGATTCCCGGCATCATTGATGTAATACTCGCTTTCCACCGGATAGCCGGCTGCACGCAGTATATTCACAAGGGCCGAACCAACCGCTGCACCGCGGCCATGACCTACATGCAGGGGGCCGGTGGGATTGGCGCTCACATACTCAACCTGAATCTTCGGGCCTTCCTTCCCAGGCAACTGGCCAAATGCCTCCCCTGCCCGGAAAATCCCGGCAAAATCATCATAGAGCACATTGTCTTTCAAATATATGTTCAGAAAACCGGGGCCGGCAATCTGGGTATGATCCAGCCAGTCACCGGCAAGGCGCCCGGCAATCGCTTCTGCAATCTGGCGCGGGCTTTTATGGAAGACACGAGCCGACTGCATGGCGATATTGGTAGCAAAATCACCGTATTCCTTCTGTGGCGGTACCTCCAGCACAACAGGCGGCAGCTCACCTTCCGGCAGCACGCCATCCGCAATGGCCTGCCGGGCTGCCTGCCCGATGGCCTGGGTCAGGATATCCTTGATTTCCAAAAGCACTTCCTCCTAGTGTATGTAATTTTTCATTCTGTCCGTTCTTCCAAGGAACCGGCCACCTCGATATGCAGGCTGTTACGGCTTTGCAGCCGACCGTTCACAGCCAGGTCATACAGCACATCCACCGTGCCCGCAGCCTTGCCAAAATCCAGCTTCAGTCTGCGCGTATGCACCTCCAGCTCCAAATCCCCCATCGGCGTGCGGTAGAAACTGCGGCTATCAGCCCTTGGCATAAACTCCTGCCTATGCTCAATGGCGCCATGACGCAAAAGGGTCAGGCTATCCTCATCGAATTTCAGCACTGTTGAGACCCGTGCCTGGGTACCCTCCCCATCCTCGTACAACACATAATGCTTGCCGCCGCGCAGATAGTGGCGTCCGGCTGCAGTTGTCTCGATGACGTTTTCCTCACCTGTCTCATCCACCTGCGTTCCACGCACCGTAACCTGCACCAGATCCATTTCCGCCCTAGCTCCTCCTCAGAAACATACTGCCTAACATTATAACTCAATTATTCAAGTTTTTCCATTGGAAAATCTTGCCTATTTGAATTTCGGCGAAATAGAGGAAAAAAAAGAATTACGTCGAACGTAATCATGTAGAATTATGATAGTTTTTGATTTACAGAAGGAGAGCAACGAGCATGAGCAAAGCAAAAGTCTATTTCACGGATTTCCGCACGGACTTGCAAACCAACCTGATGCAAAAACTGCAACGCCTGTGCAAGGTTGCCGGAATGACGAAGGAAATTGATTTTGAAGGCAAGTTCACTGCCATCAAGATGCACTTCGGAGAATTGGGCAATATGGCTTACCTGCGCCCCGGCTACGCACGGGCCCTGGCCGAGACGATCAAGGAGGCGGGGGGCATCCCCTTCCTCACGGACTGCAACACCCTCTATCCCGGCAGCCGCAAGCACGCGCTGGAACATCTGGACTGCGCGAATATGAACGGCTTCAATCCGACTACCACCGGCTGCCAGATCATCATCGCCGACGGCCTGCGGGGCACGGATGAGGTCGATGTCCCCGTGGAGGGCGGCGAGTACATCAAGAGTGCCAAGATTGGCCGCGCCATCATGGATGCGGATGTCTTCATCAGCCTTGCCCACTTCAAGGGCCATGAGATGACGGGCTTCGGCGGTGCCATCAAGAATATCGGCATGGGCTGCGGCAGCCGTGCCGGCAAGATGGAGCAGCACTCCTCCGGCCAGCCGGCAGTTGACCAGGAGCTCTGCAAGGGCTGCCGCCGCTGCGCGAAGGAGTGCGGCTCCGATGCCATCACATACGAAGGCAACAAAGCCTATATCAATCCCGAGCTCTGCAAGGGCTGCGGCCGCTGCATAGGTGCCTGCGCCTTCGATGCCATCCACACCGTCCAGTGGGATGCCGGCAATATCCTCGACCGCAAGATGGCAGAATACGCGAAAGCCGTCTGCCATGGCCGCCCCTGCTTCCACATCAACCTCGCCATGGACATCTCGCCGAATTGCGACTGCCACGGCGAGAACGACGCCCCTATCCTGCCTAATATCGGCATGTTTGCCTCCTTCGATCCGGTAGCTGTGGATCAGGCTTGCGTTGATGCCGCCCAAAAGCAGGCACCGCTGCCAAACAGCCAACTCTCAGACAATCTCGCGAAACCGGATTGGCAGTGCCACCATGACCACTTCCTGGACAGCAACCCAAATGTTCACTGGAAGGAAACCTTGGAACACGCCGAGAAAATCGGCATGGGCAGCCGGGAGTATGAACTTGTGAAAGTCAAATAACGCCCTTACATGAATGAGGGGCTGCTGCACATGACAGGCGATGTGCAGCAGCCCCTTTTCGTTTACCGTATTCAGCAGTATGTGACAGTCTCCGCAAGGGGTTTCCTGCTGGCATGATTTGCCAGGGGACGCACTCCCTCTGCAGCGTAGCCAAGATCTATCAGGATGGTGACTTCCTCGTTCTCCGGCAGTTGCAAAAGTTCCTTGGCCTTATCCGGGTCAAAGAAATTCAGCCAGCAAGTATCAAGTCCTATAGCCTTGGCGCCCAGCACCAGATGGGTCGCCACGATGGCAGCATCCTCTGCCCCGGAATCGTATTTGTCGCCGGGATAATGGAAAACATTGCCCGTATCGTGGGCTACTGCAAGCACCACGGGCGCACCGTAGCGGCAGGGCGTCAACTGATCCACCTTGGCCAGGGACTCCTCAGACTGCAATACATAAATGTGCTGGGGCTGGTTATTCTTGGCTGTCGGAGCAAGCCTCCCCGCCTCCAGCACCTTTTCCAACTGCTCCTTTGCGACTGTGCGGCCGTCAAATTTCTTGCAGGAATAACGAGCCTGTGCCAGTTCCAGAAAATCCATGCTGCAATCCACCTTTCCCATCAATCGTCATTCTTCTTTGACTTTCTTTCCACCCTTGTGGTTGTGTAGAGATAGGTATCATCCCTCTCCGTCAGGTTGAAGGAGCCTTCATCCAGATAATGATCCGCATGAGTCTCATGGGCAACATTCGAGAGCTGCGCCATCAAGCCCATGCGCACGAGCACTGCACCGATGATGGCACCGACAATGGCAATGCCCCACAGCATGCCGGAGCTCGGCTTGTCTATCAAGGCTTTGGCAAGGAAGTACACGATAGGCAACAATATGATCCCCGCAGCGCCGGGGTAGAGCAGCGCCTTGGTCTTGTCATAGGGCAGGGAACCCACCACCTTGCCTGTCTGCCCGTTCATCATAAAAGTATAAGGCTTTTTTTCGTATTTGGTGGTCAGAATCCAGACCGGCACCATGGCATAGGAGACGCTGCCGTTATCCTTCACGATATAATGCTCTTTTTCGCTCACACGATCATAGCCCGTGACAGTATTGCGGAGCTGGCCTACCGCGCTGTTCTCGATGCGTTCATCTGCCCTGGGCACGGAAGCCTCTGCATCCACATCGTATTTATCTGCCAGATAGCCTGTCAGATAAGCAGCGGAGAACTCAACCATATCGCTGTAGTCAAAGGGCGCGATACTGTCCATGTAGTCATCATCCATTTTATCGCTGCCATCCACGGGGATGCGCGTGAAGCTCATGCAGCCTTCGCGGCTGCAGTCGTAATGGGCAGTATCAATGATGCGCTCATCCTCCGTCTCCGTCACATGGTCTTCCTCCGCCTCAAAGACGGCGCTGGCCGTAATCTCCGCATCAAACAGCCAGAAAGGCACATACATTGACTGGATATCCTGGACGCGGTTATTGCTCTTGAAGGCATTCGGCAGGAGAATCTTGCCCTCGTAGAATTTCTTCAGTGCCGCTACGGCTTCCTTTTTGTCTTTCTTGAAAGGAATCACATAGTCCGGCTTGATCATGCCGTCAAAGCGGGATGGCACCATGGTCGGATTGCCGCAGTACACACATTCCGTCGCCATGGTATTGCCGTCCGCCACCAGTGCCGCGCCGCAGGCGGAGCAGGTGAACTGGCGCATCATTTCCGTTTCTTCCGCCGTGAACTGGCCCCCCGCATCCTCAGTCGCCCACTTGGCTTCCTTCTCCGCCTGGGCCTTGGCCGCCCGCTCCTGCTCCTTCTCAAACATCGCGTCCACAGTCGCGATATCTATCTCCGTGCCGCAGTATTCACAGGTAACTTTATCGTCACCCGGCTTGAAGCTCAGCGGAGCCTTGCAATTAGGGCATTTATATGCCACTGTCGACTCTGCCATGCAATCACTTCCCTCCTGGTACAGCTTATGGACGAGCCTGGCCGCAGTTCTGACAGAATTTGCCCTTATTCACCGCACCGCACTGGCAGGTCCATTCTGCTGCCGGAGCGGGTTTGCCGCAGTTCTGGCAGAACTTGCCTGTGTTCTGGGCGCCGCAGCTGCAAGTCCAGGCGGCTGCCGGGGCAGGCTGGGGCTTGCCGCAATTCTGGCAGAACTTGCCCGTGTTCCGGGCACCGCAACTGCAAGTCCAGCCCCCCGCTGCGGCCGGCTGCTGTGCAGGCTGCTGCCCTCCAAAGGTCTGGCCTACCTGGACACCGGAAGCTGCCTGCTGGGCCATGCCCATGCCCATAAAGCCTGCCATGGCGCCGTTGGGATTGCTGGCAGCCGACTGCATCGCCGTCGCTGCCGCATTGACCATCATGCCCTGCTGTGCAGCCGCGTTGCTGCCCAGCATTGCGCCCAGCTCCATATCCTGCAAGCGGTTGCTGCGAGCCTCCTGCAGCTTGGAGATTTTCTCCTCATCCTCCGGCAGGGCCGTAACGCTCTCAATAGCCACGGACACAATCTTGATGCCACGGAGTTCGCCCCACTTCTTGCTCAGGGCTTCATTAAGGCCATCAGCCAGCTCCATCGTATGCAGCGGCAAATCAATGTAAGGCATGCCCGTAGGGCCAGCAGCCTTGGCAAGGCCCTGCCCCAGGGACATCATAAATTCACCCCGCATCTGGGTAGCCAGTTCATCGTCCAGGCGATACTCATCCTCGATATTGCCGCAGACATTTGCATAAAAGGCCACCGGGTCCACGATGCGGATGCTGTAGCTGCCAAAGCAGCGAATATGGATATTCAGCTTCTGGTTGGTTTCCTCCACCAGGTTCCTGAAGGGTACGGGCTGGGCCGTGCCGAATTTGCGTCCCACTATTTCCTTTGTGTTGACATAATAGATGCGCTGATCCTGGGGCGCAATCCCCCCATAGGTGAAGCGGTTCGCCATGGTGCGCAGCGTAGCTTCGAGATTCGTGCCCAAATCACCGTTAAAGACCGTAGGCGCCGTGCCTGCATCATAAATGTACTCGCCGGGCTGTGCGCATACCTCGACAATTTTGCCCTGGGACACGGTAATTACGCACTGACCGTTGGCAACCACGATTTTCGAGCCGTCAGTAATAACGTTGTCATCACCGCTGGTGTTAGAGCTGCGGCCATTCACTTTTTTGGTTCCCCGCGCCACAAGAACATTTGCATCCAAGGCATCACAGGAGAAGAATTCCTTCCATTGATCCGCCAAAGTGCCGCCCACAGAACCAATTGCTGCTTGAATCAGACCCATAATTGCATCTCCCTTTCTTGCATAAAAACATAGAGCAAACCTTCCTTAATTTTCTCTTGTGTGGCAATTTCGACACCTATCCGGATTATCCTGCTATTTTGCCCCAAAAAAGGAACGAAAAAAGGAGGCCCGCTGGCCTCCTTGTATTGAAATTTCTCTTGCGCAAAAGAAATTACAGGGCACGTTGCACCTTGCCGGAACGCAGGCAACGCGTGCAAACGTTAAGACGCTTGACTTCACCGTTGACAACAGCGCGGACGCGCTGAATGTTAGGCTTCCACTTACGCTTGGTCTTCAAGTGGGAGTGGCTGACGTTATTGCCGCTCATTTCACCCTTTGCACAAATTTCGCAAACACTTGCCATGCTATTCACCTCCTTAATTGGGAACTGTACATGAACAATCTCCCAACACGCAATGAAAATATTTTAGCACAAGCTTTCCCTGCCTGCAAGCATTATTTACGCAAATTGGTCAGCCTGTCAGCACATCTCTGGGCCTCGAACATGATTCTTTCCTCATCCAGTGTCTTCAGCTCGCCCTTTTCCATCAACACCTTGCCGGCTACCAGCAAAGTATCTACGGCAGTTGAACGGGCCGAATATGCCAGCAAGGACACGAGGTTATGCTTCGGGCAGAACGCGGTATTCTGCAGGCTGATAAGCGCAATATCCGCCTGCTGCCCCGCTGCAAGCTTGCCCGTATCCTTCAGGCCCACTGCCTGAGCGCCGTACTCCGTTCCCATCCTGACAGCTTCCAAAGCCGGGACGGCAAGGGGATCAAGCCTGTCAACCTTATGCAAGAGCGCTGCCAGCTGAACTTCCTCCAGCATATCCAGGTTGTTATTGGAAGACGCACCGTCCGTGCCAAGGGCCACGCAAACACCCTCCTGCAGCAGGCGCGGCACGGGAGCCACGCCGCTGGCCAGCTTCATGTTGCTACCGGGATTGTGGGCTACCCGGATGCCATGCCTTTTGATGATGGAAATATCCTCATCATCCAGCCATACACAGTGCGCCGCCAGTGTGCCGCCGTCAAAGATGCCGGTGGATTCCACATGGGCAAAGGGGCGCTTGCCGTACTCCTTCAGGCAGTTTTCCACCTCGCCCTTGGTCTCCGACATATGGATATGAATCTCCGCTCCCACCTTCTGGGCCTCGGCTGCCACCTTCTTCAGGAAATCCGGCGGACAGGTGTACAGGGCGTGGGGGCCGTACATCACAGTCACCCGGCCCTCGCCCGCGCCGTGAAACTCCCGGTACAGTGCCGTATTCTCTGCGATTTTTGCCTCACCGTCCGGAGCCACGCCGATGATGCCACGGGAAAGGACTCCCCGCAGGCCGGAATCTATCACGACCTCCGCCACAGCGTCCATAAAAGGGCCGTACATATCCGCAAAGGCAGTGGTGCCGGTGCGGATCATTTCTGCTGCCGCCAGCATGGCCCCCCAATAGATATCGCCACGATTCATCTCCGCCTCAATCGGCCAGATCTTATTTTGCAGCCAATCCATCAGGTTCATATCATCCGCATAACTGCGCAGAAGCGTCATAGACGCATGGGTATGAGCATTTACCAGCCCCGGTATGGCCAGGTGCCCCGTTCCGTCCAGCACACGCGCCGGATGAAAATCCTCCGGCACCTCGCCGATGGCTGAAATCTTCGTTCCGTCCAGCATGATATTGGTCAGGGGCGTCGTGCCGTCCGGCAGCAGGGCATGGACATTCTTGATCAGTATACGCATCTTGCTCCCCCCTACGCCATATTCAGGTAAGCACGCTGCTCCTCGGACAGCGTGTCAATGGAGACACCCAGGGACTTCAGCTTGATTTCCGCAATCTGCGTATTGATTTCCTCCGGCATGATATGCACATCCTTCGTCATTTCCTTGCCATGCTTCAGGAGATGCAGCGCCGAGAAGAACTGCACGCCAAAGGAAAGATCCATAATCTCCGCCGGATGGCCATCCCCTGCAGCCAGGTTCACCAGGCGGCCTTCTGCCAGGAGATACAGCTTGCGGCCATCCTTCTGCACGAATTCCTCGATATTGTTGCGTACTGTACGGCGGGACTTGGAAGCCGCAGCAAGTTCAGGGATATTGATTTCCACATCGAAATGGCCGGCATTGCACATCATAGCGCCGTTCTTCATCACTGCGAAATGCTGGCTGCGGATAACATCCTTATCGCCGGTCAGGGTCAGGAAAATATCGCCTTCCTTGGCGGCCTCATCCATCGGCATTACGCGGAAGCCGTCGAATACAGCCTCAATGGCCTTAATCGGGTCAACTTCGGTGATGATGACATTCGCGCCCAGGCCCCGCGCCCGCATGGCACCGCCCTTGCCGCACCAGCCATAACCGGCTATGACCACGGTCTTGCCCGCAATGACCAGATTCGTAGTACGCATGATGCCGTCCCAGGTGGACTGGCCCGTGCCGTAACGGTTATCAAACAGGTATTTGCAATAAGCGTCATTAGCCGCAATCATCGGGAATTCCAGCTTGCCGTCCCTTGCCAGGGCACGCAGGCGATGCACGCCTGTCGTGGTCTCCTCGGAGCCGCCAATGATACCCGTAAGCAGCTCACGCCGCGTCGTATGCAGCATATGCACCAAATCGCCGCCATCGTCTATGACGATATCCGGCTTAATGTCCAGGGCCTTGTTAATGAAGGTATTATATTCCTCATCCGTGCAGCCATGCCAGGCAAAGACATGAACCCCATCTTCCACCAGGGCCGCCGCCACATCATCCTGGGTGGACAGGGGATTGCTGCCCGTTACTGCCACTTCCGCACCGGCATGATGAAAGATCTCCGCCATATAGGCGGTCTTGGCTTCCAGATGCAAGGTAATGACCATCTTCTTGCCTGCAAAGGGCTTGGAAACGGAAAACTCCTTGTCTGCAGCCGCCATCACCGGCATGAAATTCTTCACCCATTCAATCTTGTCATGCCCGGACGGGGCCAGGGAAATATCCTTAATCATGGATTCCATTCTGCATCCTCCTCATAAACTTACGAAAACTCTCTCCATTGTACCACGAACAGCCGCACAATGTCTATTTCTGCAGACGCTCATCCAGTACACGGTAGTCCGTCATATCCGTAATCAGCGGCGTCACGGCAATCAGGCCGGCTTCCACTGCATAAATATCCGTGGCCTCTCCCTTATCGGTATCCCAGATATCGCCGCCCATGGTGTAAAAGACGCGGCCATCGGCACGCTCCTCACGCTGAAAGGCATTCTTATAATCGCGCCCGCCCTGACGGCTCAGCACAAACTCCGGCCCTGCCTCGCTGAAACGGCGCGGAAAGTTCACGTTATACAAGAAAGCGTGCTTTCCCCCGGTGCCGCTATGCTCTGCCAGAACCTCCTCCATATAGGCCGCGAAGATAACCGCCGCCTCCTCATAGGGAATCTCGCTTTCTATATCCAACGAAACAGCGAAGGACGGAATCTCGTGCAGAAAGCCTTCCAGGGCAGCGCCCACCGTACCCGAATACAATATATCCGTGGCCAGGTTCGCGCCATGGTTAATGCCGGAAATCACAACATCAGGCTTGGTTTCCGCCAGTGCCTCCAGGTACAACTTGACGCTGTCCGTAGGCGTGCCCGCAACGGCCCAGGCTTCTACTCCGTATTTTTCCTCCAGCCGCTTGTTTTGCACCAGTTCCATGGACCTGCGCACGGTCAGGGCATGGGCCATCCCGCTCTGCTGCTGCAAAGGAGCGGACAGCACGACCTCATGGTCTGCATGCAGGGCCCGCACCAGTGCCTCGATCCCACGGGACTCGATGCCATCATCATTGGAAAGCAGTATTCTCATCTTTACTCCTTGAAAATCACTTGAAATCCACGAATTCATCAATGCGCGCGCCGCCCTTAATCATGGGCTCCACAAAGGAACGCCAGACCTTCATCACAATGACGCGGGGATTGTCCCTGTCTGCCAGGGCTTCCTGCAGTGCCACCGCAAAGCCTTCCTGGGTGTCCACCGTTTCGGCGTGAATGCCGAAGCTTTCGGCATAGGCTGCGTAATCCATATCCTGCTCGAATTCGCAGGCAATATAGCGTTCCTTATACATGACCTTCTGCAACTGACGGATCATGCCCAGGCTGGTATTGTTCACAATAATGGAGATAATGGGCAGATGCAGGCGGGAAATCGTGTAGTATTCGTTGCCCGTCATCTTGATGCCGCCGTCGCCTGCCACATGTATCACGCGGCGCTCCCTGCCATAATAGACCTGCGCTCCCATGGCAGCAGGCAGGCCGAAACCCATGGTGCCCAGCCCCCCGGAGGTCAGCCAGGTACGCGGTTCCTCAATTTTCAGGTGCAGCGCCGCCCACATCTGATGCTGTCCCACATCCGTGGCATAGGCGTAGGACTTGCCCTGGGTGGCGTTTGCCACCTGGTGCATGGCCCAGGGCACGGTCAGGCGGCTCTGCTGGTAATCGTATTCATAAGTCTCGCGCCAGCTATTGACCTGCTCCCACCAGTCTGCCAGATCACTGCCCGGCTCGTGGCGTGTCAGGAGCTTCAGGATAACACGCATATCACCCGCAAGGCCCAGGGCGCTGCCCACATTCTTGTCGATTTCCGCCGGGTCGATGTCGATATGGATGAATTTCGTGCCCTCCATATACTTTTTTACATTACCCGTCTGGCGATCACCGAAACGGCTGCCAATGGCTATGACCAAATCAGCGGCTGCAATGGCATGGTTGGCTGCCTTCTCGCCATGCATACCGGCAAAGCCCACCGACTGGGGATGAGAACTGGGTATAGCCCCCAGCCCCATCAGGGTATGGGCCACAGGCAAGTGGAAGTGCTCGACAAAGGCCACGACTTCCCTGGACGTGCCTGCCCGCACCACACCGCCGCCCACGATAGCAACCGGGCGTTTGGCCTTTGCAATCTCCTCTGCGGCCTCCGCCGCAATAATACGGAAATCGGCATCCGGCTCACCCACCTCCTGCTGCACAGGCTGCCGTGGCTCAAAATCCACCTCAGCAAAGAACAGGTCACGGGGCACATCCACCAGCACCGGGCCGGGGCGACCCTTAGCAGCCAGCGCAAAGGCCTCCCGTATGGTCTGCACCAGCAGCTTGGCATCCTTCACCTTGTAATTATGCTTAGTGATAGGCATCGTAATATCCAGGATATCCGTTTCCTGGAACGCATCCCGCCCCAGAAGACTTGTATCCACCTGGCCGGTAATGGCAACAACAGGAATGGAATCCATGAAAGCCGTCGCCAGGCCAGTCACCAAATTCGTCGCTCCCGGCCCGGAAGTAGCAATGCAGACACCTACCCTGCCCGAAACGCGGGCGTAGCCATCCGCTGCATGAGCCGCATTCTGCTCATGGGTGACAACTATTTCCTGCAACTTGTCCTTTACATCATACAAGGCATCATAAAGCGGCAGGATCATGCCGCCGGGATAGCCAAAAACCGTGCTCACGCCCTGTTCCAACAGGCATTGCACAACAGCCTGGGCTCCAGTCATCTTCATAAAGTCACATCCCTCATTCCCCAATAGGTACTATCCTATCAGCATTCTGTCTATCTCAGCCAAGCCTGCACTATATATCTCATTATTTTAGCATTTTTGCCGCAAAATAACAATCGTCCGGCATAATCCGGACGAAAATCGTATTCTATTATTTATTGTAACCAGGTTCTAATCATACGCAGAAAACTTAAGCCGATGCTCACAGCACAGACCCAAATTCATATCACAAACATCACCTTGCAATACATCTCCCTGCGTTCACGCATCAGGGAAAATGCCTCTTTATATTCTGCCAGGGAAAACTTATGGGTGATAAGTCCTTTCAAATCCAGCCGCTTGTCCTGCATGGCCAGTACAGCCTCCCGCCAGTCATTTTCCCGGCTACCGAAGCTGCTGTTCCAGGTGCCCACCAGAGTCAGTTCCTTCCTAAGAATTTTCCAGTAAGCATCCTGTGACAGGCTCATGCCACCTGCGGGATTTCCCAAGCAGACCACCCTGCCTCCTGCTTTGACATGGTTCAGGCACTCTGCCCAAGACTCCGAGGTGCCCGTACCTTCGATGCAGGCATCTGCTCCGCGCCCATTGGTCACTTTCTCCACCAACTTGCCAAGGCTCTCTCGTTTCGCATTCACTGCCAAGGGAAATCCCAGCGTCCTGGCAAACTCCACCTTGTCATCGGTCCTGGCAGCCAGAATAATGTTCTTCACTCCAGCCGACTTCGCCCACTGGGCAACTATCAAGCCAATGGTGCCAATGCCGTAAATGAGAAGCGTATCCCCCTGACCCAAGCCGCTCCTGCGGAAAGCGTGAAGGGCCACTGCCGCAGGTTCACTCATGGCGGCTTCTTCGTATGCCACTTCTTTCGGCAAAAGACAAAGATTCTCCTGCTTAACAGCTATATATTCTGCCATTGCCCCGTCACGACGGGAACCATAGTAATCATAATCCGAGCAGCGGGCATACTGTTCCTCCTGACAAGCCGAACATTTGCCACAGGGAAGCAAAGGAAAGACAGATGCGCCTCTCCCAACAAGCTCAGAATCATCCGCCTCCACAATCTCCCCTGCAAACTCATGTCCGATAATGGTAGGAAAGTGGTATGTTCCCTTGGTGAACACTCTGGGAATATCGCTGCCGCAAATCCCCACGGCTCTAATTTTCAGCAGCACTTCCCCAGGCCCCGGCACAGGCATGGGCACATCCTCATACCGTAAGTCCCCCACCCCATGCAGATTCAATGCCTTCATTTCAGCCACTCATCCCTTTCCGTTGCCAGGAGGGCCTTGAACAGGTCAATGTCCTCCGTCCGGGTCAGCTTGATATTCCTCTCGCTGCCCCTGGCAAAGTAAATCCTCCAGCCCAGGGCCACCTGCAGGGCGGAAATAGAATCTATCTCCACTCCCTGCTCCGCAGCCCGTGCATACATCTCCCGCATGCGCCTGCCGGACACGCACTCAGGAGTCTGCCCCCGCACCAGCCCTGCCCTCTCCACCACCTGCCCCGTGGAGTCAGGGGACTGGCGCAGGTACATGGTATCTGCGCAGCCCAGCACCGTCATGGCATTATCGTGTTCACGGCAGATGCGAATCATATCCGAAATGGACTCTGCCGACACCAGGGGACGGACAGCATCATGTACGATAAGCACATCATCATCCGCCACCTCACCCAAGGCCATCATCCCCGCCTTGGTGGAAAGAAAACGGGTGGCACCGCCCGGCACAATCCCCCGCAGCTTGGTGATATTGAACTGCTTAACATAGCCAGACAATACTGTTTCCCAGCCCTCAATGCACACTGCCTGCACCGCATCTATCTCAGGATGTCTCTCCAGAAGCAGCAAAGTATAAATAATGATAGGTATATTATTCACATGGATGAACTGTTTGGGGATATCCTGCCCCATGCGGCTGCCCATACCGCCTGCCAGTAAAACCACTATGTTCACGAAAACCTCAACTCCCGAATCGCCGCTAATGTCTCGCCATATGGCCGTGGCTGACCAAAAAGCAGGGTAGTACCCAGCACAAAGCCCTTCACCCCCATAGGCGCAAACTTCCTTATCTTATCCGCCCCGCAAGCACCGTCCCAATAAAGCTCATACCTCATCTCGTCCTTCACGGACAGCAGCTTCTCAATCTTCTTCCCCACATAGGGTAAAAACATCTGCCCCGCATTGCCGGGATTCACCGCCATCACCAGGACACTACGAACGATACGCAGCATCTCGTGGACAGTCTCAAAACTGGTACCGGGATTGATGGCGATACCGGGAATAAGCCCTCCGTTGATAATCTTCTGCAGGGTTGTAGAAGGATGATACTCTGCCTCCGGATGAATGTAGATAGTATCTCCTGGACGCAAGCTCTCTATGAAAAGCTCGATGGTATTATTGGGATGCTCCACCATCAAATGCACATCCAAGGGCTTGGATGTAAGGGAACGTATGCACCGCAGGTCATTCAGCGACATGGCATAGTTCGGCACATACCGTCCGTCCATGATATCTATGTGGAAAGAATCTATCCCTCCCGTGTCCAGAGCCTCCACTTCTTTGCGCATATTGCTGTAGTCTGCGCACATCATGGAGGCCATTAACTGAAAATTCATGTATATCAGTCCTTTCTTGACCAAGGCAGGTCGTAATGGTAAAATTAACTCAAGGAAAACAATAGCAACTAAGAGAGGAGAATGAAATATGGCTACCAGCAGCTTTGAGAAAGATTTCATCGTCACCGATAAACAGGCTCCCCTTTGGGAGAAGGCATTGGCACACTTTGAAAATAAGAAAATCGAGTGGACACCTGTACCTAGCAGAGAGTTAAAAGGTGAAGAGTTAGCCAAATTTCTGGAGAGCATAAAATCATGATCAAAGATCAGCATAATGTCATTTCCCTCTCGGAGCTACTGCAACAACCGAACGGGGAATGTGAATTTTACTCCATGATTAAGGATTTCTCGTGCCAGTTAAATCCTGATGTAGAAAACTTCCTCGTCCATACAGCCGTAATAAATCAGCGTATAGGTATATCACGTACAAGCCTTGTATATAGTGGTAAATCCTTAGTCGGCTATTATGCCCTGGCCCTGCAGGTGTTAGACCTCGACCGCATCACCAGCAAATCCCTCCGCAAGAAAATCACCGGCTTCAAACGTGAGAACAAATTAGGTGCAGCAGTATACCTCATCGGTCAGATGGGCAAGAATTTCCACAACAACGCCAACCAGCTCATATCTGGCAAAGATTTGTTTCTGCTCGCTATGCAGGATATACTGAAAGCCCGGCAAGCAGTAGGCGGCAGGATTGTCGTGATCGAATGCAAAAATGATGACAAGCTGCGAAAATTCTATGAAGAAACGCTGGGATTTCAGCTCATAGATACGGCTGATGATGAAAGCATGCTGAAGTATATGACTATGATAAGTGCATATCAATAATACTTTAGCCCGCTATAGGCGGGCTTTTTGGTAAAATGCTATTCACTAAGACTTGCAGACTTCCTTGAAATAGGCAATGGTCTTCTTCAGTCCCTCATCCAAGGCAACCTTCGGCTCCCAAGCAAGTTCCTTCTTTGCCAAATCTATCACCGGTTTACGCTGGGTAGGATCATCCTGCGGCAAGGGCTGATACACTATCTTCGACTTGCTGCCGGTAAGTGCCAGCACCTTCTCCGCCAGTTCCAGCATGGTAAATTCCCCAGGATTGCCCAGGTTCACCGGCCCGGTGAATCCCTCCCGGCTGTTCATCATGCGCACCATGCCTTCCACTAAATCATCCACATAGCAGAAACTCCTGGTCTGCTTGCCATCGCCATAAATGGTAATGTCCTCCCCTTTCAGCGCCTGGACAATAAAATTGGATACCACCCTGCCATCATTGGGATTCATATTAGGGCCATAAGTGTTAAAGATGCGTATAACCTTGATATCCACACCTTTCTGCCTGTGGTAGTCAAAGAACAAAGTCTCCGCTGCCCGCTTGCCCTCATCATAGCAAGAGCGGATGCCAGTGGAATTCACATTGCCCCAATAGCCCTCCGGCTGGGGATGCACATGGGGATTGCCGTATACCTCGCTGGTGGATGCCTGGAGGATTCTTGCCTTCACCCGTTTTGCCAGCCCCAGCATGTTAATAGCCCCCAGCACGGATGTTTTCATAGTTTTGACAGGGTTATACTGATAATGCACAGGAGAAGCCGGGCAGGCCAGATTGTAAATCTGATCCACCTCAACCAAAAGCTCCTTGGTCACATCGTGACGCATGAATTCAAAGCGGTTATTTTCCAGCAGCCCTCTATATTTTTTTAGGAATTTTGAACGCCGGAATTACAAGGGATTACGAGCATTTGTGAATAGCTAGTCTGGCATATTCATAGTTTTACAGTTAAACATGCAAGTTTTTTGCATGTTTAACTGTAATCTTCCTGCCGCTTGCTGCCCTTCGAAGACCTCTGCCCCAAGCCCAGCAAGCCAAACACCCTGCAAACGAACTCATACGCCCTCCGCTGATGTGCAAAAGGCTTACCACGGATGGGCATGGCGGGAATCATGTTCTTTGTTTCCATGTCTATCTACCGTCCTTTCCTGAGTGAAGGGAGAATTACCCCTCTACTTCTTAAAGGCAAGGATTTTGTATGAAATCTATACCCCCTGAAATTTTTTTTCAACTTTTCATCCTCAGCTATGCGCTTGCGCATCTTTTTCACCGTTTTATGGATAGCCATATCCGTGACACCACGTGCCTTTGCTACCTGAGCTACGGGCACTCCAGCAATGAGTACCAACCGATAAATTTCCTGCCAGCTTGACGGAAACGTTGCCACTAATTCGCGCAGTTCCTCCACTTCCGGGGGATCCGTTTTCTGCTGACGAAGAAGTTCCTCTGCCAGGATATTGCAGTTGTCACCATACTTTTCTGAATCCATGAAGTCATCCAAGGATATCAGGTGCTTATACCTTGGCAGTTCATCCCACCTAGGCTCCCTGCCAGAATCTGCAATAAACTTTTCCCTCTCCTGTTCCTGCCATGTCTCTATGTCTTTCTGTAGCCAGTCTGGGAATTTCGGGCAAAAGCTTTTGAGGTTTTCACAAACCTCCATGTCATCCACCTTGTGGCAATTATGTATATCCTCCTCGGTTATGCCATCTTCTCCCGGATGTATCTCGCAGACCACGTTTCCCTGCTCATCTATGACCTTGTAGGTATTGCGCTGATTCTTCGGTGTTTTGTGCAATCTGATGTAGCTCCCCATTTTCATTGTCCTTTCCCCCAAGCAGGGCAAAGGACATAAAAATCGGCCTATGTCCACTGGAGATACACAAGCCAACGAAATGAACCCGAATTCAGGCGCAACGAAGCAAGGGTACCCCGGTTCGACCGCAATGTCCACTATCAGTAGACACAGCAGACCTTATGAGAATATCCTTTGCCCTATTGCAACTCAGGCATGATATTGATTTTTTAACGGTTTATGTGATTTCTGAATATTTCAGCCGATAGGCACCACCTCCTTAGCAGCACAATTTGAAACAAAAAAAGAGCCCGGCAAAACATTTAGTCTTACCGGGAATTCCCATCAGGAACCACAGGGGTACAGTTCAACTGTCTCCTGTCTTCTCGGTAAATAAATGTTTTGCCGGGCTCTTCTCTCACTTCTATGAGTACAGCCTCGTTGACAAACTCTTGGCTAGAGATGCTGTCCGTCCGCTCATCCGGCATGGCTGCCACCGGCGGTTCGACTAGTCCATCAAAAACCTCACTGTTATTTAATTTTCAAAATATGAAGGATACTGGCACTATCCAGCAATTTTCTGTCCTGTCAAAGCCTCACAGGCCTTGGCATACAGCTTATCCATGCCCTTTTCGGCTGGGACAAGCAGGACTATGCCTTTCTCCGCAAACGCATAGTATTTATTATGACAATGGTTGCACACAATCACAGAATTGGTCGAAATGCAATGATGTTGCACCCTGCCGCACTTCGAGCAGCCAAACCAGGTGCATTCCACTCCATTTATCATCTACGCAATACTGAAAAGTCCCCAGACACCATGAAGATAAATGTGGTGACCCCCGGTGGCCAGACCAGCTATACTGTGCCCATCATCAAAATACAACAGTATACCTTGGGAGAACTCTTTGAGAAAAGACTGCTGTTCTTCCTGCCCTTCTACATCTTCAGCCATGAGAAGAAACTGCCGGAGTGCAACAGTGATGAAACGAAGCTCGAGAAGCTGAAGAACGTGTATAAGGGAACTCAAACTTCGCACACGGAAAACATCCCGTATGCCTTGATAAATCAGCTTGAAC
>CAMVGU010000020.1 GCA_947167105.1 uncultured Selenomonas sp. | reverse complement strand
AGGCCTTATAGGCCGTTAATGAAAACCCCCCGGCTAAGCCGGGGGATAATTATTACCGTTGAAACGATTTCGGATAGACTATAAGGGAGAAGAATGAATTATATTATGCTCAATCATTATCCTTGGATGATATGTTTTGAATAGATGCAAGAAATTCATTTTCTTCTCTAACGTAATATTTCTCCAGCCATTCCAGACCATAGGCTTCTGAAAATGCTTCTAGTATCAATGAATCATCAACATCACTGAAACCATATTTTTCCAGCTGTAATTTAAAACTTTTAGGCTCTTTTATTTTTTTATATGAAATAATGTATGCTACATCTCTGATATCCAATCCACGCTCACTGCGGAGCTTCATTCCGGCTATATACTCTAATGGTGGAATGAAAATCTTAAGATTTGTGCCTTCATATACTAATTCGCAAATTGACTCAGGAGGTTTATCGTTAAGATTTTGTACAGAATTATTTAACCACAGTTCACTCTCTTGATTGATCTTATATTTGTTGCCTATTGTACTGATAATATCCCTGATTTCCGGCGTGCTATTGTAAAATCCGTCAATATCTCTTGTTTCTCTTATACCGTAATGCTTTAATACATATCCTCTTGCACAAATAACATTTAATTTAAGCTTTTTTCTCATTAGCTGTTTATCTAATTCTGAGAAAATCATTTCTATGTTTTTCAGCATCTGGATTCCTCTTAAAAAATTCTTCTAACATTTTTCTTTTGCACGGCTGATTAAGCTCTCGTAAATATTCATATGTTGGCGAGCCCTTTTCCACAGCTCGTTTTAGAACAACTTTTTGAAAATTGGTTAATCTGGGACTCTTTAATAAGCTTTTTATACTAAAACTATCTAAGATTATTTCTCCGTTGCGATCTATTATTTTTCTTAAATATCTGAACCAATGCCACGCATTATAGCGACTGTGCTCTGCTCCCTGTAAGATAAACATTTCATCTTTGCTTCTGTTGTAGATAGCTTCATCCTGCTCTGAGGAATTTGAAAGGGTGTTAGCCTCAATTCCAACAGGCATAGGTTTCATGGTGTTGGACATTTATGTCACCTCAGCTATTCTGTATTCCTGTAATCCGTGATGTATGGATATCAGATGCAAAGGGGAGCTCCGAGAGATTGTCATAGACATCCAGGAGTGCATCGATGCGGGCAGAGGAAAGTACTTCCTTGACTGGGGGGCGCATGCCGCAGATTGCTACGCGATGATTCAATTCATATGTCTTTTTGACTGCCTGCATGATGGAACGGATTCCCATGCTGCTGATGTATTCCAGCTCGCTGAAATCCAGAACAATATCCAAGCGTTTCTCAATCTCAGGAAGCAGTTCCTTGTCCAGTTTTGGCGCTGTCTGTGCATCCAGACGTCCTCTCACGGTGAAAAGAATCCAAACTCCGAAAATTTCTTTCTTCAATTCCATGGCGTTTCACTCCTGAATTCATCATGGTGTATTATTACTTAATGATAATATTCTACACAATTCGTTCTTTTCCTTCTTTCTTTCAAATTTTATGACAGTTCTTGCCAGCGTAACATGTCCATGGAGAGCAACGCCCCAACAAATCAGGTCTAAACAAGCAGGAAATGGGAATAGGTCTGTAGAAATGGAGCAACAGGCACTTGGAGTCGTGATGTCTGAGGGGTATAAGCATATGATCGGAAAAGTTCCAAGCTTTGTGCTGACGGAGAAGGATTTCGGGGTAGTGCAGAGAAAAATCGAGGAAAAACTTCTGGGGATGGACATAGAACGGGATGCGGTCATGCGCTCCAGCGTGTTGATGGAGGAGATCTGCTATCGTCTCTTTGCCAAAGGAATCCTTCAGGTGCAGGCAGAAATCCACCAGCGTTTTGGCTCGGTCAGCCTGAAGCTGAGTTCGGAAGGAGAGGCATACAATCCTCTCAGTGAGGAAAATTCCTGGACAGATGAGGATGTTGACTATTTTCGTGCAATTATTCTGAAGAGCAATCGCGTCTGGCTGGGGTATTCCCGCAGAAATGGCCGCAACTACCTGTCCATACAGGTTCGCAAGGATAAGAAGAAGCAGGTGCGCTATACCCTGCTCGGCATGGCCATGGGGATTCTCTTTGGCTTGCTGCTGAAGGAATTTTTTTCGCCCGCTATAGTGGGCATGATGGATACTTATACGGTGGGGATTGTGCGCACCATGTTCCTGAATGCCATGAACATGATGCTGGCTCCGGTGGTGCTTTTTTCCATCATGGCGGGTATCATGAACCTTTCCGATGCCTCGGATGTGGGAAGATTAGGGAGGGACATGCTGGGGCTGTATGTCCTGACCTCCCTTTGCGTCGCCGGGATCGCCCTGTTTCTGGGCATCAGCATGTTCAGCGGAGATTTTCCGCAGTTGGGGACTGCACAACAGGCGGATGAGGCCGGCATATCCTTGCTGGATATGGTGAAGGGCATCGTACCGCAGCATTTGGCGGAGCCTGTGGTTTCCGGAAACATGCTGCAGGTGATTTTTCTGGCGCTGCTCTTTGGCCTGACACTTAACAACATGGGGGAAAAAGCGCGTCCCGTGACGAACCTGGTAAGATCCATGGATACCCTCTGCTTGCGGGTAATCAAGACCATCGTGCAGTTGGTTCCGCTGATTGCTTTTTTGTCCATGGCTTCCCTCATCTTCCGGGTGGGGCCGGATTCCCTGCTGACG
Source organism: uncultured Selenomonas sp. (assembly GCA_947167105.1). Classification (GTDB taxonomy): domain Bacteria; phylum Bacillota; class Negativicutes; order Selenomonadales; family Selenomonadaceae; genus Selenomonas_B. The sequence continues at coordinate 57,827 of CAMVGU010000020.1, read as the reverse complement.
TTTATGCGGGCGTTGCTTGCCCAGGGCCTGGTGCTGGTTCTCATGCTGGCAGTATATGGTATCCTGGTGGCTGTCATTGGCCGGTTGTCCCCCTGGCCCTTCTTGAAAAAGCTGATAGCCTTCCTGCCTTTGCCGGCTTCTCTGGCCAGCACGAATGCAGCCATGCCCTTTTCTTTGGAGCTGTGCGTGAAGCGGCTGGGGGTGCAGGAAAAACTGGCAGGTTTCACCATTCCCATCGGCGCCTCCGTGAAGATGGACGGCAACTGCGCCTTTTTCATCCTTCAGAGCATCATGCTGGCAAAGCTGTATGGCATGGAAGTCAATGCCGGGTTCCTCATGACGGTAGCCCTCATCTCTGTTGCTTTGTCCTTCGGTTCTCCGGGGGTGACAGGGGGAGCAGTGGTCTGCCTTGCTTCTGTGGCGGTGTCCCTGGGCATCCCTCTGGAGGCCATCGGCATGGTGCTTTCTGTGGACCCGCTGGTTTCTATGCTGCGCACGCCCTTGAACTCCGCAGGCGGCATTGCTGTCACGCTGCTGCTGGCAAGACGCGCAGGAGTCCTGGATGAGGGGACATATCAAGCTGAATGAGAGATGCCGGCTGAAAGGTTCTGAGGCACGGTATGATTTGCCTCGTTATGGCATTATGCAGTTATTTCTGAAAGAAAAGCTCCCATATACAGTGGCAGTGCCAGCACCTGGCCCCTGCGTATTACATTTACATCCGCAAGTTTTATTGCCTGTTCCACATGGTAGCGGTCAGGATTAGCCAATACCTGTTTCATACTCTTGGCATTGCCGTTTTTTGCTTTTACTTCTACCAAGGTTGCTTTTCCCTTATATTTGATGACAAAATCAATTTCCAGGCCGGAATCCTTACGGAAGTAGTACAGTTTGCGTCCCATTTTGCCAAAGAAATCTGCCACAAGGTTCTCGAATATTGCTCCCTTGTAGCCCAATAGATTTCCCTGCAGTATATCTGCCTGAGTACCGTCTTCCAGCATACTGATAAACAGGCCGGTATCGGCCATGTAGATTTTGAAGGTATCTTCTTTCGAGTTGCCATTCAAAGGCAGTTCCGGCACGGAAAGATTGTAGCAGTGGCGCAATATACCGGCATCTTCAATCCAGGAGAGGCAACTGTCATAATCCTTGCTTCTGGCTCCCTTCTCCACAACTGAGTATTGGAATTTCTTGTTTTCCTTGGCCAGTTGCCTGGGGATAGAACGGTAACATTTCCTGATGCGAACTTTGTCACGGTCAGGGGCATATTTCATCATATCGTTTTCGTATGACATGGTAATGTCCCGCTGCATTTGGAGCACCTGAGCCATGTTGTGATGGTCAACAAAATTCTGTACTACCGCCGGCATTCCTCCAACAACAACATATTGCAATAGCAGCAGGCGCATTTTCTCATGCAATGCCTCGGAAACGGGCTTTTCTGCGGCAATGCAATCCTTCAGCAGGGATATTAGCTTTTCGTCTATGCCGTTAGCCCAAAGAAATTCTTCAAAATCCATCGGTACCATGGTCATCATGGTTTCAAAGCCTACCGGAACGGATTTTGGCTCGCCGTAGCCATTAACACCTAAAAGCGAACCTGTGGCAATTACGTCATAGCGGCCATCCAGCTTGAAAAACTTCAAGGCTGTACGTGCTTCCGGGCATTCCTGTATCTCGCCCAAAATTATGACCGTCTTTCCTGCCTCAAATGAGGCATTCTTTATCTGGGCTGTCATCATCATGGTCAGGAAATCTACATCCAGGTTATCCTTGAAAATGGCTCCGTAGCCTGAATTTTCGAGAAAATTCAGGTAAACAACATGCTTGTAGTTGTCATGTGCAAAATCCTGCACAGCACTTGTTTTGCCACATTGCCTGCATCCCTTGATAATCAGCGGCAATCTATCCTGCTGCTGCCTCCATTGCAGCAGCTTCGTGGTAATTTTTCGTCGCAGCATAAATAACACCTCACCTATATGGTATCAGTGAAAACACATTTTTTCAAGCGACTTTTTGTGAATTTATACTTTTTTAAGGGTGAGTTTTATTGCTGTTTTTACATTTTATCTAATGAGTTTTGGCGTATGCCCACTCTGCAAGTTTGGAAGTCCACATCAACTATCTTTACACATTAAGCTGCTTTCGGGGGCAGGATAATGCAATCCCTTTGTAGAAATATACCCTCAAGGGAGTCTCTGCACAGAAAGGGGCGTGTTACCCATGGTCACTAAGCTTAAGAATTGTCCCTATTGCGAAAAGGTCTTCGTGGATTACGGAGGAGGGTGCTGCCCGGCCTGCCAGGAGAAGCAGGATCTGGAGCGGGAGGCGGTGCGTGAGTACCTTGCTGCCAATCCCGGAGCGGACATTACGGCCATCTCCAAGGGCACGGGACTGTCCACCAAGGCCCTCACCCGCATGAGCAAGGAAGGGTTCCTGGCCACCCGCCGGACGGTTTTCTCCCATTCCTGCCGGGGCTGTGGCAAGCTCATTGACGAGGGGCTCTACTGCAAGGCCTGTATTGCCGCCTTTGCCAAGCGGCGCATGGATATCGCCGCCCGCAAGCTGGTGGAAAGCATGCACGGGGGCAAGAGGGAGATCAGGCGGCAGGCTGACAGGACATTTTTTGCCAAAACTTACAATAAGTACATGGACAGCGATGGCAAGCCCCTGCTTAAGAGCGACCGCATGAAGCAGAAACAGCGGGAGAGCGGCAGCGGATTTTACAGCAGGAAAGACAGATTTTGAGGATAGGAACAAGGAGAGCGCCGGAGAATTCCGGCGCTCTTGAACGATTTTGCCTTGGGAAATCTTGAACAATAGCCTTGTATCTATTATAATTTATTGTAAAGAATTCTTTATTATTTCTTGGCACTGTATTGTACAGAAATCACTATCAAAGGAGGAGCTGCTATGCAAAGCCTGACTGACCTGTATGAAAAAATGGTAAAGGATGCCCTGGACGGCAAGAAGCCGGTGGCCCCGGAGGATGCAGTTCCCCATCTGGTTAGCTGCCTGAAGAACTTGGATCGCAGCCATCTGGTCTGGCATTTGAAGGAGTGCGTCTGCACCGACCCCAAGAGCCGGCCCTGCACAGAAGTCTGCCCCACCGGAGCACGCTGGCTGGGTGAGGACAATGTGGTGCATGTGGATGATGAGAAATGCAACGGCTGCGGTGCCTGTATTGATGCCTGCGCCATCGGCGCCCTGAAATCCTCGAAGGACCTGCTGCCGGTGGTGCATGAGCTGAATGGCTACCACGGCCCGATTTACGCCCTGATTGCGCCAGCCTTCTCCGGCCAGTTCGGCGAGCAAATGACCATAGGCAAGCTGCGTGCAGCCTTGAAGAAGCTGGGCTTCACCGGCGTACTTGAAGTCGCGGCCTTTGCAGATATTCTGACCTTCAAGGAAGCCCTGGAATTCGTGAAGAACGTCAAGAGCCCCACGGATTTCCAACTGACAAGCTGCTGCTGCCCCATGTGGGTGGGCATGATTAAGAAGCAGTACCATGAGCTGCTGCCCAATGTTCCCGGCTCCGTCTCCCCCATGATTGCCGCAGGCCGCACCGTGAAGACGCTGCACCCGGAGGCCAGGACCGTCTTTATCGGCCCCTGCCTGGCGAAAAAAGCAGAACGCCGGGAGCCGGATCTCATCGGCGCAGTGGACTATGTGCTGACTTATCAGGAGCTGCGGGATCTTTTCCTCATCAGTGACATCAACTTTGAGGAACTGGAGGCGGACGATGTGCCCCACGCCTCCGAGACAGGCATCGCCTATGCCTGTGCCGGCGGTGTCGGCGAGGCCGTGCGCCGGGCAGTGGAAAAGCTGGACCCGGGCCGCGAGATTCCGCTGAAAGTCCGCATGGCTGATGGTGTGCCGGATTGCAAGAAAATGATTGATGACATACTGGCAGGCAAACGTGACGCCAATTTCTTTGAGGGCATGGGCTGCAAGGGCGGCTGCGTCGGCGGCCCCCGGGCCATCATCCCCAAGGAGCAGGGCCGGGAGGCAGTGCTGAAATACGCCAGGCAGTCCCGCTATGTGACCCCCATGGAGAATCCTTTCGTTATCCGCCTGCTGGAAAAGCTGGGCTACAGCTCGGTTGAGGAATTCCTGGAAAAGAGCGATCTCTTTGACCGCAAGCTGGACTGAAGGCAGACGCTGCCCACGGAGGTGTTAATATGGGAAAGAAAACCTTAGTTTTGTTCCTGGCCCTGCTGCTGGCAGCAGGGGCCATTGCCACGGGGGAGGCTGCCCCCAGGGCCCTGGGGGGATTTTTCAAGCAGGAGCATCAGCTATCAGATATGGACAGGGACGCCCGTGGTGAGTATGAACGCTTTCACCAACACATTTCGGGGCTGGGGGTGAGCCGGGAAGTGCGGGATAAATACCCGGAGCTTACGGAAGCCATCACGAAGATAAACAAGGAGGAGTACGCGCGGGGCAGGAAACTGCGGGAAACCATGGGGGAGGAGGCTGCCCGGATGCGGCGGGAGGCTCCGCAATATTTTCATGCCTTCCAGCATAGGCTTGACAACACCCTGCGCCGGGCAGATACCCTGGCAGTGAGCTTCATACAGAAGGACTTCACCTTCGGCGGCGGGGCCCACGGCATGAGCGTCTGGCAGGGGGTGAACCTGGAGACAAAGACCGGCAGGCCCATCCCCCTGAAGGATGTGGTCAGGGATACCGCAGCCCTGGGGGAAATAATCATCAAGCGCCTGCAGGATGATTACCCGGAAGTCTCTTTCTTTGACATGGAGAAAACTGTCCGTGACAAGGCCGGGGCACAGAAGCTGAACTGGACCCTGGACCCTTTGGGGCTGACCTTTTACTTTAACCCCTATGAAATTGCCTCCTATGCCGATGGCTTGCTTACAGTGACCATTCTCTACAAGGAGCATCCCGGGCTTTTCAGGGAAAAATACACCGAAGCCCCGGCTACCTACGGTCAGCCCTTCTGCTCCTACTATCCCTTCGTTACCTGCCTGGGGGAAGAAGGGGAGAGGGATGTGCTTTCCCTGATTCCGGTAGAGGGAGCGGTGAAGGTGACGGTCAACGGGCGGGCCTTTGACTTTGAGCCGGAGTTGAAGGATCTGCGGCCTGTCCTTGTACATCTGGCAGACGGCAGGAATTTCCTCTACATAGACGGAGGGGAAAAGGGCAGCACCGAAAGAAAAATCCTGGTGCTGGAGCTGAAGGAAGGAGAGGCCGTCTCACGGGGCCTGCAGCCCTATTCCTTCCGGCGGACCATCCCCGTGTCCCCGGCGGTGCAGGTCTACTGGAATTTCCTCACAGATCCTCTGCACTTTACCCTGGATGGGACGGAGTCCTTCTTCAGGGCCTCGGTAAGCAAAAGCTATGCGGCAGGCTCCGCAGGGCCGGTGGAACTGCCATAAAGGGCGGCAGAGAGGAAAGGCGAATGAACAAATACCTGGAAAGAATCCGCGCCCTGGCCCTGCGGTGCTTTGAAGGAGAAGCCGTGAGCATCTATCTTTTTGGCTCCTGGGCCAGGGGCACCATGAAGCACAGCTCTGATGTGGATTTGGCAATCGAGGGAAGGGGCAGGGATGTGGCTCCTAAGATTGCCAGCTTGCGGGAGGAACTGGAAGAATCCACCATTCCCTATCGGGTGGATGTGGTGGATATGTCAAGGGCTGCCGAAGCTCTGTGCGAGGAAATCAGGCGGGAGGGCATTCTGTGGAAGAGAGCATGATGAAAAGACTTCAAGGTGCCAAGCGCGCCCTGGACAGGCTGCACGAAGGGCTACTGGCAGAGTGGCCCTTCGTGCAGTAGCAGGGTTATTTCATTTACAATCGGGGACTCAGCCGCTCCGTTTCCACCGGCAGGTTCCTCCCTGGCAGTCGCCGTCGGTCTGGGTATAGCTGCTGTCTGCTGCATCGTCATCTTCTGCTGCCAGGGCGGGAGTGGCAAGGGACAGGAGCAGCCCCGCCAGCAGCAGGGCAAGGATTTTCTTTTTCATATGCACACCTCAAATCGTCAGGATGTGAATTCTGGCGTTTTTTTGTTATCGCGCTTTTTTATTCCCAGGTGCAGGGCCTGCTGAGGGCAGGCATTCTGGCAAGCGCCGCAGCGGATGCACTCCGGGGAGTTTGTTTGCTTCCTGGGGTCAATGTCCATGGGGCAGGCTCTCTGGCAGGCGCCGCAGGAAATGCAGCGGCTCTTGTCCAGGTGCAGCCTGCATATGGAGAGGGGATTCATAAGGCCGTAGATGGCTCCCAGGGGGCAGAGGGCCTTGCAGAAGAAGCGGGGGACTGACATGCAGGCAATGAGCAGGGCTGCCAGTATGGCGGCTTTCAAGGCAAACAGCCCCCCTGCTGCCTCCCGGTACTCCGGGTGGGTGAGGAGCAGGGGCAGGGCGGCCTCCAGGGTGCCTGCGGGGCAGATGTACTGGCAGAAGGCGGGAGGGCCGATGCCCTCTGTCAGCATAAAGAAAAGGGGCAGTCCCAGGACAAAGACCAGGAGCATAAGATATTTCAGGTAGAGCAGGGGGGCGTAGAGTTTTTTCCGGGGCAGGGGGACTTTGGCCAGCAGTTCCTGAAACAGGCCGAAGGGGCAGAGGAAGCCGCAGGCCAGGCGGCCCCAGAGCACTCCCAAGAGCAGCAGGAAGCCTCCCGCATAAAAGCTAAAACCGTAGCTCGCCGTCCCTCCCACCGTCTGGATGGCTCCCAGGGGGCAGGAAAGGGTGGCGGCGGGGCAGGAGTAGCAGTTCAGGCCCGGGGCGCAGAGCTCCTTGGCACTGCCCTTGTAGAGCCTGCCGCTGGTGAGATTCATAAGCTGCTGGTTGGTGAGGAGGGTGGCCATTAGCTGGATCAAGCGGCGACGGGCAAGACTTATAAGCATCACTTAGCCCAGTCCTATACATTCCATGCAGACCCGCGCTGCTTTGTTCAGGATGATATTTGCCTCTCCCCGCCCAAGGCCACAGGCCATGCTGCCTATGGCCAGGAGCAACAGCAGGTAGCGGATTTTCCCCAGGCTCACTTCAGATACCTCGCCAGCAGTTCCTTGTATTTGGGCACGTTGGCTCCCACCACCTGCTCGCCGATAATCCTGCCTTCCTCATCCACAAAGATGGTGGTGGGCACTGCCTCCACCTTGTCCAGGTACTTCATAAGCTCCTGGCTGGGCAGCAGGTTCACGAAATCTGCCTGGGAATCAGAAAGGATTTTGAGGGCGGCGGCGGTTATTTCCTTATCTTCGGGGCCGCTGGCATCGCAGACCAGGCCGATAAGCTGGGCATCCTGGGGCATTTCCTTTGCCCAGGCACCAAGCTCCGGCATCTCCCCGATGCAGGGCGGGCAGAAGGTACCCCAGATGTTTATGACCGTTACTTTCTTGCCCTTGAAGATATCCTGGCTCACTTCATGGCCCTTAAGGTCCACGGTCTTGAAGGCGGGGAATTTTTCTCCTGTGGCTGTTTCCTGGGCCGTCTGGCTGTGCTCTGCGGAGCAGCCGGAGGCGAAGAAGACGGCGGAAGCGGCTGCTATGGCGAGGGCCGTGATTTTGAAAAAATTGTGCATGACAATCCCTCCTACTTTTTATTTTATCCGATGTATTCAGTATAGCAAATAAGGTCAAGAAAGACCATGGGATTTGGTAATTGTCACCCTTACAACTGTTCCTCCCCCTTCCCTGGGTCTGATGGTGAGGCTGTCTACCTGCATTTGCAGTCGTTTCCTGATATTTGCCAGGGCGATATGGGGCCGGTGGCTGCCTGCGGGGGCGTTGGGCCGGGGCAGGCTTTCCTCCGGCAGGAAGCCTGGGCCGTTGTCCTCCACGGTGATCTGGCTGCCGGAGGGTGTCCTCCGGGTGCGGATGGTGATGTGCAGGGGGGCGCTCTCCGGGTCCAGGCCGTGCTTGACGGCATTTTCCACTATGGGCTGGAGGGTCAGGGGAGGCAGGCGGAATTCCTTGTGGGGGTGTCGTATTCCACGAACAGCCTGTCCTCGAACTGCACCTGCTCCACAGCAAGGTAGGCCCGTGTGTGTTCCAGTTCATCGGCAAAGGGTATGGAGTCAACGCTTGCCAGTGCCGTGAAGTTCTTCCGCAGGTAGGTGGTGAAGTCCAGGGTCACTTGCTGGGCTTTTTCCGGGTCTTTGGCGCAGAGGTAGTAGATGCTCATCATGGCGTTGTAGATGAAGTGGGGACGCATTTTAAGCTGCGCCCGCACAGCTTCCGCCGTTAGGGGCTTCAGGAGGAAGCCGCTGGCTCCTGTGCTCCAGGCATCAAAGGAATACTCGATATAGGCGGTGAGATATACCACATTGGTGCAAGGATTCAGGGCCAGCAGCTCACGGCAAAGGTCGAGGCCGCTGGTCTTGCCCATTTCAATATCCAGAAAGGCCAGGGCCACAGGATTTGCCCTGGCAAATTCCAGGGCCTCAGAGGGCTTGGTGAAGCCTGTGATGGCGGCGCCGGGCAGGGCATCTTCCAGGACGGGCAAGGCCCCGGACAGGAAGATTTTCCTGTCATCCACCATAATAACCTGGGCTCGGCGCAAAAAAGGCGCATCCTGCGCCTGTGCCGGCGCATACTGTGCCTCACTTTGTTTCGCCGCTGCGGAAAGCAGGGTCGTGATATCCGTGCCCAGGCACCCCGCCAGCCGTGAGATCATGGCTGCATCCGGCAGGCGGCTGCCGGTCTCCCAGCGGGCCACCGTGGAGCGGGTTACATACATCTGCTCCGCCAGTTCCCGCTGGGAAAGCTCCCTTTCTCTGCGAAGTTTTTTCAGGATTTCTGCAAATAGTATATTCATTGTCATTTTCCGTGACCAATAAAACAATTTCCAATCTTTAAGTTTACTCATGGAAAGGGGAAAAAGCAAGCAGCCCTTTGCTAAGGCTGGAGTGACATTATGGAACCTTCACTTGCTTGAAAAGGTGGAAAAAGGATATAATTCAGAAAGATGGGTTTGTTTTATGAGTTATGGAAGAAAAATTTTCATCAAAAGCAGGAAGGAGCTTCAACATGGCAGAAAAGAAAGACAGTAAGGGTTTAGATCTCAGCCGGCGGAACTTTTTAAAGCTGGCAGGGGCGGGAGCCCTGGCCTGCGCGGCCTCGGCCCTGTCCGGTGGCACGGCTCTGGCCGCGGAGGCAAAGCCCAAGTCCTCCCGTGGCTCCAGGGCCAGGAACGCCATGAAGGCGGCTGGTTCCCCCGTAGGAGGCAAAGCGGATCTCTTAATCCTGGGCAACGTCATCACCATGGACGAGTACAAGCCCTTTGCAGAGGCGGTGGCCGTAAAAGGAGATACGATCCTGTATGTAGGCGAAGCTGATGTGGCAAGGAAGCTTTGCGACAGCCATACGAAAATTCAAGATTACGGGAAAAATTCAGTCTATCCCGGATTCTTGGAGGCCCATTGCCATCCGGGAGCCGGCGGGTACAACATGACCGGCAAAGTAATGCTGGATCAGTCTGCCAGCTTGGAAAACTGGCTCAATGACCTAAAGAAATACATTGCCGCTCATCCTGAAAAGACGTTTATCAGCGGGGAGGGGTTTTCAACGAGCGGCGTTCTTCCGACTGCCGCTATGCTGGACGCAATATGCCCCGACAAAGGCGTCGTTGTAGAAAGCTACGACAAGCACTCCATGTGGATGAACACAAAGGCCATGGAGGATTTCGGCATCAATCGGGACGCTGTGGCCAAATGGGGAACGGATTGCGTGCATGTGGATGCCAATGGAAACCCCACCGGGATTATCTCGGAAGCCCCCACCTTCCATGTGCGCGCCCAAATCAATATTTCGGTTGACGAGATGAAGAAGGCGCTGCTGGCGTGGCAGGAGTATGCTCTTTCCAACGGATATACCGGCACGTACAATGCGGGCGTCGAGCTTTTGTCCAAGTAGGAGCCTTTGGCATATTATGCCCTGGAAGAGGAGGGCAAACTCAAGCATTATAACTATTCCGGCTCCTATGTCAACGACAATACGGATACGCCGGAAGCGGATATGGCGCGAATTGCAGAGGAAGCCGAGAAACATAACAGCAAGCACTATCACATCCTCGGCGCAAAAGTTTTCTGCGATGGCGTAGTCGAAGCCCATACGGCGTGGCTCATCGATGATTATGCAGACCAGCCCGGCTACAAGGGCGTGACCCGGTTTGCCGATCATGAAAAAATGGTGCGGCTCACCAAGGCTGCCGCCAATCACAATATGAACGTACATGTCCACTCCATCGGCGACGCTTCCACAAGGGCGTGGATCAATGCCTTTGCGGAGGCGGAGGAAGAGACGGGCTATTTTGACATGCGCAACGCCCTGGCCCATCTGCATATCGTACACAAGGATGACTACAAGCGCATTGCGGACTACAATGTCATGTCGGTGGTGGGCATGATGTGGATCGAGGGGGACGATGTGGTCTTCAAGCAGGAAGTGGATTATGTGGGCAAGGAGAGAGCCTATAACGATTATCCCATTAAATCCCTGATCGAAAGCGGTGCCGTGGTTGGTTCTCATTCGGATTATCCGGTTTCGCCCTACTTCAGCGCACCTCATAGCGTCTGCTATGGCGCCCTTGGCTACCTGCCCTCCCACGGCAAGGAACGGCTGCGGCATCAGGCTGAACTCATTAGCAGAAAAGACACCCTCAAAGCGCTGACTGTCAATGTGGCGTATATGTGGCACGAGGAAAATCGCATGGGCTCCCTTGCCACGGGGAAATTGGCCAATCTGACCGTCTTCGACTGCGACTTCCTGAAGGATGATTTCGAGGATATTGAGCGGGCTAAGTGCCTGGCAACCTTCGTAGACGGGGAACAGGTGTATAAGGCGTGACGCTGCCGGTGCAGGGGGAATAATGTGCATATCCACGGGCAACTGGTTCCCGTGGATATGCAGCATCTATTCCGTGAATGATCTCGTTTTGAAAGAGAGGAATGCGTGGCCAGGCAGATGTTCCTGGAAAAGGAGCGGGGCAACATCAGCCCCGGCAAATACGCAGATTTCCTCCTTGTCACCAAGGACGTGCTGACCTGCCCGGTGACAGAGATTCACGAGGCCAGGCCCGCAGCCACCTACTTTGAAGGGAAAAAGGTTTACTCCATGTAAGAAAACTATTAACTACCCTTGAAGGACGCTGCACGCCCCTCAGGGGGAAGGCATAAATAATCCGGGTTCCATAAGGAGGTAAGAGTATGAAAAAATGTATCGCCGCCCTGTTAGGTCTGCTGATTATGGCATTTGCAACGGTCTGCTTCGCCGAAACCTACCAGATGACCTATGAGGCCAAAAATTTCACCGAAACCTTGAAAAATGATCAGGCATTGTCGGAAACCTTTACCACCCCCTATGGGACGCTTAAGTTCCAAATGCGTAAACTCTGGCAGTCGAGCAGCGATAACCGGCTGCACCTGATCGCATGGCTGGATGGAAAGAAAATTGACGATGCGCACTATCCGAAAGTGGAGTATGGCTATACCTTCCGCGCTATCAAGAACACCAGCAACAGCGAGCAGTTCTACGTGCTCCAGTCCATCGAGCGGGCTTGCCTGTTCGGGTATTCCCCGGAAAAAAAGAAATTTGAAGTCTACATCGACAGCAATAACTATGCCCACGACATGGGCGCATATCCCTACATAGTGGTACTGAAAAACGGGGATCTGGTGCTGGCCTTTGAGAAGGGAAATCAGTGCAGGCGCTATCAGTTCAACTGGGATGCCAATGCGAAGTGGTTCGGCTATTCCGACCTTGGCACAGGCTGGTCTTCCGTTGGGAAGGACAAGCAGTAATTTCCTAAAAGATTTGCCTCAAAGCCTTCCTCTTGAGGGGCGTGCAGCGTGGGATGAATGAATAAAATAAATAGCAAATAGACCCGGCAGAAGCTGCCGGGTCCATTTGCTATTTACGCGTGCTCCTGGGCGGGCAGAAGCTCCTGCCCGGAGGCACTTTGGCCCCTGGCCCGCAGCAGCAAGGCCACCAGGAGGTTCAGGGCAAAGCAGCCTGCGAAGAAATACAGGGTACTGCCGTAGCCATTGCCGCTTTCCCGGAAAGCGGCGATAATGGTGGGCCCGGCTATGCCTGCCAGCCCCCAGGCGGTGAGGATGCGGCCATGGATGGCACTGAGCTGGCGGGTGCCGAATAGATCGGATATATAGGCGGGCATGCAGGAAAAGCCACCGCCGTAGCAGGTGATGATGAGGAAGATCAGGGCTTGGAACATCACGGGCTGGCCCGTCCCTGCCAGAAGCCCGAAGGCCAGCAGCTCAATTATGAAGAACAAAACATAAGTGGCAGGACGGCCCAGGAAATCCGAAATGCTGGACCAGAGAATGCGCCCTGCACCGTTCAAAAGGCCGATGATGCCCACCATGGAAGCGGCCTGGGCTGCATCCAGGCCCGCAACCTCCTGGGCCATGGGGGAGGCCACCGCCAAAAGGCCGATGCCGCAGGTGATATTCACAAAGAAAATCCACCAGAGGGCGGTAAACTGCCAGGTCTTCATGGCCTCCCCGGCGGTCAGGCCATGCCGGAACTGCCTCACCTGATGATGGCTTTGGGCCGGGGCGGGGGCTTTCAGATAAAGGGCAGAAGCTGCCATCAGAGCCATGTAGGCAAGGCCCATGATGAGGAAGGTACCGGCAAGGCCGTAAGCTGCGGACAGATGCTGCATCAGAGGCCCGGCCAGGAGGGCGGCAAAGCCGAAGCCCATGATGGCCAGCCCGGTGGCAAAGCCCCTGTGCCTGGGGAAATACTTCACCAGGGTGGACACCGGAGTGATATAGCCCAGCCCCAGGCCAATGCCGCCGACGCAGCCGTAAAAGAGATAGAGAAGGGGCAGGCTCTGCAGGCTGACTGCCAGGGCGGTGCCCAGCATGCCGGTGCCGAAGAAAGCCGCAGCCAGGAGCCCGCTTTTCCTGGGGCCGATTTTTTCCACGAAACTGCCCAGGAAGCCTGCGGACATGCCCAGAAACAGGATGGCAATGGAGAAAACCCAGGTGATTTCCCGAAGCCCTGCGTCCATAGCAGCCATCATGGGCTTGGTGAGCACGCTCCAGGCGTAGACGCTGCCGATGGAAATATGGATACCAATGGCAGCCAGGGCGATAAGCCAGCGATTTCTCATAGGGAACATCCTTTCTTAAAGGAAAGGGGAGCTCCTGCACGAAAAAGACCGTCCGGGCAGGAACTCCTCGCCCAGACGGTCGGCTTGTGAAACTCTGCGGGGCATGCAGTGAACTCTGCTGAACCGTCAGCCCCGTAAAGCCTGTATGCGATTTTGTCCGAAGCAGCTACGCTGCTTGCGGCCTGATTCAAGTATAGCATCTGGGGGGAGGGGAGGCAAGTGTTTTTTCATATCATTTTCTTAAGCAGGAACAGGGAGGATTATGGTAGAATATAAAAAGTTTAAGCAGGAAGGAGAAATTGCCCACGGAGCGGAGGGCTTTTGCGACGGCTGGATGAGGATACATAAATGAGAATAGCGACATGGAATGTAGAGAGACTTAAGCATCGAAAATATCTTGATAAAATTCTCTCTGCCATAGAAGATGCAAAGGCAGACATCCTTGTGCTGACCGAGTCTGATGAACGCATAAATCCCAAATATCGCTACGGCTTCCATACACCCAGATTGCATGATGCACCATTCGACTATCATATGCCGGGTAGATACAAGGATTATACCGTATCCGATTTCTACAATCCTACGGAAAATCGGGTGTCAATTTACACGAATTATCCCTGCGTTAAGGAGTACGAAACCTACGACAAATATACTTCCCTGTGCGTCGAATTAGAAACACAGGCAGGAAATTTGTTGGTGTACGGTACAATCATCGGTATTCTCGGTAATCGTGATGATTCCTTCAAACAGGATTTGCTGTTGCAAGCCAAGGATTATGAGCGACTATCGAAAGTGGGAAACATTTGCATTTGTGGGGATTTTAACTGCTCTTTTATTGACAATTATTATTTTACCAACTTTGGCAGATATACGCTCTCGACATCTTTTGCCCATAACAACATTTCTCTGCTTACGGGAAATCAGCCGGAATGTATCGACCACATTGCCGCATCAAAGAAATTTGTAGGTGACAGCAAAGTCAACGTTTTTGAGTGGAATTTAGACAAATCTCTTTCCGACCATAAAGGGGTCGTCGCGGAAATTTGTTTTTGATGATGTTTCATAGATATTAAGGATTTCCAGACGGAAATTTACAAAAACTATACCGGCAAGGAAAACGGTATTGTTCTGTTAAAAAAACATTGGATTTTCGAGAATTGATGAATTCGAGTATGTCGCTTGATACTTCGTAACTAAATGTACATTGCAAATGATATTGGATATGCTGTAAAACAGCGGAGGTGAAAATAGTGCTCTCAATAGATGAGATTAAGCAAAAAATCATCCCCATCTGTAAGAAACACGGCGTTTTGAAAGCCGTCTTATTCGGTTCCTATGCAAGAAATGAGGCCACAGCGGAGAGTGATATTGACTTTCAACTCACACTGCCAAAGGGAACGACTTTACTGAAACTATGCACTATCAATAACGAGTTTGAGGATGCACTGGAGAAAGATGTGGATGTTATCACCCATATACCCCAGAGAACTGATTTGTTGTATTACAATCATTTTCGTGAAACTTTTTCAAGGGATGGGATAGTGTTGTATGAAGCGAAATAAATTTACCGACATAGAGACGATTCAGCTAATGACGCAATACTGTCAACGAATCAAAAATATTGTGAACAAGTTCCATTGTGATTCCACATTGTTTTTCCAAGACGATACGGCAATAGATGCCATAGCGATGAATATGATACAAATCGGTGAGCGCATCAACAGTAATCTAACCGACACTTTTAAGGAAAAATATCCCGATGTTCCTTGGCGAGGTTATGTTGGCATGCGAAATAAACTCACTCATGCTTATTTTGAACTGGATACGAGGATTTTGTGGGAGTCGGCAGTAACGGATATTCCTGTGCTGTACGAATTTTGCAAAGCACGTCTTGCGGAAGAAGGTCTGGAAATCCCCAGTGCAATCTTAAAAAATGCAGAGGTGAAATGATGCTACTGGCACGTTTCTACCCTTCCCAAGAGGGGAATACTTTTTCTTTCGTGAGTATACGTGTGCTGCCATGGTAGTTAGCACCTCCCGGAAAAGATAAAGGTGGTTCCTTCGCCTGCCACACTTTGGCATTCAATCTCAATGCCGTGGCGGCGGGCGATTTCTTTGGCAATGGGCAGGCCCAGGCCGGTGCCTTCACGGTTCCCTCCCTCCTTTTTGCTGCGGAAGCGCTGGAAGATATGGGGCAGTTCCTCTGCTGCTATGCCGCAGCCCTGGTCTTTGATGCAGATGCGCCAGCCCTTTGCTTCGGTCCGGGTCGCCACTGTCACCTGACTGCCGGGGGGAGAGAATTTCACGGCGTTGTCCAGGACGGTCAGGAACATCTGCCGCAGTCTGCCATAGTCCCCGGTCAGGAGGATGGGGGAGGCAGGGGGCAGGACTATTTCCAGGCCCTTTTCCCTGGCCAGTTGTCTTGCGGCCTGCACTGCATCCTGCAGGGCATCCGTAAGGTTCATTTCCGAGGTTTCTATGGCAAAATCCGTGTTTTGCAGCCGTGAGAGCTCAAAGAGATCCTGCACCAGGCGCTGCAGGCCCAGGATGTTTGTCATCATCTGGGCAAGGCAGCTTTCCCTTTTGCCTTCGTCCTTGGTGAGGGAGAGCAGTTCCAGGCCCCCCCGCAGCACGGTGATGGGGGTGCGCAGCTCGTGGGAGATGCTGGCCAGGAAGTCCTGGCGCATCTTGTCCAGGGCCTCTTTTTGCTGACGGGCCTTTTCCAGTTTACGGGAAAGGGTGTCCAGGCTCCTGGCCAGGGAGCCGATTTCATCCGGGCGGCTGATGCCGGAGCTGTGGCCGTATTTCCCTGCGGCAAGTTCCCCGGCAAAGGCTTCCATTTGCTGCAGGGGACGCAGGAAACGGCGGGCCAGCAGCAGGGACAGGAGGGCAGAGGCCGCGAAGGCGGCTCCCAGGCAGAGCAGGAAAAGCAGCAGGGCCTGTCTTTGGGTCTCCTGGAGATCAGAAATATGCTTGTGGAGCAACAGCACTCCCCGGACGCTGCCATCATTACCGTAGAGGGGCGTGCCTATGGTAAGGGAGGGCACGGACAGCAGGGGGGTGAAGTCCCGGCTGCTGACGGTGCGGCCCTGCAGGGCCTGCTGCACCACCTCGTCTGCGGCGGGGGAGAATTCATCGTACTGCATCCCTGCGGCTTCACCGTACAGGCTGAAATCCTGGGTGCGGGCGTCCATCACCCAGACTTCGCACTGGGAAATATCATTGAGCTGCTTCAGGTAGCGGCCCAGGGAGAGGGCCTCCCCCTCCTGGCTGTCTGAGGGGGCGGAGGAATAGTAACGGCGGCAGTGCAGGGGTTGCCCTGTCTCCGGGGCGGTGCTGCTTTCCTGCAGGTTATCCCTCCCGGCCCTGTGCATCATGCCGTGGTGCATACCCCTGCCCCTGGGGGGGATTTCCCCGCCTCCCGTCAGCAGGCCGGCTTCGGGCTGGCCCTGCATATCCGCCGCCAGGGAAAGGGCCATCTGTCTGAGGTCTGCCAGATGGTGCTCCTCCGTGTGTTTCAGGAAGAAATAGCCGAAGGAGCCACCTACTACCAGGGCAAAGACCGCCAGTACCGCCGTGAAGGAGAGCAGCAGCCGCCTTGTCAGACCTTGCTTCATGGCAGCACCTCAAAGGCGTAGCCCACTCCCCAGAGGGTCTTGATCTGCCAGTCCGGGTGGGGCACTGCCCCAAGCTTGGCCCGGAGCCTTTTGATATGGGTGTCCACGGTGCGGGTATCCCCCGTGTAGTCATAGCCCCAGAGGCTATCCAGAAGCTGCTCCCTGGAAAAGGCCCGGCCCCTGTTCTCCATCAGGAGCCACAGGAGGTCGAATTCCTTCCGGGTCAGGGGGATGATATGGCCGGAGAGCAGGGCGCGGCAACTGTCCTCCTCCAGATGCAGCTTCCCCCAGGTCAGGCCGTGTCCGTGGGAATCCTTGCCACTCCGCTCCAGCCGCCGCATTACCGCCCGGAGTCTGGCCATGACCTCGGCAGGGGAAAAGGGCTTCACTATGTAATCGTCGGCGCCGATATCCAGCCCCATGATGCGGTCATAGTCGTCTCCCCTGGCCGTCACCATGAGGATGGGCACATTGGAGCGGGCGCGGATTTCCCGGCAGACGGCGAAGCCGTCCTTCTTGGGCATCATCACATCCAGCAGCAGGGCGTCGAAGTCCTGGGCAAAGAACTTCTGCAGGGTTTCCTCCCCATCGGCAGCCACCACCGTCTCATAGCCCTCATTTTCGGCAAAAGCCGTGAGTATCTCCGTGATGGCCTCGTTGTCATCGGCAATCAGCAGTCTGGGCATAGGGCATTCCTCCTATCCTTTTCCATAATAATACCAGATATTTGTGTCAAGATTGTGAAGGAGAATTTTTTTCTCCATGACATACTTTTGACACAAAGCTATGGCATAATATACCCCGTAAAGAAAAAACGAGCTATACTGGCGTACAAGTCCGCCCCCTCGGGGGCGGGGGACCGCGAAAGCGGTGGTGGGGGGAATGGCAATCTACAGTTCGCCAGTACACATGCAGGGAGGAATTGACAATGAAAAAGAAAATCGCCGGTTTGGCTCTCGCCCTTATGATGGTATCCGCTGTGCCTGCCTTTGCCGCAGGGTCGGGGGATAACGGAGACAGCAGCTTCCAGAACCGCGGCGGCTATGGCTACTGCTACGGCCACCGGGGGAACGGCTACCGGGGCGGCGGCTGCTGCTGGTACGACGGGGAAGATTCAGCCCGTAATTGAAGAAAAAATAAAAAAGTTGGCAGATGCACATTGGAAGCGTCTGCCAGCTTTTTTTATGCCTTTTGGGTGAGATTCCAGCCGTGGTGCAAAGGCCCTGAGCCATGGCCCAAGTCCAGCCCTGCCTTGAGGGCGCCGGTGACATAGGACTTGGCTTTTTGCACTGCGGCGGGCAGATTTTCTCCCTTGGCCAGATGGGCGGCAATGGCGGCGGAGAGGGTGCAGCCGGTGCCGTGGGTGTTGGGATTTTCTACATGGCGCTCCCGCAGCCAGGTGATTTCCTCGCCGGAGAGCAGCAGGTCGTCGGCGTCCTCGAAGCGGTGGCCTCCCTTGCAGAGAACGCTGGCGCCGGTCTTTTCCTGCAGCAGGCGGGCGGCCTTTTCCATATCTGCCTTGCTATGGATTTCCATGCCCGTCAGGGCCTCGGCCTCCGGCAGATTGGGGGTGATCAGGGTGGCCAGGGACAGGAGTTTTTCCTGCAGGGCCAGGGCGGCGTCCTCCGTCAGGAGCCTGGCCCCGCTGGTGGCCACCATCACCGGGTCTGCCACGATATTGTTGGCCTTGTGCTCTTTGAGCTTTACCTCTATGACTTCAATCAGGTCTGCCGAAAAGACCATGCCCGTTTTCAGGGCGGCAGGGGGGATGTCTGCAAAGACGCTGTCAAGCTGGGCGGCGAGAAATTCCGGGCTGCTTTTGAGGATGGCAGCTACCCCCGTGGTGTTTTGGGCTGTGAGGGCCGTGATGGCGCTCATGCCGTAGACCCCCAGGGCCAGCATGGTCTTTAAGTCAGCCTGGATGCCCGCGCCGCCGCTGGAATCGCTGCCGGCTATGGTGAGAGCCACAGGCAGGGTAAGTTTTTTCATCAGGCGATACCTCCTATGATTTCATCTATCTGCCGCCGCAGCAGGGCGGCAGCTTCCTTTATATCCGGGGCGGCAAAGAGGGCGGATACCACCGCTGCCCCTGCGATGCCGGTGCCTCTGAGCCGGGGCAGGTTCTCCGCGTTAAGGCCCCCTATGGCCACCACGGGGATTTTGACGGCTCGGCAGATGGCGGCAAGTTCCTCGGGGCTGACCGCACGGGCATCTTTTTTGGTGGCCGTGGGGAAGATGGCTCCCACCCCCAGATAGTCTGCCCCTGCCGTTTCCGCTGCCAGGGCTTCCTCTATGCTTGCTGCGGATACTCCCAGGATTTTCTCCGGCCCCAGAGCTTTTCTGGCAGCGGCGGCTTCCATATCCTTCTGGCCGATATGCAGCCCCGCAGCCTCCGGGCACAGGGCGGCTGCCAGGCAGTCATTGACGATGAGGGGCACTCCGTAGGCGGCGGTGAGCCTGCCGATTTCCCTGGTCTCCCTGATAAAGTCCTCCTGGGGCAGTTCCTTTTCCCGCAGCTGCAGGAGGGTGACGCCCCCCTGCAGGGCCTGTTCCACCCTTGCCCCAAGGGTGCCGGAGCCGTAGCGGCGGTCGGTGACGGCGTAGAGCCGCAGGGCCCCTTGCAAATCATTCGTATATCTCATAGCGGGCTCCCGTGGCAAGGTCCTGGCCTTGCAGATGATAAATGGCATCTATAATGCGGTTGCGGTAAGTGGCATTTCCCTCCCAGGGCTGCAGGTGCTCATAGGCAATTTCCCCTGCCAGTCCCATGGCCATGACGGCGGCGGCTGTGGCTGTCAAAGGCTCGCTGCCTGCCGCCAGGCTTGCGGCTGCCAGGGTCGAGCACTGGCAGCCTGTGCCGGTGATGCGGCTCATTTCCGCCCGTCCATTACTGATGGCAAAGCAGTGGGTGGCATCTGCCACCAGGTCTACGGCTCCCGTCACCGCAACTACAGCCCCAAGTTTTGCGGCGGCAGCCATGGCCCAGCGGGCGGCGGCCTCCCTGTTGTCCGTCAGATCGTCCCCCGCATCCACGCCCCGGACATGGCTCGTCTCCGCCAGCAGGCTCTTGATTTCTGAGACATTGCCCCGGATGGCCGTGACCTGGCCCGCTGCCATAATCTCCTTTGCGGCCCTGCTTCTGAGGGCGCTGGCCCCTGCCCCCACGGGGTCCAGCAGCAGGGGGTGCTTCAGCCTGGCAGCTTCCTCAGCCGCTAGCTTCATGGAGCCGAGGGTTCTTTCGTTCAGGGTGCCGATATTCAGGCACAGGCCGTTGCTGAGGGCGGTAATCTCGGCGACTTCCTCCGGGCAGTCCGCCATAATGGGGCTGGCTCCTGCCGCCAGGGTGATGTTGGCCACGTCATTGACAGTGACATAGTTGGTAATGTGGTGGATCAGGGGCCCTGCCTCCCGCACCCTGTCCCAGGCCGCCGCTATTTCTCTTTCCATGGTGCCTCCTTATTCTGTGTAAAAACCAAAACAAAAAGGACTACCCATCGGATAGTCCTCGCGTTTCCCTTGCTTCCCTACGTTGGCATTATCCAAATCAGGTTTAGGAACTGTAGACTCACAAACAAGACATCTTGTTTATTTCGCTACAGTTCCTTACGGTCGAGATGTAAAATCTCCTCTCAGCCCGTCTGCGAGCTCCCGTATATGTAATTTTATGAACATTACTTTAGCATTTGAGGGATTGTTTGTCAACCTGTCGAAAACTTAAGGAAAAGATTGACAAAAACAACCGAATAGCGTTATAATTCTGTCAGTGATGCGGCAAATAGTTTGCTGTAGTGTTTAACATTTTTATGGATGGGAGTATGCTTTTTGCGTGAGTTTGCGAGTGCATTGGAGCCTGTTCTGCAAGCGGAAGGCTTGCAGGAATGACTGACTGTGAGTCTCCCGCCCTTTAGCAGTATTGATAAATTGCTATGGGAGGCAGAAAATGAACAAAAACGACTGTGTAATTCGCAGAGAAATGCCAGCAGATTATGCTATTGTGGAGAATTTGGTGCGGGAGAGCTTTTGGAATGTTTACCGTCCAGGATGTGTGGAGCATTATGTGCTGAGGCATTTGCGGAAAGCAAAGGAGTTTGTTTCGGAGCTGGATTTCGTGCTGGAAAAGGACGGGCGGATTATTGGGCAGAATGTCTTTGTACGGGCTAAGATTGAATGTGATGATGACACAATTTTCCCCATTATGACCATGGGGCCAATCTGTGTTGCTCCTGAGCGGAAGCGGCAGGGCTATGGCAAGATTCTGTTGGACTATTCCCTGGAGCGGGCAGCAGAAGCTGGTTGCAAGGCAGTCTGCTTCGAGGGGAATATTGATTTTTATGGCAAGAGTGGCTTTGTAGTTGCTGCCTCGAGGGGAATCCGCTATCATGGCTTGTCTGAAGGAGCTGACAGTTCCTTCTTCTTGTGTAAGGAGCTTGTGCCCGGTTGCCTGAATTCCGTCAGCGGGGTATACGCTACTCCCTCATGCTACTTTGTGGCAGACGAAAACCCCGAGGATTTCGCCCGGTATGAGGCAGGCTTCCCCAGGAAGGAAAAACTGGTACTGCCGGGACAGATTTTCTGAAGTTCAAACAGCAAGTATCACGGATAAGACGGAGCATGCTGCTCTGTCTTATTTTTTTGGGGAGGTAAATGATCCATGGAAAATATCGAAACTGCCAGGCTTTGTATCACCTTGGCAAGTGATGCAGAAATGGAGCTCATTGCAGCGGCAGAGACTGATGCCGAGATGAAAAAAGCCTATGGTGAAATGCTGCAGGGGGCACAGGAACACCCGGAGATAAGAGAACTATATGCCATGTGGCTCATAAAATTAAAGGGAGAGCCTGACACTGTTATTGGTGATATGTGCTTCAAGGGGCTGTCCGATGACGGCGTGGTGGAAATTGGCTATGGTGTTTACCCGCCCTATGAGAGCCACGGCTATGCCACTGAGGCAGTCATGGCATTAGTTGACTGGGCTATCAAGCGTGAGGACGTACAGTCCGTAGAGGCGGAGGCAGAAGCGAGCAATGTCGCTTCTTTGCGAATACTTGAGAAATGCGGTTTTGTGGCCAACGGAAAACTCGGAACGGAGGGGCTGCGTTTTGTCTTATGCTCATGAAAGAAAAATCCCTTATCTTGAAGGAGATGTCATTAAGGAACTGTTATAGTCTACTATTGCAGTGTCGCGCTGGCTTTCTCCAGTTCCTCGCGGATGCTTATATGCTGGGGGCATACCTGCTCGCATTTGCCGCATTTGATGCACTCTGCGGCCTTTTTGCGTCCGTGCATGGCCACCAGCCAGTTTTCCTGATGCTGGGCGGCGGCCTTGTCTTTGTACAGGGTCAGGTAGTTCATGGCGGTGAAGGTGCCGGAAATGCCGATTTCCCTGGGGCAGACCTTGGCGCAGTAGTTGCAGGTGGTGCAGGGAATGATGGGAATTCTGGCCAGGGCCTCCCTGGCCTTGCCGATGGTCTCCCTCTGGCTTTCCGTCAGTCCAGCGAAGTCCTTCATATAAGAGAGGTTGTCTTCCATCTGCTCCACATTGCTCATGCCCGAGAGCACTACGATCAGCCCCTCCAGGTCAGCGGCAAAGCGGATGGCCCAGGAAGCGCAGGAGCTCTCCGGTTCCGCTTCCTTAAGGATTTTCTTCACGCTCTCCGGGGGATTGGCCAGCATGCCGCCCTTGACCGGCTCCATGATGATAACGGGCTTGCCGTGGCGCCTGGCCACTTCATAGCAGGCCCTGGACTGGATGGCAGGATTTTCCCAGTCCCCGTAGTTGATTTGCAGCTGGACAAATTCCATCTCCGGGTGCTTGCTCAGGATTTCCTCCAATTCCTCCGGGGTGGAATGGAAGGAAAAGCCCACATGCTTTATCAGCCCTTCTGCCTTCTTCTTCTGCACGAAGGCCCACATATCAAAATCGTCAAAGAATTTGGTGCGGCCCTCCCCCAGGTTGTGCAGCAGGTAAAAGTCAAAATAGCCCGCCCCCGTGCGTTTCAGGGAGAGGTTGAACTGCTCAATGGCTTCCTCCCTGGTCTTGCAGCCTATCCAGGCTGCATTTTTGGTGGCCAGCTGGAATTTTTCTCTGGGGTAGCGCTCCACCAGCGCCTCCCTGATGGCATCCTCACTGCCGGCATAGGCCCAGGCCGTATCAAAGTAGGTGAAGCCCGCCTCCAGGAACTTGTCAACCATGACCTTGACCTGCTCCACATCAATTTTCTCTCCCTGCTTGGGCAGCCTCATAAGGCCAAAGCCCAGCTTTTTGATTTGCTCTCCCAAATACATAGCAAAACCTCCCTTGCTGCAAATCCACCTTGGCAGATTTCTTCACCCAGGCCCAGTATTCCTGCAAGGCTTATATTCTTTAAAGAAAAACTGTTCCTCTTGTTGAAGCCGCCCTCTCAAAGGGGGTGGCTGACATTCGTAAACGCGAGTTATTTCCCAATAGACCGAAATAAAGATCCTCCAAACTCCGCGCCCAGGGATGGGCGCTGCCGCCCTCGTTCTCCAGGGAAGGGAACAAGGGCGGCGGTTTTCTTTGGTTACTTTCTTTGTCCACACAAAGAAAGTAACACCACGAGCCTTGCCCGTTAGCGAGCATAAATGTTTTATGGGTGGTGCAGCAACCTGCCATAATAAAAACTGCATAGTGTATTCCTTTCGTATACTGTATACTTATACTTTTTCCCTCAAAACCATTGACTAAGGTTTACAGGTTAACTATAATTATCAAGAAATAAAACGCATAGTTTCTATGCCAGAAAACCATAGTATTTACTGAGCGTACTCTAGGAGGGCTTCTTATGTGCCGCATCGGTTCTATCAAGAGCAAAATCCCCATCCAGCCGTCACGGGCGCTGCATCTGATGCTGCCCCAGCAGGAGGGGCATGATAATTCGGGCTTCGCCATGGTCATGCAGGATTTGTATGGCATCTTCAGCGGCTACAAGGACAAGCCGCTGCTGTCCCTGGCCTGCACCCAGCGGGGGGCGAATCTGGTGGATGAGTATATGGACTCCCACAACTTCACCCAGCTGGCTGAGTGGATTCCCGTGCCCAACAAGCAGCCGGGGCTGGATATCCAGGCCATGCCTTACTACATCTTCCGCAATTACGATTTCCCGGAGGATGCGGAGAAGATGACCCGGCGCCAGCGGGAGGATTTGCTGCTGGATACCCGCCTGGCTCTCAGAAAGCTTTTGGAGGAGAACAAGGCAGGCTACGTCTATTCCTTCTGGCCGGATGTGCTGACCCTGAAGGAAATCGGCGACCCCAGGGATATTGCCACCTATTTCCGCCTGTGGGAGGACAATGGCTGCCTGGTGGCCAAGAGCATTGTGGCCCAGTGCCGCCAGAATACGAATTACGACATTGTGCGCTATGCGGCCCATCCCTTTTTCCTGGAGGGCTATACCCTGTGCGCTAACGGCGAGAATACCTTTTATACAAAGAACAAGGAGTTCCAGAGCCGCCTGCACCGGGGCTATATCGGCTTTGAATCCGATTCCCAGTGCTTCTTGAATACCCTCCACTATGTGCACCGGGAGCTTGAGTGGCCCCTCACCTATTACAAGCATGTCATCACTCCCCTGCCCTTTGAGGAAATCCAGCAGCGGGAGGATAGGGAAATACTGCTTGATATCCGCCAGTCCCTGGCCCATCTGGAAATCAACGGGCCCAATACCATCATCGGAGTGCTGCCGGACGGCTCCATGCTAACCTGCTGCGACTCGAAGAAGCTGCGGCCGGTGGTGGTGGGCCGCACGGAGGAGATGGTGGCCATTTCCTCGGAGGTCTGCGGACTGAACGCCATTATGCCACAGAGGGACGAGTCCCTGGATATTTATCCGGGGGAGCGGGAAATCGTGGTCATAGATAATGACTTGGAGGTGTCGAGATGCAAGCAGTGAAGACCCAGGATGTGGGTATCAATGACCTCCCCTGGAAGATAGAGTATCATGCAGAGCGCTGTACCATGTGCGGCAGTTGCGTGGCAGGTTGTTCCTTCAAGGCCATTAAGACGGAGGTCCAGTCCCAGTCCCTGACGGTATCGGAGGCGGGAGTGCCTGAGCCACGGCATATTTTCAAGGCTCGTCCCATCATCAGGCAGGTGGCCAGCCTGACGGATTTCTGCCGGGGCTGCGGCATGTGCGAGAAGGTCTGCCCCAATAACGCCATCCATCCGGTGCGGAACCCGGACAGCCGCAAGACCCTGCTCTCCAGGGACGCAGGCCCCATCAAGCGGGGGGGCCGCACGAACCTGAACGCCCAGCGCACCCTGGATTCCATTGTGGTGGGCCGCATCTCCCAGATGACCGACCCCTCCCTGGACGCAACGCGCCATACCTTTGATATCCGCGCGCCTTTGGGCCGGGTGCTTTCGGCTAAAGACCTGCCCCTGAAGGTGGAGAAGGGACGGCTGGTGCCTGCCGGGCATACGCCGCCGGTGCAGTGGATTTATCCCCTGATTTTCTCCGATATGAGCATCGGCGCCCTCTCCACCAGGGCTTGGGAGGCTGTGGCCCTGGCCGTGGGCTACCTGAACGAGAAATGCGGCCTGCCCGTGCGCATGAGCTCCGGCGAGGGGGGCATGCCGGGGAACCTTTTAAAGAGCGATTACCTGAAATATTTCATCATCCAGATTGCCTCCGGCCATTTCGGCTGGAACCGCATCATCAAGGCCATGCCACAGATGGTCACGGACCCGGCAGCCATCCTGATTAAGATAGGCCAGGGGGCAAAGCCCGGTGACGGCGGGCTCCTGCCTGCCGCGAAGGTGGCGGAGCATGTGCAGGCCATCCGCGGGGTGCCCAAGGCGACCCTGGCCTCGCCCCCAAATCATCAGGGCCTCTATTCCATCGAGGAATCAGTGCAGAAGATGCACCTTTCCATGAGCGCGGCCTTCGGCTTCCGGGTGCCGGTGGCCATCAAATGCGCTGCCAGCTCCACCTCGGTATCGGTCTACAACAATCTGCTGCGAGACCCCTATCATGTCTGCGGCGGCTTCTTCCTGGACGGCATTCAGGGGGGCACCGGCGCAGCTAATGAAGTCTCCCTTGACCATACGGGCCATCCCGTGGTCTCCAAAATCCGGGACTGCTATCTGGCGGCGGTGGCCCAGGGCCTGCAGGGGCAGATACCCCTGTATGGCGGCGGCGGTATCGGCATGACGGGTAATGCGGCGGCAGATGCCTTCAAGATGATGTGCCTGGGGGCCAACGGCGTCTTCGTGGGCAAGGTGCTGATCCAGCTCCTGGGCTGCGTAGGCAGTGAAACCGGCCGCTGCAATGCCTGCAATACGGGCAAGTGCCCCACGGGCATCTGCACCCAGGACCCGCGGCTGGTGAAGCGCCTGGATGTGGACAAGGGCGCCCAGAAGATTGTGGACTATGTGCTGGCCTTTGATATGGAGCTGAGGAAATTGATGGCACCCATCGGCAACAGCTCCCTCCCCATCGGCAGGAGCGACGCGCTGGTCTCCACGGACAAGGCCGTGGCGGATAAGCTGGGGCTGCAGTATGTGTGCTGACTGCTATTTTCCATGTCCGCCCCCTTGGGGGCGCGAAGCGCGGGATGCCGGTGGCATCCCTGGACCGGGGGACCGCGTAAGCGGTGGTGGTGGGCATTTGGCATATTGTATGGTTTGTCAGTGTAGCAGTTGATGCCTATTCTTAGGAGGCATATTATGTTTAAGATAGATACGATGAATGGCAATGAGCGCATGTCCACACAGGATTTGCTGCTGAAGATTGAGGCCGCCGTAAGGGGCGGCGAGACGGAGTTTGAGATTGCGGCTTCCGGCCAGCATGATATCGGCGGGCCCCTCTGGCACCCGGAGGGCAAGACCTTGCATTTCCATGTGATCAATGCCGGCCAGCGGGTGGGCTCCATGGCCCTGCCTGGCACGGAAATCCTGGTGGAGGGCTCCACCTCGGCTGATGTGGGCTGGCTGAACGCGGGGGGCATCATCACTGTGCGGGGGGACGCCGGGGACACGGCAGGGCACTGCGCCAGCGGCGGCAAAATTTTCATCGGCGGCCGCGGCGGCACCCGCACAGGCTCCCTGATGAAGCACGACCCCCTGTATGAGGAGCCGGAGCTGTGGGTGCTGAAAAGTGTGGGCTCTTTCTCCTTCGAGTTCATGGGGGGTGGCAAGGCCGTGGTCTGCGGCTGCTCAGAGGAAGGAGAGGAACTTTCCTCGGTGCTGGGGGAGCGTCCCTGCGTGGGCATGGTGGGGGGCACGGTCTACGTGCGGGGCCCCATTGCGGATTTGCCCGCAGATATATCCGCACGCCCCCTGGAGCAGGAGGATATAGATTTTCTGGCGGGAGGGCTGACGGGCTTTCTCACCCGTATCGGCAAGGAGAGCCTGGAGCGGGAGCTGTCTGACTGGAGCCAATGGCAGAAGCTGACGGCCCTGACCTTTGAGCAGAAGCAGGCCCGTGCCGCCGCCAGAAGCGATATGAAGACCTTCCGCCTGCGGGAGTGGGTGAAGGGCGGCATTTTTGCCGATGTCTGCCATGACGACTTCGAGGTGCATAATACCATCAGCCGGGGGCTCTACCGTCTGCGGGTGCCAAGCTGGGACAATGGGAAATTTGCGGCTCCCTGTGAATTCCACTGCCCCACCGGCATCCCCACCCAGCTTCGCTACGGGCTGCTGCGTCAGGGCAAGGAGGAGGAGGCTTTCCGGCTGGAGCTGGACTACACCCCCTTCCCCGGCTCGGTCTGCGGCTCGGTCTGTCCCAATCCCTGCATGGAGGGCTGCACCAGGGGCACAATGGACGAGCCCATCAAGATAGGCGAGCTGGGCTACCGCTCCGCCTTTCTCCCCGTGGAACCTCCCAAAGAGAAAACCGGCAAGGAGATTGCCATTGTCGGCGGCGGCGTCGCGGGCCTGTCTGCGGCCTGGCAGCTGGCGCGGCGGGGCCATAG
Source organism: uncultured Selenomonas sp. (assembly GCA_947167105.1). GTDB lineage: Bacteria > Bacillota > Negativicutes > Selenomonadales > Selenomonadaceae > Selenomonas_B. Next base: position 30,179 of record CAMVGU010000020.1, on the reverse strand, counting down.
CGTGACGGTCTACGACGAGGCGGAGCATATCGGCGGCAAGCTGGAGCAGGTTATTCCCAGGGGGCGTCTCAGCCACGAACTGCTGGAGGCGGAACTGAAGCGCATCGAAAGCATAGGCGTCCGGTTCGTCTCCGGCTGCAAGGTTGACAGGGAGAAATTCGCAGAACTCAGAAAGCAGAGCGCGGCGGTTATCGTGGCCACCGGCGGCACGAAATCCCGCTTCTTCCCCTGGGAGGGGACAGAGCACCTGACCATGGGCCTCACGTATCTGAAGGCCATCAACCGGGGGGAGCAGCCCCACACGGGGAAGCGGGTGGTGGTTATCGGCGCGGGCAACTCCGGCATGGACACCTGCCGCGGCGCCTATGAAATGGGGGCGGAAACGGTCATTGCCGTGGACGTGCAGAAGCCTGCGGCCTTCAAGCAGGAAATCGAGCATTTTGAGTCCCTGGGAGGGGAGATCCGCTGGCCCTTCTTCACGGAGAAAATCACGCCGGAAGGGGTGTACGGCAAGGGGGGCGCCTTCATTCCCGCCGACCAGGTCATAGTCAGCATCGGCGAGGAGCCTGTGCTGGACTTCCTGCCGGAGGACGAGGGCATAGAGTATTTCCGGGGGAGCTGGCCGGTGCCTGGGGCGGATATGAGCATCCTGCCTGGGGTCTACACAGCCGGCGACACCATAAAGCCCGGTCGCCTGACGGATGCCATCGGCAGCGGCCGCAAGGCTGCCTGGTATGCAGACCGCTTTGTGCGGGGGGAGGAAATGCTGCCCTTCCCGGAAAGGCAGCAGGTACCGGCGGAGCGTCTCAGCAAAGCCTGGTTCGATAAATGCCATCACTGCGCCCTGGGGGACGCCACGGAGGACAAGGCCCGCTGTGTCAGTTGCGGCACCTGCCGGGACTGCAAGCTCTGCCTGGAGAGCTGCCCGGAAAAGGCCATCACCCGGGTGGAAATGCCGGACGGCAGTTGGCAGTACCAGAGCGACCCGGAGCGCTGCATAGGCTGCGGCATCTGCGCCGGTGTCTGCCCCTGCGGCGTCTGGAGCATCGAGGACAACCCGGAGCCCATCAGGATGTACTCCACGGGTGCAGGGGCGTGAGGCTTGCGGGCTGGGCTGGTGGTGTTACTTTCTTTGTGTGGACAAAGAAAGTAACCAAAGAAAACCGCCGCCCTTGTTCCCTTCCTTGGAGAACGAGGGCGGCGGCGCCCATCCCTGGGCGCGGGATTACCGGCATCACTTTGTCCGCCCCCATGGGGGCGGGGGACCGCGTAAGCGGCGAAGCGAAGCTAGTCCTCTTGAGGATGGTGGGGGGGCAGGATACGGAAGTAACTTCCAGCAGGTAAAGCTATGTCCAATGGCGAAATAGCCATTGGACATAGTTAATGTATGAGTATTTAACAAAGGAGGCAATAGCCTATGATGGCCTTGAATTTTGTAGATCCGAAACATAAGCGCATGCTGATGGAGCGCACGAAAAACTGCACGGTGCGCCTGGGGGACATCAGCAATCTCTATCCCCAAGGCTCCATCGTCTACATCACGGTGGGCGGCAAGGGCGAGCCGAAGCACAAGCTTTATACGGCGTACCTTGACAAGGTGCGCATCAAGACTCTGGGCACACTGACCGCCAAGGATTTGGAGCACCAGAACCCGGAAATCACCTCCAGGGAGCAACTGATTGCGGATTTCGAGCGCATCTACCAGCGCCGCATGCAAATGGAGGATGTGGTGACGGTTATCTACTTCACGGAAGTACATGGAGATATATAAGTTGCCTTCGATTTTTTGTGATTGAAGCCCCAAAACCACCAAAAAGGCGACCGTATGAGCAGTACGGTCGCTTCTTGGTGTGTATTGTATTTAGGAGAGCTTAGGAACTGTCCATAAATAAATTTTGGATTTGACTTGTCTAAATCTCCATATGCGTCGTTGTCGTCAGTCGGCATAGCACCACTATGCCTCCTTCCTCCGCCTAGCCTATGAAGATTTATCCTGCGTCCTATCCTAAAATTTATTTCTTACCAGTTCCTTCACGAAAGCCTGATATAAATATACAGCAAATGATAATCAATGTCAATAGCTTTATTGAAAATTTTTCTCATTTATTTTTCGCCCTTACCCACGATGTAATTTTCCTCGTCATCCCAGTCGTCCGGCATGCCTTTTATCAGCAGCACGGGGCATTTAACATGCTTAATGACATAGTTGGACACGCTGCCCATCAAAAGGCTCCTGATGGCGCCGAAGCCCCGGCAGCCCATGACTATGAGGTCGCTTTCTTCCTCCTCGGCTACATGTGCTATGCACTCGCCGGGATCCCCCACCTCTACTTTTGTGTGGGCGCGGATTTCGGTGGGGATGACGTGCATCAGATCCGCCAGGAATTGGTAGGCCGCTATTTTCAGTTCGGCGGGGATGTAGCCGGAGAGACTCACTTGCTCGAAGGCGGAGACGTTGCGGTTCAAGTCCACCACCATCATTACCGTCAGCTCGGCTCCCGTTATTGCCGCCAGATGGATGGCCTGGTTTACCGCCTTGAAGGCTTGCCCGGAGCCGTCTGTGGGCACCAGTATGCGGTTGCACTCTATCTTCTGTTTGGGGCGGCTCCTGATTTCGTCTATGAGCCTTTCCCGCTCCGCTACGGAGGTTGCCGTGTCTTTATTATGCAGGTTCGTTTCGCTGTTTTCCGTCATGGCCTCTCATCCTTTCTGCCGCATTTTGCCGATATTCATATGAAGTATTATCCATTAAACGAAAAAGTCCTGCCTGTGAGGGCAGGACACCTTTCATGCCTGGGGCTTCAGCTCTGCCGCCAGATGCCTTATTCTTTCCTGATTTTCCTGGCTCGTTTCCTGCTCTTTCAGCAGCTCCTTCCTGGCGCTGTAGAACCTCCAGCAAAAGAGCAGGGCCACGCAGGCCATGTAGAGCATGAAAGCCCCGATTTCCTTGTTGATATCCAGGAGCCCTGCGCCCCTCTGTATGATATCCCTGACAAAGTGGAATTCCCAGGTCAGGGGGAACACATGGCTGAAAGCCACCGCCCAATCGCTGTAGAAGGAGACCGGGCCTGTGGCGCCGCCCATGATGAAGCCGCCGGGGATGAAGAGGATCATGCGGGAGGAGGCTATGCCGGGGTTGGCCGCTGTCCAGCCGAAGAGCAGGCTCAGCATGCCCACAGTCAGCACCATGAATGCCTGTATGAAAAGGAACTGCCACAAGTGACCGGCAAAGTTCAGATCTCCCCAGAGGCGGAGGACTGCCAGCCCTACCACCCAGGAAACCACCAGGCAGCCTGCGTAGGGAAGCACCCTGGCGATCAGATCCCAGGGTGTGCCCTCCAGGAGAATCCTGTCCAGCTGGTGGGTCAGCCTGAGCCGGGGAATCATGCCGATGGTGGCGAAGGTGAAGAACATGGCTCCGAAGAAAAAGAGGAAGTACATGGAGGTGCCGTTCTCAGTGGAGTGCTGGGGATTGAACAAATCCCTTTCCGCCAGGCTCACCGTGCCGAACAGGCTGTCATTGGTACTGCCCGTATCTCCCTGGGCTGCCGCATTGTCCAGGCCCACGATTTCATTGAGGGCTTCCTTGATGTTGGAAGTGTTGGCCGAGTTGGTGTTGTCGTAGAAGATGCCGATATTTGCGGCTGCGCCCGTGTAGCGATCCTTTTCCAGGTCTCTGGGGAAGTACACTACTGCATAGGCCTGGTCACGGTACATGAGCTCCCTGGGGTCGGCAGGGCTGTTGATGACCGCCGTGACCTTCATGTACTCTGAGGCATCTATGCGGTTGATTAAATCCCTGGTGTAGGCTGAGTTGTCCAGGTCCACCACCGTCACCTCCGCATCCTTGGCGAAGTTGCCGGAGAGCAGCACCGAGAGAATCACGGAAATCACCATGGCCACCATCAGGCAGACTTTCTCGTAGGGCATGCCTTGGCCGGAAAAGAGGAACTTTACCTCATCTCTTAGTGAATTCACTGTCTTTCACCCCGATGGTCATCCCAGGGATAATTCCTTCCTGGGGTTCGATGTAAATGCGTACCTGGAAGGCGGTGAGATCCGCCTGGCCCTTTTCTCTGGACTGCTTGAGATCCGCAAAGCCGGGAGCCTTGGCGAGAAGCCGCACGGTGCCCTTCACCTGCTTGTCCCCTGCCACGGTATGCCCCGTCATTTCGTCACCTTCGGCGATATGCACCGCCTGTTCCTCGCTGACATAGATATCATAGTAGCTGCGCCTGCTCTCCAGGAGCACCACGGGAGTGGAAGGGGAGATCATTTCCCCTTCCTTGGCCAGCACCTTCAAAATCTTGCCGTCCTCGGGAGCGCGGAGGGTCAGGCGCTCCTTGGCTACCATAAGCTCTTTGAGCTGCACTTCCAGTTGGGCCTTCTGCTGGCGCAGGGCCTCCACATCATTGGCCATATTGGAGGCCGCGTCCCGCTCATTGGCGATGGTGGGAAGAGCGATGCTATCCGTATCGCCGCTATCCGCAGCCCCGCCCAAAAGACTTTGCAGGGCCTGCTGCTGTGCCTGTACAGCTTCCTCTGCCACGGAAAGGTTCATGGTGGCATCATCAAGCTGGGATCTTGCCACGGCTCCCGCTTCCACAAGGGCTGCGGTACGGTTGTAGTTAATCTGGGCATTTTTCAGGGTGGCCTGGGCGCTGGACACCGCTGCCCGCTGCTGGTCGATCTGGCGGAAGCTCTGGGTCTCATCGGTAGTGGCCTTGTTGAAATTGATGCCCATGGTGCCGGAGGTGGAGTTTATCTGGGCCTCCATCTGGGCAATCTGGGCCTTGAGCTTCTCAATGGCCAGATCCGTGTCGGTGGAGTCCAGCTCCATGATGATATCGCCTTTCTTGACGAAATCCCCTTCCTTCACAGCCTCATTGATGAGCCTGCCGCTGACAGAGTCGAAGGACATCTTCACCTGCTCGGCAGTGAGGATGCCCTCTTTCTTGCTGGCACCCTGGACAATGGCATCATTGCCTGTGTACATGAGGGCGATGCCGCCTATGATAAGCAGGGCTATGAAAAGAATCCCTACCTTTTTGGCTTTCTCCTTGCTGTTCATTCTCTCTTTCCTCCCATTGTATTTCTGCTCCCGGCAGAGTGCTGGTCATTCCTCCGTCAGCTTGTGCAGCAGCTCAATGACCTGCCGCTGCTCCTCCCCGGTGAGCCTTTCCATCAGCTTGCTGACCCTGAGATAGTGGGGGGGCAGCACCTTCTGCATAAAGGCATTGCCAGCTTGGGTGAGCCTGACCTTTTTGCTGCGGGCATCCTCCTTGTCCGCCTCCAGCGTCACCAGGCCGTCCCGCTCCATGCGCTGGAGCATATTGCTGATGGTGGCCCTGGTCACGCCCACCTTTTCCGCCAGGACAGAAGGGGCAAGGCCCCCGGCCTGGTTCTGGTGCAGCACCACCAGCACGCAGAATTTGCCGTCTGACAGGTGATGCTCCCGCTGCAGCACATCCAGGATTTCCTGCTTGATTTCCTCACCGGCCTGCTTGATGCGCAGCATGGCTATTACCGCCGCCGGATCGATTTCCGGGATGATTTGCTTATGCCGTTGCAGTTCCTCCCAGGTGGGAATCATTTCCCGCTTCAACAAATGTCACTTCCTCGTTCAAAATTAATTAGTTTGCTAACTATCACAACGAGAGTATAAAATAATCCGTCCCCGATGTCAAGCCCCCAAGCCTTATTTATGCTATACTGGAATAAAGAGAATACATTAGCGGAGGTGGCGAAAGTGCAGGTATTGAAAAGGCCCATGCCCGTGGGCGTTGAGGATTTCAGGGATTTGGTGACGAGGGGCTACTATTTCGTAGACAAGACCAGATTTATCAAGGAGCTGATAGATACCCAGGGAATAGTGACCCTTATCACCCGCCCCAGGCGTTTTGGCAAGACCCTCAGCCTGTCCATGCTGAAGTATTTCTTCTCCAATGAAAATGCAGAGGAAAACCGCCGGCTCTTTGCGGGGCTGGATATAGAGCGGGCAGGGGAGCGCTACATGCAGGAGCAGGGCAGCCGCCCGGTGGTGTTCCTGACCCTTAAGGAAGTGCGGGCCAGAAAGCACGATTTGATGATGGACTTGCTGGCCAGAACCCTGCAGGAACTGTGCGGACGCTATCAATATCTTCTTTCCGACAGTCAACTGTCGGGGAAAGACAAGGAGGCCTTAAGTTCCTTGCTATCGTTGCGAGGCAAGGAAGCAGATTTGCGTCTGTCCCTTGGTTTGCTTATGCGATGTCTGGAAACCGTTCACGGGGAAAAGCCCCTCCTCCTGCTGGACGAATACGATGCCCCCATCCTCTCCGCCTGGGAGAATGGCTACTATCGGGAGTGCATGGACTTTATGCGGGGCTTCTTAGGCTCGGCCCTAAAGACAAATCCCTCCCTGGGCTTTGCGGTGCTGACGGGCATCACCAGGATTTCCAAGGAAAGCATCTTTTCCGGGCTGAACAATCTCAAGGTCTGCTCCGTGCTCTCCAATCATTACAGCGATATCTTCGGCTTCACACAGACAGAGGCCGCAAGGCTTATGGAGGAATGTGGCGCGGCAGACAAGGTGGCAGAGCTGGCCAAGTGGTACGACGGCTACCAGTTCGGCAAGGCAGAAATCTACAATCCCTGGTCGGTGATCCAGTATTTGGACAACGGCTGCGAATTCCGCCCCTACTGGCTGAACACCTCCGGCAACAGCATTTTGCAAGACCTGCTGGCAAGAGTGGACAGCCGCAGGCAAAGGGAGCTGGAAGGGCTTTTGCATGGTGTCGGTGTCGAGGCACCTGTCATGGAAGAAGTCGTATACAGCGATTTGGCAGAGAGCAGGGATGCCCTCTTTATGATGCTGATGACCGCAGGCTATCTGAAGCCCGTGAAAACATGGAAAGATGAGGACTGTGCAGACTGGGCCTTGCTGCAGATACCCAATCTGGAAGTTCGCATGGCCTACCGAAAAGAAATCCTGGGGCACATTGTCCCCAGTCAGGGCGAAAGCCTGCTCAGAGATATGCTTCGTGCTATGTCTGCGGGAGACACAGAAGCATTCTCAGAGCACCTCTCCTATATACTGCGAGATTTCGTGAGCTATCACGACACAGCCCAGCCCGAGAGTTTTTACCACGGCCTGATGCTGGGCTTCTCCGTGCTCCTTGATGGGAAATACCGGGTAGAGTCCAACCGCGAAAGCGGCTATGGCCGCTTCGATATCGCCTTCTTCCCGCTGAAAACCGGCACTCCCGGAGTTATCCTGGAGCTAAAGGCTGCGGGGGCCGACGAGGAACTGGAGCAAAAGGCCAAGGAAGCCCTGGGGCAAATCGCAGGCAAGGAATACAGTGCAGAATTTGCCCGGCAGAAAGTGGCGGAAGTCTGGAGCTACGGTATTGCCTTTCATGGGAAGAAGGTTTATCTGGCAGGTACACAGGCGTAATTTTGGCAAAAATTACTTTACCACGGGGCTTGCCTATGATATAGTATAACAGTAGTGTTATACTATCATTGTATATTTGGTTATTCCATTATGGAAGTGCATGGAGAAATAAGATATGGCGACAATCAATGACAATTACCTGAAACTGCCCGGCAGCTATCTCTTTGCGGAAATAGGCCGCCGTGTGGCAGCCTATCAGCAGGAGCATCCGGAGGCTGATATAATCCGCCTGGGGATAGGCGATGTTACCCGGCCTTTGCCGAAGGCTTGCATAGAAGCCATGCAGCAGGCCGTGGCGGAGATGGGGCAGGCTGAGACTTTCCGCGGCTATGGGCCGGAGCAGGGCTATGATTTCCTGACAAGGGCTATCCTGGCGGCGAATTATGAACCTTACGGGCTGAAATTCGGCACGGATGAAATCTTTGTCAGCGACGGCTCCAAGAGCGACTGCGGCAATATCCAGGAAATCTTCGGCAGGGACTGCCGCGTGGCTATCACCGATCCCGTCTATCCCGTCTATCTGGATACGAATGTCATGGCAGGGCGCACCGGCGCCTTGCAGCAGGACGGGCATTTTGCCGGGGTTACTTACCTCCCCTGCACGGCGGAGAATAACTTCGCGCCGGAGCTGCCTGCAGAGCATGTGGACATGATTTACCTCTGCTGCCCGAACAATCCCACCGGCACCACCCTTTCCAGGGAGGAACTGCACAAATGGGTGGACTATGCCCGGCAGGAAGATGCGGTCATTCTCTTTGATGCGGCCTATGCGGCCTATATCACGGAGGAGGATGTGCCCCGCACCATTTATGAAATCCCAGGGGCTGCGGAGGTGGCCATTGAGTTCCGCTCCTTCTCCAAGACGGCGGGCTTCACCGGCACCCGCTGCGGCTATACCATCATCCCCAAGGGCGTGACGGGCAGGGCGGCAGATGGCTCCCGTGTCCCCTATAACCGGCTTTGGAATCGCCGCCATACCACCAAGTTCAACGGCACGGCCTACATCGTGCAGCGGGGGGCGGCAGCTATCTACACGGAGGAGGGTCGCGCCCAGGTCAGGGAAACTATCGGCTACTATATGGAAAACGCCCGCCTCATCCGGGAAGGGCTGGCGGCGGCAGGGCTTACGGCCTATGGCGGGGTGAATGCCCCCTATATCTGGCTCAAGACGCCGGATAAGCTGTCCTCCTGGGATTTCTTTGATAAATTGCTGCAACAGCTGAATATCGTCGGCACCCCCGGCGCAGGCTTCGGCCCCTGCGGGGAGGGGTACTTCCGCCTCACTGCCTTCGGTGACAGGGAGAACACCCTGCGGGCGGTTGAGCGCATCAAAAAAATGGGATGATATGTCGGCATAAACGGCCGGATTCGCAAAAAAGCCTTGGGCTGTCAATGAAGACAAAGCCCAAGGCTTTTTTTTATGCAAACAGGTCTGTGGAAAGGTATCTGTCCCCGGTGTCCGGCAGCAGGACTACTATGTTCTTGCCCTTGAATTCAGGACGCCGGGCCAGCTGCACGGCAGCGGCCAGTGCGGCGCCTGAGGAGATGCCCACCAGGATGCCCTCGCTGCGGGCGAAGTCGCGGCTCAGCTCAAAAGCATCATCATTGGCAATGGGCAGCACCTCATCGTAAATCTTTGTGTCCAAAGTCTCCGGCACGAAACCTGCGCCGATGCCCTGAATCTTATGGGGGCCGGCCTGTCCCTTGGAGAGCACGGGGCTGGTTTCCGGCTCCACCGCTGCCACATGCACAGCCGGGTTCTGCTTTTTCAGGTAGCGCGAGACCCCTGTCAGGGTGCCGCCTGTGCCCACGCCTGCCACAAAGGCATCTACCTTGCCCTCTGCATCCTGCCAGATTTCCGGGCCGGTGGTGGCTTCATGGACAGCCGGATTCGCCTGGTTGGTGAATTGGGAAGGTATGAAGGAGTTGGGCGTTTCCCTGGCCAGTTCCTCGGCCTTGGCAATAGCTCCCTTCATGCCCTGTGCCCCCGGTGTCAGGACAATCTCGGCACCGTAGGCGGCCAGGAGCTTGCGGCGCTCGATGCTCATGGTTTCCGGCATGGTCAGGATAGCCTTGTAGCCCTTGGCCACAGCCACGCTGGCCAGGCCGATGCCCGTGTTGCCGCTGGTGGGCTCGATGATGGTGGCCCCCGGCTTCAGCTTGCCCTCCTTCTCAGCGGTTTCAAGCATGGCCTTGGCAATGCGATCCTTGACGGAGCCGGCAGGATTGAAATATTCCAGCTTCACCAGGATATTGGCCTCCAGATCCTTAGACTCTGCAAAGCGGTTGGCCTGCAGCAGCGGCGTGCCGCCGATCAGCTCGGTGACGTTTTGGTATAATTTGCCCATGAGATATTCTCCTTTACATATAAACATATATGGTTGGTATGTTTATATTATAGCACTGTCTCTTGTTGCCGTCAACCATATCTGCAATATCAAAAAATTCTTATTTTCCTCTTGACAACCCGTTTTGTTTTTTATAATGTTTGTAGTCACAAGATTGTCAAAAAAGAAAATTTCCTTAAGATTTGTACTTTGTGAAGTACAGCACGCCCTGACCTTATAATGAGATATATTTTTGCAAACTTTTTATATATCTGAATTATCAAGGGGAATGCGGGGGGAAAGAGAATGAGGTAATGAACCCTTTGATTGGCAAAGCAGGAACAGGCGCGCCAGCACGCCATGGAGGTTACCGGGCATTACATGTCATATAACGATTGGCACTGGTAAGGCGATGCGAAAAGAGCCGCCGCAGAAAGGTTTCTTCTTTCTGCGTCGGCCTCTTTTTTTAAAATGGTATAAAAATCTTTACAATCGTTCCGCCGCATTCGCGCGGATAAATGCTTAAATTCCCTTCGCAGAACATTTCCAATCGTTTTTGAATATTTTTCAACGCAAAATTTTCTCTGCCGTCGTCAAGTTCAAATCCTGCTCCGTTGTCCTCAACGATAATTTCATTGCCCGATTCTGTTTCGCGCGTCAAAATTAAAATGTTTAAGGGATCAGAATCAAGATCAAGTCCATGCTTAACACAATTTTCTACAATCGGTTGCAATGTCAGCGGCGGAATCTTAAAATTTACATACGGCGTGTCGTATTCAATAAATAAATTTTCTTCAAACTGCGCCTGCTCTATGGCAAGATACGCTTTTGTATGCTCCAATTCTTCTGAAAATAAAATCGTCCCTTTGTGAGTAATCGCCATAAAATTTTTTCGCAGGTAGTTTGTAAAATCCAACATGACTTTCTGCGCTTGTTTTGGATTTTGCGAACAAAGATAATAAATGCTCGTCATCGTATTGTAGATAAAGTGCGGGCGCATTTGCAAGACCAAAATGTTCGCTTGCTGACCCAAAATTTCATGCTGTTGCCGTAAAAATTTTTCAATATGATCAATCAAAATTATGACAAACATTCCAAGCGCCGAAAGGGTTATTCCAATCGCAACCACTAACGTATTGAAAATTATCGTATGAAAAAGTATCGCAAATGTCATCGAAAAAGTATTGACCATAAATGCTATGTAATATTTTTTCGACAAAATTTTTCTGCGTTTTATAACCGCGATTAAATTTATAGACGCCATTACTACTAACTGGCCTATTAAGATTGTGTGCAGTTCGTTTCGATAAAAAATGTTTTCATCCGATATATAATAAAAAATTCCTGTAAACTGGGTTATTGCAAGCAAAATTAAAAATACAACATATACGATGAGCACCGAATAAAAAAAATTGCTCTTGCGCCAATTTTCTCCGCAACAATGCAACAAAAAAATGGTGACCATAAATATATTGACGGGAATAAAGAAATATTCAAAGAAAACAGCAATTCTTCCTGCAATCGCCGCATTTGGAGATAATAACGTAAACGAGTTAATCAAATATGTGCTTACCAATAGCGTTAAAATCGTGAAAAGAGCGATAAAAAATTTTCTCTTCCATTTTTCCATGTCAGGCGTTATTGCGGATATGATAATTCCCGCAATCATCAGCGACATCATTATGCCGCAAAGAAAAAAATTTGCTGCGTACATAATCGTCATAGAATTTCACCCGAATTTATCAAAGGATAACGCAATCTTTTTAATTGGGCCCTTAAATTTTCCGCCGTAATAGGCTTTAACATATAACCGCTTGCTCCGGTGCTCCATGCCTCAAAAGAATATTCAACGTAAGCGGTCAGAAAAATTATATTTGTTTGCGGGTTTATCTCCAAAAAATTCTTGCAAATATCAAGTCCGTTGGTTTTCCCCATTTCAATATCCAAGAAAATCAGCGAAATTTTCTTTTTTTTGGCAAATTCAACTGCTTCGATAGGTTTGGTAAACCCAAAAATATTTGCGTTTGGCAAAACTTCTTCGACAACGGAGAGTGAACCTTGCACAACAATTTTTCTGTCGTCAAGAATAATTACGTTTAATTCGTCGTCGCCGTCAAGCAAAATTTTCATTAAATCGTATTCGTTTACCTCAAGCGCTTTGCAAATTCTTTTGATCATAAGCATATCCGGCAAACTGTAGCCGTTTTCCCATTTAGCGATGGTTGAACGCGTAACGAAAATTTTTTCCGCCAATTCATGTTGAGAAATCAATTTGGAAGTTCTTAATTTTTTTAAAGTATCCGCAAATTTCCTTTTCATTGTAAAATCCTCAAAAAATTTTAGTTTTTTTTAGTTTACATGCAGGGGACGCTAAAATCAAGAGTTTTGTTTGAAAAATGTTCCAATTCAGAACACATCTTGACAGCAATCAATGTATAGTGTATAAATGTATTATAGGTGTGGACTGAATTGGTGGTAAATTCTAACAAAGACATATATAGCAAAAGAGAGTGAGGCAATGAAAAAATTATTTACGATTGACGATTTTATAGTCGCCTTCATTTCGGCGCTTGTATACGGCTTGAGTTTTGAAATTCCCATTCTTCTCGGCTGGGGGGTATGGACGGCTTTAACGCTTTGCTTAATTATCGGCGGCGCGATTGACGCAGTGACAAAAAAGATTGTCTTCAACAAAACCGTACAAAAAAGTACGACGAATAAGGTGTTGATTTTTTTTGCGCTGTTTGTCATTTTTCTTATAGGAGGGTATGTCGCGTTGCAATTAACGGGATTATCCCTCAAAGATTATTTTGTGGAAAATTATATATATTCGATTTTGCCTTCTGTTTTGGGATTTTCATTCAGTATGATAGTCCGCTGGTATCAAATCAGAAAAATTCGCGCTCGTTATGGTGATGGCAGTCAGGGATTCTTATACGACGATATGTACACGAGGGAGGAGATTGAAGAGTTTAACAAGCAGAATCGGCAAATCAAAGGCGAATATGATACAAAATTGGCTGTGAAAACGAAAACCGGCGTATATGTCGGCTACAAGGAAAAAAAGGGCGTCCTTTATCGCGGAATCCCTTACGCAAAGCCGCCGGTGGGCAAGCTTCGCTGGAAAGCTCCCGAGCCGTTGCCCGCATCTGATGAAGTATTCGAGGCAAAATATTTTGGCGCGTCTGCCATACAGGTTGAACACAAAGGCTCAATCCTGAGAATCCATCGGCAAAGCGAAGATTGTTTGACGCTAAACGTTTGCGTCGGCAAAAAAGATAACAATGATAAAAAGCCCGTAGTGGTGCTTTTTCATCACGGCGATTTTTCTTACGGCGGTTCTGCCGACCCGCTGGTGTATCTTGAAAAAACAGCCGACACGTATTCTGACTTCATTGGCGTAAGCTTTAATTATCGTCTTGGCATATTCGGCTTCATTGATTTTTCCGAAGTCCCGGGCGGCGAAGATTATCCTGACGCATTAAACCTTGGCTTGCTTGACCAAATTGCGGCGCTGAACTGGATTAAAGAAAATATTTCCGCCTTTGGCGGCGACCCCGACAATATTACGGTAATGGGCTTTGAATCCGGCGCGATTTCAATCAGTCTGCTTGCCGCTTGCGAACGCGCAAAAGGCTTGTTCCAAAAAGCGTTTATATTTTTCGGCAGTCCCGATTTTTCTTACCTTACGCCGGAGGCCGCAAGGATGTTTGCCAAAAAACTTTTGGAAGAAACCGGGGCAAAGTCAATGGACGAGCTGCAACGGCTCACAAGCGCACAATTAAAAGACCTCAATCAAAAAATCGGCTTGCACAGAATAGCTCCGACTTGCGACGGCAAACTTATTCCGGCAAATGTTTTTGACGCTTATAAAAACGGTGCGGCTGACGGCATAGAATTTATTGTCGGAATTCCAAGCAATGAGGGACATGTCCTTAAATCTTTTATTGGCGAAGAAAATTTCGAGGAATTCGTGTCCGAAAACAATGAAGAAACTTTATCGTCGTACCTTGACGCCGATACTGCCGCCGCCGTGAGAAAGTACATTGAAAATCGGGCAAAGCATACAACCGCACTTGAAGCAAAAGGAAAATTCTTTGAACAATGGAACGTTTTGTCAATGTATCTCAGCGCTATGCAGCTTGCGGCAGGCGGAAATAAAGTTCATCTGATGTATTGGGACGTAAAGCCGCTGATTCAAAATCTTGGCTCCGGCACAGTCGATGTGGTTTTGGCTTTGTTCGGCGACAGCAAAATTTCACAAATGTACGGCAATGTCCTTGATCCTGCCATTTCCGAAATACTTCAGCATTTCTTGAAGAAGTTTATAAGCGGCGAAGCGATGAGCCTTTACAACAATGAAATCAAGGGTGTTAAGGATATCGACTGGAAAGAATTCCCCTGTGCGCTTATTGTTTCAAATAAGAATTTCAAGTGCGCGCCTATTGAAGACAGGCTGTATGAAATTGACGGGTTATGGGAGTTTATGAAGAGGAATGGCGCGACTTTCGCGCGAGAATAAAATTATGGGAGGTAATCTAGATGAAGAAAACCGTTATTCTTGGCAACATCATCACGGTTGACGAAAAGAGGCCCTTTGCCAAGGCGGCGTTTGTCAAAGACGGCGTTTTTGCCTATATCGGCGACGCTGACGAGGCGAAAAAGCTTGCGGGTGCGGACGCAAAAATCTTGGATTACGGCGAAAATTTCATTTATCCCGGTTTCCTTGAAGCCCACTCCCACGGCGCTCTGGCAGGCGACCGCGCTATCGGGCAGGCTAATCTTTCGCAGTTTCGTTTGACCGACTACGATAAATACCGCGAAGTAATCAAGGATTATATCGCGAAAAATCCTGATAAAGAAGTTTATATGGCGGCAGGCTGGATTCAAAATGAGGAATATAAAACCAAAGCCTATCTTGATGAAATTTGTCCCGATAAGCCGTTGATGATGAACACGATCGACGGACATTCTATGTTGTTTAACACAAAGGCGTTGGAATGGGCGGGCATTGACGCGGCGTACGCTAAAAAATACGGCTATGACCAGGTACACGTGGATGAAAACGGCGAGCCGGACGGTTATGTTTGCGAAGGACCATTATATGAAATTGTGCCTAAGCTTCCCCGATCATTTGACGACTTCAAAAACTTTTTGCTGGCGTGGCAGGATATCGCCATACAAAACGGATTTACGGCTGTAGCGGATGCCGGAGTCGAGCTTCTCCACCCCAGCGTTACCCAAGCGTATTATGAACTTGAAAAGGAAGGCAAGCTGAAAATGCGCACTTACGCCTTTTTAATGGTTCCCCCGAACCCCGAAAGTCCCAAAGCGGAGGTTGCCCGTATTGCCGCAGACCGCGCAAAATACAGCAACGAATATTTCCATGTCGTAGGCGTCAAGGCTTTTCTGGACGGCGTAATCGAGGCGCATACCGGCTGGCAAATTGACGATTATCTTGATACGCCCGGTTATCACGGCCTGGAACGTTTCAACGACCATGACAAAATGGTTGACTTGATTGTTGCGGCGGATGCCGAAGGGCTCTCAGTGCATGTTCATTCCATAGGAAACGGCGCAACGAAATTTATGCTTGATTGCATTGAGGACGCGGAGAAAATTACCGGCGATATGGATCAGCGCAACATTTTGGCGCATTTGCAATTTGTCCGGGAAGAAGATATCCAGCGTATGGCAAAGACTGGCTCCGTACCGGCTGTTTTTACTCTTTGGTGTCCGAAAGAAGCGAACATTTATGAACAGGAAGTCAGATACGTCGGCGAAGCAATCGCGGAGAAAGGCTATCCGATAAAATCTTTCTATGACGCGGGCGCGAACGTGGTATTTCATTCGGATTATCCTGTTTCGCCGCTGTTCGACATCAAAAACAGCTTTTACGCTGCCGAAGCGCGCGACTTTCCAAAAGGGATCGGAAAGGTAGCAAAACCGCGCAATATGGAAGAAGCTATCACTCGCGAACAGTCGCTTCGCGCAATGACGATAAACGTTGCCCGTCAATGGCGCCAGGAAAGCCGCTTGGGTTCCATCGAGTTCGGAAAAATCGCCAATATGACGGTGTTTGACTGCGATTTCCTGCACGACGATTTGGAAAAAGTTGCAAAGGCAAAGATTATCGCCACTATCATTGACGGCGAAGAAGTCTACAAAGCCTAAGGGAACCTCTAAATTATGGCCTGGCAGTATTTCGGCCTGATTGCACGAAGGTTCAAGCAGCAAAGGCAAAAAGGAGGGAGATATCATGAGCACATAGGAGAGGCACGGCAGTATTTTCGGGAGCAAGGAGATTGCGGCCCCGTCAATGTGGACGAGAAATTCGTAATAGGAGGTTAGCTTATGAATCGATCTTTTTTCAGGAAAGCACTTACTGCGTCCCTGGCAGGAGTGATGTTCACTCTCTTTGCCACAGGCTCCGGTGCAGTTTTTGCCCAGTCGAAGTTTTCCTAGGAATTTCAGGAATGAAAAATAGCACGCTGTAGGAAAAAACTAGGAGGAGATCGGCAATGAGTATTTTCAAAAAAGAGTTCCGTCTCTTTGTGTCTGCGCTTATGGCTTTCTGCTTCACCGTATGCGTTTCAGCGGCGCAGGCAGCCCCTTTCACGGCCCCTGAGAAGCTGGCTGATTACCTGTACTACATGGAGTACACCGACTATGTACCTGACCTTACGACGGGCGAAAAGGTCAAGACCGGCTTCGCCTGCTCCGCTGTACGCAACGGAAACTTCTACGGGCGCAATTTGGATCTTGACTACTCCGACGTCCCGGAATTTGTGATCAAGGTTGCCGCCAAAGAGTCCGAGGGACGCTACGCCAGCATAGGGCTTGCCGCGATTCTCACGCTGAAGTCCAAGGGGGTTGGCAACGTCTCGGAGGCTGAGTTGCTCGCCATGCCCAACCTGACTTTTGACGGCATCAATGAAAACGGCGTGGCCATGAACTGCAACGTCGCTCCCGCCACCGATCTGGACTTCGCCACCAAGATTTCGACCAATTACGGCAAGCCGCGCATCCATGCCGTTGCCGTCGTCCGCTACGTCCTTGACCATGCGAAATCCGCTGCCCATGGCGTGGAGCTGATGAAGAACATGGACATTTACGGCGGCTATGGCTCCTGGGGGCTTCACTGGATGCTCTCTGACGAGAAGGAGACTTACATCATCGAGTGCATTGACGGCAAGCTGGTTGCCAGGAACGACACGGACAACATCATGACCAATTTCTATGTCAACTACGCAGCGAATACTCCCTATGCCAAGCACATGAAGGCAGGGCAGACAGCCGTGGGCAAAACCTACAAGGGCTTCCCGGTTCTCACGCCCCATGCCTGCGGCGTTGAGCGCTACGCCATCCTGAAGGAGCATTATGCAGAGGGCGCGAAATCCGCTGAGGGCATGGCCAGCTTGATGGAGCGTGTGAAATATACCCAGACTTATGAAGCGAGCACGGAGCCCTTCTGGTACACGGAGTATACCGTAGGAGATTTGACAGCCGCAAGCGCGCCTGCGGATTTCAAGGCCAAGATCCAGGCCGGCATGGACACCTACAAGCTGCATGACAGGAACATCCAGCCCGATAATTTCTGGCAGACCTGGCACACGGCGGTTTACGACCTGGCGAACAGGACGCTCCGCCTGAACATTCAGGAGGATTACGCCAAGCATTACGACTTCAAGCTGGGCGAATGAAAAGCGGCCTGCTTTTGGGAAAAGTTTTTTCACTGCAAGAGTGGCATCTATGGAACTTGAGGGCGGGCAGCCGCCCTTCAGGGGAGAATGCATAAGGGAACCTCTAAAAAAATCCCTAAAATTACAATTACGTTCCGTTATCTCCCTGCCGCTTCGCGGCGGGGAGATAACAAAACATGGTTTTAAAAAAGTTTAGGAGGGACTATGATGAAAATAATTGACTGCGAATTTCACTATTACTTACCTGAATTGATGGAATATCTTTCCACACGTAATAATGCACCGAGATATTATCCGGAAACCAAAACCTTGGAAGTGAGAGATAAACTTTTTGGGCATTTGGGCGGTGTAACGAATGAATACCCTGTCATTGATGAGTTAATGAATTTTGGAGCGGAAAGAATAGCCGTTATGGACAAAAACGGCATTGATGTAGGCGTTATGGCCTCTTCCCCTGCACTGGAAGAATTACCGGAAAAAGAGGCAATATATTTTGCCCAGAAATCTAATGAGGCTGTTGCTGAAATTATAAACAAATATTCAGAGCGTTTCCTTGGCGCTGCCGTTTTACCAACACCTTATGTTGATGCGGCCATAAAAGAACTTGAACGCTGTGTAAAAGAGCTTGGTTTTAAATATTGGCACACACATTCTAATTATAAGAATGAACATTTATATGAAGAAAAATATCTTCCTTTGCTTGCCAAAGCTGAAGAATTGGGATGCGCGTTTTATGTTCATCCACAAGCATCTGATGATAAAGATATGAAAGACATGGGTTACGTATATTCTTCCCCTGGACTTGGTTTTGGCTTAGATGCTATGAAAACATCATTAAGAATCATATTAAACGGGACATTTGATAAATTCCCCAACTTAAGAATGATTCTTGGTCATTTGGGCGAATTTTTCCCATTTATATTGGATAGAGTTGATAATCGTTTTAAATGGATTCGGGATGACGAAGTAAAAATGAAACATACTGTTTCTTATTACTTTAAAAATAAAAATGTTGTTGTAACAACAAGCGGCAATATGTCTAAACCTGCTTTCGAATGTACGAAGAAGGTGCTTGGTATAGATAGCATTATTTTTGGTTCTGATTATCCGTATGAAAGCTTGTCTGATATGATGAAATTTATGGATTCTTTAGAATTAACCGAAGAAGAAAAAGAAAAGGTATTTCACTTAAATGCTGAAAAATATATTTTAAGTAAATAAGGTTTTAGCTTATTGCCAGCTTTATTTCAAATAAATTTTCAAGGAGGTTTGACACCTCATCCACCGCTAATGCGGTCCCCCTTCCCCTCAAGGGGAAAGCTTAAGTTAATGACGTTGCTAAAAAACTCCCTAAAATTACAATTACGTTCCGTTATCTCCCTGCCGCTTCGCGGCGGGGAGATAACAAAAAATCGTTTTTAGAGATTCCCTTAAAAAGTTTAGGAGGGACTATGATGAAAACCAATGCAGCAGAGATGGTTGTTTACGGTAAAATCTTCACTTCCGAAGGTAATCAGATTGTCGAGGCGTTTGCGGTTAAAGACGGCAAGTTTATTTACGTCGGCGATAAAAATGGCGCTGAAAATTTTATTGACAAAAATACTGAAGTCATTGACTACACCGGCAAAGGGCTGGTAATGCCTGCTTGCGGCAACGGTCACGCGCATTATTCGATAGGTATCGGTGTCCCGAAAGTCGGCACAGCCATTAACAGAGAATCTACGCCTGAAGAATTTTTGAAAGAAATAGTTCCTGCGGCGGTAAAAAAGGCAAGGGATACCGGTGCAACGTCTGTACTTGGGTTCGGCTGGCAATTTAAAAAATTTGAAGAAAATATGCCGACACGCCAACAACTTGATGAAATTTGCAGCGATATTCCGATTTATCTTGCGGACGAAGAAGGTCATAAAGGGCTTGTAAATACGATTGCGCTTGTCAACGCGGGAATTATGTCGGCGGACGGTACGGTTCTTAAGAAAGAAATTCGCGGCGGAGAAATTGTCATGGGCGCGGATGGCACGCCTACAGGTTTTTTGAAGGAACAGGCAGGAACTTATACGCGCTCATTTTTGGACAGTGACAGACTTTTTCCGGTTGAAGTTGCAAAAGAAGCTCTGGTGGATCTTCAGCAAAAATTGTTGTCGGAAGGCTACACAATGTATATGGACGGTTGGAGTAACTATTTCTACAATGAAAGTTATTATAAAGCCGCGAATGAAATGGACAAGGCGGGCGACCTTCATTTAATAGCCGGCTTGGCTTACGAACTTGAAAGTTGGATGGACATTGATAAAAATTTGGTCAAGTCACTTGAAGTTCAAAAGTATGCGTCCGAGCATGTAAAGACAAACTGGGTAAAACTTTTCATGGACGGCACGGTTGAAACCGGTACGGGCTTTATCGAACCGCTTTATAATGACGGACATCAGGGAATCGCCAACTGGGCGGAAGGCGAAGTTACCTACATTACGCGCAAATCTAACGAAAAAAATTTGACGATGCATATTCACACAATGGGCAATAAGGCGGTCAATCGCGTCGTCAACGCATACGTTAACGGCGGCAAGGACGAAATGCGCAACACGCTTGTTCACGTGTACAACGTCAATCAGCCGGACTACAAGCGCATGGCAGATCACAACATTTATGTCACTGAAGGTATGCTTTGGCACCACAACAGCGACGATATGAGAGATTTTCTGATGGAACGTCTTCCCGGAAACATGGACGAAGAAGGTTACCCGATGAAGTCATACTTCGACAACGGCGTTAACGTAACCTCGCACTCGGACTTTCCCGCATTGACCGGCAGCCCCGACGATCCGTTCGGCATTATTGAAGTTGCCGTTACGGGTCAATGGCACCTCGAAAACGGAAAACCTCGTTGGCCGGAAGAATTAATCACCCGCGAACAAGCCATTACGACTCTGACAATCAACGTCGCAAAGCAAATGTTCATCGAAAACGAACGCGGCAGTATCAAGACCGGCAAATATGCCGACTTCCTCCTCGTCAACAAAGATGTTTTGTCTTGTCCGGAAACTGAAATTCACGAGGCTAAGCCTATCGCGACTTATTTTGAAGGCAAAAAAGTTTTTTCTGTCTAAAGTGAAAATGAACTACTCCCGCCTATAGAAGCGGGAGTAGTTCACAAATTTTTTGAAAGTGGTAATTATGAGAAAACGTAATGATTTCGTCAAATTATTTGAGAGTCGAAAAAGCAACATAGATTCTCGTATAAGACGCGATTTGGGTATACTACACTTTAAGGAGGCAAACAGATGAAAAAAAAGTTGTTTTCGATGATGGGTTGCGCGCTTTTGGCAACAGTCGCGCTATGCACAGCCGGAGGGATGAATACCGCTTTTGCGGCGGAAACGGTTTTCGTGGAAAGCGAATTTGCTCCCCTTAAACGCGTAGTGCTGACACAGACGGAGGTTGTGCTCGGAAAGAACATTCTAAAATATGTTGATGCTAACGCTAAGGTTCCGGAAGTGACGGATGAAAATATGAAGGCGTGGGCACTCGAACGGGAAAATCTGAAAGAAGTGCTGGAAAAATACGGCGTCGAAGTGCAAAGACCGCGTTTGCTCACGGATTACGAGAAAATGCTTGGAAATGTTGAGAACGGTTACACAGAAGCCGCAGGTGTCACCAACTTTTTTGCAAGAGATCCGTTCATAACGATCGGTAATCATATTATCGAATGTTCAGTGTTCTCGCTCTATCGCAGACTGGAAGTTCTTCCGATTAGACCCATTTTACAAAAAGAAGCAGAAAAAAGCGGTTGCTATTATGTGTCAATACCGCAAGCGGATATCTCGGAAGGCAATGATTCAACGGTCGGGCCGTTTCTTGAGGGCGGCGACGTGTTGGTTTACAAGAAAACCGTTTTTGTGGGAAATTCGGGACGAGCTACCAACCATGCAGGCGTCGTATGGCTCAGAAACTATTTGAAACATTTCGGTTATAACGTTGTCGAAGTCAAGATGGATAAGGATATTTTGCATCTTGATTGCATACTGAGTTTTCCGAGAGACGGTTTAATGATTGTATGCGAAGAGGCTATGCCCGAAGGTTTGCCGACGGAGTTAAAATCGTGGGACAAAATCACCGTCAGCAAAGACGAAGCGCAAGCGTTGGCAACCAACGGACTGCCCATTGACGATCACACCTATATAACGGATATTGCGTTCAAAGATACCGTAGGCAGGGAATTGGAGAAACGCGGTATAAAAGTCGAATATATAGATTATAAATTGTCGAGATTCGCGGGGGGAGCTTTCCGTTGCAGCACACAGCCGCTCCTCAGAAAATAACGGGCAAATATGCGGAGTTCGCTTTTGTTGATATTTTTTTCTTAATGTAAAAGGGCATATGTTTTCTTTAAGGAGGCGAAGTCTATGAAAAAATTCATAACGTTATTGCTGTCTGCGCTTATTTTGTGCCTGACAGTGGGCACGGTTTTTGCGGCGGATGCGAGTAAAGCTGCTAAAGAACAGGCGAAGATAGAGAAGGAAAAAACGGAAATTAACCAACTCTCAACAAAAGCACTGTCAAATCTGTATGAAAAAATTCCATCGGCGGAGCGGGTTATAACGGACTCCTACGCTTACGCGACTTTAAGCAATACGGGAATCAAACTCGGCTTGTTTGGAGACGCTCACGGCAGAGGCTTAGCGGTAAACAACGCGACGGGCGAAAAAATCTACCTGCGTATGAAAGAAATGGGAATAGGCATAGGTCTTGGCGTAAAGGAATACGATTTGATTTTCGTGATAAGCACGGATGAAGCGTGGAAATCCTTTATTTCCGGCGATATAAAATTTGCAAGTTCCGCCGAAGCCTCCGCTACAGACGGAAAAGCCGGTGGCGGTATTGAAGGCGCATCCGTAGCCGCAAAAGGCATTTGGGTATATCAGATAACGAAAAAAGGGCTTGCCGTTGACGCGTCAATTAAGGGAACGAAGATTTATCCCTATAAAAAATTGAACGGCAACGCCAAATAAAGCCAATGCTAATTAGAGGTTACTTTAAGGAGGGTTTTTTATGAAAAAGATTGTAGCTGCAGTGTTAAGCCTTTTTATTATGGCGTTCTCTGCCGTGTGTTTCGCCGAATCTTACCAAATGACTTACGAAGCCAATAATTTCACTGAAGATATGAAAGACAATCAGGCTTTGACGGAGACTTTTACAACGCCTTATGGGGCTATGAAGTTCCAAATGAGGAAACTTTGGGGTTCCGGCAGCGATAAAAGGCTTCACCTTATAGTGTCGCTAAACGATAAGAGAATTGATGACGAGCATTTCCCTAAAGTGGACTACGGTTATACTTTCCGCGTGGTTAAAAACACAGCCGACAGCGAACAGTACTATATACTTCAGTCCATTGAGCGCGCTGTGCTTTTTGGCTATTCTCCCGAAAAGAACAAACTCGAAGTTTATATCGACAGCCAAAACTACGCCCACGAAGCGGGAGCCTACCCCTACATTGTAGCTTTGAAAGACGGGAGGTTAGTGCTTGCCTTTGAAAAAGGGAATAAATGCAGACGTTATCAGTTCAACTGGGACAAAAAAGCAAAATGGTTCGGCTATTCGGAGCTTGGCGAAGGTTGGCCCAGCATTAAGAATGATAAACAGTAAAAACATGCGCCCCTGGGCGAAAAGCAAAGAAGCACCCGATAATTTCTGTCGGGTGCTTCTTTGCTTTTCGCTTAGGGCGTATCAGAATGCCGGTACTACGGCACCCTTGTACTTGTCGCTGATGAACTGCTTGATTTCCTCGGATTTCAGGGCCTTGATCAGGGCCTGGATCTCCGGGCGGTTCTCGTCGCCTTCACGCACGGCGATAATGTTTACATAGGGAGAGGTGCTGTCCTCCATAAAGAGGGCATCCTTGGTGGGCACGAGGTTCACCTGCATGGCGTAGTTCGTGTTGATGACTGCGGCATCCACGTCTTCAAGGGTGCGGGGCACCTGGGCGGCTTCCACTTCCTGGAATTTCAGGTGCTTGGGGTTCTCGACCACATCCTGCACCGTGGCCTTTTCCGCAACGCCAGCCTTGAGCTTCAGGAGGCCGGCTTTTTCCAGCAGCAGCAGGGCGCGGCCGCCGTTGGTGGGGTCATTGGGGATGGCGATGCTGGCACCGTCCTTCAGTTCGCTGAGGTTGGTGATTTTTTTAGAGTAGATGCCCATGGGTTCGATGTGCACGCCGAAGGCGTTCTTCAGCTTGACCTCTTTGTGCTCTGCTATAAAGTTCAGCAGGTACGGCTCATGCTGGAAGAAGTTGGCGTCCAGTTCCTTGTCGTTCAGCGCCAGGTTCGGCTGCACATAGTCGTTGAACTCCACGATTTCCAGCTTGATGCCTTCCTTTTCCAGCAGCGGCTTCACCACTTCCAGCATTTCCGCGTGGGGCACGGCGGTGGCGCCGACTTTCAGTGTCTTGGAGCCGTCCGAGCTGCCGGAGCCGCCGGGGGCTGCCTGTTGGGCGCCGCAGCCCGCCAGGGCGCAGAGGGCCAGGGCCATGATGAGTGCAAGTAATTTCTTCATAAGGAATACCTCCCTGTGAAATGAGAAAAATATATCCATTAAAGCTCAACGCTTGTCGAGCTTTCTGGCTAAGGTGTTGCCCGCAAGTTGCACCAGCTGCACCAGGATAATCAGGATGACCACCGTGGCCAGCATGACTTCCGGGCGGAAGCGCTGGTAGCCGTAGCGTATGGCCAGATCCCCCAGGCCACCGCCGCCGATGGCCCCGGCCATGGCTGATTCCCCCACCAGGCTGATGATGACCGTGGTGAGCTGGGCGACAATGCTGGGCATGGACTCCGGCAGCAGCACGCGGAAGATGATCTGGGCGGGGCTGGCGCCCATGGCCTGGGCCGCTTCAATCAGGCCGTAGGGCACTTCTTTCAGGGAAGTCTCCACCTGCCTGCCGATAAAGGGGACGCTGGCGATGACGAGGGGCACCATAGCCGCCGTTGTGCCGATGGCCGAGCCTACCAGCAGGCGGGTCAGGGGTATGATGGCTACCATGAGTATAATGAAGGGAATGGAGCGGATGGCGTTCACGACGGCCCCCACTGCCTTGTTGAGAGCAGCAGCTTCCAGTATCTGCCCTTTGGCAGTGGTATGGAGGAGCACCCCCAGGGGCACCCCCAGCAGGGTGGCGATGGTCATGGAGACGGCCACCATGTAGACGGTCTCCCCCAGAGCCTTACCCAGCAGCAGCACCATGTCTTCTGACATAGCCGATCACCTCCTCCCTGAGTTCCTGCGCCGCCAGATAGCCCAGAGCCATATCTATCTGCTGCTGGGGTCCGGTCAGGCCCACGATCATGCGGCCGAAGGGCTGGCCGGAGATCTGATCCAACTGGCCGAAAAGCATGGTACACTCCACCTCCGGGAATTTCCGTATCATGCCTGCCAGCACCGGCTCATCCGCGCTTTCGCCGATAAAGGTGAGGCGCAGCAGCAGGTAGGCACCCTCCGAATATTCCTTTTCCACAAGGCCGCCGCGGAATGCCACCGGCAGTTCGTTGGAGAGCAGCACGGAGATAAATTCCTTCGTGATGTCCTTTTGCGGATTGGTGAAGACATCCAGCACCGTGCCCTGCTCGGTGATAACGCCCCCGTCCAGCACCGCCACCTTGTCGCAGATGTCCTTGATGACCTGCATTTCGTGGGTGATGACCACCACAGTCAGGTGCAGCCGCTCATTGATGCTCTTGATAAGATCCAGGATGGAGCGGGTGGTCTGGGGGTCAAGGGCCGAGGTGGCCTCGTCGCAGAGCAGCACCTTCGGCTCGGAGGCCAGGGCGCGGGCAATGCCGACGCGCTGCTTCTGGCCCCCGGAGAGCTGGGAGGGGTACTGCTCCGCCTTCGCTTCCAGCCCCACCAGTTTCAGCAGAGGGATGACCTTGGCGCGGATGGCATCTTCCCCCTTGCCTGCCAGCCGGAGGGGAAAGGCGATATTATCGTAGACCGTTGCAGACGAAAGCAAATTGAAATGCTGGAAAATCATGCCGATGTCCTTGCGGACACTGCGCAGCTCCGAGTCGCTCATGGCCGTAAGTTCCCGGCCGTCCACGAAGACCTTGCCCCTGGTGGGGCGCTCCAGCATGTTGATGCAGCGCACCAGGGTGGACTTGCCCGCGCCGGACAGGCCTATGATGCCGTAGATTTCCCCTTTTTTGATATTGAGGTCGATGCCCTTCAGCGCCCTGAGGGGCCCTGCAGGGGTGGCATAGGTTTTCTCAATCTGAGAAAGCTTAATCATCAGGCTTCCTCCAATTCATAGTAATTCTATATGTTTACACTGTAACACAGACGGCAATCACTGTCAATGGATACTGACGCAAAAGCACGCCCCGAAACACAGTCATTATACCATTAAACCGAAAGTTCTCCTAGTTATAGCTGAAAAAAACCTGAATTTTGTCCGGGAAGGCAGGGATTCAGGCGGCTGGCTTAGAATACTATATTGTCATTCAGTATACTGTGCCAGCTTACATGTCCGCCCCCAGGGGGGGGCGGGGAACCGCGTAAGCGGTGGTGGGGGCACGCCATACTATATGGTAAAGCAGATGCAGACCGTAAATGGCCGCAAGGGGGATGATTCATTATGGCTGATTTCAATATGCAGCAAATCGGCAGGCGCACGGTGAAGGCGGAAATACTGATGCTTGTCCTGCCCATCGTCATTATTGGCCTGGTGGCGATGACCGGCGTTATTTTCAAGTACATGGGTTCTTCCTTTGAAGCGCAGATTGAAAGTTCTTCGCTGAAGAATACGGAAGAAGTGGCAGGAGTCGTGTCGGACTGGCTGGGTGCCCGCATGCTGGAAACCCAGATGACCGCAAATTCTCTGGCGGCGCGGGGGCTGCCGGAGACGGCTGACCAGATGAGCGCCAACAACGAGTACCGCCTGCAACTGATGGAGAAAATTTATCCGGGGGTCTACGACAGCGTGAGCTGGGGGCCCTTTGATGGCTCAGGGGTGCTTTACGGCTGGACGAAGTCCGGCTTCAAGGAGATGCACAACAAGGAGAAAGCCTGGTACAAGGACACTATGACGGGCCAGAAGGATTCCTTTATGGCGCCGCCGGTCATTTCCCAGGCCACCGGGCGCATCATCGTGAATTCCATCGCCCTGGCGAAGGATAACGGGGGCAAGACCGTGGGCATGGTGCTGGCGGCGGTATATGTGGACGCGGTACGGGAGAAGGTGGGCGCCTTCAAGATAGGGGAGAAGGGCTACAGCCTGATGGTTTCCCAGGACGGCACCTATATTGTCAGCCCGGATGAAGAGTCCATTATGAAGAAAAAGATTTCCGAGGAGGAAAACAAGGGGCTCAGGGAACTTGGTGAAAAGATGCTTTCCGGCCAGGGGGGCTTTATGAAGTTCACGGATGCCGCAGGCAGTGATGTGGTGGCCTTCTACGAGCCCGTGGCGGCCACCGGCTGGGGCATGGCAACCATCGCCGATGAGGATGAGCTGCTGGCGCCGGTTCACAATGTGCTGAAGATTATGGTGGGCATTTCCCTGTTGTTGATTGTGCTGATTTCGGCGGGCATCATCCTGAGCATCAATAAGGTGATGGCGCCCCTGTCCCTGATGGTGGATGAGATGCACCTGCTGGCCCAGGGAGATTTCCGCAACCGCCCCTCCAGGGTGCAGTCGGATAATGAGCTGGGGGCACTGGCCCAGGCGGTGCGGGAGATGCGCACGAGCATTTCCAAGACCCTGGGCACGGTCAATGAATCCTCCGAGAGCCTGGCGGCTTCCTCCGAGGAACTGAACGCCACCACGGAGCAGTCGGCCCAGGCTTCCAATCAGGTGGCAAATTCCATTGTGAAGGTGGCCCAGGGCACCAGCGAGCAGCTGGAGGCGGTGAGCCGCACCACGGAGGCCATCGAGCGGCTGAACAGCTCCATCCAGCGGGTGTCCGGCGATGCGGAGGCCGCTGCCGGCAAGGGCCGGGAGGCGGCTGCCATTGCCAGGGACGGCGGGGAGACACTGGAGCAGGCCATTGCCCAGATCAAGGAAATCGAGCAGAGCGCCCTGGATTCTTCCCGTGTCATGCAGGCCCTGGGGGAGCGTTCCTCCGAGATCGTCTCCATCGTGGAGACCATCACGGGCATTGCGGAGCAGACGAACCTCCTGTCACTGAATGCAGCCATCGAGGCCGCCCGTGCCGGGGAGCAGGGCCGGGGCTTCGCGGTGGTGGCAGAGGAAGTCAGGAAGCTGGCAGAGTCCTCCAGGGAGGCGGCCCAGCAAATCGCGGAACTGTTGCAGGCAGTGGGGGCCGACATAGATAAAGCCTCCGAAGGCATGCAGGCAGGCAGCAGGCAGGTGCAGAAGGGGGCCCAGAGCATTATCGAAATGGGCAATTCCTTCCGCCGCATCATTGAGCTGGTGGAGCATGTCTCCGAAGGCATGCAGGATATCAGCCGCAGCATTACCGGCATGGCGGAGAATGGGGATGAGATTGTCAGCCACGTCCGCACCATTGACGAAGCCAGCCGCAGCGCCGCGGAAGAGGCCGAGACGGTTTCCGCCGCCACCCAGGAGCAGAGCGCTTCCGTGCAGGAAATCGCCAACGCCAGCCGCAGCCTGGCCAAGATGGCCACGGAACTCTCCGGCGAGGTGCAGAAATTTAAGGTCGTCTGAATAGCAGGTATTTGTTGACGAAAAAAGCCTTCCCCTATGGGGAAGGGGGACCGCGTTAGCGGTGGATGAGGTTGGCAGTGTGTGCCCTAAGACCTCACCCAGCGTCTTTGACGGTTCCCCTCCCATGCGGGGAAGGCTTTTTTAGTTTATTCCGCGCTTTCTACCTCCAGCTCCACCACTTCTATGCCGTGTTCGCGGAGCCGCTGGATTTCCTGGCTGTCGGCGCCCTTGCAGGTGATGAGGGTGTTGAAGCTGTCCACGGTGCCGGAGAGGAAGTTGTGCTCGCAGCCGATTTTGCGCTTGGGAGCCAGGATGTAGCAGGCTCCCTGGCAGCGGTGCAGCATGGTTTCGTTGATGGCCGTCTCCGGCAGCACGGAGGTGGTGAGCCCCCCGGCGACGCTGAGGCCGCCGATGCCCAGGAAGGCTTTGTCCGCATTGATTTTCGTCAGGGTTTGCAGGGCAAATTCGCCAATCAGTGTGCGGCGGCGCTGGTAAATTTCCCCCCCTGTCAGGATGACCGTGACCTTCGGGTCGTGGGGGCAGCTCAGGGCGTTGGCGTTGTTTGTGACCACGATGACATGCTTGTCTACCAGATAGTCCAGCATCAAGAGGGCCGTGGAGGAGGAATTGATGAAGATGGTGTCCCCGTCCTCCACCAGTCCCGCCGCGTAGCTGGCAATGGCTTCCTTCTCGTCCCTGTCCACAAAGGCCCGGTCGGCGGAGCTGGTGTCCTCGTCCCGGAGGGTGCCGGTGATGAGTTGGGCGCCGCCGTGGAATCTTTCCACTAAATGCTGGCTCTCGAACATCATCAGGTCGCGGCGGATGGTGGTGGGAGATACGTTCAGGCGCCTGGCTGCCGTGTCCACATCTATGGTCTTTTCTTCCTTCAGTATCTTCAGCAGGCTCTGCTGCCTGCGGAAGACTGCGCTTTTGCTGTTTTTCATGTTACTGCTCCTTAGTATGCCGGGCTGTCAGTTGGATTCCTGCCGATAGAAAATGTTTATGCTCATTTCATTATAGGGAATAATAAGCAAAAAATCAAGCATAAAATGTGCGCTAAATGTGCATACAAAAGGAATTATTTGCTTGTAACTCTTTTTTTTTATCAAAACACTTGAAATGAGCATAAAAATGGTGTATTATATGCCTATCAAAGCAAACGTCGCTAAAACGCCGTAAAAGTTAAGTATTTTGAGCATTTCTTATTTAAGGAGGGCCATAATGAGCAAGATCAGCGAAATGACGAGGGAATCCTGGATCAAGAGCACTTTCCCTGAGTGGGGAACCTGGCTGGTGGAGGACATCGAAAACACCGTGGTGCCGGAAGGCCAGGTGGGCATGTGGTGGCTGGGCTGCACGGGCATCTGGTTCAAGACACCGGGCGGCGCCAATGTGACCGTGGATCTCTGGTGCGGCAACGGCAAGCGCACCCACGGCGATGGCAAGATGAAGGTGGGCCACCAGATGGCGAATATGTGCGGCTGCCGCACGATGCAGCCGAATCTCCGCAATGTGCCCTTCGTCATTGATCCCTTTGCTTTCAAGCAGGTGGATGCGGTGCTGGCCACCCATTACCATCAGGATCATATGAGCGCAGAATGGGCTGCCCATGTGATTCAGAGCGGCATGACCACCACGGATGAGAGCGGCAAGGAGATTCCCGTGCCCTTTATCGGCCCCAAGAAGTCCGTTGAGACCTGGGTCAAGTGGGGCGTGCCCGAGGAGCGCTGCCGGGTGGTGAAACCGGGGGATGTGATTAAGCTCAAGGACATCGAAATCATCGCCCTGGATTCCTTTGACCGCACCTGCATCGTCACCACGGATTCCACCGGCCCGGATCGTGAGGAGCTGACGGGCAAGTGCCCCACGGATATGGACGAGAAGGCAGTCAACTACCTCCTGAAGACTCCTGGCGGCAATATCTACCATTCCGGCGATTCCCATTTCTCCATTTACTTCGCGAAGCACGGCAAGGATTACGACATCGACGTGGCCTTCGGCTCCTTCGGCGAGAACCCCATCGGCATGCAGGACAAGATGAC
>CAMVGU010000019.1 GCA_947167105.1 uncultured Selenomonas sp. | reverse complement strand
ATTTACTGCTATATTGGGGTGCAAGTCAGAATCCCACAAGAAAACGGACTGAACCCAAAAACATTCAATGGGTTTAAGGTTGCGCCAAAGTTTGTCAACCAACAGGACGATGGCAGGGAGTTTGATACCTTCCAGCAGGTAAGGTTCATCCCCCACGGTGCATACATTGTCATGGAAATTGTCCATACCATAAAGCCCGTGCCACAGATGGAGGACAACGGCAAATATGCAGGCATAGACATTGGCGTGGACAACCTGCTGACGATGGCCACCAATACTGGAGCTGCACCACTGATCGTAAATGGCAAAGTGCCAAAATCTACGAACCAGTTCTACAACAAAGAGCTTGCCTACTGGAAAAGTGTCTGCATGATGACCTCTGGCAGATATTCCTCGACACGAACCAACAGACTGACCGCAAAGAGGAACCGCCGCATAGACGATTACATGCACAAGGCGAGCAAGCTGATAATCGGGGAGTGTGTCCGGCAGGACATCTCAACTATTGTCATAGGCAAGAACAAGGAATGGAAGCAGGAGAGCGGCCTGTCCAAACGGGTAAACCAGCATTTTGTCCAGCTTCCCTTTGCGCGGCTAATCCAGATGATAGAGTACAAAGCTAAAGAGAAAGGTATAGCAGTCTTCCTCACTGAGGAGAGCTATACGAGCGGTACGTCATTTCTGGATGGAGAAGAACCGGTTAAGAAAAACTATGACAAAAGCAGACGCGTTCATCGAGGAATTTTCAAGGCTAATGATGGCAGGTTAATAAACGCTGATGTCAATGGAGCATTTCAGATTCTGAGGAAAGTATTCCCGAATGTTTCGGCAGACGGGATAGAGGGCGTAGTGCTACGTCCGGTTGTGGTAGTTGCTGCATAGACCGCTTGCTTGGTGAGGGCTTGCCCCTACTCGGCTTGTCGAGAGTAGTTAATGAGCAACAAAGTTTATTAAAACTTTTAACGTTATTTGTTAAATTTGGTTATAAACATAGCATGCCAGACACTATTTGCTCAAAAAGTTCGCTGCAATGGCTACTGCCTGTTGCACTCCTTGTGTATATGAATGGTCATAACCATTCAGCAAGTGCAGTTCGCTGCGAGGATAAATCTCCTGATAGTGCAGGCTGCAGGTGTAAGGCACCAGTGCATCACCGGTGCCATGAATGATACATACTTTGCCGCGATACTTTGCGGAGGTTTCAAAAATCGGCAGCACTTGTGCCGTGGTGATATAGTCTCTGCCAACCTTTAGTCCACCAAAAATCTCTAAATATTCCGGAGGCTGCTGGGGGTCAAACTTAAAACCGAACAAATTGCCCCGCAGAGTATCTTCACGCAATATTGCACCCGGCGACAACAAGACAAGGCTTTTTATTTTCTTTGCCGTCAGTTCCCCGGCAAGCATACCGGCCACTACTCCGCCCTGGGAGTGACCGGCCAATGATATGGAAGTTACCTCTGGTAAATTCTTTACATAGGCATATACCTTTTTGGCATCCGCTATTTCATTGGGAACCGTCATATCCTGAAATCTGCCCTGAGATTTGCCATGCCCGTTGAAATCAAAGCGCAAGGTTGCAATCCCTTTGCGCTCCAAAGCAGCTGCCAGCTCCCTGATAATCGGTTTTTCCTGGCTGCCTGAAAACCCGTGGCAGAGAATGACCAGCGGATATTTTTTCCTGTTATCCGGGGTCACCATAGTTACGGCCAAATCCCCATGATCACCTGGAATGGAAAAAACCGCCTGACGCGCTTCTGTCACTTGCGCCAAGGCCAGCCAGACGATAAACAGCCAAGTCAACATTATCTTATTGTTTTCACTTGCCATTGCTGCCTCCTAAATACTTCAGCCCCAGCATGGTGATGTCGTTGGACTGCTCCGTGTCCCCTGCGTGCTTCCTGACGGCGTCAGCAACGACGGATAGGGCTTCCTTTGGCAATACGTCGGGCCTGCCTATTTGCCAAGCGGCCAGGTGAGTCTTACGAGCATAAATAATGCCATGGGTTTTCTGGGGCTTTTAGAACACTTGATTTGCGGCTAATTTTATGTTCACTATTGTTTACATTCGGCATAATTAGAGAATTTCCTGCCTGCTCCAATGAAAATTTCGTACTTTCAGAAAAACCATGGTTCTTCGTCGACGCTAAGCTAGTCCTTTAGGCTGCACTACTCGTGCGACCACTTGCGGAATGTGGGGCGCGAGACACCCAATCCCCAGGACACCGCACTTCCCCGCCGGTTAGGGCGTGTTGATTAATTCACTCAGCCCATCTTCATGGGTCTTGACTGCCCCTGCTGCGTTGACAAATCCTCAGCATAGCACCACTATGCCTGCGGTTTGTCGCCTTGCATGGACAGCCAATCCCCACAAATCTGGACTAAGCTCATTTAATCAACACGCCCTACGCCCAGCCTCTTATTTCCTCTATAATATTTCTCCATCTTATGTTAAACTGAAAGCATAATCTGTATAGGAGGCAATAGACCATGTTTTCCCTTTTTTGGCAGGGGATGCAGCAGGATTTCAAGATTTTCCTGCTGGCCCCTCTCTTTTGTGCCATCTTCCGCCTGGCCTTCATAGAAGTCTACGGCTCGGAGAAGCTGCCCCGCAAGGGGACCTTCCGTAAATGGTTCCAATGCTTTAACTACGGCTTCTGGTGGGGCCTGGACTGGAATGCTTACGCCTTCCTTCTTCCCCTGGCTCTCGTCAGCATACCGGGGGCCTTCCTGCCCTTCTGGCAGGAGGCGGGGGACACTTTGCGGGCAGTATTTGCCCTTATCTTTCTCCTCCTGCTCTACACAGCCTTTATGGGCAAGATGATTTTTTACTTTCATTTCCGGGATACCTTCAACCAGACCCTGCGGCTGGGCAGGAATGCGGACAAGATGAATTTCCTGGATATCTTTTTCCATCAGAACCACGGGGCCTGGATTCTCCTGGGCTATCTGCCCTACGGCTTGCTGTGCTGGCATCTGGCCCGCTGGGTGCTCTCCCTGCCTGTCCTGCCCTACTGGCAGATGGAAAGCGAAATCCTGCAATACGCCGCCAATGCCGCTGCCTTCGCGGGGGCCGTAGTCCTTTTCTACTGGATGCGCTACGGCGGCACCCTGCGGCACAGGAACAAGCCGGAGTGGGACACTGTGCCCAAGGTGGTGAAGGAGGATATTTTCTTCGGCAAAGCGGTGGTGGATGACCTGCTGGCCCTGGAAATGGTCTATAAGTCCCAGGTGAGCGAGCTTCTTACCCATGATGATGCCACCACTGCCAAAATCTGGCAGGGCTATGTCAGGCAGGGCACAAGAGAGGATTTCTGGGAGCAGTTTGCCCGCAGCGCCGGCGGCCCCAGGCTGAAAAAACCCTCCCATATCTTCTGGCTGCTGGGGGAGAGCCACAGCCAGCTTTTCTTCGACCCGGCATGGCTCAGGCTCCACCTGATGCAAGGCAGCGAGGACTGGCGCAGGGAGCCTGGTACGGCAGTAATAAATAATTTCCTGCCTGCGGGCATGATTTCCCAGCCCTCCCTGGTGAGCCAGCTTGAAGGCATCTATGACGGGGATTTGGAGCTGAATGAGAATAAGCTTTTCTGGCAGCACAGCACCCCCCTGGCCATGCCCCGGCAGATGCGAAGCTTAGGCTACCGCACGGAATTTTACTACGGCGGCGGGCTGAACTGGGGCAGCATGGTGAATTTCACCCCTGCCTGCGGCTTTGATGTCAGCTTCGGCGGGCCGGATTTGTGCGCCAAGGATGCACCCCGCACATGGCTGGGGGTCTACGACCATCTTTTCCTGGCGGGAGCGGAGCGGAAAATAGAGGAACTGGATGACGGGCGCCCCGCCTTCCACTATATCTACACCACCTCCAACCACGGCCCCTATAACATGCCCATGGAAGAATTGGGCTACAGGGCCGAAGAAGTGCTGAAAGAGGTGCCGGAGCTGCTGGAAATCCTGAGCGGGCAGGAAGCCCGCCTGATGGGCGGGGTCTGGTACACCGACCACGCCCTGATGGAATTCGCCGGACGCATGCGGGAAAAATACCCCGATGCCCTCTTTATATTAACGGGGGATCACGCAGGAGGGCTGCCCTCACCCAAGCTGGCCAGCCGGGCGGGGCTACTCTCCAGGGATTACCTGAATCTCAGGGAAGACAGGCTGCCCAGCTTTGCCATGCAGCATCCGGAGCTCAGGCAGGATATGCTGAAAAGCACCATAGGCACCCACCTGAATATCCTGCCCACCCTGATGGAGCTGATTGCCCCTAAAGGGTTCACCTACTATTCCCTCCTGCCCACCCTGCTGGAGCCCCTGGACCATGTGGTGACACCCTACTGCTGGCTGGACCAGGCCAGGCTGGGGGACTACAAAAGCTCCACCGCCCAGGCCCTGGCCCCCGCCCTGGAGCTCTTGCCCACGGAGCACAACACAGCGCCCTACAAAGAAGAAAGGGATGCCCTGGTGGAGCTGACAGGCTGGCTGCTGCGCCATCCTGAGTTTTTGTGCAAGGCGTAAAGATGGGCTGATGTGACCAAAAAAACCGCTGACCATTGATTATTGATGGTCAGCGGTTCTTTGCTATGGGCAATGCAATCCCCCCACCATCCTCAAGAGGACTAGCTCTGCGTCGCCGCTTCGCGGTCCCCCGCCCCCTAGGGGGCGGACTTTTTCTTCTAGCCAAAATAGGTCTGCATCAGGGACGTTTTTCATTGCAGCATTTCCTTTATCTTCCCGCATGAATTGCTCTTATGCCTCTACACTTCGCCAAAGCTCCCGGAATCTCCTTTATGCTCATATCCCCCCATAAGGCTTATTTTTTTGCCCTGTTTATGTTATGGTTAGGCTGTCAGATTTTTACCGGGGAGCCATAGATACGATGAAAAGATATATTCTGCTGAGATTTATGCAGCTTATCCCCATACTTTTCGGCATCACCTTCGTTTCCTTCCTGCTGATGTACGCGGCGGGCAGCGATGCGGTGATTCAGAAGTACAGCCTGACGGGGCAGTCTGTCTCCCAGGCTGTGATTGAGGCGGAGCGCAGGGAGCTGGGGCTGGACAGGCCCATGCTCCTGCAATATGCTGCCTGGCTGCAGGGGGTGCTGCAAGGGGATATGGGCAGGAGCTTTGTGACGGGGGCGGATGTCTTCGGCACTTTTCTGGACAAATTGCCTGCCACCCTGCTGCTGACCCTGCTGTCGGTGCTGCTGACCCTGGCTGTTTCCCTGCCTCTGGGGGTGCTGGCCGCTCTCCGGCAGGGCAGCAGGGGGGATTTTTTTATCCGCTTGCTGAGTTTTTTTGGGAGCAGCATGCCGAATTTCTTCGTGGCGCTGCTGCTGATGTATTTCCTGGCTATCCGGGCGGGGCTGCTGCCTGTAATTTCCGGCGGCAGCACTTTATCCGCAGCGGTGCTGCCCACCCTGACCCTGGCCATCGCCATGTCCTCAAGGTATACACGCCAGATTCGCGCCCTTGTGCTGGAGGAGCTTTCCCAGGGCTATGTGGCAGGTGCCAGGGCCAGGGGCGTGCCCTTCCGGCAGGTGCTCGCCCGCAGCATTATGCGTGCCGCCCTGCCCACCCTCCTGACCCTTCTGGCCCTGTCCGTGGGCAGCCTGCTGGGAGGCACGGCTATTGTGGAGAGCATCTTTATGTGGGACGGGGTGGGCAAAATGGCGGTGGATGCCATCAATGCCCGGGATTATCCCGTAATTGAGGCTTATGTGCTCTGGATGGGGATAATCTATGTGGCGGTGAACCTGGTGACGGATATAGCCTGCAAATTCCTGGACCCACGGCTGGGGGCTCCAGGCACGGAGGGGAGCAGATGAAGGCAACAAGACTTTTTCCCCTGCTGCGCCTTTCCCTGCCTGCCTTGCTGATTGCAGCCCTGCTGCTGCTGGCGGCCTTCCCGGAGCAGGTCTGTCCCTATGACCCCTACGCCCAGAACCTTGCCCTCTCCCTGCAGGGTCCCGGAGGGGAGCATCTGCTGGGGACGGATCGCTATGGGCGGGATCTGCTCTCCCGGATAATCATGGGCAGTCAGGCCAGTATCTACGCTGCCTTGCTGCTGGTGTCCATTACTTCCCTTGGGGGTACGCTGATTGGCTTATGGGCGGGCCTCTCCGGGGGGTGGATGGATACCCTGCTGATGCGCTTTGCCGATACCTGCCTGGCCTTTCCGGGGCTGGTGCTGGCCCTGGCGGTGGCAGCCGTCACCGGGGGCGGCATGGTAAATGCGGTGCTGGCCCTGGCGGCCATTAGCTGGCCCAAATACGCCCGTCTGGCCAGGAGCCAGGCCCTTAGCTTAAAGGGAAGGGAATTCGTGCTGGCGGCGCGGCTTTCCGGCACAGGGCCCCTGATGCTGGCCCTGCGCCATATCCTGCCCAATGCAGCAGGCCCCATTATCATCACCGCCATGCTGGATATCGGCACCATGATGATGGAGCTGGCAGGACTTTCTTTCCTGGGGCTGGGGGCCAAGCCCCCGGTGGCGGAGTGGGGCAGCATGATGAGCGTGGGGCGCAGCATGCTGCAGACCAGCCCCTGGACGGTGCTGGCCCCCGGCGCAGCCATTTTCCTGACGGTGGCCCTGTTCAATTTGTTCGGGGACGGGGTGCGGGATTATTTCGATGTCAAGAGCCGCAAAAGGTAGGAGGAATACCTATGAAAAAGACGCTGGCAATCCTGGCCCTGCTGATGTGTACCCTGCTGCTTGCCGCAGGCTGTGGCGGGAGTCAGGAGCAGGCCGCCGTGGAAAAGGAGAAGGTCTTTGTTTTCGGCGATACCACCTTCAATCCTGAAAACGGGGAGGGGGATCTTGACCCCCACAAGGACAACGGCGGCTGGGCCTGCATCCGTTACGGCGTGGGGGAGACCCTGTTCCATTACTCGGACAAGATGGAGGTGGAGCCCTGGCTGGCCACTAAGTTCGAGAATATCGACCCCCTGACTTGGAAAATCACCCTGCGGGAAGGGGTGCAATTCAGCAATGGCAAGGCCCTGGATGGGGCGGCGGTCAAGGCCTGCCTGGAGCATCTGGTGGCCGTCCACAAGCGGGCGGCAGGGGATTTGAAGCTGGCCTCCATCGAAGGGGAAGGGCAGGAGCTGACCATAAAGACCCGCCAGCCTGTGCCCACCCTGCCCAACTACCTTTCCGACCCCTATGGCTGCATCGTGGATGTCTCGGCGGGCAACGCAGGGGGCATTACCGTGGGCACAGGCCCCTACAAGGCGGTGGAGGCAGTGCCTGGCTCCCATGTGGAGCTGGTGAAAAATGCAAACTACTGGGGAGAGGTGCCGAAGCTGGACAGAATCAGGGTGCGCACCATTACGGACGGGGACACCCTGACCATGGCCCTGCAGTCCGGGGAGATTGATGCCGCCTACGGGCTGCCCTACAGCAGCTATCCCCTCTTTGATAATGAGGGCTATGTAAGGAGCAGCACCCCTACCAGCCGCGCCTTCTATATCACCATGAATTACGAGAGCGAGCTCGTCCGCGACCCGGCTGTGCGCAAGGCCGTGGCTATGGGCATTGACAAAGAAGGTTTTGTGAAAACCCTCCTGCAGGGCAATGGCTATGCGGCTGCAGGGGTGTTCCCCGATACCTTCTCCTTCGGCAATAAGTCCGTGCATACGGAGGGCTATGACCCGGAGGGGGCAAAGCAGGTGCTGGAAGCTGCGGGCTGGAAAGATACGGACGGGGACGGCATCCGGGAAAAGGAGGGCAAAAAGCTCACCCTGCGCTGGCTGAGCTATCCCAGCCGCCAGGAGCTGCCCCTCCTGGCAGAGTCCGCCCAGGCCACCCTGAAGGCCATCGGCTTTGAGGTGCAGGCAGATGTGACGGCTGACCACAATACGAAGAAAAAGAACCCGGAGGGCTGGGATGTGTATGTCAGCGCCATGGTGACGGCTCCCACCGGGGACCCTGCCTATTTCTTCACCTATCACTGCCTGGATGCCTCGGATGATAATGTGGGCCGCTACCACAGCGACAGGCTGGAAGCCCTGGCCCGGCAGATGGAAGGCTGCTTTGACCTTGCAGAGCGGGGCAGGCTGGCCACAGAAATGCAGCAGGTAATCCTGGATGACCATGCCTTTGTCTTCTGCTCCCATCTGCGCATGAGCATGATTGCAAAAGCCACTGTCAAGGGCCTTACGGCTCACCCCTGCGATTTCTACGAAATCACGGCGGCACTGGATAAGGACTGAGGGATTCAGGGTATGGAAAGTGCAGTTATCCAATACTCCCATGTGACCATCGCCTACGGGGCGGAAACTGCGGTGCAGGATGTGAGCTTTGGCCTGGAGCCGGGGAAAGTGCTCTGCATTGTGGGGGAGTCTGGCAGCGGCAAATCCACCATTATAAAGGCGCCCCTGGGGCTTTTAGGCCCCGGCGGCGCCGTTATTGAAGGGAATATTCTTTTTAAAGGGCTGAATCTGCCAGAGCTGGCCCCTGCCCGGCTGCGGCCTCTGGCGGGGCCGGGCATCTCCATGGTTTTTCAAAACTCGGAAGCTGCCTTTATGCCCCTGCGCACCTTCGGCACCCAGATATATGAGGCCCTCGCCGCCCATATAAGCATCAGCCGGAAGGAAGCAGACGAGCAGGCCGCCTCTGTACTCAGGCAACTTGGTTTTACAAAGCCGAAGAAAATACTGGCCAGCCGTCCCTTCGAGCTGTCCGGGGGCATGAACCAGCGGGTGGCCCTCTCCCTGCCCTTCCTGCTGCGTCCCCGGCTGCTGCTGGCAGACGAGCCCACCAGTGCCCTGGATGCCCTGACGGGAAAGGCGGTGCTGAAGGAGCTTGACAGGCTGCGGCAGGAGGCAGGCACGGCCATTATTTTAGTCACCCATGATATGGGGGTGGCCAGGCGCATGGCAGACGATATCCTGGTGCTGCGGCAAGGCCGGACAGAGGAATACAGCCCCGCAGGGGAGGTGCTGAAAAGCCCCCGCTCCGCCTACACCCAGGAGCTGCTGGCGGCAGCGCCGGTTTTAAAGCCTTCCCCTCTGTGGAAGGGGGACCGCATCAGCAGTGGATGAGGTGGCAAACTGCGCCGCACTTTACACCTCATCCGTCAGCCTTTGGCTGACACCTTCCCCTCAAGGGGAAGGCTGTTAATGAGGTTTTATCAGGAGTAATCTCCCTCTGCCAGCATCTGCTGCCGGAAGAATTTAAGCCTGGCCGGGGTGTTGAGGAAATGGCAGGGCCTAATCTGATCCGGCGCCGTTTTGTGGCGGAACCGCCACAAATCACGGTACAGGAGCTGGGTCTGGGGCTGGAGCCAGGCCAGGCTGCAGGGGGGCGTCCCCCCCTGGCGGGCAGCGGCGTAGGGAGCATTTTCCCGGCAGAGGGCCTCATCCAGCAGGTCCCTGATTTTTTCCGTGACCTCCGGCGAGAAGGTTTCCTTCCCATTCCGGCCTTCCTCCGGCTCCAGCATAACACCAAGCTGAACCACGCTGCCCTCCAGGTCTGCATAAAAGACAAAATCGGCGATTGCAAGCCCCAAGGCCCTTTCTGCTTCTGCAATGGCGCTGTAGATTTCATCTTCTCCCAGCAGGGCCTTGCCGATGGCTGCAAACTCATGCCTGCGGCCCGCCCAGGAGAAGACCATACGCCCGTTCCTGTTCTCCTTTACGTGAATCAGCTTCCCGGTGCGGTAGCGGTAAAAGCCTGCGCTATTTGTCACGATGACCTCGTAATCCGCCCCCACTTCCACCTGATTGAGCAGGAGGGGCGCATCATCTTCCCTGCCGGGGAAGGGCAGGAATTCATAGAAGGCCGCACCGGTAATCAGCTCGTAATCCTCCGTCCCTGCCAGGCCCTTACCCAGGAGCATTTCGGAGGTTGCCATGACACCGTTCAAATGGGGAATGTCCCCCGTATAGCGCTGCATGCGCTTGGTGTAGATGCGAAAGGCATCCGTGCCCCTGGCCACGATGCGCTCCATTTTCGGCCAAATCCGCGGCACAATGGGTAAGTCAAAACCCTGACGGAAGATGCTGCGAAGTTCTTCCGCCCGCTCTCTGTCCGGGGCCATCAGGCCGTCCAGCTGCCGCAGGAAGGAATCGGGCACATCTAACACGAAGGTGACCTCCCCCTGCTCGATGTCGTTGCAGAGGTCTTCCCAATGGCCTTCCAGGAAGGACAGCGCCTCCACAATGCCCCAGGTGAAAGGAGCGACGATCTGCTCCACTTCCCGCTCCCTCAGGGCAAAGAGCAGGCGCAGGTAAAGGGTGTCCATTGCCTCCGGCGGGCAGAGCAGCGCCTCCGGGGAGGTGAATTTCGCCTTCATGCCCTGCATGGTGTCCCGCTCTCTCCGCAGGAAATTGGTCAGGGTGATGCCGGAAATGGAATTGAGGGCTGCCCGGTCATTGTAACGCTGCCGCATGGGCAGGCTCTCTGCCATCAAAAAGGTGGTCTTGCCCTGCACAACCTTCGCAAAGGCTTCCAAATAGGGCAGCAAATGCTTGTCTGTGGCGGGAACCAGCCGGGGCGTCCCCGTGCTGCCCGAGGAAAGCAGGTAGCAGACCGTGGGCTCCGCCGTGAGAATGGCGCTTTCGCCAATCCTTGTGGAAAGCTCAATGAGAGGTGCATAGCTGTCATAATGGGACAGTGGCACTCTGGCCTGGTAGCCCTCAGCCGTCCGCAGAACCGAGAAATGATAGCGGCGGCCATAGTCCGTGTCCTGGTTTTCCTTGAGGATTCCATCGAGAGTTTCCTGCCCATTCCATTTGCTCTGCATGTGATAGCCCCGGTCGAAATTCTCCGGATGGAGAATGACCTCCCTGGGGATCTCATAGAAGGTCTTTACATCGTTCTCCGTGACGATTTTATTGGTCTTCAAGTGAGGAATCCTGTGGACGTAGGGTTCCATGACTTCCTTGATGGCCTGCCTGTCGGCAAGAGTAATATTCTGGGAATGCACCATGGCGTTGGAGAGCATGGTGAGAAGCATGCCTATGGTCCAGTCTATGTAGATACCGTTTTGAAAGGCCCTTTCGAAGAGCTTGCGCCAGCCCTTGGCATAGGACAGCAACTCGGCGCCGGTGCGCTTCCCCATGGTCTGCATCATGGAAGCCCCATGGATGTAATAGCGGTAACCGATGAACTGGGTAAGATAGCAAACACGATCCACCTTTCCGTAGGCCTCGATGAGAAAGAGGGCGTCCTCGGTGAAGGGAACCTCCTCGTCAAAGGTGATGTTGTACTTCTCCAGGAAGGCCCGGTCAAACAGGCGGGAGGTCACCATGGGCCAGATGCCGGTGAACATTTTCTCGTCATCCCAGTGCTCCCGGTCGATGATGATTTCCTCCTGGGTCTGATCCCAGAGAACGATTTCCGTTACGGGCATCAACCCCTCCCGCTCCGCCTCGAACTCCCGGCGGAACACCACGATCTGGGTGCCCGTCTTCTGCATGCGCCGGATGACCGTATCCAGGCAATCAGGCGTGTAGCTGTCGTCCCCGTCCAGAAAGCCCAGGTAGGGGGCCGTGGCCAGCTTCATCCCGCAGTTCCTGGGACTGGAAGGCGTGTGAACATCGTTGTCCAGGGCCTTGATGATGACATTTTCGTGCCCGTCCAAAAGCTCATGGACGGCCTTGTGATATTCCGGCTCCGTGTTGTGGAGCACCACAATCCACTGGATATTGTCAAAACCTATGGTCTGGCTTTTCAGGGATTCATAGCCCCGACGAAAGAGCTCCATATTCACGTTATGGAAGGGGGTGACTACAGAAACCTTATATTCTTTGTTATTTTGCATTCCCATTCACTCCTCATACGTGCTGCAGGCGCGTGGCTATCACCTGGTTGCCATAGTACAGGGGCAATTTTTCCATCTGGGTAGGCAGGCCCGCCTGGGCAAGCCCTTCGCACATAACCTGCATGACGGCATCGGAGTCGAACCGCTGGCAGGAACGAATGTACATCGTATCTCCGTAAGTGGAGACGAAGACGCAGAAGGACACATTGACTCCGCGGGAGCAGAGGGAGCGGGTGACTCGCCTGAGCAGGGGTGCGTATGCCTCCGGCAGATCCAGGCTGCCGGGATAGGTCAGGGCCACCGTCATAGGGGATGGTGCCCCCGCTCCCGGCGACTGGGTGAAGTGGCGGTTCCACTCCTGGAGGGGAACATCTGCCTCGGCAAAGCCCCGCACCAACTGCACTTTCTGGGCGATAAGGGGGTCAAAATGCTCCTTTGTCATCTGCCCTTTGAGATCCTGCCGGAAGCGCAGGGCCTGCTCCTCCAGGGAAAGGGAGGCCAGCTCCCGGTCATAGGAAAGGAAGGTGGCATCTGAGAAATTCACCATGGTATTCGCCTGGTAATACTTTCTCATATTGGCCGAGGCCATAGTGCGGATGGGCTTCCCGTCCCACTCATAGGCAGAAGCAATGGCGCGGGATGTGAGGACGGCAAGGAAGGGCACCACCGAGGTTCCCCGCTCCTTCACCGTCTGCAAAACGGCCTTCAGGGGGCAGCGAATCTCATAGCCGGAGCTGTAGGGTATCTCCAGGCCGTAGTAGCGCTCTGGGATTTCAAAGGCGGTTGGGGCGGGCCGGGACGCCTTTGACCCGCTGTCATTTTTTGGGGGCGCAAACTTCACATAGGGGTCAAACCACTCCTGTTCATCTGCCGCCACCCCCTGGGCAGGGTCGGTGCGGACGAACTCGTCCGGCTGCAGGCTGAGGCCCCTTTCCAGTCCGTAATAGTAGAACAGGGTGCGAAGAAAATGCCAAACGCCATAAAAGTCAGTCATGCCGTGGAAGTAGGGGAAGGAAAAGCCCTGCTCCCGGCAGCGGAAGAAAAAGAGATAGCCTCCTGTTTCCTCCGTACCGTAATGGCGAACCTTCTCCGGCTCGTCTTCCAGCAGGGCCACCGGCCCCTGATTGGGCACCGCCCAGATTCCATTGTCGTGCACCACCGGGCGGATGGCAAATTCCGGGAAATTTCGGAGGGCCTTTGCCGCCGCAGCCGACAGGGCACCCCTGTCCAGCTTCTCCTGCAGGTCAAAGTGATAGCAAAAATCAAAGGAAAGCTCTTCCCCGGCGCAGGTGTAGTAGAACAGCCGGTTGGATATGCCCATGGGCATCAACTTCATAATAGCTCCCTCTCCTTTCAATCATAAACGAATCAGCAGATAATTCAGCCCCAATGTCCTGGAATAGCGCACCTCCCCCGCTATGCCGCAAATGGCGCGGATGCCGATGTTCCTGGCCGGATCCTCCCCCCGGTGAAGCTCCAGCCACTTCTTCGGGTCGAAGGGCCTGCAATCGTCCCGGACCCGCATGGAC
Source organism: uncultured Selenomonas sp. (assembly GCA_947167105.1). Classification (GTDB taxonomy): domain Bacteria; phylum Bacillota; class Negativicutes; order Selenomonadales; family Selenomonadaceae; genus Selenomonas_B. The sequence continues at coordinate 50,030 of CAMVGU010000019.1, read as the reverse complement.
CAGGTCTCCCCCTTGAACACCAAAATGTCGATGCTGTGGGGTTTCCCGTCATCAAAGCCCCAGCGAATGATATTGCCCCCCATTTCCTCGATGGAAAGGGCAATGAGCATCGCTTCCCTGCGGGGCGCCCCGTTGGCCAGCAGATACTGCCGCGCCCCTTCCGAAACCTTCACGACCTCCTCCATGCTGGCAGCAGACTGGGCGAAGGGTTTGGGCAAGGATTCCCCAAAGCCCTCCGGCAGGCAAAGATAATCGACGATTCCACGGGGAAACCTTCCCTGCCTCCAAGCAATGAAGAGAGCCAGGGACGCTATGGTCAGAAGCTCTGCCAGAAGGAAGGAAAACCACACCCCATCCGCGCCGAAAAGATGGCCCAGCAAGACGGACAGCAGGCAGACAAAAAGGAAATTGTCCAGCAGCGACGTCAGGTAGGTCATTTTCATAGCGTTTACGCCAAGGTAATACTTTTGCAGCACATTGTTCACCGCGCGGAAGGGGAGATACAAAATGAAAATGCGAAGCGCGTGGACTGCGGCGTCATAGGCATCCCCCTCCTCTCTCACAAAGAGGCTGATGACCAAGGGAGCTGCGAGAAACGTGACCAAAGTCGCCAGGGACGTCACCAGCAGCGCATGCTTCACGGCAACCCGCAGGAGAGCGTGCAGGGAGCGCCTGTCCTGCTCCCCGGTGAAGACCCCCGCCATGGTGAGGGCGGTTGCGCTCAGCCCCATGACGATGGGATTGAAAATGTTGTTCAGTACGTTGATGTCCGCAAAAGCGGAGATGGCCGTGCCCGGCGCGACCAGCAGCAGCACGCGGTTGACCACGAGGATCTGCGTGGATTTGTAGAAGCGGTCAATGGCCGACGGCAGGCCAATGCGGAGAACGGGAACAATCTGCCGCCAGCGAAGTCCGCGAGAAACCAGCCGGATGCAGCCCCCCTCCCGAAGGAATCCCCCCGCCATGACGCAAATGGAGACAAAATAGCAAAGGGACATCACCAGCCCCATGCCGAACATGCCGCCCTCAAAATAGAGCGCATTGGCAAAGGCCCCGACGATATTGACCGCCGTCTGCACCAGAATTGCCCGCGTGGCGCACTTGGCCTGCCCCTCCAGAAAAAAGATAGCGATCTGCATGGGCAGGAAGAGCAGCAGGGGAATGCCGAAAGAAAGCCCGCGCAAATATTCCGCCGCATCGGCCGCAAGGACCGCCGCAGAACCCTGCGCCCCCAACAGCGCAACAATACCTTCCGCCCATGCAAATACGACGAATGCCAGCAGCACGGAAACCGGCAGGGTGAGGAATACCGCCACAGAGTAGTACTCACGCGCATCCTCCTCCCGCCCTGCCCCCAAGCTCTTGGCGCAGTTGTTCTGCACGCCCAGGGAAATGATCTGGCTGAACATCATCACCACGAAGACCAGGGGCACCGTAAGCTGGAAAGATGCCATGGCCTCCGTCCCCAGATAGCGACTGATGACAATGCCGTTCACGACGGGCCCTGAAAACACCATGAGGTTGTTCAAAATCATCTTGCCCATGAACCGCCGGAAAGTGCCCCGGACCAAAACTTCATTCATTCTCGTCCTACCTCATTCTACATTTCCCCAAGTATTCCTGCAAAAAGCCCTATGCTTTCCGCCGCCTTGGGAAATAAGTGTGCCCTGGCGCCTGCTACAATCTTTTGGCGGAGCTGTGGCGTATAGACGGGGGCAATGTTCAGGAAGGTCAGATGACGCAGCCAGCAGTAGGCATCCAGCATGGCCTCGATTTGCGCTAATCTCCGGGCATCCCTGGTCCCAAAATAGACGCTGCGAAAGATCTCCCAGACCTTCCGCGCCGTGTCCGGCTCCCAGCCAATCAGCCGCTTCACCATCTGAGGAGGGAATTTGTTTACCAGGTCAATCCCCAGCATATAGACGCTCAGCACATCGTACAGGGGATGGCCCGTGGAGGAATCTGCCATGTCGATGAGGATCAGCTCATCCCCCTGCACCATCAGATTGCCCCGATGGTAGTCCCCGTGGACGTAAGTGTTTCTCACGGGAATGGAATCAATCATCTGCTCCAGCAGATGGATTTCATCTGCTGTAAGATACTCCGTGAGCCCTGTCGCCCGCTTCCGGTAAGTCTCCCCCATATCCGGGAAGGTGCCAGCCGGGACCTCGATGCTATGCAGGCGCTGCAAAAGCTGCGCCGCCCTGGTGACTAAGAATTCCGTCCTCTCGGGCTCATTTGCCACCACATCCCGCAGGCTGGGCGCCTCCACCGACTCGAAGATGATGCCGATCTCCTCACCGCACCTGACAATATCATAGGAAAGGGGGGTGGGCACCCCCAGGACAAAGGCCGCCTTTGCATTCTGCTTCTCCTGGTCTGCTTCCCGGCCTCCCAGGCTGTCTGCCGGGTACAGCTTGACGATGGTCTCCCCGTCCAGACGGTAGACCGCGCCGTTCTTCCCCTTACCGATGCAGGGGCAGCCTGAGACAGAAATCTCCCGCAGGGCACGCCGGCTGTCAAGCAGCGTATCCACCCCCGTCACCTGCAGAAGGTCTGCAATTTCCATGGAAACATTGCACAGGGAGAGGGTAGGGCAAATTTCCCTTAATTTCAGCAGGAGGCGAAGCCCGCTGCCGGAGATGCTGACCAGCTCCCCGGCATCCAAAATCACTTTTTCCGGCCTGTCTTGCAGGAGGGAAAGCAGCTCTGCTTCGAGCCGGGGGGAGTTTTCCGCTGTAATGGAGCCTTTGAGGCAAACAGTCACTTCATTGCCCTGGCGGCTGTGTTCAAGTTTCATGTCATCCTCCGTTTCAACATACTTAAGGAAAAGCCTTCCCCTTGAAGGGAAGGTGTCAGCCGACAGGCTGACGGATGAGGTGCAGGGAACGGGAAGGCTTTTTACTAAAGCATAAGGGAATATATTTAATTTTTCAACAGATAGATAAAAAAAGTCTGTAAAGAGAGGGGAATACGCATATGAATGAATTGCTGATTGCAGAGAAGCTGGTCAAGAGCTTCCCCCGTCCCGGAGGGGGCAGGGATATGGCAGTGGCGGAGGTCAGCTTCGCCATAGCTTCCGGTGAGGCCCTGGGGCTGGTGGGGGAGTCTGGCTCCGGCAAAAGCACGGTGGCGGGCCTGGTGACGCGGCTGATAGAGCCGGACAGGGGCCGCATCATCCTGGCAGGGAAGGACATCACCGGGGCCAGGGGGCACAGGCTGCGCCGGGGAGCCTACAGGAAAATGCAGATGGTTTTCCAAAATCCCCTGGCCTCCTTCAATCCCCGACGCACCCTGGGGTCAAGTATCGCCGAGCCCCTGCTGAATCAGGGCCACAGCAAAAAGGAGGCCGCAGCCAAAGTCTGCGCCCTCCTTGAAGAATGCGGCCTGCCCGGCGGCTGCGCCCGCAAATACCCCCACGAAGTCAGCGGCGGCCAGTGCCAACAGGCAGCCATCGCCCGGGCCCTGGCAGTAGGGCCGGAGCTCCTGATTTGCGATGAGGCCACCAGCGCCCTGGATGTCACCCTGCAAGCCCAGATCATGGAGCTCCTGGGCCGCCTGAAAAAGCGGGGCCTCTCCTTCCTCTTTATCTGCCACAACCTGGCCCTGGTGCAGGATTTCTGCGACCGGACAGCAGTGATGCAGGCAGGGAGAATCGTGGAGCAGGGCAGGACCGCAGATATTCTGGCAAGCCCTGCCCATGAGTATACCCAAAGGCTGATTGAGGCAGCCCTTTGAGATGCTATCTATTCTCCCCGCCGAAATTGGTGAAAAAGGCTCCCCTGCGTTCCTTTTCCCGCTGCTTCTTCAGCTTGAGCCTGTCGCTTTTCAGAAGCGGCAGGGCTTCTTCCCTGGAATATTTCTTGTAGGTCCTGCTGAAAAAGCCCAGCTCCGGCTTGCGCAGGGGAACACGCACACCCTTCATATTTTCCGCCAGATGGTGATGGGCGATTTCGCTGCGCCGCTTGGCAAAGGCGGCCACGCAGGCATTGCAGAACATGCCGTCATAGGTGGGCTTGCCGCAGGAATGGCAGGGATGAGACACCATAGACCTCCTGTCCGCCAGAAAGCCGTCCCGCTTCATTTTCGTAAGCCTTTTCACAGGCAGCCCCGTGCCGGAGGCCACCTCCCGCAGATCCGCCCCCGGATGCTGCTCTATGAACTCCCGCACCAGCTGTCTCTCCATATCCAGGGTTTCCTCGCACCTGGGGCATACTCCCCTGCCCACATCCAAAAACAGCTTGCCGCAATAAGGGCAATTTTTCAGTTTTCCTCCCACTGTATTCCCTCCCAGCTTTTTATAACGCCATTGTTCCAGCTTTGTCGATAGACAAAGCTTCCTCTCGGCGTTTCAACGAGGCGGGAGATATGCTCCCGCCTGTTTAGATGTACCACCCCCACTTGTAGAAGTGGGGGACATCCTTTGCCTCGTTATTACGAAATCTTAACAAGCGCAAGCCGTAGCGGAAGCTTGGATTTCGCATAAGGGCGTAGTGCGAAACACAGTTTCACACGAAGTTTTGCAACTTAATACCGCTCCCCGGCGAAGGGAGCGGCTTAACAATGGTTGTATCTAAATGCCGGAGACAAGACATGGGACTTGTCAGCCGACAGTCAGACCAGTATTAAGTTTTCTTTTCTAATGAAAGTTCTGAGTATTCTCCCTTATGTCCATCATTATAACACAAGCACCCCCCTCCCGCAAGACATATGCCGATATTTTTTAGTTATGTGATTGCATGTTAAGTTTATTGGGTGTAACGTATAGCGCCGGTATTGTGGACTGTGACGGCTCACGCCAGTATTGTGTGTTGTTCTCCACCTCCTTACCAGCAGCTGTTCACCAAAGAAGCAGCTTCCTCATTTGATAAGGCATAGCTCTCTATAATCTGCGCTATAGCCAAATCCTTGCTTATCTTCAATTTCTTTAGCATGGCTACTGCCTTCAGCCTTTCCTTCAGTCTTTCATCCTGCCTGGCGTACTCCAGCTGTGCCGCCTGGTCACGGCGGAACTTCTCCGCCTTATCATAGGCTCTTTTGGCCACTTCGTCCTTGGTGAACATGTTCTCCACCTCCATTGCGTCCCTAATGGCCGCCTCGCTTTTAGCTATCTCCTTCAGCTCCTCATCCGTGGTGCTGGGGGAGAAATAGGCCGCCCATTTTTCTATACGGTTCATGTCCTTCACGCTCTTGCCCTTGAACTTCAGAAGCTCAAGGAAATGTATCTCCAGCTTGTACGTCAGCTGGCACTGGGTCTTGATATCGTAAACGCCAAAGCAGCTGTGCATATTCGGGTAGTCCTTCACATCAAACAGGTTGAAGCCCAATATATTTATGGCCACGGTGCGCTTCAGCTGGTCATATTCCTCGCCACGCTTCAGGTCAGCGTAGTTTTTCGCCCAGTAGTACAGGGAACGCTCCCCCATGGCAGCCAGAGAATTGACCTGCATTTCAATATTGACCTTGACACCCGAAGCCGTCCGCCCCAGGAGATCCAGCCGGGATTCCTTGCCCTCGTATTCGTCGGCATCAAGCTCCCTGTCAATGAACTCAATGTCCGTCAGAAGCTCTGTGCCCTGGAACTCAAAGAAAGCATTGATAAGGGCCAGGGTAATCTCCGGGTGCCTGGCGAATACTGCCTTGAAAACGGCGTCATTGGTGCGGTTGATACGAAAAGCTGCCATGTTATTCCTCCTGTTTCTTGTCTTTATTGTACTACGAAATTTTAGCGAATCAACCCCTAAGGACGCAGATAAGCTAAGGAACTGTAGACTTATAACCTAGACATCTTGCTGGTCTAGTTTATTTCGCTACAGTTCCTTAGTAAAACCAAAAATTTCCCAAAAATCCAGTGATTCCAAAGAGAGAGGGGTATACACATTAAAAGAGCCGGTTTCAGTGGCAAGTGCCACCGAAACCGGCTCTTTTTGTACACAATAAACAGGCTCAGTAATCGCCCTGCTCCTCGTCGCTGTAGCGGCTGCGCCTTCTGCGTTTCGGCACTATGACCACATACCTGCGGGGTTCTTCACCGGCGCTGTAGGTGCTGACCCGGCGATTGTCCTGGAGGGCTGTGTGGATGATCTTGCGCTCGTGGCGGTTCATGGGCTCCAGGTGGATTTCCTGGCCAATACGGCAGGCTTTCTCCGCCAGGTGGCCTGCCAGGCGCATGAGGGTATCCTCCCGGCGGGAGCGGTAGCCTTCTATATCCAGGATGATATGGGCATGGCCGTTGGCGTGGTCACGATTGGCCGCCAGGTTTGCCAGGTATTGCAGGGCGTCCAGTGTCTGCCCATGCTTGCCTATCAGTAGTCCCAGGCGCTCGCCGGACAGTTCATAAACTGTGCCTTCCACGCTTTCATGCCTGTAGAGCCCCACTTCCAGATGCATGGCTTCAAGGACTTCCTGGAGAAAGCGCTCTGCCCGGGCCAGGAGCATATCCTCGCTTGGGCATTCCCTGATATTCACGCCCTGGGGCGTCTCGGTGGGAGTGCCCCTTTCTTCCTGTTCGCTGGCATAGGCCGCATCAAGACTGGACTCGCGGCTGCTGGTGTAATCCACATCAGGCGTGTCAGTATTGCTGCGTCTTTTGCTGGCATAGCTGTTATCTTCCGTACCAGTATTATTATCTTTTCTGGCATGGACAGGAGCGGCTGCCGGAACTTCCACCTGCTTAACAGCGGCACGGATGCGGGCATCCTGGCGTCCAAAGAGGCCCAGAAAACCGGATTTCGGCTCCTGCAACACGGCATACTGCAACTCAGATTCGCTGCAGCCCAGTTCCCGGCAGGCAGCGGCAACCGCTTCCGCCACGGTCTTGCCCGTCTTTTCGATGCTCATGCTCACGCCTCCTTCGCCTTTTCCCCGGATTCACGGCCCCGGTACATCCACCACTGCTGCACGATCTGGCAGACGTTCATAGTCACCCAGTAGAGCACCAGGCCGGAGGGGAAGGTCAGGGAAATCCAGCCGATAAAGAGGGGCATGACATACATCATGATCTTCATCTGGGGATTGCTGGAATCGGCAGTCTGACGGGTCTGGAAATAGGTGGTGGCTGCGGACAGCACCGGCAGTATGTAGAGGGGGTCGGCCTCAGACATGGAGGGCAGCCACAGGAACTGGGCCGCCTCCGGGGAAGGGTAGGTGAAATTAAAAAGGGCATAGTACATGCCCATCAGGATAGGCATCTGGATCAGAAGGGGCAGGCAGCCGGCCAGAGGATTGACCCCCGCTTCCTTGTAGAGGGCAGCCACTTTCTGCTGCATGACCTGGGGATTGTCCTTGTACTTCTCCTGGATTTTCTTGAGCTTGGGAGCCAGCTCCTGCATGGCCTTCATGGAATTGACCTGCTTGGCGGTCAAGGGATAAAGGCAGGCCTTGATGATGATGGTCAGGAGGATGATGGCCACGCCGTAGCTGCCGAAGCCTGCCATATCGGTCACATTGTAGAGTACGCCCAGCACAAACTGGAGCAGGCTCTCCAAGGGGGAGAGCAGGTCAGAAAAGAAACCCAAAAAATTCACTTCCTATTCGTCTTCATTCGATAATCATTCGATAAAATTTGCGTATCTCACGGCAAAGGGTCGTAGCCCCCCTTATGGAAAGGGTGGCAGCGGCAGATGCGCTTCAGGGCAAGCCAGCACCCACGCAGGGCGCCGTATTTCTCAACGGCCTCCAGGGCATAAGCCGAGCAGGTGGGCACGTAGCGGCAGGAAGGAGGAAAGAGGGGCGAGATCCAGGCCCTGTAGAAGCGTATCAGGGCCATCAGCACCTGTTTCAGCATGGCCTTGCCGCCCCGGCCTTTTTCAGGAGCCTGACAAATTCCTGCCCTGCTGCCTGGCTCTTGGCCTTCGTGCAGGGCTTGCGCCCCACCAAAAGGAGCGTCACGCCCTCCCGCACCAGGAGCTGGTTCTGCCTGTAAGCCTCCCGCAGCACCCGCTTCACCCGGTTGCGCACCGCGGCGCAGCCCAGCTTCTTGCCGGCGGCAAAGCCCACCAGGCCCCTTTGCCCTCTTTTGGCCCTGTTTTCAAAAACGTAAAGCACAAGATAGCGGCCCGCGTAGGAGCGGCCCGCATGGTACACCCGCTGGAATTCATTGCGGCGCTTCAGCATCCGTTTCCTAGGCAATCCCAGCATGGCGGCCCCTTTCAAAATCTATATCTTCGGGAAAATCCCTGTTACATACGAAAAGGCCACAGCGTGGCCTCTGAGCTGGCGTAAAACCAAGCGATTAAGCGGAAAGCTTCTTCCTGCCCCGCTGGCGACGTCTCTTCAGGACAAGACGGCCACCCCTGGTCTTCATGCGCTCACGGAAACCATGGGTCTGCTTGCGCCAATGGTTATTCGGCTGATAAGTCATCTTCATTTACGATACACCTCCTGCACAGTTCTTTCTATCACTACTCGCGTAGATTTCACAGGTCAATCCACATTATATGATAGGGGCAGGGAGGGTGTCAAGCGTAAAAACGCCCATTTCATCCACATAATCCACCATTTTTTCCCGAAATCTGTGGATAAATCCCTTTCCCCGAGGGCTCCCTCCCCTGAAAACCTGTTGATAACTCTGTCCGATTCTGATAAAATACTGTTGATATTCACTCGAAAAGCCTCTCCCGGAGGCCCTGCCAAGGCAGGCAGGCTCTGTAAATTGCCTTTATCAGCGCAAGTTATCCACAGTTGTGGACAAACTTGTGCATAACCCTCATTCTCGAAAGGAAAACTTCTATTATGGACAATACCGAACTGGTTGCCCTACGTGAGCAGATCCTTGCCAAATCCAGGGAATACTTCAGCGAGAGCATCTGCAACCAGTGGCTCGCCCCCCTGACTGTGCGCTCCCTGGACGATGAGACCCTGACCCTGGGTGCGCTGACGGATTTCACCCGTGACTGGGTGGATGAAAAATACCGCCATATGCTTGAGGATGTGGCGGCTGCGGTGCTGGGCTCCCCCCGCAGGGTTGCCATTGAGACGGTGCCGAAGCAGGAGCAGATCGCGGCCACCCAGAAAGAATTGGAAATCAAGGCTGCACGGGAAAAGCTGGAGCTGATGCAAAGCGAAAATGGCAGCGTATCTCTCGTCCGGGAAGCAGAGCCGGAGCAGCAGACCTTAGATTACGGCCAGCCGGTCATCATCGACAGCAATACCGGAAGGCCCTCCGTGCCCAGGCAGGAGACGCCCGGCACGGCTCCTGCCCCGGATGCTGCCGGTGACAAGGGGCTGATTGCCCCAGGGGACAGCTCCTCCCTTAATCCCAAATACACCTTTGATACCTTTGTCACCGGCTCTTCCAACCGCTTTGCCCATGCGGCGGCCACGGCCATTGCCGACAATCCCGGCAAGGTCTACAATCCCTTCTTCATGTACGGCGGCGTGGGCCTGGGCAAGACCCACCTGATGCACGCCATCGGCAACGCCGTGCTGAAGGGGCGCCCGGACCTGCGGGTGCTCTACGTCTCCAGCGAGCAGTTCACCAACGAGATCATTCAGGGCATCCGGGATGGCCAGATGGACAGGTTCCGCCAGAAATACCGCAATATCGACGTGCTACTGGTTGATGATATACAGTTTATCTCCGGCAAGCAGAGTACCCAGGAAGAATTCTTCCACACCTTCAACACCCTCCGTGATGCCCAGAAGCAGATCATCCTGAGCTCAGACCGCCCCCCCAGGGAGGTGCAGAAGCTGGAGGAGCGCCTGCGTTCCCGCTTTGAGTGGGGCCTCATCACGGATATCCAGGCGCCTGACTTAGAGACCCGCATCGCCATCCTGAAAAACAAGGCCCTCCTGGATCATTACGACGTGCCCAATGATGTGATGGTCTACATCGCCAGCCGCATTGACTCCAACATCCGTGAGCTGGAGGGGGCGCTGACCCGTGTGGTGGCCTATGCTTCCCTGATCAAGGTGCCTGTCACCACGGAGGTGGTTGCCGAGGCCCTGAAAGATGTCTTCCCCCAGGGCTCCACCAAGGAAGTCTCCATGGAGATTATAGAGAGCATCGTCGCCTCCCACTTCGGCATCAAGGTGGATGACCTGCACTCCAAGAAGCGCACCCGCTCCATTGCCTTCCCCCGGCAGATTGCCATGTACCTCTGCCGGGAGCTTACGGACACCAGCCTGCCCCGCATCGGCGAATTCTTCGGGGGCCGGGACCATACCACCGTGCTCCACGCCTGCGAAAAGATTTCCAAGGAAAAGGAAGATAACGCCAAGCTGGGCCGCACCATCACCGAACTCATCGAGGAGATACAAAAATAAACTCCGTGCAAAACGGTGTTTTGCAACACGCCCTTAGCTCCAGCTGCGCCTTTGGCCTACGCTCGCTAAGATTTCATAGTAAGTCTGTGGAAAAGGGCGTGGACAGAAGCTGTATAAGCCTGTGAGCAAAATGTTGATATCCTCGCCCGCAGATCCTGGCGGTGGATATGTGGATAAGGCGAAAACAAACACCCACATATTTATCCACCCCACGGCTGTGCATAAATCCGCATTTATACTGACTTTTCAACATTTCCACAGCCCCTACTACTACTTCGGCTATTTATTTATATAAATCCAGTACTAATATAAAACCTACGGGCGAACCTGAATCCTTCAAGGCAAGCGGTTCGCCTTTCCTATCCAAAGAAAAGAGGGTCATATGAAAATCATCTGTGCCAAAAACGAGCTGCTCGGCGCCCTGCGCTTCGTATCCAAAGCCGTTGCAGTCAAGCCCCAGACTCCCCTGCTTTCCGCCATTTACCTGAAGGCAGAGGGCGATACGGTGGAGCTGCAGGGCAATAACAATGAAATAGGCTTTACCTACAGCATCAAGGCCGACATCGAAACCCCGGGCCATATTGCCCTGACAGGACGCTATTTCCAGGAAATAGTCACCAAGCTTCCGGGAGAGGAAGTCACCCTTGCCTATGACCGGGAAAATAAGCTGGTGCGCATCACCTCCGGGTCTGCCGATTTCCACCTGCTTTCCATGGATGCCAATGCCTATCCCACGGTACAACAGTTCGAGGGCAATCTGCAATTTACCATCAAGGATAATGTACTGCGGGATCTGATACGCAAGACAACCTTCGCCTGTTCCACTGATCAGAGCCGTCCCCTGTTTACCGGCTGCTCTGTGCAGGTAGACCACAGTCACCTGCTCTTTGCTGCCACCAATACCCACAGGCTGGCTGTGAATACCTACGTGCTTCCTGAAGAAGCAGCAGGCTCCATCCTGATGATCGTGCCTGCCCGTATACTTTTGGAGCTGAAACAGGCCCTTTCCAGCGAAATACCCATTGATGTGCAGGTGACTTGCTCCTACAATTCCATCAGTTTCCGCTTTGAAAATGTCTTTATGACCTCCCGCCTGCTGGAAGGCATGTTCCCGGACTTCAAGCGCGTCATACCGCCGGATTTTATCACCAAAGTCCATCTGAATACGGAGCTCTTCCGCGCGGCCGTGGAGCGCGTCTCCCTTATCGCCCGTTCCAGCGAGTACAATATCATCAAGCTGGCCTTCGATGCAGAGGCAGGCAGCGTGCTGATCTCCTCCACTAACCAGGAGGTAGGCGGTGCCGAGGAGAAGGTGCCCTGCCGTATGGAAGGCCCTTCCATCACCATCGCTTTCAATGCCCTCTACATCGGGGACGCCCTGAAAAATTTTGACAGCGAGGATATGACCTTCTGCCTGAACCAGCCCCTGACGGCAGCCCGCCTGATCGAGGATGGCCGGGATGAATTTACCTATGTGGTGACGCCGGTGCGGACGGCTCATTGACAAAGGAAGTAATAAAATGGGTTATCATAAACTTACGGGTGCAGCTCTGCTGCTGGCCTTTGGCGCCCTGCTCCTGCCGGGTAGCACCGCGGATGCTGCCGTGCATATTCGCAAGCCTGAGCTGAATCAGACGCAGGTTTCCAAAAACTGGCAGCCCTTGGCCGTGGATAAGACAGGCATTTATTCCCTGGATCTTTCCGGCGCCTCCCGTATCTGGCTGCGCCTTTCCCCTGAGCAGCCTGACAGCGCCCAGGCAGCTTCCGTCATTATCCGCTGTCAGCAGTTTGATAAAACCGACGAAAGAGTGCTGAAGCATTACTATCTCTGCCCCAGGCTGGGCCTGTTGCAGCAGCTAAGCGAAGTGCGTGTCTCTCCCCAGGGGCGCAGACAGACCCTCTGGCAGAAAAATTATGACTATGCCAACTGGTCAAAGCCGGAGCCGAGCTCCATCGAGGCCAAGCTGCTCCGCTATGTCCCGGCCTATCTGAATCCTGAAAACAGTGAGCTGGAAATGGCCGTGGCCGGCCTGGAGGAAGTGAGAGAACTTGCAGCCAGGGCCCGTGAGGCCCTTTGGGCAATGGCGGCGGAGAAGGGATGGGAGCCTAAGCTGTACCTCCATTGGACGGCGGCACCCTATGGCCGCTTTTACCCGTCCTATCACATCAATATCGACCAGGACGGCACTATCTATCTGTCCACCAAAGACTTTGCCAAGCTGGTGCCAGGTACCTGGCTGCGCAACAGCGGCGCCGTGAACCTGACCATCTGCGGCTGCGTGGGCAGCAATCCCGTGACCCTGGGGCCCCAGCCCCCAACCAGAGCCCAGATCGAGACCATGGCCAGGGTGATTGCGGCCCTGTCGGAGGGGCTGGACATCCCCGTGGACAAGCAGCATGTGCTGACCCACGGCGAAGCCGCCAATAACGAGGACAATCTGCAGCCGCCTCCCCACAAGCCCTATCCCTGGTGGAATGACAGCTACGGCGACCATGATACCAGGGGGGATTTGGAGTATCTGGGCATCCCGGAAAGCCCTGCCTACGCTCCCACCGACCCCGACAAGCAGGAGCAGCGGGGCGGCTCGGTGCTCAGGGCCATGGCAAGGGAATACAAAAAAACTTCCCCTTTGAAGTGAAGTTTTTTTCGCTAACGGGCAAGGCTCGTGGTGTTACTTTCTTTGTGATTACCATTGTCTTTTTGTGGCACATGTCCGCCCCCTTGGGGGCGGGGGACCGCGAAAGCGGTGGTGGGGGTTCGGCTATACAGTAATTGGAGGGATAATTTTGGGAAGTTTATTTGAGAAATTGCAGGGTATTGGCAAGGCCCTTATGCTGCCTATTGCGGTGCTGCCTGCGGCGGCTTTGCTGCTGCGTCTGGGTGCGCCGGATGTTTTGAATATCCCCTTTATTACCAAGGCGGGGGGCGCGGTTTTTGATAACCTCGCGCTTATCTTTTCCATCGGCATCGCCGTGGGGCTGGCCAAGGACAGCAACGGCGCGGCCGGCCTGGCCGGAGGCATCGGCTATCTGGTGCTCACTTCGGCAGTCAAGGCCATTGACGAGACACTGAATCTCAGTGTCCTGGCCGGTATCATCAGCGGCATTGAGGCCGGGGTTTTGTATAACCGTTTTCACGCCATCAAGCTGCCGGAGTTTCTGGGCTTCTTCGGCGGGCGCAGATTCGTGCCCATTGTGACGGCGGGTGCATCCATCATCCTGGCGGCGATTTTCGGCGTTATCTGGGGCCCCTGCCAGGCCATTATCCATGCAGTAGGTGAGTGGATTATCGGCGCAGGGGTCTTCGGTACCTTTATCTACGGTGTCCTGAACCGTATGCTTATTCCTGTGGGCCTGCATCACATCTTGAACAGCTTTATCTGGTTCGTCTTCGGCGAGTATGCCAATCCCACCTCGGGAGTGGTTGCCACAGGCGACCTGAACCGTTTTTTTGCGGGAGACCCCACGGCAGGCATGTTCATGGCCGGTTTCTTCCCCATGATGATGTTTGGCATGCCTGCTGTTGCCCTGGCCATGTACCATGCCGCAAAGCCAGAGAACCGCGCCAAAATCGGAGGCATGCTTGCTTCGGTGGCCTTCACGGCCTTCCTGACTGGCATCACCGAGCCCATTGAATTTCTGTTCATGTTCCTTGCACCGGCCCTTTACGGTGTTCATGCCGTACTGACGGGCCTTTCCCTTTCCATAACCTATTCCCTGGGTGTGCTGGACGGCTTCGGCTTTTCCGCAGGCTTTATAGACTATGTGCTGAACTGGGGCCTGGCCACCAAGCCGGAAATGATTATTTTCATCGGCCTTGGTGTGGGTGCGGTTTATTACGTTATCTTCAGTTGGGCTATCCGCCACTTCGACATTCCCACCGTGGGCCGCTATGACGAAGGGGCTGCAGAATCGGTTGCGGATGAGAACCTCAGCGATTTTTCGGAAAAGATACTCGTGGCCCTGGGGGGCACCGAAAATCTTGCCGAAGTCTCGAACTGCGTGACCCGCCTGCGCCTGATTATGAAGGACAATGACAAGGTGGATGAACCGACCTTGAAGGCCATCCCCGGAGTGAAGGGGATAATCAGGAAGGGCCAGGCCCTGCAGGTGATTATCGGCCTGCAGGCGGAGCAGGTCGCTAATGAAATAAGAAGCCAGCAAAAATAATTTTTCCCATATTGCCAATAATATTGCCTATAACGAGGCAAAGGATGTCACCCACTTCTACAAGTGGGGGTGGTACATCTAAACAGGCGGGAGCATATCTCCCGCCTCGTTGAAACGCCGAGAGGAAGCTTTGTCTATCGACAAAGCTGGAACAATGGCGTTATAAAGGAGGGGTGCATATGGCAACTGCAGCGGTAAACTTTCGTATGGATGCCAATCTGAAAAGGGATATGGAAGAGACTTGCAAGGCTATGGGCCTGAGTATGGCTACAGCTTTCACCATGTTCGCCACTAAGGTAACTCGCGAGCAGCGTATTCCCTTTGAAATTGCAGCTGATCCTTTCTTTTCCGCAGCAAATATGGAATATGTGCAAAAGTCCGTAGATGAGCTGCGGGCAGGCAAAGGCAAAGCCCACGAACTGATAGAGGAATGATGCCGATGGAAAAGATATGGTCAGATGATGCATGGGCTGATTATCTGCATTGGCAGCAAACGGACAAGAAAATTCTAAAGAAGATAAATGAGCTGGTAAAGGACATAGAACGCAATGGCTGTCTGGAGGGGATAGGTCATCCGGAGGCTTTATCAGGAAATCTTGCCGGAGAGTATAGCCGGCGCATCGACCATGGGAACAGAATTGTTTATCACGTTGAGGATGGCAGATTATACATAGCACATTGCCGCGGTCATTACAGCGATAAATGACCTAACGCCGTATAGTGGCAGAAAGGTTCATGATCATGGACATTAAGGACGTAGCAATCAAAACCGAGGAAATCCAACTGGATCAGTTCCTGAAATGGGCCGGGGTGCTTGCTTCCGGCGGGGAGTTGAAGGAGCTGCTGGCAGAGGGCAGAGTGTACCGCAATGATGAGAAGGAGTCGGCCCGCCGCAGGAGGCTTCATCCCGGTGATGTTGTGCGGGTGGAGGGCCTGGGCACCTGGCGGGTAGTGCAAGATGCGGGCTGACAGGCTGCAGCTGCGTGGCTATCGCAACTATCAGGAGCTGGCCCTGGATTTTTCTCCGGGGATCAATATCTTCCTGGGCCCCAACGCCCAGGGCAAGACGAATATCATCGAAGCCGTGTATTATGCAGCTCTCGCCCGCTCCCACAGGACTGCCAAAGACCAGGAGCTTATCGGCTGGGAGGCGGAGGGTGCCGCCATGCGGCTTTCCTTTTCCCGCCTGTCGGTGGCGAGCCGCCTGGACTTTCTCTGGCAGCGGGGCAGGCGGCGGCGCATCCTGCTGAACGGCCAGAATATCCGTCCCAGGGAACTGGTGGGGAATTTTACCGCCGTGCTTTTCTCCCCGGAAGACCTCTATCTCATCAAGGGGGCCCCGGCGGGCAGGCGCACCTTTCTGGATGCGGAAATCTCCCAGTCCAGCCCCGCCTATTACCATGAGCTCTCCCGCTACCAGCACCTCTTGCAGCAGCGCAATGCCCTGCTGAAAAAGATTCGCGACCATGAAGCCAGCCGGGATATGCTGGAGCTGTGGGACGGGCAGCTTGCTGCTTCTGCGGCAAGGCTGGTCTCCCGCCGCTACCTGGCGGTGGGGAGGCTCTCGGAGCTTGCCCGTCGCTGCCAGAGCCGCATTTCAGGTGCTCTGGAGAATCTGGAGCTTGCCTATGAGCTGCATCGCCACTCAGGGGATACCGCTCCCCTGCCCCGGGAGGGGCAGGAGCTGAGCCCTGACAGCATGACAAACAGGCTGGAAGCATGGTATAATGAGAGCATGGCAAAGTACCGAGAAATGGATATTGCGCGGGCCGTGACGGGACTTGGGCCCCACAGGGATGATTTGCTGCTCAACGTAAACGGCGTGGATCTCCGTGCCTACGGCTCCCAGGGCCAGCAGCGCACGGGGGCACTGGCCCTGAAGCTTGCGGAGCTGGACTTCCTGCGGGAAGGGGTGGGGGAGTACCCGGTGCTGCTGCTGGATGATGTGATGAGCGAGCTGGATGCGGGGAGGCGCAAGGAGCTGCTGGCCTTCCTGAAGCGGGAAGAAATCCAGACCCTGATCACCGCTACGGACAGGGCCTATTTCCCGGCGGAGAGCTTCGGCGAGTTCTTCTCCGTCAGCGCCGGGCAGGTGCAAAGGCTGTAGGAGGGGATAGGAATGTATCTGCATATCGGTAACGGCGTCTCCGTCCGTACCAGGGAAGTGATTGCCTTATGCGATTGCAGCCTGTTCCTTCCTGCCCCTGGTGGAAAAAAAAAACAGGTTTCAGCAAACTATGATTTAATGGTCGCTGCCGGGGGCAAGGTCGTTTCCTGCACTGAGGGGCAGGAGGAGCCCAAGACCCTGGTTATTACGGACAGGGGACTTTACCTCTCCCCTGTATCGGCCCCCACCCTGCGCCGCCGCCAGCAAATGGTTTTAAAAAAACGATAGGAGAAAGCAATGTCTGAGGATAAAAATCGAGAAGCAAAAGAAGTTCTGGATCCTTCTGAGCAACTGGCTCTGGAGGCTATCGAGGAAATCCAGGGGGAAGACCTTACGGACAGTGACCTGGATTTAACGGGCGTCACCATCAACAAAGACGAGGATGCCGCTGCCGTGACGGCGGTGGAGGCCGACTACGGCGCGGAGCAGATCCAGATCCTGGAGGGGCTGGAGGCCGTGCGCATGCGTCCCGGCATGTACATCGGCTCCACCTCGGAGCGTGGCCTGCACCATCTGGTCTACGAGGTGGTGGACAACTCTATCGACGAAGCCCTGGCAGGTTTCTGCGACCGCATCGAAGTCATTATCCATCACGACAATTCCATCACCGTCATGGACAACGGGCGGGGCATCCCCGTGGATATGCACGAGTCCGGCATGCCTGCGGTGGAAGTGGTCCTGACCGTCCTCCACGCCGGGGGCAAGTTCGGCGGGGAAGGCTACAAGGTCTCCGGCGGCCTCCACGGCGTGGGCGTCTCCGTGGTGAACGCCCTTTCCACCCATATGGAGGTGGAGGTGCGCCGGGACGGCTTGGTACACGAGATAGAGTTTGAGCGGGGCGTGACCACCCAGAAGCTTCACGTCATAGGCCATATTGCCGCCTCCCAGGGCACGGGCACGAAAGTGCATTTCCTGCCAGACCCGGAGATTTTCTCTGTCACCACCTACAGCTATGAGACCCTGCGCCACCGCCTGCGGGAGCTGGCTTTCCTAAACCACGGCATCACCATCAGGCTCACGGACGAGCGGGGGGATGCCTCCGGGGCGCCCCGCAGCGAGTCCTTCCACTTCGAGGGGGGCATTTCCTCCTTTGTGGAGCATCTGAACCGCAAGAAGGAAAAGCTGAGTCCCACCCCCATCTACTTCAACGGCACGAAGGATGATACGGTGGTGGAAATCGCCATGCAGTATAACGACTCCTATCAGGAGAATATCTACTCTTTCGTCAACAACATCAATACCGAGGAAGGCGGCACCCACCTGGCAGGCTTCAAGCTGGCCCTGACCCGTGCTGCCAACGATTTCGCCCGCAAGAATAACGTACTGAAGGAAAAGGACGCCAACCTCTCCGGCGACGATGTGCGGGAGGGCCTTACCGCCGTTATTTCCCTGAAAATCAGGGAGCCCCAGTTTGAGGGGCAGACCAAGACCAAGCTGGGCAATTCCGAAGTCCGGGGTATCGTGGACTCCATTGTCACCGAGGGCCTTTCCGAATACTTCGAGGAAAACCCCGCCATTACCAAGAAAATCTTGGAAAAAGCAGTCATGGCGGCAAGGGCCAGGGAAGCGGCCCGCAAGGCCAGGGAGCTGACCCGCCGCAAGAACGCCCTGGAAGTTTCCAGCCTCCCCGGCAAGCTGGCTGACTGCTCGGTGAAAGACCCGGAGCAGGCGGAAATCTATTTGGTGGAGGGTGACTCTGCAGGTGGCTCCGCCAAGCAGGGCCGTGACCGCCGCTTCCAGGCCATCCTGCCGCTGCGGGGCAAGATCCTGAACGTGGAGAAGGCCCGCCTTGACAAGATTTTCGCCAATGCGGAAATCCGCACCATGATTACCGCTTTCGGCACCGGCATCAGCGAGGAATTCGACCTCTCCAAGCGCCGCTACGGCAAGATTATCATTATGACCGATGCCGATGTGGACGGCGCCCATATCAGGACGCTGCTCCTGACCTTCCTCTACCGCTATATGAAGCCCCTTATCGAGCACGGCCACGTCTTTATCGCCCAGCCCCCCCTCTACCAGATCCGCAAGGGCAAGAAGCATTGGTACACCTACTCCGACGAGGAACTGGCCAAGAAACTGGACGAAGTGGGCCGGGATAACGTCACCGTCCAGCGCTACAAGGGCCTGGGCGAGATGAACCCCGAGCAGCTTTGGGAAACCACCATGGACCCCGCTACCCGCACCATGCTGCGGGTGGATTTGGAGGACGCAGAGGAAGCAGACGAGCTCTTTACCATCCTCATGGGTGACAAGGTGGAACCCCGCCGCCAGTTTATAGAGGAAAATGCTAAACTGGTGCAGAATCTGGATATTTGACGGGTCGGCAACAGGGATGTACTGCAAGGGATGGTAAACTACGAATGGCTGAGGAGGGATCTGCTATGGAAGCCTTACAGGAACTTGACAGGTATGAACTCATCGGAGGAAAAGTGTACGATATGAGCCCGGCTAATATGAAGCACATATTTATTCAAAGGAATCTTGTCAGGATATTAGATAATTTTCTGCGTGGCAAGCGCTGCAGGGTAGTCTTTGAGGCGGAAGTGCGGTTTGATGAGGAAAACCGCTTCATCCCGGATATCGCCATCGTCTGCAACCCGGAGCAGATCAAGAGCAGCTACATCGCCGGGGCACCTGGTTTTGTGGTGGAAATCCTCTCACGCAGCACCAGAAAGCGTGATATCACCGTAAAGCTCCATACCTACGAGAAATTCGGTGTCAAGGAATACTGGGTAATAGACCCCAGGGGAGAATCCATTGATGTTTATTTGCTGAAAGACGGCAAATACGAGCTGGATGAAACCTACCACAATGTACCCGAGGAGGAGCTGGCAGAGCTTTCCGAGGAGGACAGGGCCAGGGAACATCTGTCCTTGAAGCTCAGTTTGTATGATGAGCTGGAGATACAGACCAAGGATATTTTTGAGGTGTGAGTTGGATTGGTAACTTGCAGTGGTCTGCTTTTTGGCAGTATCCTGCTTTGTTATGGTTAAGAAACCGTTGCGGCACCGGCGCAGCCTGTGAATAAATGTTTGGCGTTCCGTCAGATATGAGTCAATATCAGGTAACGCCTGCTGGTGCTATTGCGCGGAGATTATTGAGGAGGAATGAACATGGAGATTAAGAAGGAAATACAGGGGCAGTCTATGACCATAGCCCTGAGCGGCAGGTTGGATGCGGTTTCGTCCATAGATTTGGAAAAGGAACTGAAAGCTATGCCTGAAGGAACCAAGGAAATAGTCTTTGATTTGCAGGAGCTTTATTACATCGCTTCGGCAGGCCTGCGGGTTCTGCTGAAATGCTACAAGCAGATGGACAAGCAGGACGGCAAGGTGAGGCTCTGCAACATACAGGATACGGTCATGGAAGTGCTGGAAATGTCCGGCCTGTGCGATATCCTGCATGTCAAGCCGGAAAAGGGCAAGATGCCTGCGGTATCAATCGGCTAGGAGGGGCGGTATGAGCATCAAGGCCTTGGAATTTGAAGGGCTGCGCCTGCGCGCCAAGGCGCCGGTGCCCTTTGTGGAGGAAAATCCTTACCTGCCGGAGAAAGTCTACATAGAAGGATACTTTCCCGCCGGCACGGTCTGCACCCTCATTAGTGCCGTATGCAGCCAGAAGATAGACCCCTACGGCAAGCAGGTAAGCGACTACTGCCACGCGGCAGCCCTGCGCTATACAGGCAAGGACAACGACGAGGAGGATGATACGGAAGTTATTTTCCATGTGGATTTGAGCTGCCTGTTCTTGCTGTTCGACCCCATAGATAAAGCGGGGAATGTGATTCCCCTGTAAAAAATGAATGCTGCTGAACATATGAAGGCAGTCACAGGAGGCGGCTTGTTATTTGCAAGCCGCTTTATTTAACCGATAAGAACATTAAGGAGGAATTCTGAAATGAAACCGCAAGTGATTACCAAGGAAAATTTTGCTGCAGAGGTTCTGAAGTCAGAGGGCACGGTGTTGCTTGATTTCTGGGCCGCCTGGTGCGGCCCCTGCCGGATGCTTTCTCCCCTGGTGGATGAGGTAGGGGAGAAACATGCCGATGTGAAGATAGGCAAAATCAATATAGACGAGGAGACTGAGCTGGCTCAGCAGTTCAATATCATGTCGATTCCCACCCTTATGGTTTTCAAAAAGGGCGAGAAAGTCAAGGAATCCGTGGGCCTTATCCCCAAGGAAGAAATAGAGGCTCTGCTCGCCTGAGAGTGGGGGGGTGATGCAGATGGCAAGAGTTTTAGTCCTGGGGGCGGGGCCGGCCGGTATATCGGCGGCCTTGTACGCCCGGCGCGGCGGCGCCCAGGTTACGGTCGTTCACAAGGGAAAGGGAACGAGCGCCTTAAGCCGGGCCGAATTGGTGCAGAATTATTACGGGCTGGAGGAAGCCGTGCCGGGAGCGGAATTGGAACGCCGCGGCCTGGCCGGAGCCATTGCCCTGGGGATTTCCCTGGTGGAAGATGAAATCCTGGCCCTGGATTACGGTGAAGGCTTCCAGGGCTTCCGTGCTGTTTCCCCCGGCAAAACCTACGAGGCAGACAGCGTAATCATTGCGGCGGGCACCACGCGCAAGGCACCGAAAATTAAGGGACTTAGGGAATTGGAGGGGCATGGGGTAAGCTACTGCGCCGTATGCGATGCCTTCCTGTACAGGGGAAAAGTCACGGCGGTCTTAGGCAGCGGCGAGTATGCCCTCCACGAGGCCGAGGCCCTGCTGCCCCACGCCGCAGAAGTCCTGCTCTTTACCCAGGGGGAGGAGGCGCCCTCTCGTCTGCCCCCACAGGTAAAGGTGCATAAATCACCGGTTACAGCCCTGGAAGGGACGGAGCGGCTAACGGGGATACTTTTGGAAAATGGTGACAC
The DNA here is from genome assembly GCA_947167105.1 of uncultured Selenomonas sp. GTDB lineage: Bacteria > Bacillota > Negativicutes > Selenomonadales > Selenomonadaceae > Selenomonas_B. The sequence goes on along the minus strand of CAMVGU010000019.1, from coordinate 28,564 downwards.
AATAGTAGCAGAGGGCTTGTTTGTGGCCCTGGGCACTGCTTCCGGCAGCGAATTGGCCCGCAAACTGGGGGTCATGCTGGCAGGCCAGGACATTAAGACGGACGCACATATGGCCACGAATGTGCCGGGGGTTTTTGCCGCCGGAGATTGCACCGGCGGGCTGCTGCAAATCGCCAAGGCCGTATACCAGGGAGCCGAGGCGGGCCTGTCCGCCGTAAAATTTCTGCGGGAGAAGAAGTAGATATTATGCTTTTCTGTGCTCCGGCGCTATAAGCTGCCGGTAGGAAAGGAGCCCCAATCCGTAGCCACCTGCCATAATAAGGGCCATGGGCAGGGCGGTGTTTTCCCCTGCAATGCCCACCAGGGGCATCATGGCGGCCCCCAGGATCATGGAGAAGAACCCCAGAAGGGCGCTGGCGCTGCCGGCGTTTTTCCCTTGGCGGGAAAGGGCCAGGGAGAAGCTGGCGGCTCCCATGACGGAGAGGGGCACGATGGTGACAAAGAGGACAGGCAGTATCAGGCTGAGGGGGGCCTGCAGATAAAAGCCTAGGCACAGCAGCAGGGAGCCCAGGAGGGGGATGAGCAGGGAAATATGCAGGAGCCTCTCATCCGGCACCCGCCCCGCCAGACGGGCAGGGAGGGCGCCTGTGAGCAGCAGCCCCGCCCCGATGCCGCCGAAGATCAGGCTGTAGCCCTGGGGAGAAACCTGGTAGACATTCTGGAACACAAAGGAAGAACCGGAGAGGTAGGAGAAGAAAGCTCCAAAGACAAAGCACTGGGTAAGGCAGTGGCCCAGGAAATACCTGTTTTTGAGAAGACGGGGAAACTTGGCAAAGGAGGCCAGGACGCCGGGGAGACGCTTTTCCCTGGGCAGTGTTTCCCGGTAAACAAGGGTAGCCAGAAGCTGCACCAGCCCCACTGCCGTCAGTACCACGAAAACCCCGCGCCAAGTAGTAAAGAGCAGTATCTGTCCCCCAATTACCGGGGCGGCGATGGGAGCCAGGCCGTTAATCATCATCAGGAGGGCAAAGAAGCGGGTCAGCTCCGGCCCCTGGCACACATCCCTGGCAATGGCCTTGGCCACCACGATGCCGCTGGCTCCCGCAAAACCGCAAAGGAAGCGGCAAAAGAGAAAGGCCCCTATATCCTCCGCCCAAATGCACCCGGCGGTGGATAGGGTAAAGATGAGCATCCCCAGGAGCAGGGGGATCTTCCTGCCGTAGCGGTCAGACAGGGGCCCCGCAAAAATCTGCCCGATGGCCATGCCCCCGGTGGTCATCATCAGTGTCATCTGCGCCATGGAGGCAGAGATGGAAAAATCCTGCTGCATAATGGGCAGCGACGGCAGGTACATATCCGTAGACAGGGGTGCAATGGCTGTCATCAGCCCTAAAAACACCATCAGCCACAGCCGCATGCCCTTTGACATTGCCATGGAAGGTAAACCTCCTTCAGGGCGTGTTGAAAAACTCCACCTGCACGCTACAGCGGCCATTTTTCCGCCTGTCTGCGTCAGTGAAACCTTGACGTAGCCCTGCTACGACTGCGGCTTCACTTCCTTGCCATACGAAAAACTGTCTCGCTGTATCGCACAGTTTCCGTTTATCAACACGCCCTAGTAAATTACAACGAAAAAGCCGCTCAGGTGGCGGCTTTTTCTCCCTGCAGCTTGCTAAAGGCTCAGGTTTGCTGGTGTTTCAGAATTACTTGAACATCCAGACCAGCAACTGAATGAACATGGTTGCGGCTATACTGGCCGCAAAGGAAATGAGAAAGTCCTGCCACACGGCAAAGTCACCACCTCTCGTGGCAGTGGCCGATTTAAGTATAGCAAAATCTTTTATTATATGCTATACTGAGTACATGAGAAAGTCCGAAACATGGGTTATGCAGGAGTGCTAAGCCTGCACAGTGGCCATACTTCGGCGGGCGGCTTGTTATGGCAAGCCGCTTTTTGTGTGCGCAGGTAAAAGAGGCAAAAGAAATCCCCCGCTTGCAGAAGCAGGGGATTTTTTTTGCCAGGTTACAAATGTTTATCAATCTCTGCCACCATGCGGCGTACAATATCCTCATCCTGACCGAAGAAATAGTCAACCGGATAAATATGGGTGGCAAGAATATTCTGCTTGTCAGTGTCCGGTATCTCGGCAGAGGTCAGAATCACGAAGGGGAAACCCGGCGTGGCCTGATGGCAGAAGGCAATGAGCTCGGCGGAAGAAAACTCATCCCATCCCGTTTCCAGCCAGTCGCTGGCAATGAGCAGTTGAATGGCCCCAGCCTGGACATCCCCGTCCACTTCCCCCATCAGATCCGCCTTATGCCGGTCTGTTACCGAATATTCTACAAATTGCAGCTCATCTTTGTGACCGGAATAGGACAGCATTGTTTTCCTGATTTTCTCCCGTTCTTCAGCGGAATTACTTAAAATAGCAATGGTTGGCATAAAGACACCCCCTGAACCATACAATCATCACGGGCAAAAAATTGTTTCAATCCACGCCGGTAGTTCGAGGAGCACGACAGGCCTGCATCGCGTGGATTGACTTCTTGTGAGTGGGGGATACCGCTTCGCTCCGCCCCCACTCGCGCGATATAGGCCCTTTACTCCCGCTTATGGAAGCGGGAGACTCATGGTTTCAGTTGAATTTGTTAAGTATTCTTTCTACATCATATGCTAAAATCCTGCCCAAAAATATATTTATGGTAAAAAAAGAGGCACCGATAAACGATGCCCGTAACAAAAATAAAAATGGTTATTACATCAGCTACAATATGTCAAGGTTCTATTGCCAATATATATATTGGTACGCCTCCCAAAGACCAATTATAACGCCATTGTTCCAACTTTGTCGATAGACAAAGCTTCCTCTCGGCGTTTCAACGAGGCGGGAGATATGCTCCCGCCTGTTTAGATGTACCACCCCCATTTGTAGAAGTGGGGGACATCCTTTGCCTCGTTATATAGTCCGGCTATGGGGAGCAAACCCTCCTTATCTGCTGCCGAGTATCACCTTGCCGAAGATTACCAGGGAAATAAGAAACATGACAAGCCCAAGAATCTCAGCAGTATCTGCAAAGTCGCTGCCGAAAAGGGCCATGGGAGTGTTGCTGCCGCCGCTGGAAACGGAGATGACGATGAGGCCGGCCAGGGTGACGCCTACCAAGGACTCGCCTACGATCAGGCCGGAAGCAAAGAGGGTGCCGCGGCGCACGCCGCCATTTAGTCCTTCCGTCCCCTTGGTTTTCTTGAGCACTTTATTGAGAAAATAACCCATGATTGCGCCGATGACCAGAGGTGTCTGGATGGAGGGGGGCAGGTAAATCCCCATGCCCACGGCCAGAGGCGGCAGGCAGAGGCTCCTGGTGTTGCGCTTCAAAAGCTGGTCGATGATGACCAGCAGCACCCCCAGGCCCATGCCTAAGAAAATGTAGTCCCAAGCCAGTTGGCTGGAGAAGATGCCCTGGGCAATGGTGGTCATAAGAGCTGCCTGGGGAGCGGCCAGGGCCTGGTCTGGATCCATGTCGGGCCTGGGCATGGCACCGTGGAAACCGTAGGCCTCATAGAGAAGGTTCAGCACCGGGGCGATGACCAGCGCCCCTACCAGGCAGCCAAGCAGGAGCGCCACCTGCTGGCGCCAGGGGGTGGCTCCCACCAGATAGCCGGTTTTGAGATCCTGCATGTTGTCATTGGAGATACAGGCGATGGCCAGGATGATAGAGGTGGTGAAGATGGCAGTGGCTGTGGCGAATTTCTCGCCGCCGGGCAGGTCAAAAATACCGAAGGAGGAGCACAGGAAATACATGACCAGAGAGGATACAATGATGCCCAATATGCCGATGCCGGAAATAGGGCTGGAGGAGGTGCCCACCAGTCCTGCCATGTAGGCACAGGCTGCAGCCACGAAAAAGCCCATAAGTACGGCGACACCGACCCCTACCAGGGTAAAGGTCAGAGTTTGTGCCAGGGGGAGTTTTTCCGGGCTGACAAAGGCGTAGAAGATGAACAGGAGGCCGGCCACAGTCATGGCAAAAACCAGGCCAATGCTCTTTATGGACATATCTATGTCCATGCGATGACGTCCCTGCTTATCGGAGGATATATTGACTGAGGCAATGGATTCCTTCATTCCGTCGATAACGGGCCTGGCAAGGGTAATCAGTGTCCACAGGGCAGCTACGCCCATGGCACCGGCGCCTATCAGGCGCACCCGCTCCTGATAGATGAAACCTGCAAATTGCTGCATGGTCATGCCATCAGGCAGGGCTTCCGTTATGGTGTAATAAGGTACAAAACCTGCCCAGGCAATCAGTATTCCCACCAGCATGGCAAGGCCCGCAGCTATGCCGACGAGGTAGCCTGCTCCCACCAGAGCAGTGGAATATCCGATGGGGAATTGGGTCATGCCGCGGCCCACATGGAACCAGAGGGACAGGCCGTCAGAGAGCATATGGAAACCGTTCGAGAACAAGGCCAGGATACCTGCCACAATGCCGCCGAAGGTGATTTCCCGCAGACCGCTGCCCTGGGAAGAATTTTTTTCTGTATTGCTGCCCACCTTCAAAATTTCTGCTGCAGCCACTCCCTCCGGGTAGACCAGGCTGCTGTTTACCACCATGGCCCGGCGCAGGGGAATGGTGAAAAGCACCCCCAGGCACCCGCCGCAGGCAGATACCAGAAGGGTTTGCCAGAATTCAAAGTCCTGCCAATAACCGATCATCAGCATGCCGGGAATAACAAAGATGATGGCAGACAGGGTGCCGGCTGCCGAGGCCTGGGTCTGCACCATGTTGTTTTCCAGTATATTGGCATCCCTGGCCATTTTGAGAACTGCCATGGAGATGACGGCGGCCGGTATGGCTGAGGAAAAGGTGAGCCCTACCTTGAGTCCCAGGTATACGTTTGAGGCTGTGAAGATAACTGTCAGGATTGCACCCAGTAGCATCCCCCGAAGGGTAAGCTCAGGCAGACGCAAATTGTGCTGCATGAACTCATTTTCGTTATTTTCCATGAAGTGTCCGCTCCTTAATGTTCTTTGTTCCAGGCTTTTAATTCTACAACGGTTTTCGGCTGATGGCAACGGGGATTTCACTGGGCCGGAGTTTGCCCAAGACCAAAGGGAGCACCGGAAATGCTGCAAGTTTGGTATTCCCCTGCTCTGGAAAAAATCTCCCGGCTGTGCTACAATATATTTTGAAAATTCCAAAAGGACGGTGGGAGCAATGGACAGTGCAATGCAGAAAAAAGCGGCGGCGGAATTTGCGGCTAAGTGGCAGGGTATAGGGGACGAGAAGCAGCACAGCCAGAAGTTTTGGATCGAGCTTTTGCAGAAAGTTTACGGGGTAGAGGACCCGGCCGGATTTGTGGATTTTGAGAAGAAGGTGCAGCTTGGGCATGCCAGCTTTGTGGATATTACTATCCCTGCCACCCATGTTATCATTGAGCAGAAAAGCCTGGGCAAGGATCTCACAAAGCCCATTCGCCAGTCTGACGGCACCTACCTCACTCCCTATCAGCAGGCCAAACGCTATGCGGCTGAGTTTTCCTACAGCGAGCGGCCCCGCTGGATTGTGGCCTGCAATTTTCAGGAATTCCATATCTACGATATGGAAAATCCCCAGATGAAGCCGGAGGTGCTGCGGCTGGAGGATTTGCCCAAAGAGTATTATCGCTTGCAATTCCTGGTCAGCGTTCAGGATCATAATATCCAGAAGGAAATGGAGCTTTCCATGCAGGCGGGGGAGATAGTAGGGAAGCTTTACAATGCCCTCTTAGGCCGCTACAAAAATCCCGACAGCGAAGCAGCCCAGCAAAGCCTGAACAAACTGTGCGTAAGGATTGTCTTTCTCCTCTATGCCGAGGATGCGGGCATCTTAGGCAGGAAAAACATGTTCCACGACTTCCTCGCCGCCACCGACCCTAAGCATATGCGTACCGACCTGAAAGAGCTGTTCCGTGTGCTGGACACGCCCCCGGAACAGCGTGACCCCTATCTTGAGGAGGGCCTGGCTGCCTTTCCCTATATCAATGGGGGACTCTTTGCCGACGAGGATATTGAGATTCCCACCTTTACTCAGGAGATTATAGAGCTCCTTATAAGCCATGCCAGCAAGGATTTTGACTGGTCAGGCATCTCTCCCACCATCTTCGGCGCCGTTTTTGAAAGCACCCTGAACCCGGAGACCCGCCGCAAGGGTGGCATGCACTACACCTCCCTTGAAAATATCCACAAAGTTATCGACCCCCTGTTCCTAACTTCCTTGAAGCAGGAATTTGAGGACATCAGGGCAGGCAAGCAGCCAAATGTGCGGAAGAAAAAGCTGGGGGAATTCCAGGACAAGCTCGCCTCCCTTACCTTCCTTGACCCCGCCTGCGGCAGCGGCAATTTCCTTACGGAAGCCTACATTTCCCTTAGACGGCTGGAGAACAATGTGCTGCTGGAAATGTATAAAGAAAAATCCCTCACCCTGGATTTCGGTGAGGAATACAGCTTTATCAAGGTCAGCATTAACCAGTTTTACGGTATAGAAATCAATGATTTTGCCGTGACGGTGGCCAAGACTGCCCTCTGGATAGCAGAAAGCCAGATGTTGGCGGAAACGGAGCAGATTGTCAATGAAAGCATTGATTTCCTGCCCCTGAAAAGCTATACCAATATTGTGGAAGGGAATGCACTGAGACTAAAGTGGGAGGCAGTTCTGCCCAGGGAGAAATGTAGCTATATAATGGGGAATCCGCCTTTTGCTGGTCGCCGCTATCGCACAGACGCTCAAATTAAGGATGTAGCTAATTTCTTCAATTATAAGGATATTGATTATGTAGCTTGCTGGTATAAAAAAGCTTCAATGTATATACAGGGCACCTCCATCAAATGTGCATATGTATCGACGAATTCCATAACACAGGGCGAACAGGTTTCTGCGCTGTGGGAAGAATTATTCACCGAATATGGAGTAACTATCGACTTTGCTCATAGAACCTTCAAGTGGAGTAGTGAATCAAAAAAGCAAGCGGCTGTGTTCTGCGTTGTAATCGGTTTTCATGCAGGTGCAACTACGGGGGCAAAGGTGTTATACTTTGGTGGTTCTATAAAGGAATGCCACAATATAAACGGCTACTTAATGGATGCTCCCAATGTGTTTATTCACATCAGTAAAACGCCAATATGCGACGTTCCAAAAATGCAAAACGGCAATGTTCCCCTTGATGGAGATGCCCTGAAAATAGAAAAAACTGATTATGAAAAATTCAAAGGATGTGAGAAATATATTAAACGATTGATTGGGGGCAGAGAGTTGCTCCACAATGAGTTAAGGTATGTGCTATGGTTGGTTGGTGTTACACCTACGGAGATAAAAAAGCATCCTGCCATCTATCAGCGTGTCCAGCTATGCCGTGAAAATAGATTGGCTATGAAAGACAAGGGGACACAGAAGTTAGCCGATACGCCAACAACATTTAGAGACACTTTGAATCCAAGTCGTTATATTGCCCTTCCCATGGTATCATCGGAACGGCGCAGATATATTCCAATGGCATATTTTGATGGGGATACAATCCCCACTAATCAAGTGCAGATTATCCAAAATGCAGAATTATATCATTTTGGAGTTTTGATTTCCAATGTCCATATGGCATGGATGAGAGCAGTTGCAGGAAGATTAAAAAGTGATTATCGCTATTCCAAGGATATTGTCTACAATAACTTCCCCTGGCCCAACCCCACAGTCTCTCAAAAATCCGCCATAGAAAAAAGCGCCCAGGCAATCCTGGACGCCCGTGCCCTCTACCCGGATGCCAGCCTGGCTGACCTCTACGATGAAGTCACCATGCCCCCGGAGCTGCGCCGTGCCCATCAGGCCAATGACAGAGCCGTGATGGCAGCCTACGGCTTCCCCGTCAAGGGCTTTACCGAAGCCGACTGCGTGGCGGAATTGCTGAAGATGTATCAGGAACTGGCAAAGGGATAGTCCCTTGTCAGCTTTCCCTCACTTCCCACTCCGCCAGTTTCCTTTCCTCCCCGTCGAAGCTTACGCCGATCTTGAAAAGCTGTCTGGAATCTGCGGCATATGGCGCGGCGTATCCTTTTGCCTCTATCTGCTCCAGGGCTTCCCTGGCGCTCTTTCCCACCTTGAACTCGAAGATGTAAACAAACTTATCCGTTTCCAGAATACAGTCAGCCCGTCCGCGGCTGCTGTGGACTTCGCAGTGGACATACTGGCCCAGCAGGGTGAAGACTATATAGAGCACCGACTGGAAATAGTGCTCGAAGGGTGCATCATCTGTGGTATAGGGAATGCTGGCAAAAAGGGCGGTGAGGATATCCCGCATGCCCTCCGTATCCCCTGCCAGGATGCGGTTGCGCAGAGAGAGGACATCCCTGCCGCTGCCTGTGACAGCCACGGGGGTGTATTCCGGCAAAAGGCTTCTCAAAAAAGCCATCCTAACTTCTTTATTGGGGAAACCTACAATGTACAAGCCGGTTTCTCTTTCGTAACCCACAATGGTAAGATAACCTGTCTGATAAAGCAAGGGCACAATCTCGTGGCTGTCTGCCCGATAATCTGTCAGAATTTCTTCTTCGATGTAAATTTCTTCTTCATCAAATTGTCTTACATTAAAGTGCATTTTTTTCAGACGCTGTACCAGGAAAGTAGGCGTACCGGTGGAAAACCAATAGGCACGGAAAGCACCTGCTGCCAGTGCATTCAGCAGGCTAAAGGGGTTATAAATACCTGGGCTTTTAGGGCTGAAATGATAGCCATCATACATTTCAGCTAGTTTACGCAGACATTCAGCATTTTCCAGTCCTTGCTTCCTGGCTAGATTTGTCAACTCTGGCTGAAAACAACTGCGGACTTCTTCGGCAGTCATGCCGCAAACAGCACTAAATCCTTCCTCCAGGGAAATATCCCTGAGCTGGTTCAAATCGCTGAAAATGCTGACCTTGCTGAACTTTGTCACTCCGGTGATAAAGACAAAGCGCAGATACTCGTCATAGCTTTTCAGGGTGCCGAAGAAACCTTTGAAAACTGCCTTGTTGTGTTCCTCCAGAGTGTTATTTTCAAGTGTTTCCAGTAACGCCTTATCATACTCATCCACCAGCACCACGCAGCCCTTGCCGGTCTTTTCCGCTGCTGCTCTGATAAGACTTCTGAAACGCCCCGACAGAGATAGCTTGTCATCACCGCCATATATCTTTTCCCATTTCGCCAGATGCTCTGCCAGCACATCCTCCAGCGCTGTCTCCCTCTGGTAGTTCTGCCCGTTGAAATCAAAGTAGAAGACAGGGTAAGGCTCAAAGGCTTTCTTATTGTCATTTTCCAGTTTCTTTATCTCCAGCCCCTCAAAAAGCTCCTTCTTCCCTTCCCAATAGGCTTTTAGGGTAGAGAGGAACAGGCTCTTGCCAAAACGCCGGGGACGGCTGAGGAAGTACTGGCTGCTTTCCTGGGCAAGCTTGTAGATATAGCGGGTCTTGTCCACATATATGAAACCTCCCTCTCTCAGCTTGGCAAAGCTCTGCACCCCAATAGGCAGCCTTCTTCTCTTTTCCTCCATTGTCCTCAGCCTCCGTCCTCAGTTATAAGGCCATTGTTCCAGATTTGCCGTAGGCAAATCCTCCTCTCGGCCTTTCAACGAGGCGGGAGATATGCTCCCGCCTGCTAAGATGTACACCTCCACTTACAGAAGTGGGGGACATCTTCTGCCTCGTTATATTTCATGTTTTTCATTGTTCGCGAGTATAAGAGGATTCTTTCAGTACAGGTTGCAAGCATAAGTCAGCTTTCCTTCACCTGCCACTCCGCCAGTTTCCTTTCCTCCCTGTCGAAGCTTACGCCAATCTTAAAGACCTGCCGCTTATCTGCGGCATATGGCGCGGCGTAGCCCTTTGCCTCTATCTGCTCCAAAGCCTCCCTGGCGCTCTTTCCCACCTTGAACTCGAAGATATAGACAAACTTATCCGTTTCCAAAATGCAGTCGGCCCGTCCGCGGCTGCTGTGGACTTCGCAGTGGACATACTGGCCCAGCAGGGTGAAGACTATATAGAGCACCGACTGGAAATAGTGCTCGAAGGGTGCATCATCTGTGGTGTAGGGAATGCTGGCAAAAAGGGCGGTGAGGATATCACGCATGCCCTCCGTATCCCCTGCCTCCAGGCAGTCATCCAGGGAGAATATATCCGTTCCCCGGCCGGGGATGGCTGCCGGGGCAAAATCCGGCAAAAGGCTCTTGAGGAAGCTGTACTTGACCTCTCTGTTGGGGAATCCCAGAGTATAGCGTTGCCTGCGCTCGTCGTAGTCCCAAATGGTAAGATACCCTGTTTGATAAAGCAGGGGAATGGGATTTGGATTTTCATAACGATAGTCCGTCAGATCGTCCAGGTCAGCGTACAGAGTGCGGTCGGTGAAGCGGCTGGCATCCAATCTGATTTCCCTCACTCTCCGCACCAGGAAAGTAGGAGTGCCGGTGGCGAACCAGTATGACCTGAATTCCCTGGAGGCAAAGGCATTCAGCAGGCTGAAAGGATTATAAACTCCCTCCCCTTGTGTGGAAAAATGATAGCCGTCATAAAACTTTTTCAGGGCTGTCAGGCATTCTGCCTGGCCTATCTTTTGGCTCTTGGCCATGGCTGCTATTTCCGGAGCAAAGACCTTTTCCAATTCCTGCTGGGTGATGCCGCAAATTTCGGCATAATCACTTTCCAGGGAAATGTCCCTGAGCTGGTTCAAATCGCTGAAAATGCTGACCTTGCTGAACTTTGTCACTCCGGTGATAAAGACAAAGCGCAGATACTCGTCATAGCTTTTCAGGGTGCCGAAGAAACCTTTGAAAACTGCCTTGTTGTGTTCCTCCAAAGCGTTGTTTTCCAAAACCTCCGACGGCCAGGGATGGCCTAGTGTCGGCGGGGCGACAGGATGTCGCGTTTCCTCGCCGACCAAAAGAGGCTTGTCATACTCGTCTACCAGCACCACACAGCCCTTGCCGGTCTTTTTCTTGGCAGATTTTAACAATGATTGGAAACGATCGCTCAATGTCCCTTGTCCATCGCAGCCATACTCCGCTTCCCAGTTCCTGAGCATCTTGTCCAGCACATCCTCCAGGGCTGTCTCCCTCTGGTAGTTCTGCCCGTTGAAATCAAAGTAGAAGACAGGATAAGGCTCAAAGGCTTTCTCATTGTCCTTTTCCAGTTTCTCTATCTCCAGCCCCTCAAAGAACTCCTGCTTCCCTTCCCAATAGGCTTTCAGGGTAGAGAGGAACAGGCTCTTGCCAAAACGTCGGGGACGGCTGAGGAAGTATTGCTTGCTTTCCTGGACAAGCTTGTGGATATAGCGGGTCTTGTCCACATATAGGAAACCTTCCTCTCTCAGGCTGGCAAAGCTCTGCACCCCAATGGGCAGCCTTCTTCTCTTTTCCTCCACATCTTCACCCTCCGTCCTCATTATTCTTCTTGTCCTTTATTGTAGCAAATTCCTGCCCACTGTCAAAGTGACTAAAATTTTTTTTACTTTCATGTAACATTTTCCCTTCCCAAACGTATAAAGTACAAAGAGATACGAACAAAGGATTTCACAAAGGAGAGATTTATCATGGCAGACAAGAAATTCGCAAACCGCAAGCTGAATGAGCAGGAACTGGAAGGGGTAGCAGGGGGGACTTATCTCCAGAGCATGGAAGTGGCCGGATTCCTGGAGAAGGCCGGGTACAAGAATATGTTTAACGACATCGGCGGAGTGAACTTTGACAGCATGCGGGATGCCCTCAAGGGACTGGGCTTTGAGTCCCATGACAAAGGCGGCCTTTTAAAGGACAATACCTATACCGAGATTTCCACCGGCAAGAAATTCTCCCAGGATGAGCTTATGAAGACCCTCAAGGAGAAGTGTACTGGGGCGGCCCCAAATTGGTCAAAAATTAGGTAGTAATTGTAAACTAAAACACCAGCAGCCCCGTCCCCGTCATTTCGGCGGGGGCTTTTTGGTATCATCGTTGTGATCGTCAGGGCAAGACATCCCTCTTTCTCAAAGGTGGCGGCTACGATGTTCAAGAGTCGTGGACAAGTCTTGGTATTGATGCGTATTGCGATGATGGAGGGCTGAGAGCAAACAAATACGGTCTGAACGGAAAAGAAATTACGAGGGACGAAGCCTGGGATTATGCGGAAAAAGTGGTGGGCAAGCACTTGAAGCGCGCGGATTGGGATTGGTAACGCTCAAAAAAATTCAAAAAGGATGTAACATTCATGTTAGAAACGTGCGCCGCCGGGTGCACTAAAAATATCCCCCGCCTGAGGCAGGGGATATTTTTTACAGATAACTGGCGGGATTTACGGCCTCGCCGTTGATTCGTACTTCGTAGTGGCAGTGGGGGCCGGTGGAGAAGCCGGTGGAGCCCATGTACATGATGACCTGGCCCCGCTTTACATGCTGGCCTGCCGTCACCACCACCTGGGAGCCGTGTCCGTAGCGGGTCATGATGCCGTTGCCGTGGTCTATGTCAACCATATTGCCGTAGCCGCCCATGTTGTAGCCTGCTGTGGTGACTACTCCGTCTGCGGTGGCGACGATGGGGGTGCCCATTTCATTGGCAATGTCGATGCCTGGATGGAAGTCGGAGCCGCCCCAGCGGAGGCCGTAGGGGGAGCTGACATCTCCCTGGCAGGGCCAGATGCCGGGGGTGGTGATGGAGGGGCCTGTCAGGCTGAAGGCACCGGCTACCCCCAGTTTTTCCTGCCGGGCTTTGAGGTCGCTTTGCAGCTCCAGGAGGGAAGTACGGCGCAGGGCGAGCTGCTGCTCCACCTGGCTCAGGACTTCCGTGACGTTGCCTAAATCCGGCTCTGCATAGGGGCCCCCCTGGCCGTCATGGGTGCCGCTGCTGGATGGTTCTTCCTTGGCAGGAGCAGTACCGGATTGGCGGCGCAGTTGCTGTTCAAGCTCTGTCAGCCGGTCCAGTTCATTTTGCAGGGCATTGGCTTTTTTCGAGAGCTGCAGAAGCTGCTCCTGCTGGATGCCATTCACCGAGCGCAGATCCGTAAGCTGGGCAGCGCCGTCCCGGGCCGCCATGGTGGAATAGACCGAGAAGCTGACAGCTCCCACAAAGAGCATGGCCAGGACTATAAGGGAGCCTGCGCCGTATTTCAGGAGCGCCACCGGCACCTTCAGGCTCTTGGTGGAGCCTCCGTGGCTGGGAATGAATTTGATTGTATATTCCTTTTTTGCCTGTGCTTCCGGTTTTTGTGTCGTGCTTTCCAAAACCAGTTTTCCTCCCCGCAAAAATTACTTCTGTGACATGGCCTGTTTCAGGGCTTGCTGTTCTTCCTCGGTCAGCGTGTAGCTGGATCTGCCGCCCTCGATGGGCTTGGCGTAGGCCTGGGAGCCTTCCCGGCCAAAGACGGAGGAAAGGATGACGCCGTTGTCGTGGCTGTCCAGCAGGGCCACTGCGTAGGAGAGGTCGCCTCCCATATCTTCAAAGGCGCGGTAGCGCACTATGGCCACACGGGTCAGGGCGCGCTGCAGCAGCTCGTCCATGCGGCGGGCTTCCGCCTCCATTTCCACGTTCTTTTCGGCTACCCGCTTCACTTCGTCTATGTGCCCGATCAGCATGCGCTCCAGGTTGCCGCTTTCCACACCTGTCATCATTTTCTTGTAGCGCTTTTTCAGGTAACGCAGGTTCATGTAAAGGTTGATGATGACTATATACATGACGATGACCAGCAGGCCCAGGGTCGCTACGATATAGGCGAGATTGTTCAGCACCAGCTGGCTGATTTCCTTGACATCCATTAAATCATTCCTTCTATATTAAACGGTAAACTTGCCTGTCTGGGAGAACTGGCGCAGGGCATCCAGCTTGGACTTCTTGGCGCTCTCCCGCTTTTCGCCGATCAGGCTCAGGATGCGCTCCAGGTCTTCCTCCGTGTAGAATTCTATCTCGATCCTGCTTTTTTTCTTGCCCGGCTGGATCTTTACCTGGGTGCCCAGGAGCTCCCGCAGGCGGCCTGCCGCTTCCTTCACATACAGGGATTGCTCCGCCTGCTGCTTTTTGGCAGGTGCTGCCCCCTCCCCGCTCAGGGCCTGGGGGTCTTCCGTGAGCTTCTTTGCCAGTTGCTCGCACTGGCGGGCGCTCAGCTCATGTTCCTGGATGTAGTCTGCCGCCTGCTTCTGGAGCTCTTTCTCCAGGGGCAGCAGGGGACGCACCTGGCCTGCCGTCAGGACTCCGGCAGCCACCAGCTCCTGCACTTCCGGGGCCAGTCCCAGGAGGCGCAGGGTATTGGTCAGGGCGGCGCGGCTCTTGCCCAGGCGTTTGGCCAGTTCCTCCTGGGTCAGATGAAATTCATCTATCAGCCGCTGGCAGCCCTTGGCCTGCTCAATGACGGAAAGATCTTCCCGCTGCAAATTCTCGATGAGGGCGATGGCGGACATTTCCGCATCGTTGTACTCCCGCACCAGTACAGGCACATGGGTGAGGCCAGCCGCCTTCGCGGCCCGCAGGCGGCGCTCCCCGGCAATCATCTCGTAGCTGCCCGCCTCTCCCGGCAGGCAGCGCACCAGGATGGGCTGGAGCACTCCGTAGCGTCCCACGGAATCAGTCAGCTCCGAGAGGGAGGCTTCATCAAATTCCTCCCTGGGCTGGTAGCGGTTGGGCTGGATTTTGTCCGTCTCGATTTCCTGCACATTGTCCTTGCCCGTGGGGGCTCCGGTCTGGGCACCCGCAAACAGGGCGTTCAGGCCCTTGCCCAGCCCTCCCTTATTTGCTGCCACGGTCAATGACCTCCTTTGCCAGCTCCAGATAAACTTCCGAGCCCTTGGAGCGTCTGTCGTAAGCCAGGATGGGCTGCCCGTAGGAGGGGGCTTCGGAAAGGCGCACCGTGCGGGGAATCAGGGTATTGTAAACTTTTTCGCCGAAAGCTTGGCGCACCTCTGCCACCACCTGCTCCGAAAGGCGTGTGCGGCTATCGTACATGGTCATCAGCACACCCTCCACCTCCAGCTCAGGATTCAAGTTTTCCCGTACCAGCTTGATGGTATTCATTAGCTGGGACACCCCCTCCAGGGCGTAGAACTCGCATTGGATGGGCATCAGCACGGAGTCTGCGGCAGAAAGGGCATTCAGGGTCAGCAGCCCCAGGGAGGGGGGGCAGTCGATGAAAATATAGTCATAGTCATCCCGCACCTTGGCCAGGGCCTTCTTCAGCCTGGTCTCCCTGGACATTACATTGACCAGCTCAATCTCCGCTCCAGCCAGGGAAATATTGGCCGGCAGCACTGCCACCTGGAATTCCGTCTCCCGAATGGCCTCCTGGGGTTCCGCTGCGCCCAGAAGCACATGGTAGATGGTAGTTTCCAGCGTGGCCTTTTCTATTCCCAGGCCGCTGGAGGCGTTGCCCTGGGGGTCGGTGTCCACCAGCAGCACCTTTTTTTCATAGGAAGCCAGGGCCGCCGCCAGATCCACAGCCGTGGTAGTCTTGCCCACGCCGCCCTTTTGATTGGCTATCGCAATGATCTTCGCCAATGCCTTCACCCTTTCCGCAAGGAACTAGTAATGGACAGTTCCGTACAATCAACTAGAACATATGATAGCACAATCAGGGCAGCATTGCCACAAAAAATGAAGATGTTTCACGTGAAACATTATGAGTTATAACGCCATTGTTCCAGCTTTGTCGATAGACAAAGCTTCCTCTCGGCGTTTTGCCACGGGGACTAGCTTCGCGTCGCACGAGGCGGGAGATATGCTCCCGCCTGTTTAGATGTACCACCCCCACTTGTAGAAGTGGGGGACATCCTTTGCCTCGTTATACTCACGAAGAAAAAGCCTTCCCTTGAAGTGAGTTTTTTCGCTAACGGGCATGGCCCGGGGTGTTACTTTCTTTGTGTGGACAAAGAAAGTAACCAAAGAAAACCGCCGCCCTGGTGTCGTTCCTTGGAGAACGAGGGTGGCAGCGCCCATCCCTGGGCGCGGGATTACCGTTGCCTTCTGCGCAGCGCAGCAAAAGTCCGCCCCCTAGGGGGCGGGGGACCCTCTTGAGGGTGGTGGGGGGAATATGGCATCATGAGAGGAACTTTTTTCCTTTTAAGAGTATAGCAGCAGGAATACTCCCTGCCTGGGACGAAATGTCTATTAGGGAGATATGCGGTTTTCAAAAAACTTTCGATGAAAAGAGGTATGGATATGATACATGCACGCAAGCTCTGGCAGGAGCATCACGTCGCCGCAGAGGAAGTGCTGGCCGGGGCGAGGGCCACCCCCCTGCAGCAGGCCACAATCCTCTTTATTGCCTACTATTGCTATAAACTCTCCTCTGCCGAGGCAGATGAGAGGCTTCATGCCATCCCCAAGGCACCGGGCCTTTTATCTGTCTTGCAGGACACAGGTCATAAGTTTCGTAAAACCATAGAGGCTTTGACCGATACTTTTCCTGAGGATGTCCTCTCAGCCCTCTCGGCCTGCTGGCCGGTTGATGAAAACCCACGCCCTGGCAGGAAACTCCTGCCCCCGGAGGTGGACAGGCTGGCCCTGGGGCTGCTGGGCATCGAGACAGGCGATACCCTGATAGATCTCTGGGGTCACGGCAGCAGTGCCCTGCTGGCAGCCGCCGGGGGAGAGGCTGCCCATACGAATTTCTACAGCCTGGAGCAGGACAGCACTTCCTACCTGCTGGGCTTCCTGCGCAGCCGCTGCCTGGGTGACAGGGTGCAGACCCTGCCCGTCAACTGCCTCTATACGCCCCTGCCCCCGGCGCTCAGGCCCAGCAAGCTCTATCTGGACGCCACGGGAGAGGCTGCCTCCGAGGTTATCCAGGAGCAGGGCAGAAGCATCCGCCAGGAATTGAGCCAGTATATGAATCAGCAGGAGTTACTCAGCCCTCCTGCCGGGGAGGGCGAGGCTGCCTTGCAGGAGGTTTTCAAAAACTTGCAGATAGCCAATGCCGTTATGCTACAGGAAAAACAGGACAAATGCCGCACCCTTATCATCTGCGAGTCGGGACGCCTGACCGAAGAAGCCCTGAGTGGCCGGGGCATCCCCGGCGGGCAGTTGGAGCTTTGTGCCCGCCTGCCCGAAGGATTGGGACCGGGACTGACTACAGAGCTGGATTTGCTGCTGCTGGACTCTAAAGGTTTTTTTGAAACCAGGGTAGTGGATGTGTCAAACCTTGGTTCTAAGATTAACGGTTTTACAAAACTTAGTGATGCTGATCTGGAAAAAATCCTTCTACTCTGCAAGGCCAATAAGCTGCCTCTGTCCAGGGCAAAAATAACCTCCAGACGTGGAAGCCAGCCTGTCCCTGCCAGCCAGGAGGAAAAGAAATCTGCGCCCCTGCCTGGGGAAAAAGAACTGCCAAAGAAGGATACCGCACGGGAAACCCCGCAGGAAGCAGCACCGCCAGTTGCAAAAGCAAAGCCGGAGCCACCGAAGGCAGAGCAGGCAGTGCCGCAGCCGGGAGAAGCAACCCCACCCAGGGAGGCACAGGAAGTGCGGGAAGAAAAGCACCTGCCTGCAGGAAAGCCTTCCCCTGCTGCCACCTGCCCCCTGAAAGAACTGCTCAAAAAGGTGCAGCGAGGCCCGGCCCTGACCAACAGCAAGCTACTGCCCCTGCGCTCGGAGACTCCTGCCTCCTGCCGCTACCTGAACCTGAAAGATATTGCCGACGGCCTCTTGAAGGAGGATATGGACAGCCTGAGGGAAATGCCGGAAAAATACCGGGGTTACTGCCTGGAGCCGGGGGACGTAGTTCTGACCAAGACCACCCCTTTCAAGGCAGCCTGCTTTGACAGTGAGGAACTTACGGGCCTTACCATCCTGCCGGGGGGGAATATCTACCGATTGGAGCCGGATCAGGCAAAAATCCTGCCCGGTTACCTCACCCTCTACCTGCAAAGCCCCCAAGGGCAGGAGCAGCTTCTGCGCCACGCCAAGGGCAAATCTTCCGTGCTCATTATCAGCATGCAGGAGCTGCTGGAGCTTGATATTCCCCTGCCCAGCCTGGAGGAACAGGCCACTCTTGCCATGAAATACCGCCGCTTCCGCAAGCGCTTACTGGAAACCCAGCGCCGTGTCGAGGAAATACGGCAGAAAATGCAGGAGTTGCTGTAAGCCTGCATATCATAAATGTATAGCATGTTTCACGTGGAACATGCTATAGCAAACGACACAATCAGCACTTATATATATGTCCGCCCCCATGGGGGCGGGGAACCGCCGCAGGCGGTGGTGGGGGGCTGCTCTTGCAATAACAATGACGTTTACTATAAAATATCCTTGTTGACAAAAAGCCCTCCCCCCTGGGGGCGCATAGCGCGGGATGCCAGTGGCATCCCCGAGCGGGGGACTGAGAAGCGGTGGATGAGGTTCTATGATATTAAGCTATCACAATGCAAAGAAGGTGATTTCGTGCCTATCTACAATGCCCCCCTGCAAGGGGTGGATGCGGGGGAGACCCGCCGTTATGCGGGGCTGATGAAGGCTCCTGATTTTGACCAAAGTCTGATAGATGCCGCCTGCCAGGAAGCCCTGCTGCTGGCAGAGCCCAGGGGCATCTATCAGAGCTTTGCCTATGACTGCCGCCAGCAGCAGGTACTCTCTGAGCCTCCCTTTTATATAGAAGGAAAAAGCATAGGCAAACATCTGTCAGGCTGTGAAAGGGTGATTCTGCTGGCCGTCACTGTAGGGCAGGAGATTGAAAGCCAGGTCAGCCGCTATTTCCAGGAAGGGCGCTACGCTTACTCCGTGTTGTTGGATGCCGCTGCCACTGCTGCCGTGGAGCAGGCGGCAGACCAACTGGAAAGGGCTGTGAAGCCCAGGGCTGCCGCCCAAGGCTTTGCCATGGGCTGGCGCTTCTCCCCCGGCTATGGGGACTGGCCCCTGAGGCAGCAGCCAGAGGTCATGGGACTGAGCCGGGCAGAGGAAATAGGCATCAGCCTGACGGAATCCCTGATGCTTAGTCCCCGTAAAAGCATAACCGCCATAATCGGCCTCTATCGGCCCGAGCTGCAGGGGAAGGACAGTCCCTTGCCAAAAGGTTGCCAAATCTGCCCCAAAAAGGACTGTGTATCGCGCCAATAATATATAATGGCATGTCATTATATATTATTGGAATGATTATGTTACTGACATGAAATAATACTATATATATAAATGTTATAGGAGTGAGATGAGCAATGCCCAAAATACATATTTTTGACGGTGCCATGGGCACCATGCTCCAGGCCGGGGGCCTGGAGCCGGGGGCCTGTCCCGAATTGCTGAATATCCAGCGGCCGGAGCTGGTGCAAAGGGTTCATGCAGAGTATCTGGCTGCAGGCGCGGACTATATAGAGACCAATACCTTCGGAGGCAGCCCTTTGAAGCTGGCCCACTACGGCCTGGCGGAGCAGGCTGCGGAGCTGAACCGGGCAGGTGTTGCCTGCGCCAAGGCGGCTATCCGGGCAGCCGGACTCACCGCCAGGGTAGCAGGCTCCCTGGGGCCCACCGGCTCCTTTATCGAGCCTTTGGGAAATTTAAACTTCGAGGAGGCCTACCAAAACTATCTGACCCAGGCCCGTGCCCTTGGAGAGGGCGGGGCGGATGCCCTTATTATCGAGACCTGCATTGACCTGCAGGAGATGCGCGCCGCCCTCCTGGCCTGCCGGGAGGCTGCACCCGGCCTGCCTGTTATCTGCCAGCTCTCCTACAGCGAGGACGGGCGCACGGTGACGGGCACCGACCCCAGGAGCGCCGCCATTCTGCTGGAGGCCATGGGGGCTTCCGTTATCGGCGTGAATTGCTCCCTGGGGCCACAGGAGCTTGTGCCTGTAGTCCGGGAGCTTGCCGGAAGCTGCTCCTGTCCCATCTCCGTGCAGCCTAACGCCGGACTGCCCTATCTGGAAGATGGCGTCACCAAATTCCCCATGGGGCCGGAGGACTTCGGCACCTGGGGTCCGAAGCTGGCGGCAGCAGGTGCCACCTATATAGGGGGCTGCTGCGGCACCACCCCGGAGCATATCCGCGCCCTCGCCGCCGCTCTCAGGGATTTTCCTGTGCCCCCAAGGGAGGAGCACCCCCGCAAACTCTGGCTCACCTCCCGCTCCAAGTCCGTCTGCCTGGACAGGGAAGGCCCCACCGTCCTTATCGGCGAGCGCATCAATCCCACGGGCCGCAAGAAGCTGGCTGCGGAAATCAGGGCAGGCTCCTTCCTTTCCGTGAAAAAGGAAGCCCTGGGGCAGGTCAGGGCAGGTGCCCAGGTGCTGGATGTGAACATGGGGGTGGGGGGCATCGACCAGGCCGCCGCCATGAAGCGGGCCGTGACGGAAATAGCCCAGCTTACCGACGCCCCCCTTGCCATAGATACCAGCGACCCGGTGGCTTTGGAAGCGGGCCTCAGGGCCTATCCCGGCCGCGCTTTGGTAAATTCCGTCTCCGCCGAGCAGGAGCGGCTGGATAAATTTCTCCCCCTGGCGAAAAAATACGGCGCCGCCATCCTCTGCCTGCCCCTGACTGACGGCGGCCTGCCCAGGACCGTGGAGGAGCGTTTGCAGCATGTGCAGACCATCCTGGAGAGGGCCAGGGCGGCGGGACTTCGCGAAGGGGATTTTCTGGTGGATGCCCTGGTGCTCACCGTTTCCTCAGATGCATCTGCCGGTCCCGCCGTACTGGAAACCCTGCGCCGGGTGACAGGGGAGCTGCACCTCCCCACCACCATGGGACTTTCCAATATCTCCTTTGGCCTCCCGGATCGCCCCCTGCTAAACTCCACCTTTTTCGCCATGGCTCTCTCTGCCGGACTTACGGCCCCCATCATGAACCCCTACGATGAAAAAATGCAGCAGGCCCTCCATGCCAGCGCCGCCCTCCTGGGCAAAGACCCCCGGGGCCTTAACTACGCCAAGGCAGCAAGCAGTGAGATAATGCCCCAGACTGCCCCTGGGGAAAAGCAGAATCTTCCCATCCTCACCGCCCTGAAACAAGCCGTTATCAATGGTGAAAAGGATGAAATCACAGAGCTGGTGGACAAAGCCCTGGCGGAAGGCAAGGGTGCGGATACCATCACCTCCCAGGCCCTCACCGCTGCCATGACGGATATTGGCGAGGACTTCGGAGCAGGCCGCATGTTCCTGCCCCAGGTTCTCCTCTCCGCAGAAACTATGCGGGTGGCCTTCGACCACCTCCAGGAAAAGGCCCCAGAAGTCGCAGCCGACAAAAAAGGCACCGTCGTCCTGGCCACCGTCAAAGGGGATGTCCATGACCTGGGCAAAAACATCGTGGGAGCACTGCTGTCAAACTCCGGCTTCCGCCTCATCGACCTGGGCAAAGATGTGGAAGCCGAAGCCATCGTCCGGGCAGCCCTCAAGCACGATGCCGATATCGTGGGCCTCTGCGCCCTGATGACCACTACCATGGTGCAGATAGACAATGTTATCGAGGCCCTGCATAAGGCAGGCTCCAGAGCCAAAGTCATGGTAGGCGGCGCCGCCGTCACCCAGGAATACGCCGACCAGGCAGGAGCCGACGCCTACGCCGCCGACGGCGTGCAGGCAGTAAAGCTGGCCCAGCAGATGGTAGAGCAATAAAAAAACATGCCTTGGAAAGGATCGTGCCATTTCCAAAGGCATGTTTCACGTGAAACATTTATAAGAGCTGAAATTTTCACTGCACACAGGACGCGCCGAATGGAATGATTTCGCGTTGCGAAATCTTGAACAATAGCTTTATAATATACTCGATAAGGAAAAACTGTTCCACATTTCCATAGTCCGCCCCCTTGGGGGCGGGGGACCGCGTAAGCGGTGGTGGGGGGCCTGAGGAATACTTTCTTTTACGAGTATGATTATAATTATTTTTGCAGAGAGTACATAAAGGCAGGCAGAGAATGTGAATCCAAACTACGATACGCACAAGAAGACAAGCAACTTTTTCAAGGCTCTGGAGAACCTCAAGGAAATAGAAAAGAAGCAGCCGCCCTATGATACCATTACGGAATCAGGCATGGTGGCTCTCTTTGAAATCTGCTTTGAGCAGTCCTGGAAGGCTATGAAGGAGCGGCTGGAGGCTTTCGGCTACGGGGAAAGGAGGCTTGGCTCCCCTAACAGCATCATCAAGCTGGCCTATCAGGCGGGAATGATTGATGATGAGGCCAGATGGAGCGCAGCCCTGAAAGCACGCAATGATGTCATTCATTCCTACAGTGAGGAAATCGCCCTGAAAATCATTGCAGATACCAAGGAAAAATTCATTCCCATGTTCGAGGCGTTAAGGCGCAATATTGAAGCCGACTGGATGTGAGGTGAGGAAGATGGATCTGCCGGAGCACATACACAAGAGCATTGTGGAACTGGCGCAAAAATACGGCCTGGGAAAGGTCATTCTCTTTGGCAGCCGTGCCAGGGGGGACAACAGGGAGCGCAGCGACGTTGACCTGGCGGTGTCCGGCGGGGATATTGCCGGATTTGCTTTAGATGTGGACGAGATAGAGATAGTGCCCACCCTGCTGATGTTCGATGTGGTGGATCTGGACAGCGGCCCCGGCGGTGCCCTGCTGGAGTCCATCCGAAATGACGGGGTAGTGCTGTATGGAAAGGACAGCCAATAATGCTGAAAGGGAGCCACTTACGATCAAAAGATTATACGATGCCGCTTGCCGAAATGTACTATCCGAACAAGGGATAGCCGCCTACATAATGAAAACCTGTGTAGAGGAATTCAATGATATTCCTGTCAAGGAAATTATCGGAAATTATCCGTTACATTCAGGGAAAACCGGAAGTGGGAACTGTGCTGGTCAATCCCCAGGGAGAAGTCACCCGCATTTAAACCCTGCAGAATGAAGACAAGAGCGAGAGCGAATCAGCAGTGGCCTTCGATATACGCTTTACGGTGACAGCACCGGACACGGGGGATGGAATCAAGCTGATTATATATCACGGCTTACTATACTTGCGAGTAGTGAGATTATTCAAATTATTCAAAGAGGAAAGCAAATGTACATGATGAAAAGGTTTATTATTTGCCTGGTGTGCTTATTTTTTCTGGGACAAGGTATGGGCCATGCCAGCGCGGATGCACAGATTGTTACGGTGACAGGCTCCTATACTATGGGTGAAGCGGAGACGCTTTCCATCGCCAAGGAAAGGGCACTTCAGGATGCCAAGCGCCTAGCTGCCGAGCAGGTAGGTGTATATGTACAGAGCAGTACTGTGACAGAAAGCCATGTGGTGACGCAGGACACAGTCATTACCATGGCGGCGGCTTTTCTGCGACTTGCCGGCTCTCCTGCCTACCAGACCGTGGCCTTGCCGCCTCCGGCACTGGGCATCATTGTACAGGCCACCATCACCGCTGAGGTTGACGATTCGGATTTACAGCGTCTGCGCGAAGGGCTGGCAGACCGGTCAAAAGTTGCAGCCTACAAACAGATAAATGACAATTACCAGCGCCTGCAGAGGGAAATAGCCATGCTTCAGGCAAAACTACCGCAAGCCAGAACAACGGCTGAAAGGACTGAGATAACGCAGGCAATCCATCGCAATGAGGCTGCCTACCAGTCTTATCTGCTTTTACAGCAAGCCTGCGAAAATCCGGAGCAAAGCGGGGAACTTCTGGATCGGGCGCTCGTTGAATATGATGCCAATGCAGCCGCCTATGCCGCCCGTGCCGATTTGCGCCTGGGCAACGGCGATTTTGCGGGAGGCGAAGAGGATTGCCGTTCCGGCCTCCTGGCACTATCTAAAAGCGAGGATTATACTTCTGAGCAAAAGCAGATGCTTGCTTTCATACTGCACTGTCTCCAAGGCAACGCCTCTTTCATGGTCGGCAAGCAGGATGATGCCATGCAAGCGTATGATGAAGCTGAACGTCTGGCCATAGGTATAGATGCAGAAGCTGTCCAGGCTGATATATATAACCACTTTCTCTTCAATCGTGCAAGCCTGTACCTGATAGATGAGAACTATGCCGAGGCTGATGTACGCTATACACAGCTAATCGATGTCCTTGAACGCACATCCTCGATGGGCATCCTGCCAGCCATCCAGACGCAGCCCGCAGAGCAGCTTGATTACCGCCACTATATGCTGGCCAATGTTTATACCTATCGTGCCATTGCCAGATATGCCCTTGGTAACAGCAATTGCACTGCCGATTTCCGTCACGCCAGAGAGCTGGCAGCCGGGCTTCCGAGCAATGAAAAGACAGCATTGCTGGCAATACTGCAAGATTACCCTTATTGATGCACATCACATAAAAATAAAACAGTGCTGACTTGCAAAGGCAGCACTGTTTTATTTTTTCGCTATTTTTTTTACATTTAAACAATATACTGTATATCAGATGACAGTAATATAATGTCATGTATAATGTCGGCGTTCTTCTACCTCATCGCAGATAAGAAAAATAAAAAAGAACGAGGACTGTCTTTACGGGGGGGGCAGATGTGTTATCATAATGTATCATGCTGTATGCAAGAACATTTAATTAGGGAAGGGATATAAATATGTACTTTACGGCAAGCCGGACAGAGGAAGATGAACAGAACAACAGTATAGGCAGTGCCCTGCATTTGCTGGCTGTTACGGTCTGCGTATGGTTTTTCCTGCTCTCTGCCAGCAGCATGACCGCTGCTGCGCCGGGACAGGTCGCAGAAAGCAATAACGATGCCCAGACGCAGCTCATGGAACAGCAAAATAGCCTCAGGGAGCAGACCAACCGGGAAACCCAAGGAGTAAAGTCGAACCGCATCTTCGTGCCGGTAGAATCTGTGGTGGTGAACAGCGATAATCTGAGTGAGGAAGCTGTCAAGCGCCTGGTACCGGAAGTGAACAAGAAGATCCTCAGCGTCCGCCAGCTGTCCAAGCAAATCCAGCTGGCAAATGAGAGCGGGGCTATGGAGCTGGGGGCGAATATCCGGCGTGGCACTCAGGGCGAATACGTGATAACAGTGACGGCGAAGGAAAAGCAGTCGCAGCATGGCAGTATTACGGTCAGCAATACCGGCAACGATAATTCGGGTAACTGGCGCGTGACGACAAGCTATGTAAACGGCAGTCTGACTGACCGCGCAGATACCTTTGGCATGGCCTATGTGACATCCCCCAGTGGCGGCCATCTGGGGGATGTGCGACAGGCGGTCATGAGCTACCGCATGCCGCTCCCGAAGTTGGGCGATGCGGTGAACATCTATGCCAGTTATTCTGATGTAGATCTTGGCACGGTCGCAAACCTCGGCAACGGGCTGGAATACACCGCCAGCGGCCGGGGCACGAATGCCGGTGCCCATTATCAGCATAACATTTCCTATACCTCCAGAGAGAAGGATATCATCGATATCGGTGTGGACTACAAGCGCCTGAGCAATAATTACGGTCTGGAGTTAAACAGCCAGTCCCTGGTAAAGATGAATCAGGAGTATGATACCCTATCCGGTTCCCTGAGCTTCATCCACAATGATCGTGATGAGCGCCATTCTTTCACTTACAATGCAGGCTTGCAGACCAGCCTGGGCAAGGCCGGCAGCAATTTCGACTTAAATGCCTCCGGCTATGATGAGCATTACTGGCTGGCTAAGGCCGGAGCAAGCTACCAGTACCGTTTTGGCAAGGATTGGCTGCTGGGAGTACGTCTGCAGGGGCAGTACACGAATAAGAACCTGCTGCCTGCCCTGCAGATCGGTGCCGGCGGCTTCGGCTCTGTGCGCGGCTTTATGGAACGTGCCATTGCTGCTGACAAAGGCATAGTAGGCAGCCTAGAGCTGTATACGCCTGAATTTGCAAAAGGCTCCCGTTTCCTGCTCTTCCTCGATGGAGCAAGGCTTGCCAATAATAATAAAATGTCATATTTTGACAAGGAAACCATCGCTTCCTGGGGTGTGGGCTACCGCTATAATGATCCCAAGAAGCATATGACGATTGCCATCGACTATGCGGATATCATCTCCGACGTGAACGAGGATCTGAAACAGCAGCATAAACGCTGGAATGCGATGGTCAGTTGGGCTTTCTGAACCCTCTGCAGAGGGGGTGTACAAGGAGGTACAGTATGGTCAGCATCAAGAAGAAACTCTCATGCGCAGCCCTGGCACTCTTGGTGGGGGCGGCTCTTTCCGGGCAGGCCCTGGCCATGCCCTCCGGCGGCACGGTAATCAGCGGCTCTGTGTCCGGCCTCAACAGTGATGGATCTGTGACCAGTAGCTCTATTTTATCAACCAATGGTCACAGTATTATTAACTGGAATCAATTTGATATTGCCAGCGATGAGCTTTTTGTTGTAGATACAAGCAACGGTGCTCTAGTGAACCTAGTGACGGGTGGCAATCCCTCTCGAATTTTTGGTATCTTGAGCCAGGGTGGCTCATATCCCATGTTCCTTTTCAATCCCAATGGCATTGTCATCGGATCCGGGGCCCATGTATATGCTGATAACCTGTTACTTTCCACCTTGGAATATGAAAGTGATGATTTCATCAGCAATTATCTTTCCAAAACTGGGAGCGTGACTTTCAAGACACCTGCCGGACGCTCAGTAGCGGCATCTATTACATTCCAAAACGGGGCGTACGTACATTCTTATACCGAAAATGGAATCAAGTTTATGGGCGGCACCATTGAGGTGGCTGACGGAGTGACTTTCTCCGGTGGTGCTATTGAATACGATGTACCTTCTTCTATCGGCTTAGCGGCTCTCCAGTCTTCAACAGGTAACCAGTATAAAGAGAGCAATGTCTCTACGCCTGACAATACCGTGACTATGGGCAAGGCGACCGCCTATATGAATTATTCGAGTGAAGGCTCTTTCAATATCCTGGGCGGCAATGTATCCCTGAACGGCACTACTATCAAGCTTTCGCGCAGCGGGGAGAGTGACAGCAAGGTCAATATAGTAGCTTCCAACACCTTTGCGACCGACGGGCAGGAAATTGGGGCCACTTATACGGCGGACAATAAGGTTTCCCTGAATAATACCAGCATCACTGCCAATAACGTCCATATTTATGGTGGCCAAGTGACGCAGAGCAACACAACGCTGAACGGTGATAATATACAAATCAGGAGCCTCGGCGACAGCGATAGCGATGGCTATGCCTACTCCGATCCCGTCATCCTGGGTCTGCTGGATTCATCCCTCCAGCTCAAAGTCACGAACTCGGCAAACAGCCAGACAGAGCAGCCTGCCAAAGCCGATGAGCTGAAAGAGGTCGTAACCATGAGCACGGAGACCGGACAAGGCGGCAGTGCTGCCGGCATGAACGTCACGGTAACTCCCGGCCTTATTGCCATAGCCCGCGCATCATCCGACACCCACGGCCTGAGTGTGGAGGGATTCGTCCAGCTTAATATCAGCAACGGCTACCAATCCATGCAGGAAGTCATGGACAGCTGGACTATGGCAGATACACCGCAGGTACGCCTGGAAACGGTGCAAGATCTCGTCAGCCGGGTAGACAGCTCCTCCATCCTCGATGAAGGTGCCAAAGCAGCTCAGGCAGTCGGCATGATGGAAGCAATTGAGACCAACAACGAACTAGACGAAGAAGAAAAGAAGAAACTCAAACGCGCCGTGGCATACAGCTTCAAGAGCCTGTCCGACAGTACGCGGAAATACCTTGCCGATGTAGCCTCTTCTGCTGCCCTGCGGGTGAAATAAAATAAGGTCAGCTCGGAGCGTATATTTCCCGCTTAGATTATACAGCGGAAAAATGCAATTTTCGCGACGCAAAGCTAACCCTTTACAAAGAATCCGCCCCCGAATTTCCAAACCCTAGCCTGGAGGCGGTTTCACTTGCGCACCTTTCCCCTACATACTATAATAAGCACAAAGAAGAGGTGCTGCCGGTAAACGGTCAGCCCTCAGGTAAACGAATCAGAATGACCGCTTAGTGTGAGAAGCTTGGGCGGTCATTTCTGATTTTTGTGGGCAATACCCTACATATAGCCAAGAGCGAAAACCGAGACTGCAAAACTTGCCACAGCCAAGAAAAGTTTTATGCAATGTGCTGTCGCTGTTGCAGTAAGCAAAAACACCTCCCTCGCCCTTTTCCCTTTCCAGAAGCGATGGAGGTGTTTGTTTGTGCGGCATGGATGGACTTATGCTGCGCCTTTGGCTTGTATTCGCTAATGTTTCATAGTAAGCTTACCGGACACCTTCGGTGTCCACACGCCCTTACACGAAATCTTAGCGATTCTGCGCCCTTACGGGCTTGACTCGCTAAGATTTCATAGTAACATATAGACAGGGACTCACCGTCAGAAAAAACTGCAATTAAGCGTCTCCATATCAAGAAAGGATGATTTGCCATGACTCCTTCTCGTGCACAGGCTATTGATATAGTGGAGCAATTTCCGGAGGAACATCTTTCAATCTTGATTCAGAATTTGCAACATCTACGCAGTATGTATGTTTCACATGAGGAACAAGGATTAACAAAACCCATGCAGGCATTCCAAAACCTCCAGAAATACAGAAAGGAAAGTATAAAACAACATAACTATACAGACGAACTGTCTGACATACTGGAGGAGCGCTATGAGAGTCTTAGTTGATACTAACCTAACCTCCCGACGTTTTATACACACTTTAGATAGTGTATCTCATTGAAGCCTT
>CAMVGU010000018.1 GCA_947167105.1 uncultured Selenomonas sp. | reverse complement strand
CTTTTTGCTTTTTCTAGGATTTTTAAACGTCAAATAGCTGTTTTTGAAACACGCCTCTTGGAGCATATCCCTCTGCCTGTCGAATTTTTAAAGAAAGCAGCGGATTTGGTCACACCGGAGGGGTGTCTGGCGATTACTGTGCCCCATATGGAGCAGGATATCTTGGCGGGACATATACACACATTTTCAGCAGGAAGGTTATTAAGATATATGCTTTGCGCTGGTTTGGATTGCAGGGAGGCACAGATTTCAGTAAGTGGCTATAATCTCAGTATCATTCTGCCTCATGTGAGGAGAATGCCTGGGAATTTTTTGGGGATGGATGGAGCAGAAACGATGAACGACATGTATGGTGATAATCAACGTATTTTCTCATATTTGCCCAAGGAGATACCAATAAAGAAGTCATGGGATGGGGTATATTATTTTAATGGCTATATTACGGAATTGAATTGGGAGCAGGGACCTATCAGGATTTGAAACTGGATCCAGCAACTCGTTGTGATGGGAAAGGTTGCGTTTGTTTAGTACATGTTCGCAGGGGTGACTATTGACAAGGGGGGCTTCACCTAATCGACAGTATGAGAAGTTATATTCGGCAAACTCTCCATGTATTTTACCATTTACGCAAATGGTTATAAGGCCGGATGGAAAAGTTATAAAATGCTGTAATGCTCCACTGACAGATATGGTTATGGGAGACTTGAACCATGAAAGCTTGGGAGAGATTTGGCATGAAGAGCGTTATCAAGTATTGAGGAGAAAAATGTTAGGGGGAGAGAGAAAAAAGCTAAATTTAAATCATGGGTTCATTGTTATTCCTACCCCTCATTATAATGATGAAGTATTCGAGTTACTAAGTAAAAATAAATACAAGTATGGCGTGAATTACGTGATATACCCAGAAAATGTATTTTAAAAAAAATGGTGGAAACAAATAACCTGCAAGTATGATAGCTGCGCATAGCCTATGAAAGTTTATTTATTGTTATTATATTAAGCATAAAGGAGACACATAATGCAAACAAATACAGAAGCACCTAGCCACAAGTACATCCAAGGGCGCTATCTTGTCTGGCAGCTTATGGAGGCCATAGCACAGCGCGACTTCAGGCTTGCAGCCCTCCTGATTGAAGCAATAAGCCTTTCTTCCGCATTTACCGCAGGCGATATTCGTTTCCTTGTCATTACTTTCTACGGACTTGGTGATTACAGCAAGGCCCTGTATTATGCTGAAAGATTCGGCAATCTTACCAGCAACAGCGAAGAGCTTTTGTTTTATTACGGAAATATAAAATTCAGGCAGGACGCTGCTGATACAGCAATCGCTGCCTGGAAAAAAGCGATCCATATACGCCCGGATTTTCCGGAGGCCAAGGCAAATCTCGCCTTGGCACTGGCAAGGTCAGGAAAGGAAGCAGAGGCTCATGATTATCTGGACGACGGTGAAGCTATTCCCAGCGAACTCACCGACTTCATGGCTCCCGTCAGCCCATCCTACGGATTAAGCAACCATAAAAACATCCCCATCATCATCAATTCCCGCGACCGCCTGCATTGCCTGCAAAGGCTGGTTGGGTGGCTGCTCTGGGCTGACTATAATAATATCTATATCCTTGACAACGCTTCGACCTATCCGAAACTTTTATCCTACTATGAGAGCCTCAGCAGCCTCAGCAGCGTGCATGTGATGAAACTATCAGGCAATGCAGGGCATACGGCTCTCTGGAGCAGCGGCGTTCTGAGGGGTATCGGCAGGAATACTCCCTATGTGTATACAGACAGCGACGTTATCCCGGATTCAGGCTGCCCGGCAGACTGCCTGCTGTACATGTGCCACGTGCTGGAGCAGCATCCCTGCCTGGAAAAAGTGGGCCTCAGCTTAAGGACAGATGACATAACCTTCTGCAACGCTGAAGCAACCAGGAAGTTTGAAAGCCAATTTTATCAAATAAATCCTGAGAATAATCTTTACCTGGCACCCGTTGATACCACATTTGCTTTATACAGGGGCACGTGCCATCATTACGATATAACTTCCTCCGTGCGCATAAAAAATAAGTACCAGGCGCTGCATCTGCCCTGGTACTATGACTACAATAATCTGCCTGATGATGAAAAATATTATACGGAGCATGCCGGCAACTCATCCACTATGTCAAATTACATACTCAGGGGCATAGACCCCTATGCCTGATTCATAATGGCTTGCTGACATCTGCCAGCCATTGGTAAGCCTCGAATTGTTCCCTGGGAGCTGTATAACAAAATCCAGCTCGCAAAGTTTTTCTATGCCGTTCTTCTGCTCCTGTGAAATATTAGACACACCTTTGCCCTCATCCGGCAATTTCGGGATAAACTTCAGCAAATCCAAGCGTGCTGTACAAGAATATAAGGGGTGGAATCCCCATTTTTTTCCATGCTTCTGTAGTCCAGCTCCCTTAATCTGGCCAGCATTGCTTTCTGTGCATCGGAAACGTCATTTCTATGTACATAGCCAAGCAAAAGTGGATACTTGCCT
Source organism: uncultured Selenomonas sp. (assembly GCA_947167105.1). Classification (GTDB taxonomy): domain Bacteria; phylum Bacillota; class Negativicutes; order Selenomonadales; family Selenomonadaceae; genus Selenomonas_B. Next base: position 66,846 of record CAMVGU010000018.1, on the reverse strand, counting down.
TTCTGCAGCAATCTTAACGATATGTTCTATTCTCCCTGATTACTTGCCATTTCTTCCCTGACCTGCTTCAGCGCCGCCTGCAAAGCAGGCAGAAGTTCCTCGAAGCCGTTCACCTGATCCGGATATTCGTCGGCAAAGGCCTCCATCAGCCTGGCCGCCAATTCCAGGTCTGCCTTGCCCTCTGCTTCATGGCCGGCGTTGTACCTGCGGCCTCCCCGGAAGTAATAGAAGTCGGGATAACCTGGGAAATCTGCGATTCCCTGTTCCAGCAGCTTGTCCACCTGCTGCTCCGCCGCTGCGGCAGCTTGCAGGTCGCCTGCCTGCCTCGCCGTTTCTGCCAGGCCTGACCAGGCCTGATACAGCATCCTGTAGGGGGCAAATCTGTCATGCACCGGCTTCATGCCCAGTCGGCAGCGCTCCGCATGGTATGCTGCCTGCTTGTATTCCTGCCTGCTTATATATATCTGCGCCAGGTAATAGTCCAGCAGATTGGTGCTGCCGCCCTGCCTGGCCTCGCGTAGCAATATCCTGGTATTGCGTTGCAATTTTTGAGCTTTCCTGCCCGGCTGGTAGCCTGTATGCCAGATTAGCAGCTTTTCCTTATCCACTGCAACGGAAACAGGCTGGTGGCCGTCAGCCCAGACGAGCTGCTCATGCACTTCCCCTTTGTAGCGCAATCCCGGCACCAGTCTTGCCAGGCGCACGGCCAGGTCATCAGCCTCCCCCGGCACAGGCCGGCCCGCATTGTCGATATTGTGGCGCCAAATTTCAAATATATCGGCAGGTTCCTGCCCTCCGGGTGGCACCGGGCCTGACTGGCGGCAACAGGCCGGCAGCCTGCCTGCTGCCAGCTCCTGCACCAGCGGCCTGAGATTTGCCCCGGCAGCCTCCGACAGCATTTCATCACTATCCAGAAGCAGCACATACCGGCCATGGGCACGTGACATGGCGTAATTCTTTGCTGCCGCGAAGTCATCCTTCCACTTGAAGCGGCAGACTTCCCCGCGCCTGCCGCGCTCCTCTGCCAGCCACCGGCGGAGGAATTTTTTGGCTATGGCTACAGAGGCATCACGGCTGCCTGTGTCGCAGATGACCATCTCATCCACGGCCTCCCCACAGCTCCCCAGGCAAGCCCTGATGTCATCTGCCGCATCGCGCATGATAAGAGCCAGCGAGAGCAGTGGTTTTTCCTCCAGCAAAATGCTTCTTCCTTTCCCCTACGCCTGTGCCCAGCTCTTCGTGGCTGACCTGTGCTGCCAGCGGGTGCCATCCGCGAGGCAAAAGACTGTGCCGTCCGCTACCTGGCCCAGGGTCAGGCCGCTGCCATCCCTGAGCGCAAGCGAGAGCTTTGTTCCCTGGTCATCTGCCCCAGCTATGTCCGTAAGCTGCACATCATAGAGCATGACCTTGTCGGAAGCATCTGCTGCGGTAATGAAGTCACGTCCGCAGTTCAAGCCGAAATAAAAGTCTGTGCTGCCGCTGCCACCGTTCAGAGTATCGGCCGAGCTGCCCCAGCCGCCCCAGAGCTTGGAGGCGCTTCTGCCCCCCGTGATGGTCTCATTCACATCACCGCGCCCGGCCAGCACTACGCTGCCGCCCGCTGAGCCGTCCAGGCGATTAAAGCCGTCATAGCTGACGTTTGCTGACCCATCCAGCCAGACTGAGGCATTCTGGTTGCCTGTCACGGCCAGGGTACTGCCCGACTTGGCCAGGTAGCAGTCCACGCCGTCCTCATAGGTGACGGTGCTGCCAGCCGCGCCGAATTTCGCCTGCATTGCACCTGCGCGGCCCACCTGCCAATCCGCAAATTCCAGCACTTTGCCGCTTGCATCCGTCAGCGTCAGCGTATCGCTCGCGCTGCCGAGCTGCAGTGAGACTTGCGAGCCTTTTACGTCGTAGCTGCTGCCTCTGCTGAAGTCCAGGCACAGGAGATCGCCTCCCGCGCCCCAGCGGGCGCCCTGGATGGTATCCTTGCCATCGCCCGCAATGTAATAGAAATCTGTCTCGCCCTGGCCTCCCCTGAGCACGTCCGACGCTGCACCGCCGCCCCAGACGCTGCTGGAGCCACGGCCCGCTATAATAGTCTCGGCAGTTCCAGCCTGCCCGGCAATCAGGACATCACCGCTGCTTGAGGATGCATCATATTGCGTGATGCCATCGAAGGTGACGCCGCCGGTGCCAGCTGCCCAAATTTCAGCATCGCCTGACATGACGAGCTTGCTGCGGGCTGTACCATAATACTGGTCAACATCTTCATCGTAAATCAGTGTCCCGCCGGCTGCAGCGAATTTCACCTGATGGTAGTCCCTGTCGTTCGCTGTGATTTCCAGCGCAGCACTGCCAACACCCACAATGCGCAGCTTCTTGCTGCCCAGGGTGAGCGTCACGTCCTGCCCGCTGACGCTGTAGCCGCCGAAGCCACGGCTAAGATCGAGGTATATCGGTGCATCTGCAGCCGACACAGTCTCAACACCGCCCGAAGATGTACTTCCGCCTGTGGGGGTGCTTCCCCCCGTGGGGGTGCTTCCGCCTGTGGGGGTACTTCCGCCCGTGGGGGTGCTTCCGCCTGCGGACGTACCGCCCGCAGTTACATACTCCGAAGGCCAGAGCACCGTCAGCCCTTCGATCGTACTCTCCCCCAGGGTGATGTCGCCCCAGGATTCCACGCCTGTTTTCTCCGTCACGACAGATTCCGCTGTCTTGAGCGTACCTCCTGCGTCAGCGCCGGTGATTGCTCCTGTGTCCTCGTTGTCCAGGTTGATGCCGCATTCTGCCAGCAGGTATCCCTGGGGATTGTTCGCTATGGCGGCCTCGATGGCGGCTGTAACAGCTTCCCCTGTCTGTACGGCACCGTTCGTGGCCGCTTTGACAGCATTGTTTACCATCTCGGTCGCATCACTGGTTGTGCTTTGATCCAGCGATGCCATAAAATCCTTGATGGTCTGCTGCCCTGTCTTGCCCCACAGACCGGAATGATGAGCCAGGTAACGGAACCAGACATAGCCCGCTTCATAGCACATATTGGAGGAGTTCAGCCAGGCACGGAAGTCATTGAGATACATGTTGCTGAGCGTGTACTCTCTTTCATCATCTATGCCATGCACAAGCTCGGCTGCACCTTCCTTGATGTAATGCGGCAACGCATGGAAGTGATTTATATTGGCCGCCATCACCGCGTGGGTCAGCTCATGGGCGATGACCCGGTCTAAATAAGCCGACCCGGAAGAGTCGCTGCCATTCTCGTTGCTCATATCCAGGCTGCCGTAGTAATATTCATTCACGTTCAGCGTCAGATGTGAAGCCTTGCCGGTTCTCCATGCATAGGTATGCTCCACCGATGCCAGTACATTCGTAGCCTCGTTTACGAAAGTAACCGTGATTTCATTCACTGTCGCGCCGGGTTCCTTGAAGCTCAGGCCATAGGATTCCTCAATCAGGAGCAGACTCTGCCTTACCCATTCAGAATTAAGCCCGCGCAGCACGAAATAGTTGTTTACTGTTGACATGACCCTTTCCTCCTCCATGGATGCTTCAACCCTGATACAGCGTGAGGAATGCAGGTTCACTCACACTCCATATAGCCCAGATCCGCAATGCAGCCGGCCCAGGAGAGGCCGACACCGAAGCCGGCCAGCAGCACGCGCCGCAGGCTCTGCGACGGCGCACTGGCCGTTATGTCTGCCAGGCCCAGCGGAATGGTGCAGGCCACGGTATTGCCTGTCTCCCTGACATTGTTGTAAAACGGCACGCCCTCCAGCCTGCATTTTTTCTGCACGTAATCCAGCATGAATTCGTTCGGCTGGTGGAAGACGCAATAATCCAGTTGCTCCCGCGAAAGGCCGGTCTCTGCCAGTACCTTATCGACCAGGGGCGGCACTTCGCGCAGAGTGAAGAGCATCACCTGCTGGCCGTCCATGAAAATGTCTGCTGTCGTGTGCTCACCATGAGCATCACGTATGGTTTCCGGCGGCGAGGTGCGCCAGGGATGCCGGCTGCCGCCTATCCGCTGTATGATCTGGCCCGCGCCGGAGCCATCCGTGCCGAAGGCGAAGCCGGAGAGCGGCGGCCGCCCCTGCTCCGCAGGGACTCTCTCTATGAGCGTCGCTGCCGCTCCGTCGCCAAACACCAGTGCCGTCGCCATATCCCTGGCACTGACATCACGCGTGTAGAGGCTGGCAGTCAGCAACAGCAGACTGCCCGACAGCCCGCACTCTATCAGCCCTTTCGCAAGGGCCAGACCGTAGACGTAGCCGGAACAACCGAGGTTATAATCCAGGGCGCCCACGGAGTGCGGCAGCCCCAGTGCCTCAGCCACCAGCCCGGCCGTCTGCGGCAGCGGGTAATCCGGCTGCTGCGTGCAGAGCAGCACGAAGTCTATGCGCTCACGTGCCTCCGGATGCTGTCTGAAAAGAGCCTCGGCGGCAGCCACTGCCAAATCCGAAGCGGCCGAGTCTCCGGCCAGGTGCCGTTTCTCGATGCCCAGCGCCCGTGCTGCCCGCGTCGTCATATCATTTTCCGCCACATCCGGCGGGAGATACCCCGCTACTGCGCGGATGGCTGCCCAGCCCCCCGTCATGCCCCGGCACCGTGCCGGGCAAGCAGCGCCGCCAGCGCTGCAAGGTTCCGGAAGTTGTCTGCCTCCAGTTCATCGCCCGCAATCTCTATGCCATAGGCTGATTCCAGCTCCGCTATCAGCCGCGTCAGGTCAAAGGAGTCCAGCAGGCCATCGGCAAAAAAATCTTCACTGGCCTGATAGTCGAATTGCGGATGCAACTGCTGCAGGATTTCCAGGATTTTCATGATTTCCTCCCCAGCAGGCCCTTCAAGGCTTGCTTGTCCAGTTTACCGGTCGCCGTCTGCGGCATTTCCTCCAAATGCTCGAAACGGGTAGGCCACATATAGCGTGGCAGCGCGTCAGACAGTTCCTGCATGATGTCCCTGGGCTGGATATTTCCCATATAGAACAGGACAAGAGCGTCTGCCTGCTCATCGTAGATGCAGGCCGCCAGTCCCATGCCGGGAATCTCTGCCACGGCTGCTTCTATCTCCCCCAGCTCGATGCGATAGCCAAGATGCTTGATCTGGTCGTCATTGCGGGATGCATAGGTCAGGCTGCCATCCGGCTCCAGGCGCGCCAGGTCGCCTGTGCGATAGAGGCGCTCCGGATAGGCCGGGTTGAGCGGGTTCTGCACAAATGCCCTTTCCGTCCGCTCCCGGTCGCACCAATATCCGAGGGCAGTCAGCCCGCGCACGCAGATTTCCCCGATCTCGCCACTCTGACGCACAGCCCGGCCCTGGGCGTCCAGCAGCAGAAGCTCGTGCCCCCTGATAGGCGTGCCAAGGGGCAGGGATTTCAGCTCTCCCATCTCCTGGGGCAGAAAATAGCAGGTATTCGGGCCCAGCTCTGTTGCACCATAGCGGTTGACCAGAGTCGCTGCAGGAAAGGCTTCCCGCAAGGCCCGGGCGATGGCCAGCGGCATCGGTTCACCGGCGAAGGCAATGAACTTCAATGGCGGCAACTCCTCCGGCGGCAATTCCAGGGCACGGCCCGTGACCAGGCTTTTCAGCATAGAGGGAACCCAGAAGATGGTATTCACGCCTTCTTTCTTCAGGAGTGCCATCAGCTTCCTGGGAAACATAAGCTGCGTTGCCGAGAGCAGCAGGAGCCTGCCGCCAGTGGCAAAGACGGAGTAGACATCATCATAGGCGCCCATGGTGAAATAGAGCGGCACCTGTCCCGCCCGCACCTGTGTCTCATCCAGCCCGAATAATTCGGTGGTAGCCTCGATCTGGTTGCAGATCAGTTGATGAGAGACAACCACCCCTTTCGGCTGTCCCGTGGAACCGGAAGTGAAGATGATGCACAGGGCATCCGTCTCGAGCCTGGCTTCTTTTGCCTTCGTGAGCGCGGCCCTGCCAGCAGCATCCTCCTGTGAAGCTACGATATCTTCGTAGACCAGCAGGCAGGGAATTTCCTCCCCTTCGTCTTTGCCTGCCCGCTCCAGCAGGCAGGCAGCCTGCTGCGCATACTCCCGTCCCACTATAACGGCAGATGGGCGCAGGACTCCGTACAGGCGCAGCAGCCGCCGGAGCGGCGTCGCTGTGTCCAGGGGCACATATATGTTACCGGAGAGCGCCACCCCCTGGGAGGCCGCCACGTTACGCCCTTCACGCCCCAGCCACAGGACTACCGGCTGCCTGTGCAGGCCGGCCACGGCCAGAGCCTGGGCAATCCTTTGGGCATCATGCCAAAGCTCGCCATATGTCATCTGCCGTTTCTCGTCCGCTATCGCTGCTTTGCCGGGCCATTTTGCAGCCGCTCTTTCCAGATAGTCCGTCGCCAGGATTGCCATCAGATCACTCCTATCATTCTGCTGTCCAATGCGCCCCGGCTTGCCCTGCGCAGGCGCTGCCCTCAGCCTAGCACTTTGTGCGCGACCCAGCGGGCCAGGCGCTTCGAGGGCCTGTCAGCCAGCCTGTCCAGCAAAAAGGCCAGCAAAGCTATCAAGGGCATGCTCAGGCACAGGGAGACAAGGAAGGAGGTCCCGTAGCCGTGGCCATGCTTAAGGAAGTGCAGGAACAGAGACGACTGGGCCGAGCACAGCACCGTGACATGCACCAGATAAACAGCAAAAGAGTAGCGCCCCAGCACCACCAGCGGATGCCAGCTAAAGAAACGCTGCACCGTCTGCAAATGCAGGACTGCATACATGAAAAAGAAACTGCCCAGCACATGGCAGAATACCGTGCGGTTGATGCCCGGCCAGTCAAACACATCCTCCCGCAGCCAGTCATAGATCGGATTGCCCGGCACATCCCGGAAAAAGCCCAGATACAGCCCCAGAAGCAGTGCCGCCGCAGCCAGCATCTTCCCCTGCCGCAGCCGCTCACGCAGTCCGCTCCTGTCCTCTGCATATGCTATATCCGCCAGCCACACACCCAGCGGAAAGGCCAGCAAGTAGGAACTGCTGCCCGCCCAGAGGCAAATCATCAGGTAAAAAATATCACGGCACCTGACCGCGCCGAACAATGCCAGAAAAGCAAAGGACAAAAAAGACCCTTGCAGCTCGGCAGGCATCGTCCAAAGCACGAAATCAAACTGATGCGAGATAGCAGGCCCAATATCTATGTAGACATTGTACAGTGCTGCTTGCAGCATCTCCAGGAAGCCTGCCGGTACGTGAAACACAAGGGCACCATTGCCGTCTATGACTTCGGTGGACAATGTGACGGCGGATGCCTCAAAATTACGCATCCAGCCGGCCCTGGTGACCAGCCAGGAGCACAGCATCGCGCAAGTGACAGGCCCGGCCAGACGGAAATAGCGCCTCACAGCAGCATCGGCCAGGCAGGCATTCTCCCTGCGCTCCTGCTGCCAATAGCGGAGGCTCAGCACAAAAGCACTGATCGTGAAGAATATACATACACCAAAATTGACTTCCAAAACAGGCAGGTTGGCCAATGCGTATTCCCACGGCCCTTCCAGATGCTGCAGCCTGGCCTCCCCGGAGAGTCCCATGGGCAAAAAGAGCATCACTTCATGAGCAAGCACGACCCATAAGGCGCAGACCCCTCTTATGCCATTCAGGTAGTCTATCTGCATATTTGCACTGATCCCTTCACGACCGGAGCGCCCAGCGGCTGAAACGACGCGCCAGGCTCCCCGATGGTTTGTCAAAAAATTTATCCAGAGCAACGGTCATAAGCGCCACCACGGGCAGGCAGGCCAGAAAGGCTGACAGAGCAGATGTGCCGTAGCCAATTTCTCCCGCCCGCATGTATAGGAAGATGTTCGAGCCCAGCGACAGCATTACGGGAATATGCACCAGGTACAGGGAAAATGAATAATGCCCTATTGACACCAGCGGCTGCCAGGAGAAAAAGCTGCGGCAGGGCCGAAAATGCCCGCAGGCCCAGACCAGGCACCCTGCTCCCAGTATATGCAGCAGAATTTCCTTGTCAAGCCAATCCGGCAGGGCTGTGCAAAGCCATCCGTAAACGGGGCTTGATGTGCTGTTCACGTACAGAAGGAGATACAGGGACAGCGCCGTTGCCACGTGCGGCAGCAGGCGCAGCCGCGCCAGCCTGTCCCTCAGCCCCCGGCGATCCGCAGCATGATTCAGGTCTGCCAGCCATACGCCCAGCACGAAAGCAAAAATATAGGTCTGCGGCCATATGAATATAAATGCCAAAACTGCATAGCCCAGATCACGGCGCTGCACATTGCCCAGAATTGCCAGGAAAGCCAGCGCTACGAAAGACCCTTTAAGCTCCACCGGCATAGTCCACATCACCGGATTGTATGAGACCGAAGTATTGTAGGCAAAATATACATCCCAGAATGCTTCCTTCAATGTCATCAGCAGGTCAGGCTGCATCTGGTAATATTTCCAGCCGGCTCCGGAAGCTGCCATCAGGGCATCAAATTCCAGCAGCCCCGCCTTCATCAGCAGCCAGGCCAGCAGCACCGAGCCTAAGACCGGCCCTGTAAGCCTGATATAGCGGCGCAAGGCTGCACTGATGAGGCATGCCTGGCTGCGTTCTCTCCAAAAACGCAGGCTCAGCACGTAGCCGCTCAGGACAAAGAATATGCACACGGGGGAATTTCCCGCCACATAAAACGGCATACGAGCCATCACGGCTTCCCATGCGCCGCCCAGATGCGCCCGGTACATGGCTCCATCCAATGCCGCCGGCAACCACAGGTAAAGAAAGTGGAACCACACCACAGATAAGGCGCAAAGGCCCCGCAAGCCATTCAGATACTCAAGCTGCATATAATCTAAACCTTTCTGCCCCGGCAGTCATAATATTAACGATATACTAGAAGTTTACCCCACGGCCGGGCCTACGTCAAGGCGCCCGGCAGAAATAAGGCACCTTCGTCGAGCGTTGCTTTATTCCGTTGCTTTATGCTATACTATCTACGTGCCGTCAGGCTGGCAGCCTGGGGGCACGCAGGTTGAATCTGCCCCGCTTGCCGCGGGCGCGAAGAAAGGATCGTGCAGGGAATGGAAAAAGAATTGTTTTTGGAAAAATTAACAGAATTAACGGATACAGAAATGGACTTGAACATGGATACCCGCCTGGAAGATATTGAGGAATGGGATTCCCTGAGCTTTGTTGCCTTCCTGGCCATGTGCTCCACCAGCTTTGACAAGACCCTTAACCCGCAGGATGTGAAGGCCGCACAGACCGTCGGCGATCTGTACGCCCTGGCCGGAGGATGCAACTGATGCAGGCAGCTTTTTCTGGCATTAACCTGGACTGCGTCACGGCCACCGTCTCCAGCGATATCGTCCCGGTGCCGGTAAGGCTGGCGGATCTGGTGACGGAGCACAAGGCCATACGCTTGCAAAAGGGCACGGGCTTCACCTCTCTCAGCATAGCCAGGCCGGGAGTCTGCACTTCCGATTATGCCTGCGAGTCGGCAGACCGCCTGTTCGAATCGGGACTGGCCAGCAGGACAGAAATCGGTGCAGTCATCTTCGTTTCGCAGACCCATGACTACTACTTTCCTTCCACCAGCCATTTGTTGCAGGGCCGCCTGCATCTGCCTGCCGATACAGTGGCCTTCGATGTGGGCATGGGCTGCTCCGGTTTCGTATACGGGCTGTATCTGTCAGCCTGCCTGCTTCCTTCCCTGGGCGGCAGGAAGGTCCTGCTGTGCGGCGGTGACACCACTTCCAAGCTCGCTTATCCTATGGAGACACAGAGCAGGGCCATTATGGGGGACTGCGGCTTTGCCGCCGTGCTGTCCCGGACGGAGAAAAGCCATAAGGAAATGCGCTTCCTGATTCAGGCCGACGGCACCCGTGCCGACTTGCTGAAGATGCCCCGCGGCGGTGCGCGCGGAGTACGCACTACTGATGCCTCCGGCAACATCCTGATGGAACGGGAGAATTTCAGCTACATGGATGGTGCTGCTGTCATGGCTTTCACCCTGAAGGATGTGCCTGCCAGCATCAATGAGCTGCTGGCAGGCAGCGGCCAGGCCGCCGGGGATATTGCCCTGGGTGTCATCCACCAGCCCAACCGCATGACTGTCGAGGCACTGGCTGATAAGCTGGGAATGGAACGGGAACGCCTGCCCTTTACGGCGGGCAAGTACGGCAATACCGCTTCTGCCAGCATACCGCTGGGCATTGCCTGCCTGGGCAGCCTGCCGGAGGGGACGATCCTGTTCTCCGGCTTTGGAGTGGGGCTATCCATTGCTTCCTGCCTTATGACCGGCAGTGAAACACAGATTCTGCCCGTCGGCAGCTTATAAGCAAAGGGGTGAGCCTGATTGGGCACAGTCAGATTTGACTTTACCAATGAAAATTTCATCGTGACCGGCGCCTCCTCCGGCATGGGGCGGCAGATTGCCACTGAGCTGGCCTCTGCCGGTGCCACTGTCATGGCCGTGGCACGCCGCAGGGAACGCCTTGAGGAGCTGGCTGCCTCCTTTCCCGGACATATCGTGCCGACTGTCTGCGATGTGTGCGACCGCGAGCAGCTCCTGGCTGCGGTTGATGCTTTCGTGGCGGAGCACGGCAAATTTTCCGGGACTGTGCATGCAGCCGGGAATGTCATGATTACTACGCTGCGTGCCTATGACCGTGAAGCAGCCCATCAGATGATGGAAACTACTTTCTGGGCTGCTGTGGATATGCTGCAGATCGTCGTGCGCAATAAGTATGCCGTCAAGGGCAGTTCTCATGTGCTGTTTTCGTCCACAGATGCCTGGTCATGCTATGCGGGCAAATTCGCTTATGCGGCCTCCAAGGCCTCTGTCAACGCAGCCGTAAAATCCCTCGCCAAGGAAATCGGCCCGAAGGGACATCACCGCATCAATGCTGTCATGCCCGGCTGGGTCAATACCGAAATGACTTCCGGCTCTGAGGAAATAACCAACAAGGCAACCTTTACCGACAGGGAAATACTGGGCCTGGGCAAGGCAACGGATGTCTCGGGCATGGTGCTTTTCCTCCTGTCGGAGCGGGCCGGCTGGATGACAGGCGCCTGCCTGCCGGTGGACGGCGGCTTCACTGCCTGACGGGAGCAAGATGATATGAAACTTGGAATCATGCAGCCCTACTTCCTGCCCTATATAGGCTACTGGCAGCTCCTGAATGCTGTCGATGAGTATGTCGTGTATGATGATGTTAATTTCATCAAAGGCGGCTGGATCAACCGCAACCGGATACTGGTGCAGGGCCGGACGCAGTATATGAATATACAGATGAGCGGCAGCTCCGCTTATAAGCATATCAATGAGATCGGCGTGGAGCCGTCCCTGCGCTGGCGCGAGAAACTGCTGGCCACCATCAGGATGGCCTACGGGCGGGCACCGTTCTACCACGATACGGAAGCACTCGTTTCCCGCCTCATCATGAACGAAGAAACCAATCTGGCCAGGTACGTATATGCCTCCATCCGTGAAATAGCTGCCTATCTTGGCATAAAGACACATCTCCTGCTCTCCTCAGAGATCGAGCAGGATCGCAGCCTGCACGCAGAAGAACGCGTCCTGGATATTTGTCGGCGCTTGGGCGCAACAGAGTACCTGAACGCAATCGGCGGCCAGGAGCTGTACAGCCCGCAGCATTTTGCAGCCCACGGCATCAAACTGACCTTCCTGCAGGCTCACGCGGAGCCTTATCCCCAGCTTGCAGATGCTTTCATGCCGAATCTGTCCATACTCGATGTAATCATGTGCAATAGCCGGGATAAACTAAGGACCATGCTGACAGATTTCAAGTTGCTGGACGGCAAAACGGGGAGCGGGGCGCATGCGTGAAATAGGCGGTTATATAGAACTGGACACTTACAGGCTGCCTATGCTGCATGAGGCCGCAATCGCTCTCAACTGCGGCCGGAATGCGCTGGCGTACCTGATTGAAGCGCAGGGCATTCGCAGTATTGCCCTGCCTTATTACATTTGCGACAGCGTGATTGACACCTGCCGGAAATACGGCATAGACCTTTCCTTTTATGATCTATCTGCCGACTGGCTGCCGCTCCTGCCAACGGGTATTTGCCATGACGCCTGGCTCTATCTGGTCAACTATTTCGGACAGCTCACAACCGGAGCTATAGAAGAAATCAGGACAAGCTTTCCCAAGCTCATTGTCGACAATACCCAGGCATATTTTGCCGGGCCCACTCCCGGCACCCATACGATTTATTCCTGCCGCAAATTCTTCGGGGTCGCTGATGGTGCCCTGCTCTATACTGACAAACGTATCAGCAGGAATATCCCTGCTGACGAATCCTATCAACGCATGCTTTTCCTGCTGGGCAGAAAAGAGCGCAACGCTTCGGAATTCTACGGGCAGTATGTACACAACAACGAGCTCTTCGCCAGCGAACCCATCAAGAGCATGTCCAGACTAACGAGCAATCTGCTGCATGGGATAGACTACGATTTCGTCTGCTCCTCCAGAAGTGAGAATTTCCTCTGCCTGCACGAGCGGCTTGCAGCAGCAAACAGACTGCCATTATCAGCACCGGCGGGAGCCTTTGCCTATCCGCTGTATTGCAGGGCTGCAGCCTCGGTGAGACAGCAGCTTATAGACAGAAAAATATATGTGCCGCAGTTGTGGCCGGAGGTGGTCAGCCTGGCACCGGCCGGCTCACGCGCAAGGGACTACGCAGAACATATACTGCCACTGCCGGTCGATCAGCGTTATACGAAGTCCGACATGCTTTATGTAGCAGACATGGTCGAGGCTTTTCTTGGAGTTTGAGGATAGCATTTTTATGGAAACCGCAATCAAAATTGATAATCTGACAAAAATATATAAAATCTTTGATAACCCCATCGACAGGCTGAAGGAATCACTCCATCCATTTCACAAGCGATACAGCCGCGATTTTTACGCCCTGACTGATCTTTCCTTTACCATTGAAAAGGGTGAGACCATAGGCATCATCGGCAAGAACGGAGCCGGCAAGTCCACCCTGCTGAAAATAATCACCGGGGTGCTCGCGCCAACCTCCGGCAAGGTGGAAGTGCAGGGACGCATAGCCTCCCTGCTGGAGCTGGGAGCCGGCTTCAATCCGGAAATGACCGGCCTGGAGAACATTTACCTCAATGGCACCGTCCTGGGCTACAGCCACGAAGAAATGGACAGGCGTCTGCCGGACATAGTGAAATTCGCCGACATTGGCGATTTCATCAACCAGCCCGTCAAGATGTATTCCAGCGGTATGTTCGCCAGGCTGGCCTTTGCCGTCAATGCCTATGTGGAGCCTGACATCCTGATTGTCGATGAAGCCCTGTCCGTGGGCGATGTGGCCTTCCAGACCAAGTGCATCACCCGCATGCGCCACATGATCGAGGCCGGGGTCACGGTTCTGTTCGTCACCCACGATATAGGCGTGGTCAAAAGCTTCTGCAGCCGCTGCCTGTACCTGGAGCACGGCAAACTCAAAATGCAGGGAGCTGCCGAGCAGGTGGCGGATGCCTACCTGCGGGAAATGCGGGACGAAATGAATGCCGCCAATGACAAGCTCGGCTGCACGCTCCAGTCAAAAGAGAGCTACGAACGCAAGCTGACCCAGGACACCCGCCTAAACTTCAGGGAAGATGATGAGTTCGCCAGCAAGGTTGCCCAATTCCGGCAAGGCACAGGCAAGGCCAGGGTCATGGCACTGGATGTGCTGGACAGCAGCGGAGAAAATCTTATCCTGGCACAATTCAATGAGCGCATACGCCTGCGAATACATCTGCGCTTCTTTGCAGATGCCGCCGTAGGGGTGGGCTACCACATCCGCGATGACAAAAACGAAGAAATCATCGGCGGCTACACGACCACGCCCAGCGGGGATGCCACCAAATGGGTGGAAGGCAAGGCAGGTGACTGCTATATCATAGAATTCACTACCAGGCTGCCCCTGGTAGGAGGGCGCTACAATATCTCCCTGGTGGTTTCCAGCCCCTTGGACGATGAGGGAAATGCGGCCTTATTCAGCGATTTCGTTGAGAACGCTTTCATTTTCACCATTGAACATCACAAGCCGCGTCTCTGGGACAAGGTATATATCCCCGCAGAAGCCAGGGTCGCCTACCTTGGAAATAAGGAGTGATTGCTACGAAGGACATGATAACATTTCCTGACCCTCCGTACTGCCGCATGGGCATGCGTGACTTGCTGCAGGAATCCGCAGCCATGCAGCAGAAAATCCTGGAATATCATAACCAGGCCTTCGTGCTGAACAGCATTGGCGATTCACAGCCATTCACGCCGGAAGGGCACAGGCGCTTCCTGGAAAGCCTGCCCCATCTGGAGCGCAAGCACTATATCGTTTATTTCGACCATGAACCCATCGGCAAATTCAGCTTTAATCCACCGGGAAAAAATGCCGATTTTGCCGATGAGCTTGGCGACTACCTCTTTTTCGAGGATGACCTGAGAAGCGGCCTAGGTATATTGCTGCGCATGTTCAGCGAGCGCTATCTTTTTGAGAGTCTCGGGATTAGGGAGGTGCGCTTCTCCGTGCGGAAAGATAACAAGGCCAGCAATGCCACCAGCAGGAAAATGGGAGCCAGGCAGGTAAGCGAAGCCGGTGGGCTTAATTTCTACACCGTCAGCAAGGATGATTACATAAAGGCCAGAGGGAAGTACGACCCCATTCTGCAAGCTGCCTTTGCAGGCTACACGCGGCCCCTACCCGTTACCTCTGCCTAGAACAAAATCGCGCAGCGCGTATAATCTGCGCAGGAGCCTCATGCCCCTGGAATTCCACACGCGATCGTAATCGGCCTGCAATCTGGACATAGCGGCCTGCAAGCTGGACATAGCGACCTGCAATCCGGACAGATCGGCCTGGGTTCTGCTCAGTCTCTCATGCTCCTGCAGATACTTCTCCTGCACATGTCCCAGCCTGTCTTCAAGCTCCCGGAGGGCAGCCCGGCTCTCGGCCAGACCGGCTGCCAGCTCGTCCCTTTCCAGGCTGGCCCGGGACAGCTCTGCTACTGCCTTGCTGTGCCTGCCTGCATACTCGCTCCAAAGCTTTTCCTCATGTATATCCATATTGCCACTGGCATGTATGCTGCTGTCGCCCTTCAGCCGGACAAAACATTCGTAGCTTGGGTGCAGGTTCTCAAACAAGACCATGCCCTCATCATCAGCCAAGGCACCAATCGGCTTGAAGTCCACAGCCCGGTCTGCCGCCGTGACTGTATCGAGGCGCAGCCTGGAAAGATGGCCTTCATTGATATTCAGGATGAGGGACTGCACCTCCCTGCCTGGCTGGACACGCAACTGGAAATCGACAATAAAATTGCCCGCCGGAGTTACATGCACGGACCGGGTAATTTTTTTTTCCTCATCATAGCCCGTCCCGTCGTCATAGTACAGGGAAACAAGCATTTCAGGGAATCTGGCGCTTACATTATAGGCATCATAGCGCCCCGTAGCCGCTATGAAATCCCTCTCCGAATAACCGTAGAACTGCTGCAGGCGTTCTGCCGACTCAGGCTCCTGCAGCAAACCGTAAAGCATATCCAGGGCATCCGCGAAATATGATATCTTGCCCGACTGCAGGCAGATGCTGGCAAGGGCAAAGCTCTTGTCAAAGCCCGCTTCCGTCACATATTCCCTGGCCTCGGGAAATACCCGCAGGAAGTCGCTTTCGGCTATCCCCGCATATTCACGCAGCAATATATGATTCTCATAGGCATCCCTGATATACATATCTATGCGGTCGCCGCTGGTATTATCCTGGGTTTGCCGCCTGACACGGAATCTGGTGAGCTTTTCCGGCATTATGTAAATCTCCGCCTGCTTGCACAGGCGCACCCAGCCCATCGCGTCCGGCAACTGCCACAGCCCCGCCGTATCCAGCAAACTGTACTTGGCGCAGGTTTCCCGGCGCGACATCATGCTTGGGTGGCAAAGGCAATTTCCTTCAAAAAAAAACCGGCGCAGCCATTCCTGGCGCGAGCGGTTTTCCTGGCAAAATACACGGCAGGGGTCATCCTCATGAGCATAGGGCGTACCCTGTTCATCAATGCCCTGCGCCCAGGTGAAGCAAACTTCCACTTCAGGATGTTTTTCCATAAAGGCCACTTGCTTTTCAAGTTTGTCTTTCTCCCACGCATCATCGGAATGGTGCATGGCTATATATTTCCCCCGCACCTGGGGATATATCTCGCTCAGGCCGATGCGCGGCCCCCTGTTCTCAGGGTGCAGGCACAGACGCATGCGGCTGTCCTGATACGAGCGGAGCACGGACTGGCTCTCATCACTGGAGCCGTCATCAATGACTATCAGCTCAAAATCAGTGAACGTCTGCTCCAGGACACTTCCGACAGCCTCCGGAAGGAATCCGGCATGATTATATGATGTGAGAATCACTGTTACCAACGGCATCCGTCGCACCCCCATCCTTTATGCCTTAAAGCACATCCGCAAAATGCGGCCTCAGTTTCCTGAACAGGACAACCCCGAGCACCATCAGGGCCACCGTGCAGAGCCAGAACCAGTGCCCCGCATAACCCAGCTCCCAGAACCAATGATGGTATATGAAGGACTCGCGGTAGCCCGCAACTATATAGTATAGCGGATTAACCTTGAATATCCACTGCAGTTCCTCCGGTATCAGCTTCAGGCTCCAGAAAACAGGGGTAGCCCAGAAGCCGAACTGCAGCAGCATGCTCACGAGCTGACCCACATCCTTCAGGAATACCACCAGGGTGGATGTCACCAGGGACAGGCCAAAGACAAAGCAGACCAGAGCAAACAGATAGTACAGGACCTGGATGTTATAAACGCTGGGCATATAGCCGTAAAGCGCAAACATCAGGAACAGAAGCGCCACAAAGAACAAATTCACCAGCAGGGCAGACATAATCTGTATGATAGGCAGGAGGCTGACGCGGAAAACGACCTTCTTGACCAGAAAACTGTTCGCGACAATGGAATTCGTGGCAGACATCCAGGCGTCGGAAAAGAAGAACCAGGGGAACATGCCGCACACCAGCCACAACACAAAGGGGAAATTATCCACGGGCATGGATTTAAAGCCCACCTGGAAAACGAACCAGAAAATCAGCACCGTGATGGCCGGCTGTATAAAGGCCCAGAGTATGCCAAGGTACGAACCAAGGTAACGCTGCTTCAGATCCTTCTTGGTCAGATCCCAGATAACCTGCCTGCTGAGAATCAAGTCCCTGATAAAATCATATAACATCCTGATGTAACGCATACAAACAAAGCCCCTTAAATGTGTCATGCCCGGCAGCATCCTCATACCGGCGATAAGAACTCCTGACAATGCCCGGCCTCAGCCCAGGCCAGCCGCTCCCTTGCAGCTATAGTGATTATAGCATAAATGTATCTGTACGTCCACGCAGCCCCTTGAATGTTCCACGCATAAAAGGGCATGAGGCGCTAGATTGGCCCATGCCCTTTTGTCTGCCGAACTCAGGAAGTTGTCCCCGTCTCGGTAGTGTCATATGTCACCACATTGCCATAGCCGTCCTGGACCGTGATTACCTTGCCCACTACATTCTTCAGCGTAATGCTTAGTGCAGTTGCCGCATAGTCTACGTGCGTCATGATTACATCGCTGTCCTTCACGGTGAATTTGTAATTGCTGCAATATGTCTTGTCCAGGAAAACCTTGTCTGCCTGCTCGTAATCGCGAATCTCGTCGCTGCCCACCAGCTCCGCGCCAAAGCCATTGAAGGCAAAAACATCGGAACCGGCTCCTCCCCACATGATGTCATGGCCGGCACCGCCCCAAAGGGTGTCTGCCCCAGGGCCACCATCCAGGAAGTCAGCCCCGTTGCCGCCAAAAAGGGTGTCATTATTGCTGCCCCCCAGCATGGAGTCGCTGCCTTCGCCGCCCTCCATGTAGTCATTGCCGGCTTCGCCCTCCATCCAATCGCCGTCAGCCTCCCCGTAGAGAAAGTCATTGCCATCGCCGCCATAGAGGGTGTCCTTGCCGTTCTCACCGTGGAGGACATCCACGCCGGACTCACCGTAAAGGGTGTCCGAGCCATCGCCTCCATAGAGCAGATCATTGTCCTCACCTCCGGCCAGCATATCATTGCCGTACTCGCCTCCCAGGAAGTCTGCACCGCTGCCGCCGTAGAGGTAATCATCATCTATCCCCCCGTAGAGGGTATCTTCACCATCCTCACCACGCAGACGGTCGCTGCCGCTGCCGCCTCCCAGGAAATCATAGCCGGTGCCGCCATAGATGAGGTCATCCCCCCCATCGCCGAAGATCAGGTCATTGCCATCCTCTCCGGCTATGGCATCATCGTCTTCGCCGCCATACACCTCGTCATTGCCGGTGCCTGCCCAGATGGTGTCCCTGCCCCATTCGCCGTACACGGTATCATCGCCGCCCTCGCCGCCGAACCAGTCATCCCCATACCCGCCGAACATGATGGCGCCGTCACTGCCGCCCCAGAGTACATCATTGCCCGTCTCGCCGGCCAGGTAATCATAGCCGGAGCCGGCTCTCAGGATATCATTGCCGGCGCCTCCGTAGATGAAGTCCTGGGTATTGTTTTCATTGAAGGCACCGTCCAGGGTATCGTTCCCCCCCATGCCAGCCAGAACCCAGCTTTCCCGGTTAGAGGCAGCAACAATCAGATTGTTCAGCTCGTCGCCAAAAATTACCCCCATATTGTCATCGCTCCAGTCACACAGGGCAGGCTGCCGCCCGCATAAAACACCTAAAAATTTATGACATTAACTATCAGTTGTCGAATTATACGTCCTTGTATTCCCACTATAATCTGTCAGCGTAATCGTCTTGCCTACAGCATCGGTCACAGTAATGATTCTATTTGCTCTATAATCGTATTGTACCATAACATCATTGCCACTGACCCATAAGTCACACTCACTGGCAGAGTAATAAGCATTGACGTATATTTTATCAGCCTCCTCGTAATCCTGAATCACATCGCCAGCAACACCATAAAAAGCGAAAACATCCGCTCCATCGCCGCCCCAAAGGGTATCGTTGCCATCCCCTCCCCAAATGGTATCGGCTCCGGCGCCTCCGTGAATCATGTCACTACCATAACCGCCATACAATATGTCATCGCCTGCTCCTCCGAGGATGGTATCGTTGCCATACTCGCCGTTTACGTAGTCATTATCCTCGTTGCCCTCCAGCCAGTCGCCGTCATCGCCTCCGTACATGGTATCAGTGCCTGCGCCGCCGTAGAGAGTATCTGCGCCTTTCTCGCCGAACATGACATCGGCGCCGCCCTCGCCAAGCATGCTATCATTGCCGATGCCGCCGTACATCCAGTCGGCCCCGGCTCCGCCATACATTGTATCATCTCCGGCCTCCCCGGCCAGCCCGTCATCGTCGTCACCGCTGGCTATAAAGTCATTGCCTGCGCCACCCCAGAGGACATCTATGCCGCTCTCCCCCCACAGCACGTCGTGGCCCACTCCGCCGTACAGGGTATCTGCCCCGGCACCGCCGTAGAGAGTATCCGCATCAGCCTCGCCAAAGAGCATATCGTTGCCGTCCTCACCGGCCAGCAAATCATTGCCCAGGCCGCCGTACAGGGTGTCACCGTCAGTGCCGCCCCAGAGGGTATCATTGCCCCACTCGCCTGCAAGGAAGTCCTCCTCAGTGCCGCCCACGATATAGTCATCATCGCCGCCGCCCCAGAGGGTGTCCCGCCCGGTTTCGCCGTAGATGAGATCCACTCCTACGCCGCCGTAGGCCAGATCATGTCCCGCACCGCCATACAGGCTATCATTGCCCGACTCCCCAAGGAGCAGGTCACTGCCATCCTCTCCCGCCAGGAAATCCCAATCGGCACCGCCGTACAGGGTATCATTGCCTGTACCTCCCCAGAGGAAATCCACGCCGTCCTCTCCTGCCAGGAAATCATTGCCCCCCAGCGCCATCAGCAGGTCATTGCCAGTTCCGCCATAAAGATTGTCCATGGAATTAAAGCCATTCTCGGAGCCAACAAGGGTATCGTCACCCGCCAGGCCGGCAATAAGGTAGCTCTGCACCCCATCATGTGTCCAAGGCTGCAGGTAGTTGTTCCCCGAATCTCCGTATACTTCCAGCATGATTTCTCCTCCCTTGCCAAAACAGCACAACATATCAATACATGCTTTAAGTATTCTTCATGGCAGCAGTCATTTCCTGCTTTTTCCGAGAATAATCAAAAAGAAGCCACCGTTACCGATGGCTCCCCCCGGATTCTGTTATTTCCCCGGCTTAGGCGTGCCAGGTCTGGATGCCGTTGCTGTACTTGGACTGATAGACCACAGTGCGTCCTGCGGCACCGTCCAGCACCACGCCGCCCTTATCCGTGTGGCAGTAGATATTGCTGGCATCCTGAGAGAATCCCTTGATGTCAAGATCCGGCATGTAGATGCCGTCCACGCCGCCCTGGTAATCCATCACATGATCCACCTGGGCGCCCTCGCCGTCAAAGAACACGAAAACATCCTGGCCGCTGCCGCCATACATGGTATCGTTGCCGGCACCGCCCCAGACAAGATCATCGCCGGCGCCGGCCACAAGGGAGTCGTTGCCGGATTCACCCTGGATTACATCATTGCCATCATTGGCGTAGATAACGTCAGCATCGCTGCCGCCCCAGATATAGTCCTGACCAGAGGCACCCACTAAAGTATCATTGCCATCCTCGCCAATCAGCATATTGGTGCCGCCCTGTGCAAAAATCTCATCATTCCCGGTGCCACCCCAGACGGTATCATCACCATACCCGCTCCAGATATGATCATTGCCGGACTCGCCTATCAGAAGATCATTGCCATGCTTGTTAGCGTCCAGGTTGCCGGCATCCCCTGTGATGGAGTCATCCCCGGCACCGCCATAGACTGTATCGCTGTCCTCACCTGTGACAATATAGTCATTGCCATCATTACCTGCAACCCAGTCATTGCCTGCATTGGCCTGAATGTAATCGTTGCCAGCCTCGCCCCACATTATGTCCTTGCCCTCGCCGCCGTACAGGGTATCCTCACCCTTGCCACCATAGAGGGTATCATCGCCATGTTCGCCCGACAGGTAATCGTTGTCGTCCATACCGGCCAGGAAGTCATTGTCATTGCCTCCGTAAAGGGTATCACTGCCGCCATAGCCGTACATCATGTCATTGCCGATTTCACCATACAGCAGATCTGCACCATGGAGGCTGACATCGATATTTGAGGCATCGCCAGCCAGCGTGTCGTCCCCCATGCCGCCATAAAGGGTATCACTGCCTGCCCCGCCAATCAGCGTACCGTTGCCATAGCCATCACCAATAAGGTCATCACCGGCATTTCCGTACAGCAGCCCGCCGATAAAAGATGTCAAACCGTCCGCCATAACAACGCTTTCGGTACCATTCAATGTATCATTGCCATTGCCACCATACATGACGACAGCAACATTTGCACCAAAATTCCATATCCCGCCCTTCAGGTAATCATTGCCATCACCACCTTCAATAGTGTCACCGCTTGAATTACCCATGATGATTACGTCATCGCCGCCCTTGGCATAGTAAATGCCTGTCGCTGCGAGTATGCCTCCCTGCACTTTGTCATTGCCTTCAGTTCCATACCATACTTCAGCCATAATTACCTCTCCCTTGCAATAATACCCACAAGCACTCAATATTCAGATATTAGCACAGTCCCTTGAAAAATGCAAGCAGCTAAGTACCGGCACACCATCAGCGATAGAGCGCCAGTATGCTTTCCCTGCATTTCGCCCAATCCCTCTCTTCAGCAGTACGGCAGCCTCCCTCATACAACTTCTGCCTGAGTGCTTCATCCGCAGCCAGTCTTTCTATAGCAGACACTGCCGTATCCGGGTTGTCCGGGACGTAGAGCAGGCAGTTTTCCCCATCCTTCAGGTACTCCATGTTGCCGCCATTAGGCCGCACCACCACCATGCCCCCCGTGGCCATCATCTCCAGAGGCGGGTAGGAGAAGCTCTCCAGGATGCTGGATTTCAGAAGTATATGGCACTGACGATAGAGTTCCGGCATTTTTTCATTGGGCACCCTGTAAAAGAACTTATCAACCCGGTACCAGTTTTTCCCCTTGCCCTGATAGGACACATACCAGATCTCAAACTTATCCTCCGGCAGCCTGGCTGCGATGCGGAAGCTTTCGTCCACATTCTTGTACTCGGAGCTGCTGTCCCCTTCAATCAGGATGCGGATGCGCCCGCTCCAATCCCTCTCTGCCGGGGCAAAAGCCTGCCTGTCCAGCCCATTGGGCGCATAGCGTGAAGCCTGGCCAAACCTTTCCCGCAGCCAGTCCTGGCACCAGCGGGAAATCGTGAGGTACTCCAGCCCCTGCTGGCAGTATGTGGCATTGGCTCCCATGCGCTCCATAGTCCCATGGTCATAAAACCCGGATTCCAGGTTTTGCACAAGATAGCAGGGACGGCGGATCACTCCGCGGCGGAAAAAAGCGGTGGTGAGCCACATGGTTGCCACCCCCTGATCAAAGGCTGCCTGGACAACGGTCTTGTCTGCTAAAAATGATGCGTATTTCTCAGGTGCCCAGGGCACCTGGGCAGGAGAGCCGGGGCGATTGTCCATGTTGATAATCGTCACATCATAGCCTGCCTCCCGCAATATATCTGCGTGTTTCAGCGCCACCAGGATGCCTCCGCTGATAAGCAAGGAGGGAGTCAGGAAGGCAATGGTCGGCGGACGATGGGAGATGATGAATTCCCTGAAATTGCGCCCTGCAGTCTCTGTCGTGCAATGCTGCATGACATGGGACAACGCTTTTTTTGCCAGCCTTCTGCGTTCCTCCGGGGACTCGATCAGACGGCTGAGAGCTGTCTCCCACTCTTTTGCATCAGAGCACAGCAGCCCCGTCTGCCCGTCATCTATCATCTGAGCCAAAGCTCCTACACGGCTGGCCACAGTAGGCACTCCCACCAGGGAGGCTTCCACCCATTTGTTCTCCGATTTTGCCGCATTGAAGATAGTGTCCCTGAGAGGCACCAGATTGATATCTGCCTCCGCAATCAGAGATGGCAGATGCGTCCAATCCACAAATTTCCTGAACAGCACCTGACCACGGTACGCTTCCAGTTCAGAGGGCAGATCAAGTTCCCCCACCAGCAGCAGGCGCAGTTGCTTATACCGTTTCAGCAGGCTGACCAGCACAGGCAGGACAAGCTCCACATCATCATTGTGGGTGATGCTGCCGCTGAAATAACCCAAGGTAACGGTCTTTCCGGCTTCCTTGAGTTTGGCTTTCTCCTTCCTGGCCTTTTCAGAGAGGGCAATCATGGTGCCGGAAGCTGTATTGCGATTCACAAACACTTCCTTCATGTAGCCCGAAAGCTCCCCTGCCAGGGCTTCAGTGGTAGTTATGACAGCATCACAGAGCTGCATGGTCCGGCGATATCTGTTTACGCCATCATCATATAAGGCTTTGTCCTCCTGGGACATGGCCGCCACGAAGGGTATCTGATCCGTGTATTTCGTATCAATAACCAAATCATCTATGTCAAAGAACACACTTTTATTGAAGAATTTCGCTCTGCTAATGAAATTCTCAATGGCGGGAGTTACAGGGCAGCGATAGATAATGACCGTCCTGCAGAGACTCACCATCTCCGGCCTCACATCTTCATAATAGACCTCTTCGGAACTAAGTCCCAGAATGGCCAGTTGCTCACGCTGATGCTGCACACGATACCTGTAGGGATGCGGCAAAGGGCAGCCATTGACAAAGAGAACATCAACGTATTGGTCGATATGCTCCACATGCCCCGTATGCTTCTTTATGTATTGGCGTGTACGAAACAGAAAGCCCCGCACCCCTTCCTCGCGAAGAGAGCGCAAAGCCTTGTCAGCCAAAGTCCTCACACGATTTCCTCCCCATAATATCTCTCATGCATCTGTGGGTACAACTCCTGCAGCAGCCGCCTGTCTTCTGCCAGCACCGCCGGTTCTTTTTCCAGGCGCAGCTCGGCAAATGGAGTAAAGACATTGCGCTTATTACCTGCCAGCAGGCGCAGGCAGAAATCTACCTCTCCGAAGGATTCCTGGAAGTCCTTCTTAAAGCCTCCCGCCTCAAAAAATAATTCTCTGCGCACCATAAGCAGAGCTAAAGGCAAGGCGCTGACATTGCGGGCAATACGCTCCAATCCGCCCTTGCCGATAACATCGCGATGGTGTCCATAAAAATGAAGTTTTGGTTCCTTTCCCAGTATATAATCAGTGGCATAAATACGCTGCCCGTCCGGCAGGAATACCTTGCCTCCCACTGCACCTATATCCGTTTTTTTTGCATATACCAGCAATTCTTGTATGAGCTCTGCCGACATCGGCTCGCTGCTGCCTGCCACGAAAAGCAGATATTTCCCGCCGGCCTTGGACGCAGCTTCATTCAGGCTTCTATAAAGGCCGCCACTTCTGGTCGCCTGCACATATTCCAGTGATGAGTAGGAAAGTTTCTCACCCCATATGTGTGAAAAATCCTTCATATCACCCCCTGAAGCATAGATAACCGAGACCAAATCTTCATCTTTTGCTGCTTCAAGACGATAGCCATGCGCCTGCAAGATAGTCGCCGGCTGCCCAATTCTTACCAGGTGCTCGCTGACAGCCCTTCTTCCCGCTGCCTGACATACCTCCAGCCTCTGCTTGGACATGGACTGGCTGAACTGACGCCAATGGTAAAGAACTCTGGGCACATGCACAATCTTCTCCGGTACTGTAGCATCCACCACTCTGAGCACCAATTCATGATCCTGGGAGCCGTCAAACGCCGGATCAAGAAGGCCGGCCTTATCAAGCACATGACGCGAAACAATGGTCAAATGATTGATATAATTAGCCGCGCATAGTGTTTCCGGAGAGTAATCCGGCTTCAGATGCGGCTCATAAAAAACCTGCGAATGCTCATCCACCTTATCTTCATCCGTATATATAAGGTCTGCTTCCTGTTCATCAATAGCCTTGGCTGCCCAGTACAGAGCATCCGGCTCCCAAAAATCATCGTGGTCAGAAAAAGCCAGGTAATCACCCTGGGCAGCTTTAATAGCTTGATTGGTGTTGCCGGAAATTCCCTGATTCTGTGGCAGCCACATGACATGAATGCGGCTGTCCCTGGACGGAAGGACAGATAAGGCCGCCTTTGCCTCCTCTGAGGTGCTGCCGCCATCAGCCAGCAGCAATTCCCAATGAGCGTAAGTCTGAGACAGCAAGGACCCTACCAATTCATTCAGATAAACGGGCTTCACATTATAAGTGGGCACCACAATACTAAAGAAAGGATTCCTCTTAAATACAGCGGCACGCTGCAAATCCAGCTCTTTTGCAGTCGGACGTTCATCTGCCAGCCATTTCATGTATGCCGGTGCCTTGTCCCGCTGCAGTTTTTCATAAACCTGTCCCACATCCGCTGTTTTAGGCTCGTTCCCTTGCATACGTTTGCGAACCCGTTTCAGAACTCCCGCCAGACCCTCATCCTTGTAGATGCGCCAAGCCCGCCTCAATCTCTCTTTTTCCCGCAATTTATTGTCACCTTGCCCTCACCATTCCATCTTCTGATCGCTATTGGAGCCATAGCCACCTGAGCCAAAGCTGGTTTCACTGATTCTGGTTACTTTCCTGCTGCCTCCCTGATAAAGCTGACAATGCGCTCTGCTACCTCAGAGGGCAAAGCACCGTAAAGCGGCAAAGTCATAATCCGCTTAGCTACATAACGTGCATGGGGCAAAGGCAGATAATCATATTGCCCTTTGAAGCACTCATAATCTACAGTCAAGGGATAGAAATACTTGCGAGTAAATACGTTTCTGACCCCCAAATAGTTGAAAAGTTCATCACGGGTAAGTCCGAATTCCTTCTCATCCACAAGCAAGGGGAAATAGGCATAGTTATGCTCAATCCCCGGCAAGTCAGACATGGTACGCAACCCTGGCACCTCTGCCAGCCCTTCTCTGTAAATCTCTGTGATACGGCGGCGTTTTTCCATCTCTTCTGCCAAATGCGGAAGATTTGCCAGTCCCATAGCAGCCTGAAACTCATTCATCTTGGCATTCACCCCCACAGCCTCTACATGCTCCGGGCCTGTGATGCCAAAATTCTTGCACAGATTGAAACTTCGCGCCAAAGCAGCATTTCCGGTCAGTAACGCCCCTCCTTCGATCGTATTAAAAACTTTCGTAGCGTGAAATGAGAGCATGGATACATCTCCAAAAGTGCAGATGGGCTGCCCGTTTACTTTCACTCCAAAAGCGTGAGCTGCGTCATATACCAGGGCCAGATTATGCTTCTCAGCAATACGGGCCAAAGCCTCCACCGCGCAGGGATATCCATATACATGCACAGCAACAATAGCAGAAGTACGCGGCGTTATCAGAGTCTCCACACATTCTTCATCAATAGTATAATCAGATAATTTTATGTCAGCAAAAACCGGTGTCAACCCATTCATAACAATAGCATGGGTAGTAGAAGCAAAGGTAAATGGCGTTGTAATGGCCTCACCTGACAAGTGCAACGCTTTAAAAGCCACGTCCAACGCTGAATGACCATTAACCAGTAAAGTAACATTCTTCACTCCCAAAAATTCTTTAAGGCGTGACTCCAGCTCCTCATGAAGCGCACCATTATTAGTAAGGATATGCGACTGCCAGATTCTATCCAGGTATCTCTCATATTCATGTCTGGGCGGCAAAATAGCTTGCGTGACATAAACAGGATCAGCCAATTTCTCCATGTCCAAATTCCTCCCGCATAAGAAATCTTGCAACTGACTGGCAAATGTTACAGCATATCGCTATCGGCTTTCTGACGGACAATCTCAGTTGCGGCCATTAAGCTGCTAATAATCTGATGACTCTGCACCAGAGCTTGCAGGAAGCCATAAACCGACTTGATATAGCGCATTTCATCTCACCAAATAGTCTCAGTCTAACACAAAACCAGCCTATAAGCAATATCCCTATGCCCCATCGAACTTGCCCATACGCCCCGTCAAGCCATCCCACATGCCATGTATAATGGCAATCAGCTTGTTCGTTTTATCACGTTCATACAAAAAAACCAGCAGAACAGACTTCAATAGCAGTTTGAAATATATTCCAAAAAGTTCTGAATGTTTTCTCATCATATAGATGCGATTTCTGGCTATATAATATTTTCGCAACGGCACATGGTGATGCACCACCGGCCTTTTCCAGAGGAAGGTCTTGCGTTCCGAACAGCCGATGTGATGCTCCATAACTACATCATTGCTGCGCCATATCCTAAATCCTGCCTTTGCAAGACGAAGACTGAAATCTATATCTACTTCATCAATGAAAAGCCTTTCATCGAATCCGCCAATTTTTCTTGCTGCAACGGTGCGGACGACACAGCCTGAAGTGATGGCAGCCTGCACATCCTCCCAACCAGTACCAGAAAAACGTATCTCTCCAAAGTCCCTATAATTTACTGCACACATGGCCACCTCCGGTCTGTCCTGCAAAATTTCTTTCGTTTTATGCAAATATTTCAAACCATCATCCTGCACAAAACTGCTGTCCTGATCCATGGTCAACAGGATGCTATCCTCCGGCAATAACGCCAGTGCATAATTCAGCGCCGCAGCTATGCCCCTATTCTCGCCGAAAAAAATATATTCTACCTTCGTCTCCATTTGCAATCCTGCTTTTAGTGTTTCTTCCGCTTTTTCAGAGTTATCTAAAACATATAAAACATCGAGACCGGGCAGATATGTCTTTATATTGCCTAATACCTCACCGTCAGGATGGTATAAAATGACAGCACCAGCCACAAACAATTGTAAATCCACTCCACAATACAATCTCACTTTATCACTTCATAAAAAAATGCAGCAACCTGCCGGCTATTTTCTGGATGCCCAGACGATAGCATAAGTCTCCTGCCACCTGAATGAGAGGATGTCCTTTTTTGCAGCAAATACGCACAGCCTGCAACCATGACCCCATCTTGCCAGCGTCCATGAAGCCAAGTCTGGCCTCATTCCAGGCAATTGCCTCCAGCAAATCTTTTGTGCTTAAATGCTGGTTCTCAATCAGCGGCAGCAGTCCCAGAAGAACTTTGCAATCTTCCTGACAGAAAGCCCGCCTTTCCATCTGTGTTCCTTGGCCCTTAGGTGCAGATGCCATCTGCCTGTTAGCAGTTGCATTGCTGCTGTGAAAGCGGTGAAGATGCCAGACAGCATCTACCGCATAGTAGCCGCCCAGGAAAAAAGCATATCTGCTCAAATACATGTCGTAAGGCGGCATCCTGTCAGCCGCCCTTTCTTTTGCTGCATTTTGTCTTATAATTCTCAGCAGCTTCCCCCGGCAAGCCAGCAAGCAGCCGCTTTGTGCCTCACCTTCATAAATCTCAAAGTAGCTTTGGGGACGATATATCTCACCGGTGCCTTTTGATTTAATCGCTGCTAATTTCACGCTGCCAGAATCAAAAGTCTGCCAACGACAGCCCAGACAGAGAATCTCAGGATGTCCCCCCATAATACTAGCAGTATGTTCCACGCGCCCTTGCAGCCAGATATCATCCTGATCGCTGAACAAAACTATTGCATTATCATCATTTACCGTACCAAGCAGTTCAAAGAAAGAGCGACGCCAGCCCAAATTCTCCTTCCTTTTCTGCAACTGCCAGCGCTCTTCCAAGCCATGAGCGGAAATAAAGCCTTTAATCAGACTGCATGTACCATCTGTAGACCCGTCATCGGCTATGATGACCCTATCGACGGGCCGGCTTTGTCTAAAAATTGACTCTAACTGCTGTTGCAGGAATTTCTCCCCATTGTAAGTGCTCATCAAAACAATAACCAAGCTTGAACCCTGATGGCGGCATTCTGACTGGGATGCCTTATCACAGTCAGCCAATGAGCTTTGCCTAATCATTATTTTTTTCTCCACTGTCAGAAAATTCTATAGCGGGATAAAAAAACAACCCCGACCAGGTACCCTGCACCAGCATGGAAATTCGCTGCAGCTTGTTATCCTTTCCCTCTGACAGCACTCTTAAGACATGGACTCCTAAGCGAGCCAGCTCATAGCACAAACCAAAGAGCCCTTCTCTTCTATACAGATAAACATCGTTACGGTAAAGAAATCTGTACCTTGGCAGTCGCTCCAGGCTATCCCTAGCCAAGTTAGCCGGCAAATTAGCTGCAGTTTTGTGTACAACCACGCTGGGATTAACCAAATAACATGGATAGCGTCGTGATATTCGCCTGGTATACTCCCAGTCATCAGTCCAGATAAAAAACTCCTTGATAGGCAATCCCACCTGCCTGACAACGGACATAGGCAGGAATAATGAAACAAAAGAAGCCATGGCGCAGGGAACCAGCGATGACCGCCAATCTTTGACATTAGCTACCAAGGTACGCCTCTGTACATTCATAGTACAAATACTGCCATCCTTCCAGCGCACTTGACTGGAAAGCCAACCATACTGTCCCTCCAGCCGCAGATGAGCTTCCCAGAGCTTTTCTAAGGCATCCGGCTCAGGCATGCAATCATCATCCATCATCCATATATATCCATATCCATGTTCCGCTGCCCATTTCACGCCATATTGAAAACCACCGGCACCGCCAAGATTGGCTCCCGTGTTCTGATATATCAGCCCCGTTGATTCTGCAGCATCCCGCTCCCTGAGCAGGTTGTTTATCATCAAATCAGTTCCGTCATTACTGGCATTATCCACTATGATTACATCATAATTCCCACAGAAACTCTGCTTCTGCAGGGCTTCGATATTTTCTCTCAATAGCCCGCATCTGTTATACGTTACCACTACAACAGCGATTCTCTCTTCACTGCAAGCCACCATTTTTTTACAACACACCATCCTGCATTTTCACAGACCAAATTTTCGCCTTAGAAAGTTTCCGCCCTTCTTAAACCAGTTGACTGGCTCCAGCATAACCACCGGTGCCTCTGCCACACTAAGCTCTTGCCCCACCAGCCAAACATTGAACAGCCGCTCTGCCACAAAACCAAACAGCCTCGCCTTATAGGGATCGGTCTTATCAAAATGGCCAGCAAATTCATCTATAATAGGAAACAGCCACTCACAGTATGCGCATAAACTTTTACGGCTCATCACAAACATATTAAGAATATGCAAGCTGCGTCCGTTCATAACAGTGTCCCAGCAAGGCAAATACTCAGGACATCTACTGGCAATAATACACTTAACGTTCTCAAGGTCGGAAGCTCTATGGGCATGAGCATATTGGCCGTAAACTGTCTCCACATAATAGTTGCGTTTCTTTGGCACTATTACATCAGCTACTCCCAAAAGTCGTGCATAATCACTTTTGGAAAAGATAGCTTCCCGTTTCTTTGCCAAATTGCCATATAACATGCGATGTCCAAAATATCGCCTATAATGGCACAGGCCAATGTAATCAGCCTCAAGGTTTTTCCATGCCCAATAAAGCGCAGTAAGTTCACAATAATACGGATTAAGATGAGAAATATTTTCACCCTCATCATCTCTTTGCCAGCCAGGAGAAAGGGACTTTTTACCCGCTGCCCCTACGTGCATCGGCAAATAAACCTTATCCGATGGCATCCAGTAGTGTTTATGAGCTGCTACCATCACCTTTATGTTCAATGCCCTAATACGCCCCCCTGCCACTGACTACGACCCTGACCGTCTTCAGCAGATACACCAGATCAATCCACACAGACCAGTTCCGTACATACCAGGAATCCATGCGCACACGCTCGTCATAGGTGGTATCGCTGCGCCCATTCACCTGCCACATACCGGTGATGCCGGGAGGCACCAGGACAAAATCCCGGAAATACTCTCCGTACTTGATGATTTCCCGACGCACGATAGGGCGAGGCCCCACCAGGCTCATTTCACCCTTCAGCACATTCAAGAGTTGCGGCAGCTCGTCCAGACTGGTTTTCCTGAGAAAATGCCCCACCCTGGTAATGCGTGGATCCTCTTTCAGCTTGAAGGAGTTCTGCCATTCGGCTTCCGCTTCTGGATGCTCCAGCAGATATTCCCTGAGTCTCACCTCAGCATCCGGCACCATAGTGCGGAACTTATAGCAGGGGAAAACCTTCCTATTCTGGCCTATGCGCAAATGGGCAAAAATCACCGGACCGGGGCTGTCGATGTAAATAGCCAGAGCAATGAGCAGCCCCAGCGGCACTGCCACCACCATGCCCAGCAGGGACATGGTTAAGTCAAAGACACGCTTCAGGGCGCGGTTCCACGCTGAAGCCAGGTTGTTCCGCACCCCTATTACCAGCATGCTCTCATCCACCAGGGAACTTACTTCCAGATTGCCCACCGGCAGGCCGATGAAGTCCGGCACAAAGGAGAGATGCTTCACATATGGCTGCAACCTGTCCACCATGGTCAGCATTTCTGCATTGGAAAGGCCGGGGGCTGTGATGATCACATAGTCCACGGCTGTTTCTTTGACTATCCGCTCTGCATCGGCAAACCCTCCCAGAATGGGATAATTCTTCGCAAGCTGCTCGGACACGGGATTGTCATCCACGAACCCTATTATCCTGTACCCATAGCCCGCATCATGGCGAAAGGATTTCAGCACCAGCTCCGCCGTCCTGCCCGCTCCCACAAAGAGCACGGGAATCTGCAGCAGGCCGTGGCTGTTCAGGAAGCGCTTCACCAAATAGCGGATTACCAGGATCAGATTGAAGCTGAAAAGCCAGGTAAAACCCACAAAGAGTCTGGACACTACCGCTGAAACCTTGCCAAAGTACATAAGCATCAGGATCATCAGTATGGAATAGAGCACAGCATAAAAAACATTTCTGGCCAACTGCCAGAAAGCCACGGTGGGCAAGTATGTCCGCATGACATGCAGGAAACAAATGAAGATAACCGGAACTATTATGTAAAAATATATATTGGGTATGTTGAAATCAGGGGTGGGAAGACATGGCAGGAAGCGCCGCAAGTACAAGGCCATGGTTTCCGCCAGCACTACCGCCAGATAGTCCCCGGCTATAAGCAGCAATGGCAGAAAAGCGTGAGAATGTCTTTCCCTGGAAGACAGGCGCACATCCTGCAAATCGGTTTTATCGTCTGTCTGTTTCCGTACCATTGTTCGCCGATTTCCTTTCTACAATAACATATAACTCCTCAAAGTATAACATAACCAACTGTTGAAAACAATGAAGAAAAGGCCCCAGCCGAAGCCGGTGCCTGGAAATCCCTATAAAACATTGTTCACACGCTTGTCAGGGCATACCTTTTCAACACATAGTTCCAGACTGTAACCACGGCAGCGGCTAAGAGCTTCGCCGCCATATACCACAGCCCTGCCAGCTCAACAAAGAGCCACATGCACAGTTGGTTCAGGCCCAGGCCAGCCAGACTGGAACCTATAAAGATTGCCGCCGCCTTCGCGCTTTGCTGCCTGGCCCCTTGGAAGACCCAGTAGCGGCACATAAGGTAGTTCACAATCACAGACAAGGTAAAGGCCAGGGCTGCCGAATACATATAATGCAATCCTGCGGCCTCGGTCAGTGTATAAAGCGCTCCCAGCTCCAGCAGGAGGCAGCTACCGCCCGCCAGGAGGAAGCGAAAGATTTCCAGCAGGTTACGTCCTCTACCCATATCAAATACTCACAATCTTTTCAAAAAATCTCAGTTCATTTTGCTATCACTTGCCTGCCGGCATCATAATCAGCTGCACGGGCAGGTTGGAGGCCCCGGGGGGCGAGAACTCGAAGAAGGTGGGCACGCTGTTGTCGTAGCTGCCCAGGTCAGCCAGCTCTACCCTGTCCGACCAAGAGGTGGAAAGGGACTGGGAACCGTCGCCGAAGAAGGGGCAGCCCGCCGGTGTTTCCAGCAGTCTCGTGGAAATGCTGTGATCCCGGCGCACGCTCATGGCGCCGGCGTACACCCCTCCCAGGGGTGAAAGGTAATACTGGGTGGCAGCAGGGCCCTGGGTGGGCAGGGCAAGCTTGTAGAGGATGCCGTAGTTGCCGTAGTTGAGGGCCTTGCTGCCGTCGGTGGCATCTATGCCCTCCTTGTATTTATCATGGTTATCGTCTCCCAGATCCACATAGACAATGCCATCCTTAGAGGCATCATAGGCTTTGCGGGAGTAGATGACGCGGTTCATGCCCTTGAAGGTGCCCCGCAGCATCACTTCGTCCTTGGGCAGCACTTTGGCCTGCTCCAGGAAGGCATAGGGATTGCGGAAAGCAGGGTACATGATGACGGATACCCTGACCGGGTGGTCAGCGTGGAAGTCGTAGACCCCGTAGACCAGTTCCCCCGGCTGCAGCAGCACCTTGTCCATGCTGTCCTGCAGCAGGCGCTTGCGGCCGTTCACCAGCAACACCGTATCTTCCTTCTGCTTGCCGAAATAGGCCATCTGGGTGGCCTTGCCCACCTTCAGGTAGTCCGTGCTGGGGGCGGCTGTGCCCCCACGAGTGATACGCACCACGGTAAGCTTGCTGCCCGCCGCATCTTCCAGCACCACCGCCACCTTGCGGGGGGAGGACATATTGTTCAGATGGTAGTAGAGGATGCGGGCATCCCCCTCCACCGTGTCCTGATAGAGTATCCCGTCCTCCGTCACATACTCCGGGCTGTCCGAAAAGAGCAAGGTGCCCCCCTCGTCCCTCTGCTCCACTTCCCATGGTTTTGGCACACCAAAATCCCTGCTGTAGGGCGGCGTACTGTCCTGAGGGGCCTGCTGCCTCTGCTCTATATGGGTCTTGCCGGCTTCATGTGCCGCAACTTCATGCCTCTCCGTGGACACCACCGTCCGCCCTTCGGACACGTGATGCCTCGCCCCTGCCCCAGACGGCAGCCCCAAAGCAGCCATCAGGGCCAAAGCCCCCGCTGCCAACTTGCCTTGCAATTTCATCGAACTATCCTGCTCCTCAGCATATTTATGTAATATCTCTGTCAATTTCCCCAAAAGATCCCCCAAACAAAGCAATGGTATATCCGCGCCCAGGGATGGGCGCCGCCGCCCTCGTTCTCCAAGGACGGGAACCCGTGTCCCGCCTCGCTCATATCCGCAATAATTGCCCGTTAGCGACTATCAGCACTCACCAAATGCTGCCCCAGCCCCAACCGGGCACAAAGCTCTCCCTTCCACAAACGCAACCTGAACTCAGCCAGCCCAAAACGGGGATGGGGGATATTGATGCGCTGCATCAGATAGGGATTAGTATTAAATGTATTAAGTCCCGCATCCCCCGTCACCGCTGCCAGATACTCATTTTCCTGCAGCAGCCGGGGCAGTTCCTCATCGTAGGCCCCGTTGGGATAGGAGAAGCTGAAAATAGTCTGCATGCCGTTCCACTCCATCAGGAGCTTGGAAAGCTTCAGCTCATCTGCCCGCATCTGGGGCTCAAGCCCCGTCAGGGGCTGATGGTTGGCCGTATGGCTGCCGATCTCGATGCCCCGTCCCTGCATATCCCGCAGCTCCTCCCAGGTTAGATACCCAGGGCGGCCTATGTCATTGGTCACCATAAAGACCACTGCCTTCCAGCCCCGTTCCTCCAGCAGGGGCAGGAGGGTGGTGTAATTATCCGCGTAGCCGTCGTCAAAGGTCAGGATAATGGGTTTTTCCGGCAAGGTAAACTTGCCCTTTTTGGCCTTCATGTATTCCAGCAGGGTGATGGGCTGATAGCCTTCGGCCTGCAGGTAATCAAGCTGCTCCCGAAAATCCTCCACCGGCACGGAGTAGTCATAGGCATCCCCCGTGGCATCATCCCGCACCATATGGTACTCCAGGATGGGCATCCCCTCCGGGGGCGCTGCCGCCAGCCACAGGGCCAGGGCCGCCACCAGGCATATACAGGCGGCAAGGCCCCCTGCCAGCCAGCGCAGCAGCCTGCGCCATAGGGGGGGCTGCCGCCTCGGTCTTATATTCAGTTTCAACTCATTCACCTTTCAGCAATCTCCTTAAGTTTCCTCAGTCTATGGTTCAGCCCGGATTTGGAAATCCCCAGCCCCTCCGCCAGCTCCCCAAGGCTCGCCTCCGGCCGGGCCAGGCGGGCCTCAGCCGCCGCCCGGAGCTTGGGGGGAAGGCTTGCCAGGCTTCCCCTGGCGGATAGCTGCCGGATAAGCTCCAGCTGCCTACCCGCCGCATCCACGGTCTTCTGCAGATTGGCCGTCTCGCAGTTCACCAGGCGGTTCACCTGTTCCCGGACTTCCTTCACATTCCGCGCCACCTCCAGGGCTTCCGCCGCCTGCTCCGCTTCGCAGAGGGCGAGGAAGTCCACGATGGCATCCCCCTCTTTCAGGTAGACGACGTAGACCTCCTTGCGGTCGGTAAGGCCCGCAGGCAGGCCCATGCGCCGCAGCAGGCTGCAGAGCAACTGGGCAAAGGCGAAATTGCCCGTGGAAAGCTCCAGATGGTAGGCCGCCTCGGGACGGTTCACGCTGCCGCCCCCCTGGAAGGCACCCCGCAGGTATGCCCCCCGGCAGCAGGACTTGCGCAACAGGCCGCTGTCGCTTTCCATATTGAGGCTCTCCTCAGCATCAGGGGAGCCTGAGTCCCGGCGGATAAAGCCCAGGCCCTCAAGGAGCCGGGCCACCTGGGGCTCCGGCAGCACCCGCACCGTGTAGGAATTATTCTTTTTCAGGCGGCGGGAGCGGCTGACCGTGATTTCCGTGGCCAGCCCCTCCCCCTCGCTTTTCAGGAGCTGCAGCACCTTGCGGGCCACTGCCGCATTCTCCGTGGTGAAGTTCAGCCCGTAGGCACGATGGGGGCCCACTACCAGGGCCGCCCCCATGCGGAGCAGCGCCGCCAGCTCCGCCCTGCGGCAGCAGGAGCGGCCGTAGCTGAGGCGGGCCATTTCGTTCTTGACCTCCGTAGCAAAGGAAGGCATGGGCTCACCTGCCTGTCATCTGGTAGATCAGGCGCATGACCGCGTTGCTGAGCCTGGCCGGGTCATGGCGGATAACATCAGATTCATTGATGATGCCCGCTTTCACGAAGCCTATCCCCAAGGCGTTGATGGCCTCCCCGTCCACAGCCACGGGCTCCGCCCCTTCCTTGGCATAGTAGGCCCGCATTTCCTCCGAAATGGGCGTGTCGTTGACGATCATATAGTCAATGATGCCCCTTCCCGCGTGATTTATGATGGCTTTCGCGTGCATGGAGGCAGTGAAGCCGTCCGTCTCTCCCGGCTGGGTCATGACATTGCAGATATAAACCTTGATGGCATGGCTGTTGCGCACTGCCTCCGCCACGCCCTCCACCAGGAGATTGGGCATAATGCTGGTATAGAGAGAGCCTGGCCCCAGGATGATGGCATCCGCCTGCCGTATGGCTTCCAGGGCGGAGACCACCGGCTGCACATGAGTGGGGGAGAGCTTCACCCGCTTGATGCGCTTATGGGCCTCCGGTATGTGGGACTCCCCCTCCACCACCGTGCCGTCCTCCATGATGGCATCCAGGCGCACGATTTCCTTGGAGGCGGGCAGCACCCGGCCCTTCACCGCCAGAACCTTGGAGGATTCCTTCAGGGCCTGCTCGATATCCCCCGTGACCTCGTTCATGGCCGCAATAAAGAGATTGCCGAAGGAATGTCCCGCCAGCTCGCCGCTGCCCCGGAACCTGTGCTGAAAAAGCTTCTCCATAAGTGGCTCCGTATCGGCCAGGGCCACCAGGCAGTTTCTGAGATCCCCCGGTGGCACTATCCCCAAATCCTCCCGCAGGCGGCCCGAGGAGCCCCCGTCATCCGCCACGGTGACAATGGCCGTGGCGTTGCTGGTGACTTCCTTCAGGCCCCGCAGCAGCACGGACAGGCCGTGGCCGCCACCGATGACCACCACATTCGGCCCCTTGCCCAGGCGGCGCTTGTCGTAGATGATGTCCACCAGGCGCTCGCTGCTGTCTGGCATCAGCACCATGATGATGGAGCGGATCACATAGCGGATGGCCACCAGCATCAGCAGCACCCCCAGGACCACCACCAGGAGCCCCACCAGGGTCGTAAAGGTATAATTATAGCTGCCCCGCCAGAGATAGACCGCCCGGAAAATGGCCTCCTCGATGGCATCCAGGTACTTGTAGTTAAAGACCAGGGCCAGGCCCAGGCTCACCATCATCACGCCCAGGGCGAACAGGGCCAGCCAACGCTTGAACTTCATGCCAGGATAAAGCCATTTCAGTAAATGCATACCTCAGCACTCCTCCCGCACATGCTCCTGCACATCGTTCTTCATCAGATCCCGATGCTCCAGCCGCGTAAGGCAGCCCGCCCCCCGCAGGCGGTCGTAAAGATGCTTGGCCACAAAGACACTGCGGTGCATGCCGCCTGTGCAGCCCACCGCCAGCACTAACTGGCTCTTGCCCTCCTTCCGGTACTGGGGCACCAAAAAATCCACCAGATCATCCAGCCGCCCCAAAAACTCCTGGGTCACGGGGAAGCTTTCGATATACTCCGCCACCTCCGGCACGGCGCCGCTCTTGTGGCGCATGGACTCAACGTAAAAAGGATTGGGCAGGAAGCGCACATCCAGCACCATATCCGCATCCAGGGGCATGCCGTACTTAAAGCCGAAAGACAGCACCGTGATATTCATCTCGCTGCCGTCCAGGCTGCCGAAGATGCGCTGCACCTTATCCCGCAGCTCCACCTTCTTCAGCTCGCTGGTATCAATGATATATGTGGCCTTCGCCCTGGCAGGGGCCAGCCGCTCCCTCTCTTTAGCCACCCCCTCGCTGATGCGGGAGGAAGGGGCCATGGGATGACGGCGGCGGGTCTCCTTGTAGCGGCGGATAATGGCCGCATCAGAGGCATCCATAAAGAGCATTTCATAGGGTGCCTTATCCCTGTCCAGCTCCTCCAGCACATGCAGGAACTGGTCGAAAAACTCCCGGCTGCGGGTATCCACCACCAGCACCACCTGGCTCACATGCCCCCCGGAATGCTTCGCCAGCTCCACAAACTTGGGGATAAAGACAGGGGGCAGATTATCCACCACGAAATAGCCCAAATCCTCCATATAGCGGGTGGCCTGGGTCTTGCCCCCGCCGGACATGCCCGTCACGATAACCAAACGGTTGGCACTTTCTGCCTGCCCGGCCTCCTGGGGCTTCTCATTCTTCTCCGGCATAGGCTCAGCCCCTCTCCCCCAGCACATATTTATAGACAGCCTCGGCCCAGCCGTCCTCCTCGCAAACTCCCGTCTGGTATTTGCAAACCGCCTTTACCTCCGGCACCGCATTGCCCATGGCAACGGAACTTGCGACGGACTCCAGCATGGGCAGGTCATTGCGGCCATCACCGATGGCCATCACCTCATCTGGCTCCACCTGCAGGATTTCCGCCAGCCTGCGGATGCCTGCCGCCTTGGACACCTCGGGATTGATAATCTCGATATACTGGGGGGCGGACTGGGTGGCGGAAAAAACCTCACCGAAATGCTCCCGCAGGATGGCCTGGCGGGCCTCTGTCTCCTCCGTGCCGCGGGTGATGGCAAGGAGCTTGCAGACAGCCTCCGTGTGCTCCTTCAGCCCCTCCCAGCCCACCACATGGCCTGTTACCTGCTGGGCCTGCTCGTAGCCCAGGGCATAATCATCACGCTCCGCCAGGTACAGCTCATCATGGCTGTAGGTCTGCAGATACCAGCCCTGCTCACGGAAGAAATCCACCAGCTCACGAATCAAGCGGGGCTCCAGGTAATTCGTATAGAGCTCCTTGCCGGAAACGGACTTAATCAGCGCCCCGTTGTAAGTGATGATGGGCACATCCACCCCCAACTGCCGGGCCACGGGCAGAGCCGCCTTATACATGCGGCCCGTGGCGATAGTCACCGTCACCCCCGCCCGCACCGCCGCCTGGGCAGCCTCTATATTCTTCGCGGAAACCTGCGTCCCCGTAGGCAGCAACGTCCCGTCCAAATCCGTCACAAAAAGCTTGACCATGGTAAAAGCCCCCTCTGTATCAGGAAATATGCAATCAGTACTATTTTCTCACACATGGGAAAAATTGCAAGCAGAATCTAAAAAGCCTTCCACTCAAAGGGAAGGCTGTTAGATTCACGCTCTTATAAGGCCCTTGTTCCCTTCCCTGGAGAACAAGGGCGGCAGCGCCCATCCATGGGCGCCGGATTACCATTGCCTTATGCACAGCGCAAGTCCGCCCCCATTGGGGGCGGGGGACCGCGAAGCGGTGGTGGGGGGAAGGTTGACAAAAAAACATAAGACTGGTATCTTTGGGGCAGTATCTCGAGTATAAAGGTGGTCTGAATCATGCGGTATAACCTGCCCCCCGGTCTTTGCCTGGAGCTTGTTCGCCTGGCAAAGAGATTCAACCTGAAAAAGCTCCTGCTCTTCGGCTCCCGGGCACGGAAAACCAATCATGAGCGCAGTGATGTGGATCTCGCGGTATCCGGCGGTGATGTGACAGGTTTCTCCCTGGCCGTAGATGAAGAAACCAGCACCCTGCTGTCCTTTGACGTGGTAAATCTTGATAATGGCATTTCCCTTGAACTGCAAACAGAAATCGCACGTGACGGCATAGATCTGTACAAGTCCGGAGTGGAAGAAATGAAAAAGTACAACGCCTTTGCCAGTTCCCTGAAGGTTTTAGAGCAAGCTGACCCAAAAGAAGCCTCCGACAATGAGATATATCGCATGGGCATCATCGGCCAATTCAACCTGACCTTTGAGCTCTCTTGGAAAGCCCTGAAGGACGTGCTCTCCCTCCACGGCATGACCGAAGCCGCCACAGGCTCCCCCAGGGAAATCCTCAAAGCCGCCTATGGCCTTGGCTGGCTGAAACAGGAAGCCGTATGGCTGGATATGCTTAAAAACCGCAACATAGCCATCCATGTCTATGACGAGGAACGCGCCCGCAATGTCACTGACCTGATCTTTGCGGAATACCTGCAGCCTCTGCAAGAACTGCGGGAGGAACTGGAGCAGCGCCTGAAAGAAACGAATGAGTAAAAAGTAAAAGCCTGCAGACTGGTTCGTCCGCAGGCTGTTTGCCATGGAGTATTTTATTGATACCTCATATCCACCACTCTGGCTGTCTTCTTCTCCGAGCGGGGCAGGACGCCGATCTCCACCACCTTGACCAGGGGGGTGAAGCCTATTCTGCTCTTGACCCTGGCGGCGATACGGCTGGCCAGGTCGAGGAAGTCAACGCTGCCGTTGGTTTCCACATAGAGGCGCATGGTGTCCTTGCCGTCCAGATGGGAGATCTTGATCTGGTACTCACTGGAGACCTCCGGGAAGGTCTGCAGGATTTCCTCAATCTGGGCCGGGAAGAAGTTGACGCCCTTGATTTTCACCATATCGTCGGAGCGGCCCCTGATGCTGTCAATGCGGGGCCAGCTGGCGCCGCAGGAGCATTTCTCCGGGATGATGCGGGAAAGGTCATGGGTGCGGAAGCGGATGAGGGGAGCGCCCTCCTTCCTGAGAGTGGTGATGACCAGTTCCCCCCACTCCCCGTCCGGCAGGACTTCCCCCGTATCCGGGTTGATGATTTCGATGTAGAGGAAATCATCCCAGTAGTGGATGCCCGTCTCATGGGAGCAGTTGATGCCGATGCCGGGGCCGTAGATTTCGGTCATGCCGTAGATGTCGTAGATTTCCACGGCCAGCTTTTCCTCGATGGTCTGGCGCATCATATCGCTCATGCGCTCAGAGCCTAAGATGCACTTTTTTATTTTCAGCTGGTCGCGGATGCCCCGCTTGCCGATTTCCTCCGCCAGGAGCAGGGCGTAGGAGGAAGTGGCGCAAAGGACGGTGCTCTCCATATCAATCATCATGCGGAGCTGCTTTTCCGTATTGCCCGGCCCCATGGGGATGGCCATGGCCCCCAGGCGCTCGCAGCCGGCCTGGAAGCCCACCCCCGCCGTCCACAGGCCGTAGCCCGTCATAATCTGCACCCTGTCCTTCTTCGTCACCCCTGCCATCTCGTAGCAGCGGGCGAACTGGATGGCCCAGTCCTCCACGTCCCTGGCGGTGTAGGGAATCACCACAGGCTTGCCGGTGGTGCCGGAGGAGGAGTGCATGCGCACAATCTGATCCTCCGGCACGGACATGATGCCCAAAGGGTAGGCCTCCCGCAAATCCTTCTTCTCGGAAAAGGGCAGGGCGAGGAAATCCGCCTCGGACTCCACCCCTGCGATGCCCTGCTCGATAAAGCGCCGTCCGTAGAAGCTCCGGGCGGCGCACATGGCCTGGATGCGCTGATTTACTAAGTCCAGTTGCTGCTGATTAATATGCATGCCTTTCTCCTTCTCTATAATCCTATGACATTGCCATGTGTATTATAACGCAATTGTTCAGGATTTCGCAACGCGAAATCATTCCGATCAGGATTCCGCAAGGTATTACCCTTCCTTGGCTTCTTCCAGGGTTATTTTCTGCAAAGCCTCGGCACGCTTCAGGATATCCTGGGTTCCATCGGCCTCCCCGGTGACTGCACCGTTCGCCACCTTCTCCATATGGGAGAGAGCAGCGTCACGGCCTCCGTCTGCCAGCCTGCCCGTGTCATCCTCAGCCTTCTCCGCCCGGGCCTTGCCCTCCTCCACAGCGGCCTGCACCACATCTGCGGCGGTGGGCTGGCGCTTGCTGTTTTCCTCCGCTGCCTCCTGCACCTGCTCATCCGTCCGTACCAGCAGGGACTGCTCGCTGCTGCGGAAGTCGATTTCCTTGCCCAGATAATCCGCCCGACTCTTGGCAATGGACAGATCCGCCCGCTCCAGGATGGCCTGCATTTCGTAGGCTTCCTGCCACATGCCCTCGGCCTCGATTTCATTCTCCGCCTTGCGGATATTCTTTTCTGCTTGCAGGATTTGTTTCTGCAGGGTCAGCAGATCCCCGGACAGGTGCTTTTCCAGCCCCTCTGCTTGTTTTCCCTCCAGGGCGAATTTCTTCTGGTATTCCTCATGGAGTTTTTCCGTAGGGGTCTTGGCTTTTTCCCGCAGTTCCTCTATCTTCTGCTGCATGGTCTGCTTTTCATCATCTGTGAGGGTGTCCGACTCCTTTTGCAGGCGCTTCTCCAGCTCATTGGCCTC
Organism: uncultured Selenomonas sp.; assembly: GCA_947167105.1. Classification (GTDB taxonomy): domain Bacteria; phylum Bacillota; class Negativicutes; order Selenomonadales; family Selenomonadaceae; genus Selenomonas_B. The sequence continues at coordinate 24,866 of CAMVGU010000018.1, read as the reverse complement.
GTGCTTGAACTCCTCCCGCTGGGTTTTCTTGTCCAGGAGTTCCTGGAGCTTCTTCTCCCCTTCGGTCATAAAATCAGTCTGGGTGAGCCTCTGCAAAGGCTCCTGGGAGTCTGCGTAGAGTTTGCGTCCCTCCTTGCTGATAAAGACCTCTGACGCCTTGCCGATGACCGTATCCTCGCTATCCTTCTGCAAGGCCGTGCCCTTTTGCAGCTTCTGCCAGACCGTGTCCGCCTGCTTCCCGCCGGCTGCCCGCAAGAGTCCCTGCATGCTGTCCTCCGTCCGTGCAATCATGGCCATGGCGATCCCTCCTAACCTTGATACGACCATATATCGGATTATCGGTGAAAAGGGGCTGTGGCTTAAGCTGTTTTTCTGCCTCTTATAAATTAAATGCAGCTCATTTCCAGTGAGTCGGAACAAAGCTCCCCCAAACTCCGCGCCCATGGATGGGCGCCGCGCCACTGGTTCCCAAGGATGGGAACAAGTGGCGCTGTTTTCTTTGGTTACTTTCTTTGTCAACACAAAGAAAGTAACACCACGAGCCTACCCCGCCAGCCCCGTGTGATACCAGCATGCGGCTGGCTATTTTCGCAATTTGTCATTTCCTCACCTCATCCACCGCCTACGGCGGTCCCCCTTCCCCAGAGGGGAAGGCTTTTCAAACCTGCCCGTTAGCGAACACAGCACCTTACAGCCCTTTTCCCCGCAGCACCTCCCCAACTTCCTCATAGGCCGGTACCTGCACCCCGGCCCTCTGGGCCATCCTGATAACCTCATAGCTCAGCCCCTCCACCTCCGAGGGGCGGCCTGCCGCCACATCCCGCTGCATGGAGGAAGTGGCATCTGCCCCCATATCGTCTATGATTTTCAGATTGATTTCCAGCATGTTTTCCGGCAGCTTGATCTTCATGGCTGCGGCTATGTCCAGAAGTTCCTGCACCAGGGCAATAAACTTTTCCCGATAAGCACCCCCCGGCTGCAGGTCGGCGCCCTTCGTGCCATAGGCGGCTCCCAGGCTGGCCATGGGGGAAATCAGGGTGAACTTGCGGAAGCAGTCGGCTTCTATCTGCCGGGAGTAGGTGGCTTTGACCCCTGCCTGTGTCAGCTCTTCGGTGAGCCTTTGCAGAACCGGCTCGGCAAGGCTTGCCACCTCCGCTGCCGCATTCCGGCGCAGGCCGTAGACCAGCCGGAAAATCTTGCCCCCCATCCTGATATGTCCCAGCTCCCCCTTCTGGCTCAGAATGTAGATACAGCCATCGGTGACGATTCTATCAGGCAGCTTTTCCTGCAGCCTGCTGCCGGTGCCGTAGATATTCAGGATGGGGATAATCAGCGTCCTTTCCCCCGCCGCCTGCTCCAGAAAAGGGACGGCCTCTGCAAGAGAGTAACCCTTGAAACAGACAAAGATAATATCCGGCCTCCCGGCCCCTGCCTGCAAATAATCTGCCATATCATAGGCAGGAAGCCTCACCGTGAAACTTTCCTCCGGCAAATCCACCGTCAGCCCCTGCTGCCTGATGGCTTCCAGATGAGGGCCACGGGCAATCAGGGTGACATCCTGCCCAGAGCGGGCCAAAAATCCGGCAATGGCACCGCCAGTACCCCCTGCGCCTAATATCAGGTATTTCATGTAATTTGCTCCTTTCCTATACATCTTAGGGCTAAAAAAAGAACCCGCAAACCCCAGCGCCTAGTGATGGGAACAAGGGCGGCTGTTTTCTTTGGTTACTTTCTTTGTCAACACAAAGAAAGTAACACCACGAGCCTACCCCGCCAGCCCCGTGTGATACCAGCATGCGGCTGGCTATTTTCGCAATTTGTCATTTCCTCACCTCATCCACCGCCTACGGCGGTCCCCCTTCCCCAGAGGGGAAGGCTTTTCAAACCTGCCCGTAACCCCAGCGCCCAAGGATGGGCGCCGCGCCGCTCGTTCCCAGGGATGGGAACAAGTGGCGCTGTTTTCTTTGGTTACTTTCTTTGTCAACACAAAGAAAGTAACACCACGAACATACCTCGTCAGCCAAGAAAAATCTCCGCAAAAGAAAACTTTTTCGTCAGCGGGCCTACCTCCCAATTTCCCTCTCCAACCAGTCACCTATCTTCTGCGCCAGCCGGGACAAATCCTGCACCCGCACATAATCCTCCCCGTAAATCCCCTTAGCAAAATCCTCTGCCAGTGCTTCTGCCAGAACGCTGTTTACCAGAGCCAGCACTTGTATGCCCTGCTTTTTCAGTGCTTTTACGGCCTCTGCCGTATCCCTGAGAGCAGCTTCCCCTCCGTAGGCATGGGACAGCCCTGGCCCCTCCGCAGGAATCCCCGCCTCGTCGCTGGGATTGGCATCCGTCAGGAGCAGCAAGAACTTCTTCCCCCTGGCTCCCGCAAACAGCTCCGGCACAGCCCCCAGAGCCAGGCCGTCACGATTCCAGCCTCTGGCTGCATAGGCAAAGAGCCCCTGCAAGGAATCTTCGGCAAAGCCTTTCAGCAGCCGCAGCACCGTGCAGCCCCCTTCGCTGAAAAAGGCAGCCGCCCCCACCGGCAGACCGGCCTTCTTCATGGCCTCGGCAATCAGGCGGGCCTGGCTGGCAATAACCGCCTGGCTGCTCTCCCTGGAAGCGGAGGCATCAAGGAGCAGCAGCAGGGAAAATTCCCCGTAGCGGGCAGGCTCCGAGGTGGAGAAAACCCGCTCATCTCCCAAGTGCAGCCCCCGCCAGATGCGCCCCGGCTGGAGCCTGCCCCGGCGGGCAGGCAGTTCCATAGGCTGGCGGTGTACCAGCAGGCAGTTTTTCAGCCGCCCCGTAAGCTCTGCCAGCTCGCTCCGGTACTGGGCCTTTCGGCTGGCAAAAAAATCCAGATTCTCCTTTTGGTCCTCCCCACGCTCCCCGGTCAGCCAGAGCCTTACCCTGGCATGCCTGCCCCGGCAGAGCAGGGACTCCAGCTCCTGCTGCTTTTGCCAGCCCAAAAGGGGCGGCCCATAGCGGCGCACAAGTTCCTCATCCTGCGGCAAATGCCCCTGCAGCACCGGCAGATTGATATGCCTTTGCGCCCCCTCCGCCCATTCCACAAAGGCGGCATCCCCCTGCCCCCACTGCGCCCTATGGGGCAGTATTTTCCGCAGCAGTGCCCACAGGCGGGGGGAAAGGGCCAGGTGCCAGCCCCGCCTTAGGGGGCTATCCCAGTGCAGGCGGAAAAATCTCTCGATAATCCCCTCCATGGCCGCAACAAGCTCTCCCGTGTCCATATCCCCACGAAAGCGCAAAGCCTCATAGAGCCGCCTGTCCCAAGGATTCAGCAAAGACGCCCTTTTCCCCAAAATCTCCCGGCAGCGCACACATTTCAGGGTATGGGCCAGCTCCTGCCGCAGCATCAACTGCTGCATGGCAAGATCCGTATCCTCCGCGAGAAAATCCTCCGCATGGCGGCGGCGCAATCCCGCCAGCACAGGACGGGAGGGCACCTCCCGCAGATATGCCGCCTCCTCCAGCCCCAGCCAGAAAAGCTCCGTAAAAAGCTCCCCCAGCACAGACCTGTGCAGCCTGGCAAAATAGGCAGAGAGAACCTCTGCCTGATAGTGACGATGGACAAAGCCCACTATGGAATTAAGATACAAATCCGGCTCCCCATTGTGATGAAAAGCCAAAAACTCCGGCCGGAAACCATAACTTCCCGCCGCCGACCAGACCATATTCAGGGCACGCTTCTGGCGCACAGAGCGCAGGGAATCAATGCTGCCTGACAAATGAAGGGCACCTCCTTTCGCTTGTAAAACTGATAGATCTCCATAGTACCTTTTTAGGATATTATCACGGCAGGATTCCGATACATTCTGAGCGAATAAAAAAGAGGAACTTTCAGAAGCACAGTCAGCAGCCTGCGGAGAAAGTAACCGTCCAAGGCGGCAAGCCCCCCGTTGCTGCTATAAGACACAGAAAGGAGCAACAGATTATCATGTTTCGTTTTGCCCACAACAATATCAATGTGCTCGACCTGGAGCGCAGCCTGGCCTTCTACGAAGAAGCCCTGGGCCTTAAGGAAGTGCGCCGCATAAACGGCGGCGATTTCATAATCGTCTACCTGGGCGACTCCCACCAAAGCCAGCACCTTCTGGAGCTGACCTGGCTCAAAGACCGCAAGGAGCCCTATAACCTGGGGGACAACGAATTTCATCTGGCCTTTACGGCAGATGATTTCGACGCGGCCCACGAGAAGCACAAGAAAATGGGCTGCATCTGCTATGAGAATCCCGGCATGGGCATCTATTTCATCAACGACCCGGACGGATACTGGCTGGAAGTCCTGCCGTAACACGCTTTTGTCTTCCCCCTTGCGGAGAATCGAGGAGCTCAGGCTTCCCCGAAGAACTCCCCTGCACCCCACTCCCCCGGTACACGCAGGGCGATCAGGTCTTCCACCAGGGCTTTTTCCTGGGCATCGAAACACTTATTGGCAATGCCCATGGCCAGGGCAACTCCCGCAGAGAGGCCCAGGCGAATCAGCCGCAGGGCCTCCAGCATGCCCCGGAGATCCAGGGCCCGCCCGGAGATTTCCCTTTCCTCCTGCTTCTGGCGGATATCCAGAAAGAGAGCCGCCAGCATCTTGCCTGCTTCCTGCCTGAGACGGGGGAACTCATAGGAAAAAAGCTGCAGCAGCTCCTCCTCCCCCGGCACCGGCAGTTGCAGCACTGCAAAGCGGGACAGCAGGGCTTCGTTAAGCTCACGGGTGCCTGCATAGCCGTAATTCATGGTGGCAATAAAGCGGGCCGCCGGGTGTAGCCGCAGTTCCTCATAGCCCGGCACCTCCAGCCGCCGCCTGTGATCCAGCAGGGAATGGAGGACAGCCAGGGCCTCATTGCGGGCCATATTGATTTCGTCCAGGATGCACACCCCGCCTAAAGAGGCACACTCATGCACCGGCCCAGGGCGAAAGACCACCTCGCCGCCCTTGAAGGTATCCATACCGATCAGGTAAGAAGCATCAACGTCTATATGGAAAGAAACATTCCAGGCAGGCCGCCCCAGAAGCAGGGCCAGGCTCTCGGCCAGGACATTCTTCCCCGTGGCCTTGGGGCCCAGAAGCAGGAGATTGGCCCCGGTGAGCAGGGCCGCCAAAGCCTCCTCCAGTATTTTTTTGCCAAAATAAGGATAAAGGGGAGGCGATACCTGCCGCTCTCCCTGCCAGGGGTACTGCTCCCGAAAGACTGCCGCAGCCGCTGCCAGCTCCGGCCGCAGCTCCTCCCTTAAAATTGCCTCGAACTCCATGCCAATTTCCCCTTTCTGTAATTATTCTACAATTACCCAGAGGAATTTTCAAGATTTTCTCACAAAGGCAGGGATGAACAGGGCTGTTTCGCAACAAATAAGCCAAAATGTCCCCCGGTTACAGCATTTGCAGGACCGGGGGACAGCTTTTAATGATTTATCCCATATGCACTTTGCTCTGTCAGGGCGTAGCCCTCCTTCTTGCCCAGCCCCCAATAAAGCTTTGAGCGGAAGCAGAACAGGAACACGGCGATAAACCAGCCGAAATTATCCCCTGCCGCGCCGTTTCACATCATCATCAATCCGCTGTTTCCAGCTTGCCGCTAACGGAGCTGAGCAGCACCTCACATGATGGATGGCTGCTTCCATCACCTCATAGTTGAGCGCCGTACCTTCCTCATCGCTCTGATAGGTAACAGCCCGGTCGGCGTGGATGCCAATATGCCCTGCGGCCTCGATGGCGTCAATATTCGCCCCCAGGAACAGGAATTCCCAGCCGTATTTTTCCTTCTGCCGCTCCACCATCTGCCTGACCTTCCGATAGGTATACCGGCGGCTGGCGTTTTCCATGCCGTCCGTGGTGATGATGAACAGGGTCTTTTCCGGCCTGTCCTCGTCACGGGCGTATTTGTGAATGTTACCGATATGGTGGATTGCGCCGCCCAGGGCATCCAAAAGTGCCGTGCAGCCCCGTACAAAGTATGTATCTTCGTCCAGCTTTGCCACCTTATCCATGGGCACACGGTCATGGATGACTTCGCAATTATCGTCGAACAGCACCGTGGAGACAAGGGCCTCTCCCTGCTCCTGCCGCTGCTTTTTGATAAGCGAGTTGAAGCCTCCTATGGTGTCAGCCTCCAGGCCGCTCATAGAGCCGCTCCTGTCCAGAATAAACACGATTTCCGTTAAGCCTTTTTTCATTGAAAACGCCTCCTTATCTTTTGGTAAGTTTATTCTACCGAAAATAAGGAGGCGCCAGGTCGCCTGTCAGGCGACAATTTCAGCAGCCCAAAAGGGGCTCCCGGAAGGCAAATAAGGTTTCATTGATGGTAAAGATATCGTACTCTGCCCGCTGTATAAAGTATTCCACGATGATATCCGCCTTGCTGCTATGGGAGAGGGCGTAGCCCGCCCGCCCGATAAAATCCCTCGTTTCATCAAGGTTCAGCTCCAAGGCCACTGCAAAGGCCAGGGCTGTGGCCTTGCTGGGCTTGTAGGCAGGGTTATTGCGTATCTTGGAAAACAGCTTGCGGTCAACATTGGCTTTCTTGTAAACCTCCGGGTCACTCTTGCCCTTGGCATCAATCAGCCGCAGCAGCGTTTCCGAGAAGGTAGCGTCCACTTCCGCCAGCAAATCCTCCAGGGAGCGCTGCTTCTTAGGCAGCCTGAGCAGCGAAGCCGACCTTGCTGCGGCAGAGGCCTCGTCACCCAGGTAAGCAGGGGCCTCAAATACTCTGCACCTGTCGCGGGAATCGCCCCGATATTCTTCTTCCAGAATCTCCTCGATGTACCTCTCATCAATAAAACTCTGCACATCCTGAAACAAGCTGCCAGAGATTTTGAAGGATTTTTGGTCAAAGACCACCAGAAAAATTTGCATATCATGATCCGACAGAAAGCTGCGGATAGCCTGGGTTGCCACTGCTATGGCAATTTCTGCGGGACAGCCGAACACCCCTGCGGAGATAAGCGGAAAGGCTATGGATGCGCAGCCCTTGTCTGCCGCCAGTTGCAAGGAGTTTACGTAACAGTCTGCCAGCAGTTCCCGCTCGCCGTGCGCCCCATCCTGCCATACCGGGCCTACGGTGTGAATGACAAATCTGGCCCGAAGCTTATAGGCAGGTGTAATGGCGGCCCTGCCTGTGCCAATATCGCCTATTTTCTTCCGTGCCGCCAAAAGCTCTCCCCCGGCAGCCTTATGGATAGCACGGTCAACGCCTCCGCCCACGATAGGACGGGGATTAGCAGTATTGACAATGGCATCCGCCTGCATTTTCGTTATGTCATTGCGGACTATTTCCAAAGGCATGGCCTGCCTCACCTCCCTTATCAAAATCACTCTTTATATTCGCTACAACCGGCGTAATTCCTGCCGTCAAATACTTTTGCACTAGCCAAAACGATGTTTGACTCAGTTTTTTGATTGTATCCTGCCTGTTGCTGTGCTATAATGACATTAGAAAAAGCCTCCTGCGGCTAACAGGAGGCGGGCTACTGGTAAACGGTTAGTCCTCTATGTTCAACGGTTGATTCAACAAGGAATGACCGCCTCACCTAGCGACTGGGGGCGGTTATTTCACTTTATTGACGGCAAGAATAATCAACAGAATCAGTAACAACTGAAGTGTCAACTCGTCCATGCCATCACCTCCCATCTGCCGATCGACCATGCGCTTCAAACGCCAGCTTTGATGAGAGGACTAGCCGCCTACCGTTTTGTAGCTTGATAACAGTATACCACAAGAAGCCCTTCCTTTTCATCATGGAAGGGCTTCTTTTTCATATCCGGCTCAGATTTCACTGCCCTGCAGCATGGTCCAGCGCCTGCTCGTTAATGGCCACATACTGCGGCTTCACTTTGGAGCGGATAGCCGCCAGCATGTCCTCCCGGCTCAGGAAATCCAGGGCGCCGCAGGCAAGGGCTGCCCCCAGCATCACCACGTTCAGGGCCTTGGGGGTGAGCTTTGCCGCAGCCTGTCTGCCATCCACTATGGTGAGTCTGGGGGAGTGCGCCCGGAGATAATCCAACATTTCCTGCCCGGTGTAACCAATGCCGGACAAGGCCGCCGTGACTGGCTGCACCGGGGCGCTGTTCACCACCAGATGTCCCTCCGGCTTCAGATAGCCCAGCATGCGCACGGCCTCGGCAGGCTCAAAGGCCAGCAGGAGATCCGCCCCGCCTTTGGGTATCATGGGGCTTGCCAAGCCTTCACCTACGCGCAGATGGCTGAACACCGAGCCCCCCTTCTGGGCCATGCCGATGGTCTCGGCGCTCGTTACCTCGTAACCCTTGGAGAGGGCCGCCGCTGCCAGCAGCTTCGAGGCCAGCACCGTGCCCTGACCCCCCACACCTGTCAGGAGTATGTTTTTTTGCATCTTACCTGCCCCCTTCCGTGACGCTGATGGCCCCCGTGGGGCAAAGACCCGTGCAAAGGCCGCAGCCCGTACACTGGGCCGGGTCTATGGCGACCTTTCCCCCTGCCGCTGTCAGGGCGGGGCAGCCGATGCTGCGGATACATTTCTTGCAGCCGATGCACTTCTCCCCGTCCACCGCTGCCATGCCCCTGGGCTTTTCCAGGGCAATGCAGGGGGATTTAAAGATAATGGCCTTCACCCCCGGCAGGGCGGCGGTTTCCCTGACTGCCGCCACTGCCGCCTGCAAATTCAGCGGGTCCAGCGTGACCACATGCTTTACCCCCAGCCCCTGCAGGGCTGCGGTGATGGAGACCGGCTCCACCTGCGCCCCCATCATGGTGCGTCCCGTGCCGGGATGGGGCTGGTGGCCGGTCATGGCAGTGGTGGAGTTATCCAGGATGACCAGAGTAAGGTCGGCCTGATTGTAGACCCCGTTCACCGCACCCGTAAGGGCTGCCGCAAAGAAGGTGGAATCCCCCACAAAGGCGAAGCATTTCACCCCCGGCGTCACGGCGCCAATGCCCTGGGCCATATTCACCCCTGCCCCCATGCACAGGCAGGTGTCCACCATATCCAGGGGCATGGCATTGCCCAGGGTATAGCAGCCAATATCCCCGCAGAAAACGCACTTCTGCCCCTGCATGGCCACCTTCACCGCATAGAAGGAAGCCCGGTGAGGGCAGCCCGCGCAGAGCACCGGGGGGCGCTGTATCTGCAGAGGGGGCGCAGGCAGTTCCCGCTCTGTCGGCACTTCCCAGCCCATAAAGGCAGCAATATCCGCCGCCACGGAATCCCTGGTGTTTTCCCCTGCCTGGCGCACATCCCCGGTCAGCTTGCCCCGGATTTTCACGGGCAAATGGTATTTGCCGCAGATATAGGTCAGCTCCCGCTCGATAACCGGGTCCAGTTCCTCAATACACAACACTTCCTCCAAGCCTTGCAGGAAGGAAACCGCCAGTTCCTCCGGGAAGGGGAAGGGAGTGGCCACCTTCAGGGCGCGGGGGGCCTTCTCCCCCTGCTCCGCCAGCACCTCACGGGTGTAGGCAAAGCTTATGCCGTGGGTGGCGATCCCCCGGCGCGAGTCTCCCCCTCCCGGCAGCACCTCATTGCGGGGATAGGCGGAGAGCACCTGGGTCAGCCCGGCGTTGCGCTTTTCCAGCTTCAGATGGGCCTGATAGGAAAGGCGGGGGAAGATGACCCATTTAGAAGGGTCCCGCCGAAAGCCCTCCGGCTGGCAAATATAATATTCTTCTTCGTCCTTGACGGAGATAGTGGCATAGCCGTGATCCACCCGTGTGGTGGGGTTAAAGAGCACCGGGGTGCTGTACTTTTCCGAGAAAGCAAAGGCTTCCTGCAGCATCTCATAGCTTTCCGCCACGCCGGAGGGATTGAAGCAGGGCAGTTTGGCGTAGGAAGCGAAATGCCGGGTGTCCTGCTCCGTCTGGGAGGAAATAGGCCCCGGGTCATCCGCCACCAGCACCACCATGCCCCCCTTGACCCCGATATAGGCAAGGCTCATCAGGGGGTCGGTTGCCACATTCAGCCCCACCTGCTTCATCGTTACCAGAGCACGGGCCCCGGACAGGGCCGCCCCTGCCGCCACCTCCAGCCCCGCCTTTTCATTGGTTGACCATTCCACATGGATTCTCTTTGCCTCATTATGCCGGGCAATAGTTTCCAGCACCTCCGTGGAAGGGGTGCCGGGATAGCCCGCCACCACCCTGACCCCAGCCGCAAGGGCCGCCAGCCCCATGGCCTCGTTGCCCATCAGATATTCCTTATGCATTGGCTTTCAGCTCCTGAAATAGATACACTGCTCACAAGTAACCACCACCTATACTTCTGCACAGTACGCCATAATCCTGCCGCAGTGGCTCTGGATTTAGATAATATGTGGTGTGACCGCCCAGATGCTCCCTCCTGCCCTTGGATGATTTTTTAGAGCATAATGAATGCTCTCACCTTTGTAACGTGTCAAACATCTATCCTTGTACATTTGTCTTGCGGGAGGGGGACAGATATATTAAAATATATGCGGCGCTGCTTTGTGACAGGCTGCGTATTTGATGATACATGAGGTGTTTTTGATGGACTCTAAGGATAGGGATTTACAGAAACTGCAAAATGAGCAGGATTTTCTGGCTTATTTGGAGAAGCTGCGGAAAGTACTGCCCCGTTATGCAGTTATTATCACCGTTGCCGATACAGGATTCGGCCCATTCTTCAAGCCGGAGCATGCCACTGCCCTTCGGCAGTTGGGGTTGCAGATAGATCTTACTGGCAGGTATCGCCAGCCGTATCTGGCTGTTATCAACAAAGGCACAGTAATAAGGGAAAAGACCACAGAAAAATTGAATGAACCTGTGTCTTTGGGAGGCAAACTCAACAATCACAATCTGCTTGTCTATTCCGGGGGCTTCCTATGTCAAGGCGGAGTTGGCATTCGGGGGCTGATAGTGATAGATGGGAAAAATTACGGCCTGGGGCGAGGTTTTAACTTTGTGGTTTATGATGTAGACCAAGATGAAATGGTGGATAGCCGCCGCTTCGATACTTTCAACGGTCAATGTGTCAATCAGAACCTGCTGCGCCCCGTTATAGACGAATGGCAAGCAAAGGGTGTATCTGTAATGACACTTACACAGCCGTCCATGCCATTTAGAACCGGAAATAATCTTTCTCCTCATGAGCAGCTAATCGCTGCCATGAGTTTCAAACTCGTTCCGGTGGCCGGCAACAGAGAAGCGATGCAGCAGATTTATCAGAAAAAAGAACTGCTTTTTCGGGACTATCATAACAGCTTTGAAGAATTTTTCAGCAGTTATCAAACACCGGAAGCATATATAAGACCGGATAGCTCCAGACGCTACGTTGATTACATCTCAGTTTCCCTCAATACCAGGCATGGACTCAGGATTACCTTTGGACAGCCTGAAAACCCCAGGCGATCAATTTTCCTAGTAGGAAACTGTGTGATGTCCGGCTTCGGAGATGCGGATGCATATACTCCTGCTTCTCTGTTGCAGCAATATCTGAATGAGAACGTGCCGGAAAAAGGTTTTATTGTTCACAACTATGCGTTTATTTGCGGCGGTGGTCAGGAATTGCTGAACAATACCATCGGAGTCTTGCGCTCTATCCCCGCTAAAAAGGGAGATATTGTCATCGTGGGAACCGAGGCTTCCCTGTGGAGAATTGACAGTTGCGATTTAAGTCATAAGGCTATTCGTCCACATCCCTATGGTGAGATTTTTGCTGATACAGATTCTCATCTGGCTAGGGCTGGCAACAAACTGATGGCTGGAGGAATATTTTCCTTCTTATCTCAGCATGCTTTCTATCCTGTCGAACCGCAGACAGCCGCACCTACCGTCAGGGCAACACCGACCAGCCGGGGAGATGCTGAGGAGACTGGTGAGGCTGCACAGCTAAGGGATTATAAGCAGAAACTGACCAGGATTTACCACGATTATCTGCGCCCGGTGGTGGGCTCCATTGTTATGAACTGCAACCCGTTTACCAAGGGACACAGATATTTGGTGGAGCAAGCACTGACCAAATGCGACAAACTTATTGTCTTTGTGGTAGAGGAGGATAAATCCTATTTCCCCTTTGCTGACAGGCTTGCTCTTGTGAAGGAGAATCTGGCCGATCTGAAGGATGTGCTGGTGCTCCCCAGCGGTCAGTTCATCCTCTCTGCCAAGACTTTTAAGGAGTATTTCAACAAAGAAAGCCTGCAAGAGCAGACAATCGATGCCAGCCTGGATGTGGCACTCTTTGGACGGGAAATTGCTCCCAGCCTTGATATCAGCATCAGATTTGCCGGAGAGGAACCCCTGGACAAAGTTACAGCCCAGTATAATGCAGAAATGCGTCACCTGCTCCGGCAGTATGATGTTAAATTTGTTGAGATTCCCCGGCTGCGGCGTGAGGGCATGCCAATCAGCGCCTCTCAGGTGAGGCGGCTGCTGAAAGAACGTGATTTCCGCAATATACGCAAGCTGGTGCCGGAGGCAACTTATAAGTATCTGCGCCGTTTTGCCTCTGCCCGGAAATAACGGCGCCGCTCCCGATTGCTATTTACGCTCCGGCGTGTTATACTTAGATACAGATAGACGGCCGATGTTGGCTTGTCGGAACCGCCCATCGTTAAAAACTTGAGGCGTTCGTCAAAGCGTCTATTAAACGGCTGGATGCTTTTACTTAAGCAGAGCCAGGAACGCCAAGATCAACTGAAGAACAGCCAGCACAAGCGCTAACTTCTCATAAGTTGTCATGGACATCACCTCCCCCACGAGTGGAGGAACCGACCATCGACCGCAAGAGTAGTATAGCATAGTGTTGGCTTTTCTTCAATAATAAGGGCCCCTCCGCTGGAGGGGCCTCTTGCTATGCCGATTTGATTATTATTGTTCTTACAGCTTGAACTTAGCAATAGCATGCTGCATCTGCTCGGCCAGTTGGGCCAGGGAATTGGATGCTGCCGCGATTTCTTCCATGGAAGCCGACTGTTCCTCGGTGGCTGCAGAGATGCTCTGGGCCTGGTCGGAGGAGGTGCGGCTGATTTCCTGGATGCCCGCCACAGCTTCATCAATGCTGGCGCTGTTGGTGGCCACGGTGTTCATGGAGTTGCCGATGCTTTCCATGTTCTTGCGGATCTCCTGCACATGGTTCACGATATTGGTGAACTCGGTGCCCACCTCGCGGATGGCGTCCGCACCGGCACGAACCTCGCCGGAGCCTTCGTTCATGGCCAGCACTGCGGACTGGGTATCGTTCTGCACCATGCGGATCTTTTCGCCGATCTGGTCTGCTGCGTCCTTGGACTGCTCGGCCAGCTTCCTGACCTCGTCAGCCACCACGGCGAAGCCCCGGCCATGCTCGCCGGCACGGGCAGCCTCGATGGCTGCATTCAGGGCCAGGAGGTTGGTCTGCTCGGCGATATTGGAGATAGCCTCCACAATGGCCCCGATCTGCTCGGAGTTCTTGCCCAGGGCCGCTACCACTTCCGCGCTGCGTCCCACGCTCTTTTCGATATTGTCCATGCGCCCAACGGCCTGCTGCATCAGCTTCTCGCCGTTGGCGGCGGCATCTGCTGCATTCACCGTCATGGAAGTGACATTGGCACCCTGCTGGACGGCCACCTCCGTATCCCGGCTGGACTCCTGCACGGTGCTGCGAACATTGTCCACATGGGTGAGCTGCTCGGACATGCCGTTGGCCATGTTGGTGACGGTCTCCGCCACGCTCATGGCTGCCTCCGCCGACTGATGGGCGCTGGCGGTCAGCTCCTCGCTGGAGGCTGCCAGGCGCTCCGAGGCCTTGGCGATGTTCTCTATCAGGTCGTGGATATTCTTGTGCATCACATTGAAGGCCTTGGTCAAATCCCCCAGCTCGTCGTCGGAGATGACAGGCAAAGGCTGCATGGAGAGATCCCCGTCAGCCAGCTTGGTGGCATGGCCGTGGAGCCTTTGGACATTGTTCACAATCATGCTGCCGAAGCGCAGGCAGGCAAAGACGATAATCACAAGGCCCAGCAGGATGAGGACTGCATAGAGCAGCTTCATATTGGTAAGGGGTGCGTAGAGGACGGAATCCGGCACCATCAGGCCAATGACCCACTGGGTGCTGGGGATGGTGGTGAAGGCGAAGGTCTGGGACTCACCGTTCTTCTCAATCTGGAAGGAGCCTTTGGCATCCGGTGCCATAATGGCCTTCTCATGCTCCTTGAATTCCGGCAGCTCAGAGATAAGCTTCGTATTGCTGGCTTCATCATCGGAGGCCAGTACCTGTCCTGTCCTGTCGATAATATAGCCCATGCCGGAGCCTTGGTAGCGGATCTGCTTGACGGCGTCCTTCAGGACGGTCAGGGGCACATCGGCCACGGCAACGCCCCGGAATCTGCCGGCGGCATCATTGTAGGAAACCGTGGTGGAGACTACCAGCTGGTTGCTCAGCTTGTCCACGTAGGCCTCCGTCCATTCCAGCTTGCCGTTGGCGGCCTTGCCCTGCTTGTACCAGCCGCGTGAAGTAGGGTCAGTCTTGCCCGTGGAGGACTCGGCGTGGTAGGAGAACATGACCTTGTCCTCACGGCCGATGGTCACATCCAGCAGCACTTCCTTATCCTCGCCAATGACGTTTAGCGACGGGCGCAAAGCGGCCTCGTCCCTGGTGCCGTCATCAACCTGGTGCATGTTCCTGGCTACTGCCATGGTCAAGGCAGCCTTTTCGTCCAGCCAGCCGGACAACTTGTTGTTGTGGCTTTCAACCACCTCGGTCATCTCGCTGTTGATGCCCTCTTCCAGGGCGCTGGAAGCCACATAGTAGCCCGCGCAGGAAATGGCCAGCATGATGACGGCCACGATGCCCGCCAGCAGAAAGAACTTTTTCTGTATACCCATAGTCCAACCTCCCTTTTGTTTGCAGACCAGCAGATTCCCTTGCCGCTGCAGATGATCCTTTTACAGATCCCCCTTTTACGTCTCTTAATTCTGCAAGAAATCGGATTTTCCTTCATGGCAGGGACAAGTATTTTTTTTTGAATACAAAACTTCGTGCGGAACAAAGGTTCGCACTACGCCCCCCTAAAGGGATCAGCTCTGCTGCGCAGAGCGTCGCTTACGGGCTTGACTCGCATAGCAAAAAGGCAGGGAAACAGCATCCGCTCCCTGCCAAATATCTCAGCACACCCGGTATTTCAGCCCTGCTGCAGCTCCGAGGTGCAGTGGGGGCAGCGGGTGGCCTCCTCCGGTATCTCAGTCTTGCAGTAGGGGCAGAGATGGGGCGCCGGTGCCTCCTCCTTGGAGGGGAAGAAGCGGTTCACCTGCTTGATGAGCAGGAAGATGGCCGCCGCCACAATCAGAAAGTCGATAACCGTATTGATAAAAGCGCCGTAAGCAATCACCGGCAGCCCCGCCGCCTTGGCCTCAGCCAGGCTGGCAGCCGGCTGGGAGGACAGATTGATAAAGAGATTGGAAAAGTCCACCTTCCCCAGCAGCACCCCTAGGGGCGGCATCAGGATGTCGCTCACGAAGGAAGTGACAATCTTGCCGAAGGCGGCGCCGATAACCACGCCCACCGCCATATCCAGCACATTGCCACGCATAATAAATTTCTTGAATTCGTCTAACATATAATGATACTCCTTTTTTTACTTGAAACAGTTACTTGCCGTCGCCGCACAAAAAGCCTTCCCCTCTGGGGAAGGTGGCAGCCCGAAGGGCTGACGGATGAGGTTCCCTGGCTAACAAATACAACGAGAGTAGCTATTCGCCGTCCTACCTCACAGCCCCCACAATGGTGCCGCCCCCCACCACCACGCCGCTGCCGTCTGCCCGGTACATCACCACCGCCTGACCCGGTGTAATGGCCCGCTGGGGCCTGTCAAAGACCAGGCGCATCCTGCCCTCCGGCTCAGGATAGGCAGTGGCTCGCTGCTCCTGCTGGCGGTAGCGGGTCTTGGCCAGCACCGGCAAAGGCCCGGAAAGCTCCGGCAGGGCAATCCAGTTCAGATCCGCAGCATAGAGCTCCCTGGCGTAAAGGTCAGATTCCCTGCCCACCGTCACCGTATTGGCCCCCATATCCTTCCCGCAGACATAGAGGGGCTGCGCCGCCGCAAGCCCCAGGCCCCTGCGCTGGCCGATGGTATAGCGCACGGCGCCCCGGTGCCGCCCGATTCTTTGCCCTGCCCTGTCCAGGAAATCCCCCTCACCGTAGCGTTTGCCACTGTAGCGCTCCATAAAGCCCACATAATCGCCGTCCGGCACAAAGCAGATATCCTGGCTCTCCCTCTTGTGGGCATTGGAGAGCCCCAGCTTCTCAGCGATACGGCGCGTCTCCTCCTTGCCCCCTGCCAGCTCCCCCAGGGGAAAGCGCGTGCGCGCCAGTTGCTCCTGGGTCAGATTGTAGAGCACATAGCTCTGATCCTTAGTGAGATCCCTGGCCTTGCGCAGAAGATACCGGCCGCTCTCCTCCTCGTACTCAACCTGGGCATAATGCCCCGTCACCAGATATTTCAGCCCCTTTTCCCCGGCAAAGTCCAGGAGCCTGGCAAACTTCAGGCAGCGGTTGCAGTCAATGCAGGGATTGGGCGTGCCCCCCTGCTCATAAGTGCGAATGAATTTATCTATGACTTCCCGCCTGAAATCCGCCGTGAAATCCTTCACCTCAAAGGGCATGCCAAGCCTCTCCGCCACGGCTGCAGCATCCTCCCGATCCTCTTGGGAGCAGCAGGACTTGAAGATGGAAATGCCAATATCCTCATTATGATAGAGCCGCATATTCACCCCCAGGCAACGAAAGCCCGCCTGCAGCATCAAATAAGCCGCCACGGAACTATCCACCCCGCCGCTCATGGCAATCAGCGCCGTCTTTGCCTCCAAAATTCAGCTCACCCCCTTAGCTAATTTCCCATTTTACACTTTTTTGCAAAAAAAAGGAACACCGGGTTTTGACAAGCTTTTCATTAGATTTCCTTTACAAGCCGCAAAAATTAGTTATAAAAAAGCAGCCTCCCGAAATCTGCAAGAGGATTTTGGGACGCTGCTTTTGTCTTACAGCTTGAACTGGCCGATGGAGGTCTGCATATCCGTGGCCAGATTAGCAAGGGACTGGGAGGCTGCCGCTATTTCCTCGTTGGAAGCGGACTGCTCCTGGGTGGAGGCGGAGATGCTCTGGGTGTTCTCTGCCGTCCTGCGGCTGACGTTATCAATGGAGTCCACTGCGGAGACGATTTCCTCGGCGCCGTGGTTCACGGCTTTGACGGAGTTGCCGATTTCGCACATCTGGGTATTGATGCCGTCAACTTTCTGCAGGATGCCCTGGAACTGCTCGCCAACCTTGCGGATGGAGCTGGTGCCTTCGGCTACTTCGGCGGTGCCGTCCTGCATGGCCTGTACAGCCTTCTCCGTATCGCCCTGGATAGCGCCGATCCTGTTCTTGATCTGCTCAGCGGACTCCTGGGACTGGGCGGCCAGCTTCCTGACTTCCTCGGCAACGACGGCAAAGCCCCGGCCCTGCTCTCCGGCCCGTGCCGCTTCGATGGCGGCATTCAGGGACAGGAGATTCGTTTGCTCCGCGATGCCGGAGATTGCCTCCACGATCTGGCCGATTTGCTGGGAGCTTTCTCCCAGTGTCTTGACCACATCGGAGGAAGCCATGACGCTTTTTTCGATTTGCTCCATCTTGGCAATGGCTGCTTCCATCAGGGCGGCACCCTCCCTGGCTGCCGCGGAGGTATCTTCGGAGGCGCTGATGACTTTATTGGCCTTGGCGGTCATGTCCTTGATATCCCGGAATACCTTTTCCACATTTTCCTTGGCAGTGTCTACATCACGCAGCTGCTGATCCATGCCGGAGGATACCTCTCCCACCGTTTCCGCTACACGCACAGCAGCATCTGCAGACTGATGGGCGCTGGCGGTAAGCTCCTCCGAGGAGGCAGCCACCTGCTCCGAGGTCTTGGCCATATTGCCGATGAGCTTCCTGAGATTGCCACTCATTTTATTGAAGGCGCTGGTCAGGGAGCCAATCTCATCAGAGGACTCCACCGCCAGGTCATTGAGATGCAAATTGCCGTCTGCCAGCTTGCTGGCATGGTCTTCCAGAGCGACGATGGGACGGGTGATACGGGAGGCGAAGCCCAGGCAGACAGCTACGATGAGCAGCAGGCCGATAAGGGTCAGGGCAGCGTAGACAATCTTCATGTGATTCAGCTCTGCATAAACCACGTCATAATCCACGGCAATGCAGGTCAGCCAGCCCGTGGACTCTATGGTGGCATAAGCCAGCACCTGGTCGCCCTCCGGTGTCTCCACAACGGCGAAGCCTTCCCCTTTCTGCTGCATAGCGGAGAAATTCTGCCCCAGCCCCGGTACATCCTGGAATTTGGACATGGGCTCCGCCTTGCCGCTGGTGGCCACGATCTCCCCTTCTTTATCCAGGATGAAGCTCGTGCCGTTGCCATCATAGTTAATGCCGCTGACCACATCCTTCAGGGTATCAAGGGGTATGTCATTGCAGATGCCGCCAATGAATGTGCCGCTGCTGTCAGTGAAGGGGGCGTAGGCGGAGACAATCAACTGGTTGGTATAGGTATCTATATAGGGAGCCGTGAAGCCTATGCCATTCGCTTTGGCAGCCTGATACCAGGGACGCTGGCGCGGGTCTTTTTTGCCGGTATTATTACCTGCATGGTGGGAAGCAAAATAGCCCCACTCCGTGCCCCCGGTCAGCTCGGCGATTTCCTTGTCGGAGGACGCCAGGGCCAAAGACTCCGGCGCCTCTATTTTGGCCCTGTCCCCGTTGTAGGAGGTCATCAGGTCGGCTGCATGCTCCACAGAGGTTCGCCGTGCCACAAACCAGCCGTCCAGTTTGGCAGTCTCCTTGGCGACAGTGGCCCGGATGCCTGTCTCGATGGAGCTTTTCAGGGAGCCTGAAGCCGTGAAATAGCCGATTACGGATACCAGTGCCATCAAGATGCCTACCAGCCCGGCCAGCATGGTAAACTTTTGCTTGATGCCCATTTCGCATCATTCCTTCCTCGTGATTTACGTTGACCCGTATAGATTCTACGCATTAGATAAATAATCCTTTTTTTATGTGAAGTTTTGTGAAATTTTATTTTCGTGGCAGGAGGGACGGCTATGAATGGAGAATGGAGATTGATTAAAAAGTTTGGCATAAATTGGAGGCATGGTCATGAAACTGCACAATATTCTGGGGCGCAGGGATATGCTGAAATGCGCCCTTTGCGGGGAAGCTCCCTGCGATATGGCCTGTCCCTCGGGGCTGGAGCCGGCGGAGAAGCTGCGCTCCGTCTGGTTTGGCAATGAAGATACGGCTGCCCTCCGCCTGCCGGAGAGTGTAGCCTGCCGGGACTGCTCCGCGCCCTGTGAGGAGGCTTGCCTGCGTCCGGGGCAGGTGCCTGTGAAAAATCTCCTGCTGAGGCTCACGGCAGAGGTGAGGCCCCTGCTTGATACGGGCCTGCCGAAGGATGAGCAGGCCCTGGCCACCGAGATTTGCGGCGTTCCCCTGGAAAATCCCTTCCTGCTGTCCTCCTCGGTGGTGGCAAGCAGCTACGAGATGTGTGCCAGGGCCTTCGAGGCGGGCTGGGCAGGGGCGGCCTTTAAGACCATTTCCGCCCTGGAGATCCACGAGGCCTCTCCCCGCTTTTCCTCCCTCAAGGGAGACAGCGGCAGTATTATGGGCTTCAAGAATATTGAGCAGCTTTCCGACCACAGCCTGAAGGAAAACATGGAAATCTTTCGGCGGCTGAAGGAGGCTTACCCCCGCAAGGTGATTCTGGCCTCCATTATGGGCCGGGATGAAGGGGAATGGGAGGAACTGGCCCGGGCCTGCCAGGAAAACGGCGCCGATGTGCTGGAGCTGAATTTCTCCTGCCCCAATATGATGGAGGAGGGCTTAGGCTCCGATATAGGGCAGGTGCCGGAGCTGGTGGAAAGGTACACCGCCGCCGCCAGGCGAGGGGCAACGATCCCCATACTTGCCAAGCTCACCCCCAATGTGGCCAGCATGAGCCCCGCAGGAGAAGCCGCCAGGCGGGGAGGCGCGGAGGGCCTTGCGGCCATCAACACCATCAAGAGCATTATGCAGGTCAATATCCACAGCTATGTTTCCGCCCCGGCAGTGAGGGGCATGTCCGCAGTGGGAGGCTACAGCGGCGCGGCGGTAAAGCCCATCGCCCTGCACTTCCTGGCAGAGCTGGGGCAGAATCCTGAGCTCCAGGGCATGCACCTGAGCGGCATGGGGGGCATTGAGACCTGGCAGGATGCCCTGGAATTCATCCTGCTGGGGGCTGGCTCCGTCCAGGTGACCACCGCCGTCATGCAGTATGGCTACCGCATTATAGACGACCTCAAGGCCGGGCTTAATTATTACCTCCATGACAAGGGAGTGAAGTCCCTGCAGGAACTGACAGGCCAGGCCCTGGGCACCGTCAGCGAAAGCACCGACGTGCTGGAAAGGGACAGCATAGTCTTTCCCAAATTTGACAGAAAAAAGTGCATAGGCTGCGGCCGCTGCGTGATTTCCTGCGCCGACGGGGGCCATCAGGCCCTGGGCCTTAACGAAAAACGCCAGCCCATTTTGGACGGCTCCAAATGCGTAGGCTGCCACCTCTGCGTCCTGGTCTGCCCCAATGAGGCCATCAAGGGGACGGGGAAAAGGGTATGGCGGAGGAAAACCGCTCTTTGTGGAGAATAACTCAGGGCAACAGTGGATTTCCCCCGGTGAACTTCCTTTTGGAAACAATGGAAGAACCTACAAAGGAGATGTAACTATGAAGTTGTCAAGAGCAAGCATTATCATCTTAGTGGCCACATTTCTGTCATTGATGCCATTATGGGCAGAGGCGGCCGATCCCATACTCGTTGAGGGAGCTATGGAATGTGAAACAGACCTGCTAATCAAAGAATTGGATAATCCTGTGGAGGAACGCATTGGTGGCTGGCGATATGTTAGTGGCGAATATCAAAGTATACCTGTCGTTGTTTCAGTAACCTCCATCGGTATGACTAACGCTGCTGCCGCCACTACTCTGGGTATCGAGCATTTTCACCCCATAGCAGTCATTAACCAGGGTACTGCGGGAGGACATGACCCCTCGCTCCATTCCTTTGATATTGTTCTGGGAGCAAAGACCTTCGATGCCAGTGCATGGATTAGTCATGCGGAGCGCAGAGGTGCAGATGGCAGGCATATAGAGCTCAGGCCGACCTATTATTATGACAGCAACCTCAAAGAGGATAAAGAGGAGGTAGAACTGACGGCTGACCCGGAGCTATTGGAAGTGGCTGTATCAGAAGCCGGGAACTATCAGGCAGGTCGTATTATCGTAGGGAAAATCTCCAGCAGCAACATTTGGAACCGCCAGATAGATCGCATTCATTTTTTACACGAAAAGTATGGCTCATCCTGCGAAGAGATGGAGGCACATGCCGCCGCTCATATATGCCGGGTTTATGATGTACCATTCCTTGGCATCCGTATACTTTCTAACACAGAAATACATGGCGAGGATTTCAATCCGGCCACAGGCACAGCATGCCAGCAGTATGTTCTCACCGTAATCAAGTCTTATGCCGGGCGTAAAGCCGGGAAGGCACAGTCAGACGGTCGAAAATGAAAATGCACCCATGCTAAAAAATGAAGGAGGAACTGCCCATGAAAAAGACGATGGTTCCAGCTCTTTTGCTGGTATTGCTCCTTTTGGGGTGCATCGGCCTGTACAACAGCGTCAAGAGCGCAAAAATCCAGGTGGATGCCCAATACGGGCAGGTGGAGAACCAGATCCAGCGCCGTGCCGATTTGATTCCCAATTTGGTGCAGACGGTGAAGGGCTACATGCAGTATGAAGAAAAGGTTCTGACGGAGGTGACGGCGGCTCGTGCCCAGGTGGCGGGTGCCGCCTCTGCAGAGGAAATGGCGGCGGCAGATGCCCAGCTCACGGGAGCCCTGGGACGGCTGTTTGCCGTGGCGGAGAACTATCCCGCCCTGAAATCCGATGCCCATTTCACGGAACTCATGCGGGAGATTGCCGGCTCGGAAAACCGCATTGCCGTGGCCCGGCGGGATTATAACGAGGCTGTACGGGATTACAATGTGACTGTGGGCACATTCCCCGGCAGTATTGTGGCCGGCCTTATGGGCTATAGGGAAATACCGCCCTTTGCAGCCCAGGAGAAGGCCCATGCCCTGCCGGAGGTGGCATTTTGAAAGGCGGGGCTGTCACCCTCGTCTGCACGGTGATTATCTGCGCTTTGGTGTACCTGTGCTGGGGGTTATTTGAAACCTCCCTGCCGGAGCCACCGACGGAGGATATCTATGCAGCGGATTTTGCCCATATGGTGCAGGGAGAGGACAGGGAAAAGCTGCTGGCCATCGGCAAGGATCTGGACAGCCGCTTCGGTGCCCAGCTCGTAGTCGTCACCATTGACAGCCTGGAGGGGGAGGAAATCGAATCCTACGCCAACCGCCTGTTCCGGGCCTGGGGCATCGGCAGCGCGGAAAAAAATAACGGCGTGCTGCTCCTGATAGCCAAAGAAGACCGTAAATTCCGCGTGGAGGTGGGCTACGGCCTGGAAGGGGCCATCACCGATGGATATGCTGGAGAGATTCTGGACGGCATGACGCCGAGATTCAGGGCAGGGGATTACTCACCGGGCATATTGGAGGCATACAGGAAGCTGGCGCAAAAAATCTATGGGGAGTACGGGGAAGTCCCTCCCCCCGGCCTGTTCCCGGCAGAAAAGGAAGAAAAGGCAAAGCAGGCGGCAGAGAAGGCGACGGCGGAGGAAGAAGAATGGACGCTGGAGGATTTTTTCTACGGCGGGATTTTCATTCTGCTCATGTTTGCCGTCGGCTTCGCCGCTGTTTTCTTCGGAAACTACATCGTTGGCATAGTCCTCACGTTGCTGTTTGGGGGTCTATGGTACTCACTGAATGTCCTGCTGTACCTTATTTCCCTGGGACACTGGGGGACTTTAAGCTTTGACAAGTGCTTCGATGACGCAGGCTCTTTCTTTGGCAGTTCCGGCAAAGGCTCAGGAAGTTCCGGCAGTTCCGGCAGCTCCGGCGGTTTCGGCGGCGGCAGTTCCGGCGGAGGAGGCTCCTCGGGAGGCTGGTGAGATTTCGCGTTGCGAAATTTTGAACAATACGCTATAACGAGGCAAAGGATGTCCCCCACTTCTACAAGTGGGGGACATCTAAACAGGCGGGAGCATATCTCCCGCCTCGTTGAAACGCCAAAAGGAAGTGTCAGAAAAAAAAGGGGGGAACTTATGTCTTTTGAAACTGTTGAAGGTACATTGAATATAAGCTGTACGATGGTCATGACGACGGCGCTGGCCGCCATCCTGCTCCTGCTCGGCTTCTGGCTCCGAAGGAAGGTGAGCTTCCTCACGAAGTACTGCATTCCGGCTCCTGTGTTGGGCGGCTTCCTGTTCATGTTCATCACCTTTGCCGGACATCAGAGCGGCGCGTTCGCGTTCAAGTTCGACACGACCTTCCAGAGTCCGTTCATGGTGGCGTTCTTCACCACCGTCGGCCTGGGCGCGTCCCTTTCCCTTCTGAAGAAGGGCGGCATCCTGCTGATCGTCTACTGGCTGATCGCCGGCATCGTCTCCATCATCCAGAACTGCATCAGCATCGGCCTCGCCAATGTCACAGGCCTTGAGTATCCCTACGCGCTCCTGGCAGGCGCCATCTCCATGATTGGCGGACACGGAGCGGCAGGCTCCTACGGTTCCACCTTTACCGAGATGGGCTATCCGGCAGGTATCACCGTCGGCGCGGCAGCTGCGACCTTCGGCCTGATCTTCGGCATCCTGGTGGGCGGCCCGGTGGCCCGCATGCTGATCGAGAAGAACCACCTGACCCCGGACAATTCCGAGACCCTGGACACTTCCGCCGAAGAAATCAACGCAGGACACGGCGAGAAGCTCACCAACCTGGATGTCCTGAAGAACGTGACCGCGATCCTGTTCTGCATGGCGCTCGGAGCCGAGATCTCCGGCTGGCTCTGGAAGCTGATCGGAATGAGCTTCCCGTCCTATATCGGCGCAATGTTCGTCGCTATGCTTGTCCGCAACCTGAACGAGCAGTTCCACTGGTATCATTTCAGATTTCCGCTGGTGGACGGCACTGGCGATGTCATGCTGAACCTGTATCTTTCCATGGCGCTGATGAGCCTGAACCTGTATCAGCTGCTTGACCTGATCGGACCGGTCCTTCTCATCGTCGTCGCGCAGGTGGTGGCACTGGTGCTTCTTTCCATCTTCGTCATTTTCCCGATCCTCGGAAAGAACTATGGCGCAGCAGTCATGTGCGCGGGCCTTCTGGGCCACGGCCTCGGCGCTACGCCCTCCGCGATTGTGAACATGACGGCGGTCAAGGACAAGTACGGCATGTCCAGAAAGGCCTTCATGATCGTCCCGATTGTCGGCGCCTTCCTGGTGGATATCATCTATCAGCCGCAGACCATCGCTTTCATCAAGTTCTTCGTGCAGGGCTTCACAGGCTGACGGGAGAACAGAATAAAGTGGGTGGGTGAACTGATGGTGCTCTATCGGGAGATTTGCTCCCGGCAGAAGCCAAGGTAAGCGGCAGGAAAATATCTCTTTATGGAGAATACTTTACATAATTGAACAGGTGCAAAGAAAGCAGATGACATTTGCACAGGGCTCCACAGGGCTGTAGCCTCGCCATAAGGGGCACTTACAATAACAGTATTATTACTGTCATGGACGTTGACGAAAAGCCGTCCCCTTTTGGAAGGACTCTTCCTTCAGATTTTCCACAGGGCGGGGGCTTTGCACTAAATTTTCGCTAAAGAGGCGCATAAGATGACATATTACTGTTTGATAGATTTTCTGGCCTTGCTGGTGCTGCTAATTACGAATAATGACTCAAACTTCGCACACGGAAAACATCCCGTATGCCTTGATAAATCAGCTTGA
>CAMVGU010000017.1 GCA_947167105.1 uncultured Selenomonas sp. | reverse complement strand
TATCATAATTTTATGAAAAGTTGCTTTTAGTTTGAGAACTTTTGACTCTCAAGTAAAGTGGGAATCTAATAAAAAACTCCCGCCGTAGCGGGAGCAGTACCAGTTTTCAGTTGATGGCTGGTATCCGAAGATTATTATGCCAGTGCTTAAGGAATATTCATTTTCCGAACAAATCACTATGGGTTCCTGTTCGCTGGGCAACAAGTATAAGCTCTTCCTGCCTGATTTGGTAGATTAGCAGCCAGTCAGGCTGTATATGGCATTCACGGAAAGAGGCATAGTTGCCGATTAGCGGATGATCTTGGTGTTTTTCTTCAAGTGGCTCACCGTTAGAGAGCTTTTCTAAAATAGTTTTTAATTCCTGCATGGGTAGCCCGCGTTTTTTCGCCAGTTTGAAGTCTTTTTTGAACTGTTTGGTATAGCGTGGCTTAAGCATTGAGATCCTCCCACATCTCATCGACGCTTGAGAAGGGGCGGCTGAGATTTTTACCGGCCAGTGCATCGTCAAGTGCCTTCCGTGTTGTTGCATTGGGATGGCTCGGGGTTACTATTTCAAATGGAATGCGCCCCTGGTTTACCACCTGTTTGCAAAATAGGTGTATGGCAGTGGACATGCTGAGCCCCATGCTCTTTAGGGCAGCTTCGGCTTCCTGTTTGAGTGCAGCATCAATGCGCACTTGTATGGTTGCGGTAGACATGGCGATTCCTCCTTTTTTATCTATTTTATCGTGAAGTGTAGTATATAGTCAATGAGGTTGTAATGATATATGGATGTTTCGGTGTAGGGGGGATATATGTTTGCAGGCCGGAAATTTGATACAGGGGTCGATGTTATCTGAATTATTGGAGGGATTTTTTGATGTATGACTATCTGATAGTTGGCAGTGGCCTTTTTGGGGCTGTCTTTGCTCATGAGATGAAAAAGAAGGGCATGTCCTGCCTGGTGCTGGAGCGTCGCAGCCATGCAGGCGGCAATGTGTACTGTGAGGAGAAGGATGGCATCAACGTCCATCAGTACGGTGCCCACATCTTTCACACCTCTTATAAGGATGTATGGGAGTATGTGAATAGCTTTGTGGAGTTCAATAATTATGTGAATTCGCCTGTGGCCAATTTCCGCAGGGAGCTCTACAACTTGCCCTTCAATATGAATACTTTCACCAAGCTTTGGCCGGAGGTGCATACTCCTGCAGAGGTAGCTGCCAAGATCGATGCCGAGCGCAGGGAGGCAGGGATCGAGGAGCCGAAGAACCTTGAGGAGCAGGCTATTTCCCTGATTGGCCGCACTGTCTATGAAAAGCTTATCAAGGGCTATACTGAGAAGCAGTGGGGCCGCAGCTGCACCGAGCTGCCTGCTTTCATCATCAAGCGCCTGCCTGTACGCTATACCTTTGACAACAACTACTTCAATGACCGCTACCAAGGCATTCCTGTGGGAGGTTACAACAAACTCATTGATGCTTTGCTGGAGGGTATTGAGGTTCGGCTGGATACAGATTACTTGGAGGACAGGGAGAATTACAATAAGCTTGCGAAGAAGATTGTCTACACTGGCCCCATTGATGAGTATTTCGGCTACAAGCTGGGCCGTCTTGAGTACCGTGGGCTGAAGTTTGAGAATGAGCGTTTGGAGCAGGAGAATTTCCAAGGAGTTGCAGTCATGAACTTCACTGCTCGGGAGGTGCCCTACACTCGCATTATCGAGCACAAGCATTTCGAGTTCGGCAACCAGCCAGTGACCTATGTGACACGTGAGTATCCTGATGACTGGCAGCCGGGCGAAGAGGTCTACTACCCTGTGAATAATGACAAGAACCAGAGCCTCTATCGTCAGTATGCGGAACTTGCTGCCGGGGAAGGCAACATCATTTTTGGCGGACGCTTGGCGGAGTACAAATATTATGACATGGATGATGTCATCAAGAGTGCTTTGGAGTGTGCCAAGAAAGAGCAAGAAGCATTCTGAATAGGTTTGGCAATGGTGGGGCATTTGGTGGCCTCTAAAGCTGTAGAGGTGTAGGATATGGATCAAAGTAAAAGCAAAGGCGGACGGCATAAGATAAAGTATTTTTACGATGGTAGTTTCGACCCTTGGGTGCCGGCTACCCGGGAATTTTTGGAGACACTGATGCCTGAGACCCTCTCCAAGTGTACAGCCAGTGCTCTCCTGATAGCGGCAGGCCTGGGCAATGAGAAGATTGTGGAGCTGACAGGCATGTGCATCCGCAGTGTCCGCGCCCTGCGGAAGCTCATGGAGGAGCAGGAGGCTGATTCGGCAATTTTTGCCATCAAGCCAGGCTCCGGCCGGAAGAAAAAAACCGAGGGCATCGAGGACGAGGTCTTTGCGGAGCTGGATAAGGGGGAGTTTCGGACACGCAAGGATGTGATAAGGATATTGAAGGAGAAATTCGGCATCGAAACCTCCATCAACCTGGTTTCCCGGCTCATGAAGCGATGGCGGGAGTCCCGGGGAGTGGCATAGGAATAAAGGCCAAGGGCTCCGCTGCCCAGGCTCAAAAGATACATCTGTGCCCAATAGAAGAGGGAGCCCCGTTCCATGTTTTTCTGGTTCACCAAAAATCGAATGGCGTGGCACTGGTGTGAAGGAAAAAGGCTACTGCAAGAAGACCGGCAAGCTCTTGGTGGATGTAGACCCGCGGTTCTTCCGTCCTGCCGAAGTAGAACTGCTTTTGGGTGATTGCAAAAAGGAGGAAAAGGAACTGGGTTGGCAGCGCAAGGCCAGTTCCCGCAGCTTGTGAAGATGATGGTTGGAAGCAGACAGGATACAGTAAAAAGTAAAAGCCGCCCTTGTGGGCGGCTGGAGTTAAGGAGTGACAGGTGAAGCGTTTTGGTTATCATTCATATTCACATAGGAGGATATAGCCTGTTCGACAAGTGCATTCATGGAGATGTTCTTTTTCACTGCCTCTGCAGCAATACGCTTGTGCAAGTCGGGACGGATGCGGACATTGAATAATCCGCGATACTCTTTTTCCGGTTCTTTGCCGACTTCCTTGCAAAAATCCAGGTAATCATCAACGGCAGCATGGAATTCAGCCTCTATGCGGGATGAATCTTCGCTTTCAAAAGTGACAAGGTCATCGATGCCTTCAATCTTGCCATGTAGGAGCATTGCGTCGGCATCAAACTCTATGCGGGTGCAGTAACCTTTGTATTCCAGTGTGTTGTTCATATTAGATATCTCCTTTATTTTTCAGAGTGTCATGCAAGTCGCGAGTAGAAGAAGGGGACATGATGTCCCCTGGATGAGGTTTATGCAGCAAAATAATGGAGTTGTCTGTGGGACGTAGGAATTTAACTCTGGATCCTGAAGTTTTGCCTTTGTTGTACTCATTGAAACCGAGTTGTCCCAAGAGTTGCCTGGCTTCGCTGTAAGTGTAGTCTTTAGGCTTGGACTTCAGGCGTTGGATGGATTTTTCCAGTTTGCTCAATGATAGCATCTTCATTTTTGTAACTTGATTTTGGTTACATTGTATCATTTTATAATTATTTCGTCAATTTAAGTCTTTTGCTATCAAGCCCGGCTCCGGGCGGAAGAAAAAGACGGCGGGCATAGAGGAGCAGATCTTTGCGGAGCTGGACAAGGGTGAGTTTCGGACAAACAAGGATGTGATGAGGATACTGAAGGAGAAATTCGGCATAGAAACCTCCATCAACCTGGTTTCCCGGCTCATGAAGCGGTGGAGGGAGTCCCGGGGAGTGGCGTAGGAAAAGCCTCTGCATGTAAAACGATACACACGCAGGGGCCTTTGACTGCAGAGCGGTAATGAGTGAAGGATTGTCCATGCTATACAAAAAGCTCCCGCCGATATTGGCGGGAGAGTGTGTTACCAGTTGGCCTGCACTGCGGCAGTAGCTTGGTCATGGGTGAGGGAGAATTTTTTCATCAGTTGCTCAACAACTTGTGACTGGCTGACAGAGAACTCTTTTGCCATAGCAATTGCACCCTCAATCCGTCCCTCAATCCGCCCATCGTCCATGGCTGCCTCTCTGGCGGCTTGTGCGTCGTAGCGTAAGCTGTACATAGCTGGCACCTTCTGTTCGTGCTCTAGCAAAAATTTTCTCATAATATCATGGCTTATGCAGTACTCCATGGTCTTGGCTATGGCAGCGCCCAGCTGTTCGCCTGAGTCCAGGCGCCGCTGCACATCGTGGACAAAGAAGCTATAGTCCCGAATAGGCTTGTACTTATGGAGCTTGCAGCATTTCCCTATATCCTCGTTATAGCTGATGTTGAAGCGGGTGACAACAAGCTCCAATGAAGGCTCATCAAAAGGAAGGAGGTCGATTGTCAGTGAAGCCTTGTTTTGTTTACGGTGCTCAGGCCACGGCCCATGGTATTGCCAAGGCTCTGGAGCGCGAGGGACGGAAGGTGGCGGGATATGTGGTCACGGATATGGCAGGCAATCCTTCTTGCCTTGAGGATAAAAGGGTTATCCCCGTGAGCCGGCTTCCGGAGGCAAAGATTTATGTGGCTGTGCCGGAGTATCTTCACCGGGAGATAGCCGGCATTTTGGAGGAATGGGGACGGCGGGATTATATCTGTGTTGATTCTGAGCTGGAATACAGGCTGATGAAGTCCTATTACCAGGGGGAGCGTGGCCTTGGGTTTCTGCCTGAGGAAAGTGTTGCTTTGACTGAGGGCAAAGCTCCCAGGAGAGGACTTCTGAGGATTTACGTGGCTAAGTCTCTCCATGACAAGCCCCTGCAAGGCCCGGTGTTTTTTCCCGCTGGCTGCGTGACCGTCCAGGCGGGCACAGCCTTGGGAGCAGCCATGGCAACTGATTTTCACGATAATGAGGGCGAGAACATCTCCGACAGGAATGGCTGCTATGACGAGCTTACCGTTACTTACTGGGCCTGGAAGAACAGCAAGGCGGCAGTGAAGGGCATTGCCCACTACAGACGTTGTCTGATGATTACGGCTGCCGAGAGGGAGGCACTGCTGGAGGGGAGTCTTGATGTGCTCCTGCCTTTGCCCTTCTTATGCTGGCCGGATTCCTCCATGCAGTATGGCAGGTACAATACAAGCAAAGCGGTGGAGGCCATGCTGGAAGCCCTATCTATGCTCTACGGCAGCAGTGAGCGAGAGGGGGCAGTTCAGGTGCTTAGTGGCGATATAATCTACAACTACAACATGCTTATAGCAAGGCAAGAAGCATTTGACGCCTATTGCGGCTGGATGTTCCCGGTGCTGGAGCAGGTGGAGCGGCTGTGCGCTACAGAAATCAAGGCAGAACAACACTCCCGCATCTGCGGCCATCTGGGAGAACTGCTGCTCACCATCTACATGCTCACCCATGGCCGGAAGTTGAGGATAGCCCACGGCAAAAAGAAATGGTTTTACTAATCCCCTTACATGTCCGCCCCCTAGGGGGCGGGGGACCGCGTAAGCGGCGACGCGAAGCTAGCCCTCTTGAGTGTGCTGGGGGGAGTATAATAAAACAGGAAGGAAGAAATTACAGCTTGGTATACACGGTTATTTTCGCCGGGGGCGTGGGGCGGCGCATGGAAATCAACTCACGCCCCAAGCAGTTCATCCCCATCCACGGCAAGCCCCTTATCATACACACGCTGGAAAAATTTCAGCAGCATAAAGAAGTGGATGGCATTGTCATTGCCTGCATAGAGACCTGGATAGACAAGCTCTGGGCCATGCTGGGGTTATATGGCATCACCAAAGTCATAGACATTGTGCCAGGCGGGGACACAGGCCACGACTCCATCCGCTTAGGCTTAGACAGGCTCAGCAAGGAAGCCGGGGCTAAAGACATTGTCCTCATCCATGATGCGGTGCGTCCCCTTATCAACGAGGAACTCATCAGAAAAAACATAGAAGCAGTCAAGGAGCACGGCTCTGCCATCACCTCCGAAAGTGTCCGGGAATCCGTGGTGGAAAGCAGCGATGGCAAAAACATTGCCCATGTGCCCCTCCGGGAGCACATGTATGTGGCCAAGGCTCCCCAATCCTTTTATTTCGGGGACATCTACAGGCTTTATAGGCAGGCCCTCGCAGATGGCAGGAAATTTGTGGATTCCGCTCATCTATGCCACAGTTATGGCTTTCCAATGCACATTATCAAAGGCCCCAGGCATAACATGAAAATCACTGACCCACTGGACTACTATATGTGCTGCGCCATCTTTGACGTGAAAGAGAGAGAAGCAATATGGGAAAAATGATAGACTTGCCAAAAAATAGATTCCAGGAGCGTATAAACGAACTCTGGCAACGGGCTAAGGGCAGAAACTGCAGGCTTACACAGACGGAATTCTCTGGGCGTTTTGGCGTCTCCAGGAATGCCTTTTTAGGCTGGCTGAGAGGCACGGGGCAACCGGATGCTGACGGTTTCGTCCGCATAGCCTGCTCTGAGAATGTCACTCTTGCCTGGCTGCTGGGAGATGACAGGCCTCAGTCGGAGCAGGAACTGCGCCGGGACGAAATAGAGCTGCTGAACATATTTCGCAGTCTCACTAGCGAACACAAAGAGGATCTGCTGACGATGGCCAAGCAATTTCAATCTCATTATGGACAAATCATAATTTGACGTGAAAGAGGGAAGCAGTATGGGAAAAATGATGGACTTCCACATCCATAGGCGCATCCTTGGCATTTTGTCAGAGATGGGAGAGGACATATCCGGAGGCAAAAAGCGCAAGGGCGGCAGAGCACCCGGTGAATACCTGAATTTCTTTGCCGAGCTGAAGGCTCTTTGCCGGGAATATGACTTTCGTCAGGCCCACTATGGCAAAATCCTGGAGCGGCTGACTACAATGCTGGAAAAAGCCGCCAGAAAAGGACATTTCCCCGTGAAAAAAGAACTGCGCCAGTGCGAGGAAATGCTGGGAGAGCTTGCGGCAGGGCTGAAAAAGGAGAAGAACGTCAAAAAGGGCATAGTATTTCTCCCCTATCAGGCATCCATGTGGGACTGTATGGAAAGTGTCTGGCAAGCGGCGGACAGTGACAAAGAGCACTGCAATGCCTACATAATACCGATTCCCTACTGCAATATGAAGGAGGACGGCACTCCCAATGAATGGTTCCTCGACGCGAAAAAATTCCCTCCGGGATTGCCTCTGCTGCCCTGGGAGAAAACGGATCTCTCCCAGCTGCACCCGGATATTATCGTAATACACAACCCTTACGAGGATAGGGGAAAAATAAACTGCGTAGATGCCCATTACTATCCCAGCGTGCTGAAGCACTGCACTGACAAGCTTGTGTATATACCTTACTTCATAATAGGGGACAGGGATGCCCAGAATCCCCACTATGGCCGTGTAAAAACCCTGGCCAATGCCTCTGCTTTCTGGCACAGCGATGTCATAATCATGAACAGCAAAGCAGAAAAAGAAGCCTACATCAAGGTACTGGAGGAATGGCATACACGGGAAAATCTGGAAAAGCGCATCTTTGCCCTGGGCTCTCCCAAGATAGATAAGCTCCTTCACACCAAGCGGGAAGCATACAAGCTGCCGGAGGACTGGCAGGGAATCATAGACGGCAGGAAAGTCATCCTCTATAACACCAGCATCCAGGAATTCCTGAATACTCCGGAGCTGTTCATGGAAAAAGTCAGGGATACCCTGGAATATTTTCGCAGGGAAAGGAAAGCAGTTCTCTGGTGGCGGCCCCACCCTCTCCTGCTGGATTCTGTAAAATCCATGTCCCCAAGGCTTCTGCCAATGTATGAAGAAATGGTCAAAAACTACCGGGAAGAGGCCTGGGGCATATATGACGAAAGTGGGGACATGTACCGGGCCATAGCCTGGAGCGACGCTTACTATGGAGACCCCAGCAGTGTGGCAGTGCTCTACAGCATGACGGGCAAGCCCATGCTGGCCTCGAATTGCAAGATAAGGAACTGCGGGAAGGAAGAAGAACATGCAGGATAACGGTGAGAAAATCTATGCGGGACTCATGGGGCAGGAGGAAATGCAGAAGCTGGAGGAAGAAAACCGGCCACCCCAGGAAACGGATTTCCGCTGGGAAAGCAATAGCTACAAGCTGCCGGAACTGCTGGAAATACTGCTGCGGGCAAGCAAAGGAGCCTGATAGTTTTAGTAACTTTCATTGTTCGTGAGTACAAAACAATAACAAAAAAGGGGCTGCGGGTATGTTGCTTTCGCAATTTATCCGCAGCCCTTTTGCTAGATTCTTCAGAGCTTGAACCGTGCTGTTTCTGCATTTTGCCTGGCAATAATGTCTGCCAGGGCGTGGAGCCTTGCATCGCAGCCCCGCACGCCATCGGCAACGGTACCAAGGCTGGCGGCGGTTTCCTCGGTGGCGGAGGCGCTGGCAGTGACGCTGTCCGTGAGCTTTTTCAGTGAGGACAGCACCTCTCCCTTTAGCTGCGTCAGCTTTCTGGTCTCGCTGTCAAGCTGGGCGTTGACGCGGCTTACATGCTCCACTTCCTCGGTGAGTGCTTCAAAGGAGGCGCGGGTGCTCTGGAAGCGCTCCTGCTCCTGTTCCACGTTTGCCGTGACTTCCTGCACTTTCTCCGCCGAGGTGGAGACATTGGCGGAGAGGTCGGCGATGATTTTCTCGATTTCCTCGGCATTTTCGCGGGATTGCTCCGCGAGGCCGCGGATTTCGTCAGCAACCACGGCAAAGCCGCGGCCTGCCTCGCCCGCCCTGGCGGCTTCGATGGAGGCATTGAGGGAGAGGAGGTTCGTCTGCTCTGCGACGCCCTTGATCAGCTCCACTGCCTTGCCTATGCCCTGGGCGGATTCGTTGGTTCTGTTGGCCTGCTGCTGCACGACCTGCACGGCCTGCATGGTGTGCTCTGCCAGTTCTTCCAATTCCTTCAGGCTGCGCACTGCGCCCTGGCTGCTGTCCAGCATGCGCTGTACCGAGCCGCCGAGCCGCTCCACGCCCTGCTCCTCGATGCCGATGACCTTGCCAAGGTCGTCCATGCGCTTGTTGACGAAGCCTGTTTCATGGGCCTGCTCGGTGGCTCCCGAGGCCAGGGAATCCATGGCCTTGTGGACATCCTTCACGCTGGTGTTGATATCTGAGAAGGTTCTGCCGAAAGCCTGCGAATCTTCCTCCAGTTCCGTGCTGACCATTTTGATGCGCTGCAAAAGCTCGGCGAAGGTGTTCTTCACCATCTGCAGCGAATTGGCCATGCTGCCCAGCTCATCCTTGCGCGCCGCCAGCTCCGGGGACACCGTAAATGTGAGGTCGCAGTCAGCCAACTTTCGCAGTGCTCCTTCTGAGGCGCTGATGTCACGGGCAAGCCCCTTGCCGTAGGCCAGGAAGCCTGCCACTGCCAGCCCCAGGATAATCAGGCCGGAGATGACGATGAGGAGGATGGAGCGGTGGTACTGGGCATCCATGGCTTCTGCCTGGGCTGCCGTCTGGGCTGCCATGTCATCGGTGTAGTTGCCTGTAGTCACCACCCAGTTCCAGGGGGTGAAGCGCTCCGAGTAGGCGAGCTTGGGCGCCACCGTCACTCCGTCCGACTTGGTGAAGTAGAATTCGTTGTAGCCGCCGGAGCCGCCTTCCGTGGAGGCCATGATGGACTGGATGATTTTCACGCCGTTCTGGTCTGTGAGGTCAAAGCGGTTCGTGCCTTCCTTCTTGGGCAGCACGGGGTGCATCACCAGCGTGTAGTCGGTGGCGTCAATCCAGAAGTAGCCGGAGCCGTCGTCGCGGTAGCGCATGCCCCGGATGACTTCCAGGGCCGCTGCCTTGGCCTGGGCTTCCGTGAGGGTTCCCTTCTGCTGCATTTCGTAGTAGGTATTCAGGACAGAGATAGCGGACTGCACCTGTGAGCGTATCTCCTGCCTGTAGCCGCTGTCTGTGGCCTCGCTGTAGACCTGCTGTGCCTGGCTCGTGGTACTGGCCTGGCTGTAGATGCCGATGCCGCCTATGACCACACCTATGGTTACAACCACTGCGGCTGCCATGGTCACGATGCGCACGGCGATGCTTTGCACTGAACTTTGCTGAATCAAACTGGACATGCTTCCATTCCCATCCTTTCATTCTTAAGAAGATTTCTTGCTTTTTACACTCCGAACCTGTCCGCCGCTTCCCGGGCAAGACGTTCATACAGCTCCAGCGCCTCGCCGTGATGCTCCCGTATGTACGTAAGCTGGGCTTCCTGCTCCTCCGGCGGCCCCTCCTGATAGGCACGGCCCGCGATTTCCAGAGCCTTGGCCGCT
The DNA here is from genome assembly GCA_947167105.1 of uncultured Selenomonas sp. Taxonomy (GTDB): domain Bacteria; phylum Bacillota; class Negativicutes; order Selenomonadales; family Selenomonadaceae; genus Selenomonas_B. Next base: position 60,005 of record CAMVGU010000017.1, on the reverse strand, counting down.
TCGGAGAGCCTGACCCCGCCCACGGAGAGGGCGGTGGATTTCAGGGCGTGGACATGGATTGTGTAGTCAGATATGTTGCTTTCGGCAAGATCCTTTTCCAGCTGGGCAGACACCGGCTCCCGGCGGGAGACGAACATGGCCAGGAATTTTTTCTGCATGGCTTCCTGTCCGCCGGCGTATGTCAGGGCGGTGGGCAGGTCAATCTCCTGCACTTCCGGCGCTTGTTGCTGAGGCTCAGGCTGCACGGGTGGCTTTTCTATTGCTGCTTCTGGCGTTGCTGCCGTTGCTTCCTCTGTTTCCAGGGGGCGAATCTTGCTTGCTGGGAGGTACTTCTGCACCATTCGTTCCAGGCTCTTGCCGTCCACGGGCTTGGAAAGGTAGTCATTAAAGCCCTTGGAGAGAAACATTTCCCTGACCCCGGAGATGGCGTTGGCGGTAAGGGCAACGAAGGGGGTATTGGGGTTCAGGCTGCCTGGGAGTTCCTTGGCCCTGGCCAGGGTCTCCAGGCCGTCCATTTCCGGCATCATGTGATCCAGGAAAATCAGGTCGTATTTTTCCTCCCGCAGTTTCTGCAAGGCAGCCTTGCCGCTGAGGGCGGTGTCTATCTGCATGCGGGTGTTTTCCAGGAGGCTGGTGGCCACCAGCAGGTTCATCTCATTGTCGTCCACAATGAGAATCCTGGCCTGGGGAGCGGTGAAGCTGCCCTGGTAGCTCTCCTGCTGCTGGAGGGCTTTCTCTATGCGGGCGTGGAAGTCGCCGATGGGCTCGGGGCTCTCCACTTGCTGGGGCAGGCGGATGGTGAAGGTGGAGCCTTCGCCGTAAACGCTGTCAACATTCAGGCTGCCGCCCATCATCTCCACCAGCTTCACGGTGATGGCCAGGCCCAGGCCGGTGCCTTCGATGTTGCGGTTCTTCTCCAGGTCCAGCCGCTGGAATTTGGAAAAGAGCTTTTGCTTGTCCTCTGCCCTGATGCCGATGCCGGTGTCTTTGGAGCTGAATTCAAGCTCCATAAGCTGGCCTGTAGCGAAGGGGGAGGCCGGATGGACTGTGAAGGTGACGGAGCCTTTCGGCGTGTATTTCACGGCATTGTTGAGGATGTTGACGACTGCCTGGCGCAACCGCACCTCGTCGCCGTGCAATTTGTCGGGTATGTCGGGGCTGACTTCCATCCTGAAATCCAGTCCCTTCTGGCGGGCCTTGTAGCTCACCATATTGTAGATGTCGTTGAGTACAGAGCTGAGCTGGTAGCTGACGGGCACGATCTCCATCTTGCCGGATTCGATCTTGGAGAAATCCAGGATGTCATTGATGAGGGCCAGAAGGTTCTCGCCGGCACTCTTGATATTGAATGCGTACTTCCTGGTGCGGCCCTGGGCTTCCCGCAGTATCATTTCGTTCATGCCCAGCACCGCGTTCAGGGGTGTGCGTATCTCGTGGCTCATATTGGCCAGGAATTCGCTCTTGGCCTGGTTGGCCCGGAGTGCCTCGTCCCTGGCTTCCTTCAGCTCACGGCCTTCTTCGGCGGCCAGCTTGTTGGCGAAGGCGTAGAGGGCGAAGACGCAGAAGAGCAGCAGCAGGAGGCCGAAGACCCAGAGCACGATGAGATGGATGTCCATGATGCCGGAGCTAAGGGAGCTGCCCTCCCGGTAGCCGATGGCGATGAAGGGGGTGCCGGGCACAGCGGAGGCGTAGAGCATGTACTCATCATCGATTTGCGGATCAAAGATGGCCACATCATGGCTGCTTTCCAGACGGGAGAGCAGGGCATCCAGCCCCTTGGGGGAGGCCTGGGCTGCATCGTAGAAACGGCTCTCCGGCCCGTAGTTTTTGAAGGGAATAATGACCTGCTGCTCCTTGGGGGAGTAGAGCAGGATATGCTCATCTGTCTTTCTGTCGGCGATGCGCAGGTAAGTATCGGGGGTCTGCAGCAGCTCATCGGAGCAGCGCAGGTACAGGACGTAGCGGATATTTTCCCCGATTTTTACCGGCTCCATGAAGACAAGGCCCAGGCCGCGGTAGTAGGCAAGCTGTGACTGGCCCTGGAGGGCGGCCACCCGCTGGGCACGGGTTTCGGGGGGCAGCTCCTGGCCCTGCAGGGCTATGCCCGATATATCCAGAAGCCCTGCCTGTTGGCCCTTGTCTGCCAGGGCAGGGACAGCTTCCTGGGGGAGCTGCCCCGTGGCCAGCATCCGCGCTTCCTGCTGGAGCTGATGCTGTTCTTCGCTGAATATATTCATGTAAATCATGGAAACCAGCTCCCCCTGGCTGGTACCGAATTTTTCCATCTCGTGGTTGAGGGCTTTGCTCATCTGGCTTTGGAGAAGGAATCCGATACCCAGCAGCAGCAGCAGGAACAGGAGGAACTGCCCCAGGAGCCTCAGTGCAAAGGAGAGCATATGTTTCCGGGATTTCTCTATGACCTTATCTTGCATCAATGACTTCAACCCCTTTCACCAGCCAGTTCATATCGGACAGGAGGCTGCTGTTGGCCATGACTTCGCCCTCCCGGCAGCGCAGGCGGCCCTCTCCGTCCTCAATCTGCCCGGAGAAGACAGGCTGACCCTTTAAGAGCTCGCTTCTGGCCCGGAGCACCAGGGCTTCCTCGGCGGGGGAGATTTTTGGGGCCAGGCGCAGGGAGAGGACTCCTTCCGCCATGCCCCGCCAGTAGGTCAGGTCGCTTTGCCCGTGGAGGTTCAGCCGCAAAAGGTCAGCATAGACCCTGGCCCAGTCCGTCTCCATGGCAGCCAGGCAATGGCTGGGCCAATTAAGGCCGGGATGATGGAAGTCGATATAGTCCATCTCCATGGCCTGGGCTTCCCTGGCAAGGTTCTGGGAGGACAGGAAATAGGTGACTACATCGGCGTTTTCCACCCTGAGGCGGTAGAGAGCCTCGTGTTCCTTTTCCGGGTCTATCCACTGGCCGGTCCAGGCCACCAGTACCCTGACACCGGGCCGCGCCTTTTGGGCGCCCAGGGCAAAGGCATTGAGGTCGCGGCGGGTGTCGGTGGCCGGGAAGGGACCCACGTAGCCGACAATGCCGCTTTTGGAGTGCAGCCCTGCCAAAAGGCCTGCCAGATAGCGGGCCTCATAGTAGCGCACGGAGTAGCTCAGTATGTGCTGCGAGGGCACTTCCCCCACGGAGTTGGCATGGAAGCTTACCTGGGGGTATTTGTATGCCATGGCTTCCAGGCTGTGCTGGTAGCCGGGATTGGCAATAAAAATATCCCGTACTCCCTTTTTGGCCAGCCGTTCCGTGACTTTTTGCAGATTGTTGTCAGTGATGCTGACGTTTTCCTCGATGTAAAGGTTATAGCCTGTTATATCGCAGGCTTCCTGCAGTCCCCAGGCTATTTCCCTGGGCCAGCCGGGGGCATCTTTGGCGCTTGCCAGGATCAGGGCTACGGAGGGCTGCCGCTCCCAGGAGGAACGGCCGAAATATTCGATGGAAAGGACTACGCAGAGGCACAGCGCCAAAGCCAGCAGCAGGCTGAAAATGACGAAACGCCGGGTAATCGTGGAACTACGCATTGCCTTCGCCCTCCTTTGCAAGCCGTCCGGGCTGGAGCTCCTCCTGCTCCAGCAGATTGAAGACTATGACGAAGGGGGAGTAGATAACTATGTCCAGGGCCAGCCAGACAAGCTGCAGGACACCGCCCATGGGGTCGCCTGTGGTTACAAAGCCTTGCAGCACAGCCGGCAGCACGGAGGGCTGGGCATATTGGAAAATGGGAACAATGCCGCTGCTGATGGCCAAATATCCCACATAGGTGTTCACCAGGGAGGCCAGCAGGTAGGGCAGGAGAAACAGGGGGTTCAGCACGATGGGCAAGGCAAAGAGGAAAGGCTCGTTGATGGATAAAAACAGGCAGGGCATGCTGAAGGAGGCCAGGCGCCTGAGGCCGAGCTGGGTGGAGAAGACCCAGATGGAGATGGCCAGGCCCAGCAGGGATACGGAGAGGGAATCAAAGAACTCCACGGTGAAGATATACCGATCTCCCTCGAATTCATTGGCCAGCTGGGCAGGAACGTAGAAAGCCTCAGTCCAGAAGGAGGTGAGGCTGAAGCCATTGAGTCCCAGCCACCAGAGCAGGCGGCGGATTGCTTCAAAGGCGAGGGCCACGGCAGGCTGCTGGGCAAGCTCCGGCCCCAGTGCCTGCCGCAGATATTGGGGCAGGGAGGAGGTGGAGCTATCCATGTCTATCCAGAGCCAGGCAAGGACGAGGGAAGCGGTGAGGGTGAGTCCCAGGGGCAGGAGGGCGCTCATGGAGCGGGCCATGCGGGGCTGCATCTCTTCCGGCAGGCTCAGGCGCAGCCAGGAGACACGCAGCAGGCGGCTGTAGATAAAGGCAGTACTGGTGCCTACCAGGAGGGCCAGGAAGAATCCCCTGCCCAGGAAGTAATCCACCAGTGATTTCATGTCCCCCGGATAGGAGGCAATCAGGAAGAAGTAGCTGCTTAGGGTGCAGAGCATGGCCGGCAGCTTGGGAATGCGCCAGAGCTTGGCCAGTCTGTCCGTCAGCGCCAGGGCGAAAATAGTGCCCAGGAGGGGCAGTGAAATACTCAGGTAATCAGAGAGGCGCTCGAGCTGACGGAAGTAGTCGGAGTCGCGCCAGGCCTGGCCATGCAGGCCCCCGGACAGCAGGGCGCCAATGTCAAGGCCCTCCTCACCCATCACAGGCCCGGAAGGGTTCAGGCAGAAGCTGCCTGCAAAGTGTACCAGGCTCAGGATTACGATAAAGGGCATCATGGTGCAGAAGGATTCCCGCACTGCTTTCAGATAGGGTTGTAGGAGCAGCATGCGGGTGAGGGAGAGCAGATGCCGGAAGAGCTGCATAGACAGCCTTTGCCAACGCTCTGATACCAATAGGGATTCCTCCTTTCCTTTCTGCCGGATTTTTAAGTGCTTTTTAGAGGCCCAGCTTATCCAGGGCTCCGAATATATCGTTTAGGGCAGGGTCGTCAAACTGGGGTTTCAGGTGCTTTTCTACCCGGCTGACCAGGTCATCGGGCATGAAGGGCTTTTTCACATAGTCATTGATTTTTAGCTGGCTGGCCTTGATGATGGTGTTTTTGTCGGCAGCAGCGGTGAGGAAGATAACCGGCAGGGCCTGCAGGCGCGGATTCTGGCGGATGCGGGAGAGGGTCTCCAGCCCGTCCATGCCGGGCATGGCGATATCCAGCAGCACCAGGTCGATAAGCCCCTTGCGCTGCTCTAGTATGGACAGGCACTCCCTGCCGCTCATGGCTGTGAGGTATTCTGCCTGGATTTTCGTCTCCAGGATAGCCTTGGCCATGCTGAGATTCATTTCGTCGTCATCCACAATCAGGATGATAGGATTTTTCTGGGTGCTCATAGTGTATCCTCCTTGTAGTCATTTACACTCGTATTCCTCATGCCATAGAGAACCTCATCCACCGCTTACGCCAGAAACATGCCACCGGCATGTTTCTACCCTTCCCCAGAGGGGAGGGCTTTTTTATTCAGGCATGGCCGCGGGCTAGCATTGACAGGAATTCCTGCTCCGGTACGGGCTTGGAGCAGCGATAGCCCTGCCCGTAGCGGCAGCCTGCGGCCAGCAGGAGCTGTTCCTGCTCATCTGTCTCCACTCCTTCGCAGATGACCTTGAGGCCCAGGGCATCCCCCATGCTGACAATGGATTTCAGCACCTTGCGCATGCTCTCGGAATTCGTGGCGGCAATCAGCAGGGAACGGTCGATCTTCATGCCGTCCAGGGGCAGGGCATCCAGCATGGCGAAGGAGGAATAGCCGGAGCCGAAGTCGTCCAGGGACAGGCTGAAGCCCATGCGGTGCAGCTCGCTCATAATGAAAGCAGTGTGCTCCCGGTAGTCCTTCTCGTCGAAGTCCCCGAACATGGTTTCGGTGATTTCCAGTTCAATGGCGCCCTGGGGCAGCTGGTACCTGTCCATCAGCGCCTGCATCTTCTCCGTATAGCCCTCCTCCGTCAGGTGCAGGCGGGACTGGTTCACGGAGATGGGCACTATGGGCTGCCCCTTGTCCAGGCGGCGGCGCTGCAGGCGCATGGCGCATTCCAGGATGAAGTCATCCACAGGTATGACGAAGCCGTTCATTTCCAGGGCCGGGATAAAGCGTCCCGGCGGCATGAAGCCCATTTCCTTGCTCTGCCAGCGTACCAGGGCTTCGGCTCCCACCAGCCTGTGGCTGGCCAGGTCGTACTTGGGCTGGTACCAGGCCATGAACTCGCCCCCCGCCAGGGCCTTTTCCATGGAAGATTCTATGCGCTGTTCCAGTTGCAGCCTTTCCTCCATTTCTTCATTGTAAATCATAACGGTGTCTACGCTGCCCAGGAGCTCCTGGCAGGCAGTGTCCGCCCGTTCCTCTGCGGCCAGGAGGTGGCTGTCTTCCTGCAGTTCGCAGAGTCCGGCGCGCATGTGCAGGGAGACCCTGGAGCCCCTCTGCATGAGCCAGCCGTGCTCGGTGATCGCCTGGGATGCCTGCGCCACGGCTGCCTGGTCGTCCGGGGCGGTGCAAAGGCAGACGAACTGGCCTCCGTTCACGCCTGCCACGGACTGCAGTACCCAATCCTGCTCCATCAGGGCTTCGGCGGTGTCCTTCAGCTTCCTGTCCAGCAGGTGCCTGCCGTACAGCTCAATCATGGAGCTTTTGCTGCTCATGTCAAAGACCGCCAGGTAGAGCCGCTCGCCGGGTTTTTCCGTCCGTGCCCTGGCCAGCAGGCGGGGCAGCTCCTGCTCCAGCCACAGCAGATTCGGCAACTGGTAGCGCATGTCCGTGTAGGCCATGTGCTGGATGGCCCGGAGATGCCGACGGCGCATGTAGGAGCGGTAGTAGATGATACCGGCGATGATGCCCATGATGAGGAAGACCAGCAGTGCTGACTGCAGCGGATAATGGTAGATGAGCCATTGGGGGTCCAGGCGGTAGGTGTGTTCCCTGGCAGTCTTGCTCAGGGCATCGGCAATGAGGCCGGAAGGCAGGTGATTCACTTCCTTGTTGAGGATGTGCCAGAGCCTGGGGTCGGCCTGCTCCGATACGCCCAGGCTGATGTCCTCGGTGTAATGGCTCTCCGTGTCTGCCTCCAGGTTATAGACGGAGGCGGAGTCCATCAGGTGGGGAACCATGGAGCGGGGGGCAAAGGTCAGGTCGGCCCGGCCGCTGCTGACGGCCTGCAGGCACTCCTCCCAGCTCTTGCAGTAGACAATCTGCTCCTGGCTGTAAAGGGGGATGACGAAATTCTGGGAGGAAAAAGCATCCCGCCAGACTGCTGCCTTGGGAGCCGTCTTGGGCTGGGCATCACGCCGCTCCACCAGTACATAGTACCTGGACATGTAAGGCTGGGTGGGCACTATGCCCAGGCCGTGGAGCCAGCTCGGGTCGCAGGGTACATCCACGACGAAATCCAGGGTGCCACGGGTGACGAGGCGCTGGATGCCTTCCAGGGAGTCTTCTTCCACCAGCTCGATATCCACATTCAGGTCCTTTTCCATTTGTGTGATGAGCTCGTGGATAGCGCCATGGTATGTACCGTCCTCATCCTGGTAGAGATATGGGCGGTTGCGGGTCAGCACGGCGGCTTTGAGGGTAGGGCGCTCCTGCAGGTATTTCTGCTCTTTGGCGGTCAGCACCAGGGGGAAGCCCTTGGCCCTATTGTATTTGTCGTTGAGCCAGTTGCGGATATTGGGCTGGTACAGGAGCAGCGCATCCTGGGCGCTGTTGACTCTTGCCAGGAGATCCTGCCTGTCCTTATGCACCAGCAGCCTGTAGCTTACCCGGTCGAAGAGGGCCAGTACCTTATGCTTCTTATCGGGATGCAGCAGGGGATCGACGTAGCCGTCTATGCTCCGCTGCTCAAAGGCGTGCTCCAGCTCCGTCTGGTTGCGGAAGGAAACAAGCTCATAGCTGAGGCCGTAGGAGGCTGCCGCTTCGGGCAGGCCCGGTGTGGGATAGTTGTAGCTGAGGGTGCCCAGCTTCAGGGGGGCAGCGGAGGAGAAATCATCCTGCACCACCAGCTCCATGGGGAAGCGGGCTATGACATGGTCTGTCCGCACTGCCTGGGGCAGGGTGCGGTAGTTGCCCGGCATGGCCGGCAGCAGGTCGATTTCCCCGGAGGAAAGTTTTTCCCCCGCCTCCCACCAATCGGCGCAGGGCACGTATTCAAACTGCCAGCCGCCGTATTCGGCCAGGAATTCCATGTAGTCGTAGCCGCTGCCCCGCTGGTGCCCTGGGCGGTCTTCTTCCAGGAAACCCGTGCCGGGCACATAGCCCACCTTCAGTGCTTCCTTCGCCTCTGCGCAAGGCTGGGCCAGTATAAGCAGCATGAGCAGCAGGAGCAGGGCTGCCCTGAGCAGCCCTTGCCCCTGCTGTTTGCCATGTGTTTTTTGTATATGCCTCATGCTTCCTCCTGGTTTCATGTCTATCATCATCCTTCTTGATTACGTTCTTCAAAAATATGACACTTATATCAAATTTATCTATTCGCCAAAAAAAGCCGTTATCCTTTTTGTTTTTTGTTGCAGTTTCTTCGGTTTGACTTTTCGCTATGTGTAGCATAAACTCTACATAAAGGATGCGATTAGGGCGTGTTGATAAACGGAAACTGTGCGATACAGCGAGACAGTTTTTCGTATGGCAAGGAAGTGAAGCCGCAGTCGTAGCAGGGCTACGTCAAGGTTTCACTGACGCAGACAGGCGGAAAAATGGCCGCTGTAGCGTGCAGGTGGAGTTTTTCAACACGCCCTAGCTCATATTGTGGGAGGTGCAGTCTTGGAGCGCAGGGAGAGATGGTTCTGGTGGCTGATGGCGGTGCTGGCCCTGCTGCTGCTTGCGGCGGGGACGGTGCAGGTGACGCGTCAGGACTGGTCGGCAAGGCAGAACGAGGGGCGCCGCAAGTTCGGCGCAGTCTACATGACCCTCAATAATCCCTTCTACGTAATCGTGGATGAAGAAATCCGTACCAGTGTGGAAAACCACGGGGATGTGCTGATTTCCCGTGACCCTGCCCTGTCGGTGGAGCGCCAGAAGGCGGAGATCCGGGAGTTAATTGAGATGGGTTGCCAGGTCTTGTTCGTGAATCCCGTGGACTGGCATGAGCTGGCGCCGGTGCTGGAGATTGCCAGGCAGGCAGGGGTGCCGGTCATAGCCATTGATACGAATGTGGATGATGACAGCCTGGTGGCCTCCACTGTGGTGTCGGATAATTATATGGCAGGTGTGCAGTGCGCAAAACATTTAATATCACTGGTCCCAGGCGGGCAGGTGGCTCTCCTGAAGCATGACCAGGCCCGTTCCAGCGTGGATCGCATCAAAGGATTCAGGGATACGCTGGCAGCTTATCCTGATTTTCATGTGGTGGCGGAGGCTGAGTGCCAGGGACAGTTGGAGCTGGCAATGCCTGCTATGGCCGGGATGCTGCGGGAGCACCCGGATATCAATATCGTGATGGCGCTGAACGATCCGGCGGCCATGGGGGCGCTGGCGGCGCTGCAGCAGGCCGGGCGGCTGGACAGTGTGCTGGTCTACGGGGTGGACGGTGCCCAGGAGACCCGTGATATGATAGCCCAGGGACACATGGCGGCTACGGCGGTGCAGGCCCCCAGGCGCATGGGACAGATGGCTGTGGAGCAGGCTTACCGCATACTGGCAGGGGAGCAGCCGGAGCCGCTGCTGCAGCTGCCTACGAAGCTTTTTACTCGTGAGAATGCGGCTACGGAGGTGTTCGAGGCATGGGAGTAATTGCGGCAGTGACGCAAAGTGACAGCAGGCGCCTCCTGTCTGCGCCCGCTGTGCTGCACAATCTGCTCTGGCTCTACAACGGCCTGGCTGTGCTGCTGGTGGCCGGATTCTTTTTTGTCACCCAGGCAAAGATTATAGATTCTATGTCGGCATATTCATTCCTGACGATGCTGCCCCTTATGCCCTGGCCCGCCGGTCAGGGCCTGCTTGCCGCAGCCCTTTCTTACCTGGCCCTGTTCCTGCTGGGGCATTTGTATCACCGGGCAGAGGTGCCGGAGCTCAGGTATCTGGCCCTGACAGGGGAAATCATTGCCTGCATTGTGTTGCTGCGCTGCCTGGGGCTGGCCTATGACGGCGTGGTGCTGCTGGTGGTGGCGGATCTGATGCACCGCTATGACGGACGCAACCGCCTGCTGCTTTTGACCTGTGCCATGCTGGGCCTGTACTTCCTGGCGGATTACAACCTGCTGCTGTTTCAGGGGAGCGTGGCTCCCTTTGAAGCCTATGCCTCATATTATGCGGGCCCGGTGCGGGGGGTGCTGCTGGCTGCGCGGGGAGGGCTTATCTCCCTGAATCTGGTCTTGTTCGCCCTGTATCTGGTGCTGCTTATCCAGGATACCCACGAGGAAAAGGAACGGGTGCGCCTGCTGAATGAGCAGCTCGCCGCAGCGAACAGGCAGCTCAGGGCCTATGCCCTGGAGGCAGAAAGCCTGGCCGAGACACGCGAGCGTAACCGCCTGGCCAGGGAGATCCACGATACCCTGGGGCATACCCTCACCGGCCTGGCAGCCGGGCTGGATGCCTGCCTGGTGCTGGTGGAGGCGGCTCCCGAGGCAGCCAGGGCCCAGATGCAGAAGCTGGCGCAGGTGGCGCGGCACGGGCTGACGGATGTGCGCCGCTCAGTGAGTGCCCTGCGGCCGGAGACCTTGGAGAAGCTGCCGCTGCGGGAGGCAGTTACATCCATGGCACGGGAGTTCCAGGAGACCAGCGGCATGAGGGTACAGCTTGCGGTGCTGGGCTGGCCGGAGCATCTGCGGGATGACCAGGAGGAGACGGTTTACCGCATTGTACAGGAAGCCCTGACGAATGCCAACCGCCACGGGCAGGCCAGCCAGGCTACTGTGACAATCGGCACGGAGCCGGGCAGGATGTTCCTCATCATAGCGGATAACGGCAGGGGTTGCGAGAAGGCAGAGCCGGGCTTCGGCCTCAGGCATATGCGGGAGCGGCTGGAGCTGCTGCATGGCAGGCTGCGCTGCTGGTCAGAGGGTGGCTTTACGCTGGAGGCCATCATTCCTCTTGGGGAGGAGCAGATGGCAGGGGGGAAACAAAATGATAAAGGTAATGATAGCTGATGACCAGGAACTTATCCGGGACAGCCTGAAGATAGTGCTGGAACAGAATGAGGATATGCAGGTGACAGCGCTGGCCTCGGATGGTGAGGAATGCCTGGAGAAGCTCAAGGAGCAGCAGCCGGACGTGATCCTGATGGATGTGCGCATGCCGGGGCTGGACGGCGTACAGGCGACACGGCTGATTAAGGCCCGTTATCCCGGAGTGCGCATTATCGTCCTGACTACCTTCGACGAGGATGAGTATGTGTTCAATGCACTGAAATACGGTGCCAGCGGCTACCTGCTCAAGGGCGTGTCCGTGGCGGAGCTGTCCCAGGCTGTCCGCACGGTGGTTTCGGGCGGTGCCATGATCAATCCCGAGGTGGCCGGCAAGGTCGTGAAGCTTTTCAGTCAGATGGCCCAGAAAGGCTCCCTGACCGAAACTTCCCCCTCCGGGGCAGAGAAACTCAGCCGCACGGAGCGCAATATCGCCCAGTTGGTGGGGAACGGGCTTTCCAACAAGGAGGTGGCCGTGAAGCTCAGCCTGTCGGAGGGCACCGTGCGCAATGGCCTCTCCTCTGCACTGGCGAAGCTGGATTTGCGGGACAGGACGCAGCTGGCCATCTGGGCCGTGCAGAGCGGCCTGGCTGCAGAGGGGCTGGATAGCTGATGGGAAAAAAGGAGAAAGGGCTGGGCTGCCTGCTGTTCGGTCTTCTTTGCCTTGCCCCGGCCTGCTGGGCCTGGCATGTGACTCATGGGGAGGTAACACTGAGGATTGGCTTATTCGTGGGCAGCAACTGGGATGTGCCTTCGGGGGAGGCATATGCAGTCATAGATGCAGCCATCGCCAAGTTCGAGGCGGAGCATCAGGGCGTGAAGGTGGAGTACGCAAGCGGCATCAAGCGGGAGGACTACGGCGAATGGCTGGCAGAGCAGCTTCTGGCAGGCAGGGAGCCGGATGTGTTCGTGGTGCAGGATGAGGATTTCGATGCCTATGCAGCCATGGGCGCCTTGCAGGATCTGACGGAATTCGTTGAAGACGACAGCCAGTTGGACTGGCAGGGCTACTATCCCGCCTTGGCAGATTACGGGCGTTATGAGGGGCATATCTACGGGCTGCCGGTGGAGTGTGCGCCGACCCTGATGTTTGTGAACAAGACCCTCCTTGACCGTGAGGGCATCCCCATGCCTCAGGAAGACTGGACCTGGGATGAGTTCTACGATATTTGCGCCCGCGTGACCAGGGATACAGACGGGGACGGAGCGCTGGATCAGTTCGGCGTGTACGGCTACGACTGGCAGCTTGCGGCTCTGGCCAACGGTGCCAGGCTTTTCCGGGAGGACGGCAAGGCTTCGTATTTCGCAGATCCCCGCATGGAGGCAGCGCTGCGCTTCCTGCTGTCCTTGCGCAGATTGCAGAAGGGTACGGAAGTGACGGGCCGTGATTTCGATTTGGGACGCGTGGCTTTCCGTCCCTTCACCTTTGCTGAGTACCGCACCTACAAGCCCTATCCCTGGCGCATCAAGAAGCTCAGCGACTCCGAGTGGGATTGCGTGCGCCTGCCCAGGGGGCCCCAGGGCAGGAATGTCTCGCCGGTGGGCACCCTGCTCCTGGCCATGAGCGGACGCACGGACCATGCTTCCCTGGCCTGGGAATTTTTGCGGGAGGTCAGCACAGACCCGGAGATTCAGGCCCTGGTGCTTACTAAGTCCCAGGGCCTGCCGGTGCGCCGCGAGGTGGTGCAGGGAGCTGCCAGGGCGGAAGCTATGGAAGGGGAGGGGGAGACGGGGATAGATATGGCGGCGGTGTCCGACATCATGGAGGAAGCCGTGAGCCAGCCGAAATTCCGCGACCATGGAGCAGCTATCCTGATGGCGGACAATGAGATCCGGCGCATCCTGCAGGGCACTGAGGCTGTGGGCGGCACCCTGCACCGGCTGCAAAAGGAGATCAATGCCTATTTGCAGCGGTAATACTTTCAGGATTCTTTCAGGTTGTTTCCATTGACACTCTGCCAGCCTTGCGCTAGAATGAGGGAAATTGTGTAATGAACCATCATGCAATAAGGGGTGCAAAGTAAAATGCCGGATTATTTATTGGCGTTCGCGATTGCGGCGGGCGTAGCCCTGCTGGTGACGCCAGGGGTGATTCTTTTCGCGCAGAAGACCGGGGCGCTGGACGCGCCTGATGCACGCAAGGTGCATAAGAAGCCTATCCCCCGCATTGGCGGGCTGGGCATCTACCTTGCCTTTGCGGCGGCTATGTCGGCCGTGCTGGCCTTCGTGCCGGTGTCGGCGGAGGTGAGCCAGGAGATTGTGGGCCTGATGGTGGGCGGCACTCTCATCGTGGGGCTGGGCCTCGTAGATGACTATACGAACCTGCCGGCCAAGGTGAAGCTCCTGGGCCAGATCCTGGCGGCCTGCGTGCTGGTCTTCGCCTTTGATGTACGCATTGATTTCATCAGCGATCCTTTCGGTGATTATCTTTACCTGGAGTATCTGGCGGCCCCTGCCACCATTTTCTGGATTGTGGGGCTGACGAATACCGTGAACCTCATCGACGGGCTGGACGGTTTGGCTGCCGGGGTTTCCACCATAGCGGCTTTCACGATTTTTCTGGTGGCCTTGCAGCAGGGCTTTGGCCTGGTGGCGGTGCTGACGGCGGCGCTGGCCGGAGCGGCTTTCGGCTTCCTTTACTACAATTTCAATCCGGCACGCATCTTCATGGGGGATACGGGCAGCATGTTCCTGGGGTTCATGCTGGCAGGCATCTCGGTTATTGGCGCGGTGAAGAGCGCAGCCACCATTGCCCTCATAGTGCCGATTCTGGCCCTGGGCCTGCCCATTATGGATACTACCTTTGCCATAGTGCGGCGCTACCGTGGCGGCGTGCCCATCTTCAAGCCGGATAAGGGGCATCTGCATCACCGCCTGCTGGACCTGGGCTTCACCCAGCGCCAGGCCGTGCTGCTGATGTATGTCATTTCGGCGCTGCTGGGCCTTTCGGCTGTGGCCCTCACGGAGGTCAGCCCCCAGATGTCCATTGCGATTGTCTGCCTGGTGGTCTTTGCGGTGCTTTTCGGGGCGAAGAAGATTGGCATTTTCCATATGAATGATTCGGCTCATCAGCATTGATTTGATTCCGGGAGGCAGGGCGTGTACCTGCCTTTTTCCGGGTAGAGGAACGGGAAAGGGGATATTTATGGCACAGCAGGGCAAAAAAATCAAGGTGATGACGGTCTTCGGTACGCGGCCGGAGGCCATCAAGATGGCGCCCATTGTGCTGGAGCTTCGGAAGCATCCGGACGAGATCCAGCCCATCGTGGCAGTGACCGCCCAGCATCGCGAGATGCTTGACCAGGTGCTCACCCTCTTTGGCATTAAGCCGGATTATGACCTGGATATCATGGCACAGGGGCAGACCCTTTTTGATATAACTTCCCGTGCCATGATGGGGCTGGACGGGGTACTGAGGGAGGCCCGGCCGGATATTGTGCTGGTGCACGGCGATACCACCACTACCTTTGCGGGGGCGCTGGCCTCATACTATCACCAGATTCCCGTGGGCCACGTGGAGGCCGGCCTGCGCACCCACAATATCTACTCTCCCTTCCCGGAGGAGATGAACCGCAAGCTCACGGGCTGCATTGCGGAGCTGAATTTCGCCCCGACGGAAACCAGTGAGAAAAATCTTCTGGCGGAGAATGTGGCGCCGGAGAATATCTTCGTCACCGGCAATACGGTCATTGATGCCCTGCACCACACGGTACGGGATGATTTCCGCTTTGAGGACGAGCTGCTGCAGCGCATTGATTTCAAGGGCAAGCGCATTATCCTGGTGACGACGCACCGCCGTGAAAACCTGGGGGAGCCCATGCGTCATGTCTACAAGGCATTGAAGCAGCTTACCGAGGAATTTGCCGATGTGGAGGTAGTGTTCCCCGTGCACAAGAACCCGAAGGTGCGGGAGGTAGTGGATGAGGAACTGGGGGGGCTGGAGAAAGTCCACTTGATTGACCCCCTTGATTATGAGCCCTTTGCGAACCTGATGCACCGCGCCTGCCTGATCCTGACGGACTCCGGCGGGGTCCAGGAGGAGGCACCTGCCCTGGGCAAGCCTGTGCTGGTGCTGCGGGATACCACTGAACGCCCGGAGGCAGTGGCGGCGGGCACGGTGAAGCTTATCGGCACGGATCGTGAGCGGGTGTACAGTGAGGCGAAGCTGCTGCTGACTGATAAGGCTGAGTACAGCCGCATGGCCGAGTCCTGCAACCCCTACGGCGACGGACAGGCCAGCCGCCGCATCATCCAGGCGATACTCTATCACTATGGCATGGCTGAGGGCCGCCCGGATGTGTTTGAGGTCAAGTAAGAAGGATAGCTCCCCGCGCAGGGGAGTTTTTCTTTGCAGGCTGGGAGGAACAGTATGGATGAGGAAAAGAAGCAGGGACTCTTTCAGGCTGTCAGGGCCTTTGCCATCCTGTCCGGGGTTGGCATATACCTGGTGGTGTTCGTGGGCATCTGCCTGTGGCTGGGCATTCAGGCGGACAGCCTGCTGGGCTCCCATCCCGCAGGCAAGCTGTGCGGCATCCTGATTGGCTTTCCGGGGGCGATTTACACCCTATACCGGCAGCTGAAAAATTCCGGTATTATTTGAGCATTTAAGCATAAAAGTTAAATAATCTGAGTGCAATACCTTCAGCAATATGGTATAATCAATATAATCAATAGGAAAGAAGCGGAAAGGTATGCTTTGCTGCTGCACCGCCGTATGGCCGGGAGGGAGGGGCATATGTATGCAGGACAATAAATATATGACGCCTTACCTTGTGCACCTGCTTGCAGACAATGCTGCCTTTATGGGCCATGTGACACCCTATATTGCAAAGCATAAGCGGGAGTATCGTCAGGCCTGGGCCAATGAGCGCTTTGTGCGTCATCCTTATCTGGAAAGCTTCCCTCCGTCCCAGGTGGAGATGAACTGGAAGGCGGCTGCTTTCGTGGGCATGCTGACGGAGAAAAAACTGCTGGATCTCCTGGCGGAGTGCTTTCCAAAGCTCAAGCGCATTTATGCCAGGGGCAAGTTCAGCGTGTATACTAAATCTCTGGCCAAATCGGAGGGTGGGCTGGAAGGTGAAGGGCTGCTGCAGGAAGCGGCTTTGTACCTGTATTACAAATTGGCGCGCTTCGGTGTGGATGCGGCCGCCAAGGATGACAGGCTCAGCGAGTGCGCGCAGCAGATACGCAAGGAGATACGCCAGCGCCCCAAGGTGGAGCCCCGGAGCGGCCCGGAAGCGGATGCCAAGGCCTTTACCATGCGCCTGCTGCATGAGAAAATGGTGAATCTTGACCTGGAGGAGCGCATTGCCAGCATGCGCGAACAGGCCCATGCCGAGTACGGCGTGACCATTCGCCGCCAGCAGGACAGCCTGCAGTTTCTGAGGAAGCAGTACGAGGCCACGCGCCGCCAGTATGAAATACTTGCGGAGCAGTACAAGGGGCTGGCAGTACAGATGCGCCAGATGCATGAATTGCGTGCGCGCAGCGAGGGCCTGAAATCCGACGATCCCGTCTACCAGCGCGGGCGCAGGTTTCCCGCAGGGACGGTGCTGTTCGGCGGCACGGTCATGTGGGCCAGGAATTTCTACAAGCTGCATCCGAATGTGGTCATCTATGTGGGGGACGGGGATTTCCCGGCAGAGGCCATCAATGGGATGGTGCCGCTGGTGCTGGTCAATCGTGAAAATCTTTCCGTTGCCGCTCTCAGCAAGATACGCAAGCTGCTGCGCCAGCACAAGGTACCCTATGAATTCGTGGGCAGGCTGATGATGAAAAACAGCCGTTAAAAATATGGCAGAGGGCCTCCGGGATAGTTCCGGGGGCCTTTTGTGGCGGAAATATCCATTCCGGCAATTATTTTGTCACAATGAGCAGGAAAAAAGGGGCTTTTGTCGAATTGTGAAGTCTGTAAGCAGAGTTCCTTAGTAGGGGTGGGTTTTGTTTGTTCAAGGAAGCTTTTGCGGGGATGCCGCGCAAGTTGGCGAGGAATCTCCTGCTCCTGGCGCTGCTCACAGTGACGGGGCTGGTCGGCAGCGGCGGGGCTCATCTTCTGGGGGCGCTGTTCATAGGCTATCTTGCGGCGGCAATCTATCTGGGGACGCTGGTTTCCCGGACAGCTCGCAGCGCGGGGCTCTCCGTGGGCGGTGCCAAGCGGGAGATGCTGGTAGGTCTCATCCTGCGGTTGCTGGCGCTGGCCCTGATCCTCTCTGTGGCCGCGCATATTTCGGTGCAGATTTTTGCTGTCTGTGCTCTGGGATTCTTCAGCGCCTATATCCTGGCTCTGGGCACGCTCATTCACCATAATTTCCGCTAGGGACGGGCTTGACCGTTTCATAGAGGGAGCACGAGCTCCCTGGGCTGGGCTTTGCCGCCCTGTCCAAAAATATGGGGGCATTAGTCCTGAAAGGGGGTAGATGTTATGCAAGGTGAAATCATCCATCGCGGGACAGAGCAAATCCTGGGGATGACTTTCAATATGGAGACGCTGTACATGACCTGGCTGGCCATGGCTATCACGCTCATCATCGCATACCTGGCGGTGAGGAACCTGAGCCTAGTGCCCCGTGGCTGGCAGAACGCCGTAGAGATTGTCATCGAAGGGCTGCACGGGCAGATGGAGGGCACGATGGGAAAGGGCGGCCGCTTCCTGGCGCCGTTCATCATTTCGCTCTTCCTGTTCCTTCTGGTCTCGAACTATTTGGGGCTGATTCCCACATTCGCCTCGCCGACGAATGACCTGAACACGACCTTGGGGCTGGCGCTCCTGGTCATAGTGATGGTGCATGTGCTCGGTGTCTATAAGAAGGGTTCCCACTATATCGGGCATTTCTTCCAGCCGACGCCGATTTTTGTCATCATCAACGCCATCGAGGAGATTGCGAAGCCAATTACGCTGTCCTTCCGTCTCTTCGGCAACATCCTGGCAGGCGAGATCCTGATCATCATCCTGCTGAAGCTGATGCCGATCTGGATGCCGGTTCCGTCTGTAATCTGGCTGGCCTTCAGCCTCTTCATCGGTGCTGTGCAGGCGTTCATCTTCACAATGCTGTCCATGGCTTATCTGGCCAACGCAGTCAAGGAAGATGAACACGAGTGATTTTTGGGTTTAATTTTCTTTTTGTTTTATTTTTTATTATTTACTTAAGGAGGATTTTTTCATGGAAAACGCAATCATGGTAGCTGCCGCTTTGATCGGTGCCGGTATTACGATGGGCCTTGCCGCTATCGGCGCAGGTGTGGGTGACGGACTTGTCACCAGCCGTTTCATCGAGGGCCTGTCCCGTCAGCCGGAAGCCGGCAGCAAGCTCTTTACCAATACCCTTATCTCCGTCGGCCTCATTGAGTCCATGGCCATCATCGCTACCGTTGTGGCGCTGATCATGCTCTATGCTAACCCGCTGATCCACTAAGAAGTTTAGGGAGATTGGTTAAAAGGGGGCATAGGAATTGATTGATATAAACATGACTCTCGTTGCCCAGATCCTTAACTTCGTGATCCTGGTGGTGCTGCTCCGCTGGCTATGCTATAAGCCGGTGGTGCGCATGCTGAAAGCCCGTGAGGAACGTATCGCGGACAGCATCCAGCGTGCGGATGATGATGCGGCGGCTGCCGAGGCCGTGCTGGCCGACTACAAGGCCAAGCTGGCCCAGGCCAGTGCCAAGGCCCAGGAGATTCAGGCCAAGGCTGAGGCCCGTGCGGAGGAGTACCGTGCCACGAAGAAGGCCGAGGCCGAACACGAGATCGAGCAGATGAAGAAGGCTGCCAGGGCTGAGATCGAGCGCGACCGCGAGCGTGCTGCGGATGATATTCGCAGGCAGGTGGTTGCCCTTTCCATGGCTGCAGCCGGCAAGATCATCTCCAAGAACCTCGATTCCTCTGAGAACGAGAAGCTGGTGGGAGATTTCGTGGCAAAGCTCGACAAGGCGAAGATTGGTGATCTGTCATGCTGAATTTACAGTTAGCACGCAAGTATTCCAAGGCTATGTTCGAGATTGCCCAGGATGAAGATAAGCTCGATGCCTATGGCAAGGAACTGGCTTCGGTAAAGAAGGATTTTGCTTCCGCACCGCAGCTTAAGGGCTATCTTGCCAATCCGCAGATCCAGCGCTCTGACAAAAAGCAGCTCCTGGGGAAGCTTTTCAAGGGCGAAATTTCGGACACGATGCTGCATTTCCTCTGCCTGCTGGTGGACAAGCGCCGCATAGAGCTCTTTGATGCCATTGAGGAAATTTATCGGGCTCTCTCCAACGAGGCTCGTGGCATTATCGTTGCGGATGTGACAAGTGCCCAGCCCCTGGCGGCGGCCCAGCAGGAAAGCATTAAGGCGAAGCTTTCCCAGGTGACGGGCAAGACCGTGGAGCTGCGTCTGCATGAGGATGCCAGCCTGATTGGCGGCGTGGTGGTCCGTATGGGCGACAAGCGCATTGATGGCAGCGTGCAGGGCCGCCTGCAGAAGCTGACAGCGGAGCTTTTAGCGAACAATTAAGCTGCTGCACCTTGGAAGCGCAGCACTCACAATGAAGGAAACTGGGGTGACAGCGAAATATGAAAATGAATCCGGAAGAAATAACCGCTATCATCAAAGACCAAATCAAAAATTACGATGTGGATTTGAATGTCGATGATGTGGGGACGGTTATCGAAATCGGTGACGGCATCGCCCATATCCATGGCCTGGACAAGGCTATGGCAGGCGAGCTCCTGGATTTCGGCAATGATGTATACGGTTTGGTCCTGAACCTCGAGCAGGACAATGTCGGTGCCGTGCTTCTCGGCGGCGATGTGGAAATCAAGGAAGGCGCCACGGTGAAGCGCACGGGGAAGATTATGCAGGTGCCGGTGGGCAAGGCCATGATCGGCCGCGTCGTGGATGCCCTGGGCCGTCCTATAGACGGCAAAGGCCCCATCAAGACCACGGAGTCCCGTCCTGTTGAGTTCAAGGCACCGGGCATCGCGGACAGAAAGTCCGTGCATGAGCCGCTGCAGACGGGCCTGAAGGCTATTGACGCCCTGGTGCCCATTGGCCGCGGCCAGCGCGAGCTCATCATCGGTGACCGCGGCACCGGCAAGACGGCTATCGCAGTGGATACCATCATCAACCAGAAGGGGCAGAACTGCATCTGCGTTTATGTCGCCATTGGCCAGAAGGCATCCACGGTTGCACGGGTGGTGAAAACCCTGCAGGATCACGGTGCCATGGAGTATTCCATCGTTGTGGCGGCTACGGCTGCCGACAGTGCACCGCTGCAGTACCTGGCACCTTACGCCGGCGTTGCCATGGCGGAATACTTTATGTATACCAAGGACGAAAGCGGCCACGGCGGCCACTGCCTCTGCGTGTACGACGACCTGACGAAGCATGCGGCAGCCTATCGTGCCATGTCGCTGCTGCTCCGCCGTCCCCCTGGGCGCGAGGCTTATCCCGGCGATGTTTTCTATCTCCATTCCCGTCTCCTGGAGCGCGCAGCCAAGCTCTCCGATGACCTGGGTGCAGGCTCCATCACGGCCCTGCCCATTATCGAGACACTGGCAGGCGACGTGTCGGCCTATATCCCGACCAACGTCATCTCCATCACCGACGGCCAGATCATGCTGGAAACGGATGCTTTCTATTCCGGTATCCGCCCGGCTATCAGCGTCGGCCTCTCGGTCTCCCGTGTCGGCGGCTCCGCCCAGATCAAGGCCATGAAGCAGGTGGCAGGCACCATGCGCCTGGATCTTGCCCAGTACCGCGAGCTGGCGGCTTTCGCCCAGTTCGCATCCGATTTGGACAAGGCCACCAAGGCCCAGCTTGATCGCGGCGTGCGCATGGTTGAGACACTGAAGCAGGCTCAGTATTCGCCCCTTGCAGTCGAGGATCAGGTCATGACCATCTTTACGGCTGTTCGCGGCTTCCTGACGGATATCCCGGTGGACAAGGTCGTGAAGTTCCAGGAGGATTTCCTGAAGTTCATGCACACCTCCCATCCGGACACGGGCAAGAAAATCGTCGAGCAGAAGAAGCTGGATGACGCTCTCGAGAAGGAAATCTCCCAGGCCATCGAGGAGTTCAAGGAGACTGTGGACTATAAGATGGCTTAAGGAGCGTGATTTGACATGGCAAGCCTACAGGATATAAAGAGACGCACCAAGAGCGTCAAGAGCATCCAGCAAATCACGAACGCTATGGATATGGTGGCGACTTCCCGCATGCGCCATGCGAAGGAGGCTGCAAACGCGAACCGTCCTTATGCGGAGAAGGTGGCGCAGGTAGTCCAGGAAATCGCGGTGACGGTGGGCGGCGAGTTCAGCCATCCACTCCTGGAAAAGCACGAGGAGGGGCATCGCCTGGTACTGGTGATGGCAGCGGACAAGGGCCTGGCAGGCGCTTATTCCAGCAATGCCTGCAAAGAGGCCGTAGCCGCCGTGCAGGACAAGGGAAATACGGAGCTCATAGCCGTGGGCCGCAAGGCCAGGGATTTCTTCGCCCGCCGTGGCTACAAGGTGGTGGATTCCTACGTGGGTTTCTCCGAGAAGCCGAACTTTGAGCATGCGCGCACGATAGCAGGCAATCTCATCAAGCGCTTTCAGGCCGGTGAAATCTCGGACGTGCAGATGGTCTATACGCGTTTCGTTTCCGCCATCTCCTGCGTGCCCCAGACCGTGCAGCTCTTGCCTTTTTCCGATGAGATGATGGCAGGGCAGAAGGGAGCGGCGCAGGAAACGGCAGGACCTAAGCAGGAGTACATTTATGAGCCTTCCGCAGAGGAAGTCCTGGGCTATTTGCTGCCCCAGTATCTGTATACCACCGTGTATGCGGCACTGCTGCAGTCGGCTGCCAGCGAGCTGTCCTCGCGCATGAACGCGATGTCCAATGCCACGGACAATGCGGCAGAGCTCATAGCCAAGCTCGAGCTGCATTACAATAAGGTTCGCCAGGCCGGTATCACCACCGAGCTGAACGAAATCGTGAGCGGCGCGGAAGCACTTAAGTAATCCTCAAGGGGCAGTGAGTCCCTGGAAGGAGGAGGTTTAACATTGGCAAAAGGTAAAGTCGTACAGGTCATCGGGCCTGTCGTAGATATCGAGTTCCCGGCAGGGGAGCTGCCGGAGATACTCAATGCTGTCACCATCAAGGGCAAGGCTGAGAATGTGGAGATTGACCTCGTGGTTGAGGTCATGCAGCACCTGGGGGACAGCGTGACCCGCTGCATCGCCATGAGCTCCACGGACGGCCTGCAGCGCGGCATGACGGCTGAGGATACGGGGGCGCCCATTAAGGTGCCGGTGGGCAATGAATGCCTGGGCCGCGTGTTCAACGTGCTGGGCCAGACCGTTGACCATAACCCGGCTCCCGTGGGCAATAAGGAGTCCTGGCCTATCCATCGCCCGGCTCCTAAGTTTGACCAGCAGGAGACTTCCACCAGCATTCTCGAAACCGGCATCAAGGTCGTTGACCTGATCGCCCCCTATTCCAGGGGCGGCAAAATCGGCCTTTTCGGCGGCGCAGGCGTGGGCAAGACGGTGCTTATCATGGAGCTTATCCATAATATCGCCACCGAGCACGGCGGCTATTCCGTCTTTGCAGGCGTCGGCGAGCGTACCCGCGAGGGCAACGACCTCTGGGGCGAAATGACCGAGTCCGGGGTTATCGACAAGACGGCCCTGGTCTACGGCCAGATGAACGAGCCGCCGGGAGCGCGTATGCGCGTAGGCCTGACGGGCCTGACCATGGCAGAGTACTTCCGCGATGTCCAGCATCAGGACGTGCTGCTCTTTATTGATAACATCTTCCGTTTCATCCAGGCAGGCTCCGAGGTGTCCGCACTGCTGGGCCGTATGCCCTCCGCAGTGGGCTACCAGCCTACCCTTTCCACGGATATCGGTGCCCTGCAGGAGCGCATCACCTCCACGAAGGAAGGTTCCATCACCTCCGTGCAGGCAGTCTACGTCCCCGCAGATGACCTGACTGACCCGGCACCGGCCGGTACCTTCACCCATCTGGACGCCACCACGGTGCTTTCCCGCCAGATCGCCGAGCTGGGCATCTATCCGGCTGTGGACCCGCTGGATTCCACTTCACGTATCCTTGACCCCCATGTTATCGGCGAGGATCATTACGAAGTTGCCCGCGGCGTCCAGGCCGTGCTGCAGAAGTACAAGGATTTGCAGGATATTATCGCCATCCTGGGCATGGAGGAACTGTCCGACGAGGATAAGCTCACCGTGTCCCGTGCCCGCAAGATTCAGCGCTTCCTGTCCCAGCCCTTCTTCGTGGCTGAGGTATTCACTGGCTCGCCGGGCAAGTACGTGCCGCTGAAAGAGACTATCCGCGGCTTCAGGGAAATCCTGGAAGGCAAGTACGACGACCTGCCGGAGGCTGCCTTTTACATGGTGGGCAATATCGACGAGGCCGTGGAGAAGGCCAAGAAGCTCAAAGCGGAGGAGGCCTGATTTAGATGGCTTTAGCTACAACCAGGCTGGATATTGTCTCGCCGGATAAGGTGGTCTACAGCGCGGATGTGCGCATGGTCATCGTGCGCTCCACGGGCGGCGAGCTCGGCATCCTGCCGAAGCACGCGCCCCTGGTCACGGGCCTCACGCCCCACGCCATGCGCGTGAAGTTCGAGGACGGCCGGGATGACCAGCTCATAGCCTGTGCCGGAGGCTTCATGGAAGTCACCCCGGAGAAGGTGACTGTCCTGGCCACCGCCGCCGAGGAGCCCATCGACATCGACATCAACCGCGCCCAGCGGGCGATGGAGCGTGCCAAGGAGCGCCTCGCGAAAATCCACGATAACCCGGAGGTGCGGGAAACCATCGACAAGAAGCGGGCGGAGCTCGCTCTGCATCGTGCCATGGCGCGCCTGATTGCGACCAATACATCCTTTGAAGTTTGATATTAAAACCGCCCAGCCTTTGCGGACTGGGCGGTTTTTTGACGGCTACAGAAATATAAATTCGTGCAAACATAAGGGCAGGAATTTTATGTGATGCAGCGAACTAAAGCATAGAGAGTATGATGGTTGTGATGAATACATGAAACTTGTACCGCAAAATATACAGTCACTTTCACAGAAGCTGAATATGATTGCCATGAGCAGGGATAGTATCATTGCTTAATGGTAATGTTATTTCAATATACGAAGGCGCTGAACAAACTGTACCACTATTTCGAAGGCAAAGGGGGCATGTAAGATGTGGCTTGCAGTTACAGAACCATTTAAGAATATTAATCGTATATTTCCAACGCAACAGGCTGACGTTAAAAAAATGATTGAAGTATGTAAAAAAGACAACAATATAAAAAAAATAATAATTTTTGGCAGCAGTGTAACATCTTTGTGTAATCCCTGGAGCGATATTGATATTTATTTTGAATTTGAAAATGAACCACAATTTTATCCTACAATAGCGAGTTCAACAGCGGTCTTTGACAAGTGGGATAATTTTAATGTAAACAAGGAACTAATGAAAGAAATAAATGACAAAGGGGTGGTAGTGTATGGCTGAAGAAAATAATACTCTGCTTAAAATGGCTATGAAAAACTTAAAAGTTAAGCAAGCCATAGAACTCACCTATCCTGATGATGATGGCTTATTGAATTTAATTGGCTACCATTTACAACAAACAATAGAATTAGCCCTGAAACATGTGTTGGAAACACATGGTATAAAATATCCTAAAACACATGACATTTTAGATCTTATCGTGATATTACCAGAAGAATACAGAGAATGTACAGAAGCTATAAAATTACGGTCAAGAGAAATTTCTCACCTTGAAGCAGATACCCGCTACAATAAAAGTTACATGGCTAGTAAAGAGTTAATAAACAGTGTTGGGACGCTGACAGTGAAATTGATAGATGATATTAAAACTATTGAGGAAATAGAAAAGAAAAAAATAGAAAAGCAATTTAGTGAACAGTGATAAATGTGCACATTTTTAAAGTGCGTGAATTGTGAGCTATGAGGTGTATTCCCATGAAAATTAAGGTGAGGAGGGAACCAAACACATATGAAACGTAGCGAAAAGATCCTCGCCTTCATCCAGGAAAAATCCCGTGCTTACACTAAGGAGACCCTGGCGGGGGCGGTGGGGCAGGATGCCCAGGAGATAGCGGATGCCTT
Organism: uncultured Selenomonas sp.; assembly: GCA_947167105.1. GTDB lineage: Bacteria > Bacillota > Negativicutes > Selenomonadales > Selenomonadaceae > Selenomonas_B. The sequence goes on along the minus strand of CAMVGU010000017.1, from coordinate 34,768 downwards.
GGGGATATTGCGCAATAATGTGTCAAAAGAACTGAATGAATTGCACCGTGAGGGCAGGATCGTGAAATTCAAGGGGCGGCCTGTGCGGTATTTTGACAAGGGTACTCTGGAGGAACTGCTGGGGGTGGATTTGGGGCCGGGGCCTTGCCAGTATGAGGATATTTCTGAGTGCCGGGGGGAGGAGGAAGAAGAAAGCAATCCCTTTGCCCAGCTTATCGGCGCGGAGCGCAGCCTCTCGAAGCAGGTGGAGCAGGCGAAGGCCGCTATCCTTTACCCGCCGGACGGGCTGCACACGCTGATTGTGGGCCAGACCGGCGTGGGCAAGACTTTGTTTGCCCATATGATGTTCGCCTATGGCAAGGCCATGCACCGCTTTGCAGAGGATGCGCCTTTCGTGACCTTCAACTGCGCGGATTACTACAATAATCCCCAGCTTTTGATTTCCCATGTGTTCGGACACCAGAAGGGTGCTTTCACCGGGGCGGATACGGCTAAGGCAGGATTAGTGGAGGAGGCGGACGGGGGCGTGCTGTTCCTGGATGAGATTCACCGCCTGCCGCCGGAAGGCCAGGAGATGATTTTTTACTTTATGGATACGGGCACTTTTAACCGCCTGGGGGAGACCACCCGCTCCCGCCATGCCAAGGTGCTGATTATCGGCGCCACCACGGAGGACCCGGATTCGGCGCTGACCAGGACTTTCGTGCGCCGCATTCCGAACATCATCAAGATTAAGCCTCTCTCTGAGCGCACCCTTTCGGAGAAGCTGGATATTATCAAGCTCTTGTTTACGGAGGAAGCGCGGCGGGTGAAAAAGCCGGTGCGCATTACGGTGGAGTCCGTGAAGGCGTTGCTGGGCTCCATCGGCAGTGGCAATGTGGGGCAGCTTAAATCCAACATCAAACTCCTGTGCGCCCAGGCTTTCCTGAACGGCATTGATAATCCTGAATACATAGAGGTGGATTTCAGGATGCTGCCGGAGGGGGTGAAGGACGGGCTGCTGACCCTTTCGGCCAACCGTCAGGCCCTGGCGGAGCTGGCCCAGTATGTGTCGGAGCCGCTGGTGGTCACGCCTGGGGGACGCAAGGTGCTGGCGGCAGATGATGAGCAGAGCAGCTCTGCCTTCAATCTCTATCAGGTGGTGGAGGATAAGGTGGCGCTGCTGCGGGGCGAAGGCATCAGCGCGGAGCTTATCAAGCAAATCGTGGCGACGGATGTCAATGTCTACGTGAAGCAAATATACAATAAGAGACATTCCGTCAATATGACAACCAGGGAGCGCCTGCTGAAAATCGTGGACGCCTCCCTGGTGGATTTCGCGGAGCAGATTTCCCTCTTTGTGCAGAAGCGCCTGAACCGCAGTTACCGGGATCGCTTCCTCTATGCCTTCTCCCTGCATTTATCCGCTTTCCTGAAGCGCATCAAGGCCAAGGAGACGATTCCCTACACGGAAATCGAGGGAGCCATGCCCCAGGATTCCCTGTACTTTCAGGTGGCAATGGAAATCAGCGAGCGTATCGAGGAGCATTATCATCTGCAGGTGCCCCGCACGGAAATCGAGTATATTGCCCTGCTGCTGGAGTCGGCTGAGGACGATGATCTGGCGGATAAGGTGGCCATTATCGTCGCCACCCACGGCAAGAGCACGGCCAGTTCCATGGTAGAGGTGGCCCAGAAGCTTTTTTCCGCCACGGATACCACCATCCTGGCGGTGGATATGCCCCTGGAGACCAAGCCCCAGGAAATCCTGGAACAGATGACGGCCCTGCTGCGCTCCATGAATTGCAGGCAGGGAGTGCTGATTTTAGCGGACATGGGCTCCCTTTGCAATGTGGGGCCGATCCTCTCGGAGCGGCTGAAAATCCCGGTGCGCACCCTGGACATGGTCTCGACGCCCCTGATTCTGGAGGCTATGCGCAAGGTGGATATTGCCGGCATGGATCTGGACAGCATCTATGAGTCCCTGCGCAGCTTCCGCGGCTATGAGAGCGTGGACAGCACAGAAACGCCGCTCCTCCATGACGGGAAACCGGAAGCTATTGTTACCATCTGCTCCACGGGGCAGGGGGCGGCGGTAAAGCTGAAGGCCCTGGTGGAAGATATTCTGCACCATGCGGGGCGCAGCGTGGAAGTCATTCCCGTGGGGCTGGTGAAGCTGGATGAGCATGTGGCGGCTCTGGCCCAGGACTATAACCTGCTGGCTGCTGTGGGCATGAAGAAGCCGTCAGGGAGCTTGCCCTTTATCCCGCTGGAACAGCTCATTGACGGCAGCGGTGAGAAAGCCCTGACGGAGCTGGTGCTGGGCCAGGAAATTGCGCTGGTGCCCAGGGAAAAGAGCAATATGGTGGTGCAGACCCTCTGCGAGGAGTCCCTGCAGAAATTCCTGACCTATCTGAACCCCGCCAAAATCATCGGCGGGCTGCTGGAATTTGACCGCCAGCTGGAGGAAAAGCTGCAGCTGCATCTTTCCAATCCCCTGCGCATCCGCCTGCTGGTACACTGCGGCTGCGCATTGGAGCGCAGTGTTACCCGCACGCCCCTCCATTATAAGGATGACAAATCCCAGGTTGATACAGTAAAGCTGAAAGCACTGCGAGAGGCGTCAAGTGTATTCTCGGAGAGCCTGAAACTGGAATTGGATGAAGATGAGTATTACTTTATGGTGAATCTGCTCTGACATATGTCCTAAATTTTGATACAGAAAATACGCTATGGCATGACGAATGTCATAGTGTATTTTTTTGCGTTGATACTCTTAACAGTGTATCAAAAAACAAATTTTTGATACACTAGTGTATCAAAAAAACATTTACTGTATTATATGCCCATTTGAACGGAAATTTTTAATCTGAAAAAAACCTGCAAAATCAAGGCTTTTCAGATTTTCTTCAGGTGATACACAAAGTTGGCACGCTTCTTGCGTATTGTAAGGGCAGAGGAAAATGCCGGAGAGGATCAGGCCGGCATTACGCCGTTTAAAATTTTCTAAGGGGGTATTTGTAGATGTTTGCAATCATTGTTGGTACCCACGGAATCTTCGCACAGGAACTTGTCAAGTCCTGCGAGATGATTTGCGGCGAGCAGAAGAATGTGCGCGCTGTGACCCTCGTCCCGGGCGAGGGGCCTGATGATGTGGTGAAGAAGTACGAGGCAGCTATCGAAGAACTGGGCTCTGCCTGTGACGGCGGCGTGCTCTTCCTGAATGACCTGTTCGGCGGCAGCCCGTACAATGCAGCCTGCCGTATGGTCATCTCGAATGAGAACTACGGCATCGTGACCGGCGTCAACCTGCCCATGCTCATCGAGATGTGCAGCGCCCAGCTGATGGACGAGGGTTCTGATATCAAGGAGCTCATGCAGAAGGCAGTGGATGCAGGCAAGAACGGCACCCAGACCTTCCACGCCAGCAATGTTTCCGATGATGAGGAGGAGGATCTCTGAGATGAAGATTGTACTTGCAAGAATTGATGACCGCCTGATACATGGCCAGGTGGCTACTGTCTGGTCCAAGGTGACGGGCTGCACCCGTATCATCGTCTGCGATGACGATGTGGCGAAGGATCAGATTCGTTCCACTCTCTTGAAGCAGGTTGCTCCGGCAGGCATCAAGAGCCATGTTGTTGACCTGGACAAGGCCATCCGCGTATATGAGAATCCCAAGTATGCTGATGATAAGTGCCTGCTGCTCTTCACGAATCCCACCAGCGTGCTCTACATGATCGAGCATGGCGTGGATATCAAGAGCATCAATATCGGCGGCATGAGCTTCAAGGAAGGCAAGCACCAGATTACGGGGGCTGTTTCCGTGGACGATAAGGATATCGCGGCATTTAAGAAGCTCAACGAGATGGGCATCGAGCTGGAGATCCGCAAGGTCGATACCGATAAGAAAGTCATGCTGATGGATGTGCTGAAGTAAAATGGTTCGTTTTTTGGCAGAAGGCCCTGCTGGCATGGGCAGGGCCGGACGCCGGATTCATATATGTTCATAAAGATATGGAGGAAAGCTATTATGGAAATCAATGGTATCCAAATTCTCCTCATATTCATCTATGGCACGATTGCCGGTATGGGCAGCTGCCTGGATGAATTCCAGACTCACCGTCCCCTGATAGCCTGCACGGCTACGGGCCTGGTGCTGGGGGATATGACAACGGGCATCATCATCGGCGGTACCCTGGAAATGATCGCCCTCGGCTGGATGAACATCGGCGCGGCGATTGCGCCTGATGCGGCTCTTGCCTCCGTCATTTCCACCATCCTTGTCATTGCCGGCCATCAGAGCATCGGCGCTGGTATTGCTATCGCCATGCCTATCGCTGCTGCCGGCCAGGTTCTCGCTATCATTTGTAAGACCGTTTCCGTTGTGTTCCAGCACTGGGCTGATGGCTATGCCGAGAAAGGTTCCACCTTCGGCATTGACATGTGCCATTATCTGGCGCTGCTCTTCCAGGGCCTGCGCGTTGGTGTCCCCGCTGTCCTTGTTGCCATGTATGTTGGCACTGATGCTGTCCAGAGCATGCTGGCAGCTATCCCGCCTGTCATCACGGGCGGCCTGCAGGTTGCTTCCGGCTTCATCGTTGTCGTAGGTTATGCGATGGTCATCAACATGATGGGTGCCAATTACCTCATGCCCTTCTTCTTCCTCGGTTTCGTCGTGGCTGCTTACACTGACTTCAACCTGGTTGCCCTGGGCGTTATCGGCCTCGTTGCCGCTATCATCTACATCCAGCTGAATCCGAAGTATCAGGCTCCGCAGGTGGTGGCTGCCGCAGGTGCATCCAGCTCCGCCAGCGATCTTGACGACGAACTTGACTGATAGAGGAGGGAGACTAAACAATGGAAAAGAAACTCACTGGCTCTGATTTTTTCTGGGCATTCATCCGCTCTAACTTCCTGCAGGCTTCCTGGAACATGGAACGTATGCAGGGCCTTGGATACTGCTTCGGCATGGTCCCTATCCTGAAGCGCCTCTATGAAGGCGATGAGCTCAAGGCCGCTCTGAAGCGCCACCTGGAGTTCTATAACACCCAGCCTTTCGTGACTGCACCGATTATCGGCATCACCGCCGCCATGGAGGAAAAGAAGGCCAATGGCGCCGACATCCCCGATTCCGTTATCAACGGCATCAAGGTCGGTATGATGGGCCCTCTGGCCGGTGTGGGCGACCCGATTTTCTGGGGCACCCTCCGTCCTATCACGGCTGCTCTCGGTGCTTCCATCGCTGCTTCCGGCAGCCTGCTGGGACCTCTGACCTTCTTCGTGCTCTTTAACGCTGTGCGTCTCTTCGTCCGTTACTATGGCATCAAGTACGGCTACAACAAGGGTACCGATATCGTGCAGGATGTGGCCGGCAACAAGCTGCAGAAACTGACGGAAGGCGCTTCCATCCTGGGCCTCTTCGTCATGGGCGCACTGGTCAATAAATGGACCAGTGTCAATATCCCGGTGGTCGTGGCTGAGTATGACAACCAGCTCGGCGAGCATGTGGTGACAACCGTTCAGGGCATCCTGGACAGCCTGATGCCTGGCCTTGTCCCCCTGTTCCTGACCTTCATGTGCATGGGCCTCTTGAAGCAGAAGGTTAATGCCATCTGGATTATCTTCGGCCTGTTCGCCCTGGGCATTGTCTGCTATGCGCTGGGCATCATGAGCGTCAAGTAAGCTTTCCCATAAAATTCCCTATACAGTGAGCGGCAAGCCTTGTGCTTGCCGCTTATTTGTTTCATTATTTTTTATTTACATTTCGGCGTGTTTTTTGTAAAATATAGAGTAGGATTATAGATTCATTAAGTGGATTTTGCATACAGGGAGCGATGCAATTTGATCAAGAAAGCTATTGCCGTAATGACATCCGGCGGTGACAGCCCGGGCATGAACGCAGCGGCCCGCGCGGTGGTACGCACGGCACTTTCCGAGGGCGTCAAAGTCTATGGCATCAATAACGGCTATCAGGGGATGCTGGAGGATGACATTGTGGAGCTGTCCTCCAGGAGCGTCAGCGACATGATCCAGCGGGGCGGCACCTTCCTCGGCACGGCGCGCTCGATGGAGTTCAAGACCCCGGAAGGCCGCAGGAAGGGCTTTGAAAACCTGCGCAAGCACAGTATCGAGGGCCTGGTCATCATCGGCGGCGACGGCAGCCTGACCGGCGGCTCGCTGCTCTCCAAGGAAACAGGCATGCCCATTGTGGGACTGCCGGGAACCATTGATAATGATGTTTGGGGCATGGACTATACGATTGGCTGCGACACCGCCGCCAACACCATCATTGATGCCATCAACAAGCTGCGGGATACGGCTTCTGCCCATCGCCGCATTATGGTGGTAGAGGTCATGGGGCGCAATTCCGGCTGGCTGGCCATGATGGCGGGTATTGCCGGTGGTGCCGAGTACATCCTGGTGCCGGAGGTCAAGTATGACCTGGATGACATCTGCCATGAGCTGAAGGCCATGTACGATGCGGGCAAGCGCTACAGCATCGTGGTGGTGGCGGAAGGGGCAGGCTCCGGCGTGGGCCTGGGCAAGGTCATCGAGGAAAAAACGGGCATCGATACCCGCGTGTCCGTGCTGGGCCATATCCAGCGCGGCGGCTCGCCTACCCTGGAAGACCGCATGAAGGCTTCCATGCTGGGGGAGAAGGCGGCTCTTGCCATCATTTCCGGCGCGACGAACATCGTGTTCGGCTTCAATGAGGGCAAGGTGGTCGGTGTCAACCTGTTCGACGCCGTGAACAATACCAAGACCCTCGACCCGGAGCTGGTGCGCCTGGCGCGCGTGCTGGCGTGAATACATTGATTTTGAGGGTGAATATGCCTTAATTTTTAAGGCGGAAATGACGATATATGCAGTGAAAGGATTGGTCTGCCCTTTTTGACGGCAGGCTGTCCTATCAATTAACGGGTCCGCAAGTGGAATCGCTGCTGTATCTTATGGGAAAAGGAGGAAAAGACATGGATGTGAATGCTATGGTCAATGTGACGACCAATCTGAGCGCTATCTCGGGCAATCAGGGCGCAAATAAGGCTGCTACGGCCAATAGGGCCGAGACGGCTGCGCCCGAAACTGCCCAGACGGCAGGCGAGGCTTATGCCCTGGATATCTCGGATAACGCCGGCAAGGTCGGTGCCCAGGTGCAGAATGAGGCCATCAAGGGCCTGACTTCTGAGCAGGTGGATGCCTTGAAGGCAGGTATCGAGCAGAGCCAGCAGTTGATGATCAAGACCCTGACTGAGCAGAACGCACGCCTGCAGGGCTGGCTGGATCTGGGTATCGGCACGCTGAACTTTGACGGCGTGGAGATCGGCGCAGACAGGTTTGCGCTGCCGGCAGTGGGTACGACCCCGGAGGAGGCCCAGGCGGCTATTTCCGAGGGCGGTGCTTACTCGGTGGATTCGGTGGCTACCCGTATCTTCGACCTGGCTTCAACGATTGCCGGGGGCGACCCTGAGAAGCTCAAGAAGATGCAGGATGCGGTCGAGGAAGGCTTCAAGCAGGCCGGACTTACCTGGAAGGATGCTACCGGCCAGGATGATATGCCCCAGATTACCAAGGATACCCATGCTGAGATCACGAAACGTTTTGATGATCTCTATGCCAAGCTGACGGGCAAGGCTGACACGGGGGCTGAGTAAGGGGACTAAAGCCAGGGCCGTGCTTCGGGGGAGGTGCCGGTCGAAGCGCTCCCCCTGCTAGCGGGGCACGGTCTGCCAGGAACAAGGAAAGGAGGGATTGGCAATGGCTTCTATCAGTTCTTCCATCAATAACACCTATATGCTTTACAAGATGGCCCAGAATAACGGTATGTCCCTGTTCGGCAGTACCTCCAGCAAGAGTTCACAGACGAATTCCATCTGGGATTCTTATTACGGCAGCGCATCTTCTGCGGCGTCAACCATGAGCGGCCTTGCAAGCATCAATTCCAGCAGGGCGGAGCTTGTCTCCAGCTACGATTCCGCAGTGAAGGTCTTCAACGCCGATATGGGCTCCGCCATGAAGGATCTCCGTAGCTCCATTTCCGCGATGAAGGGGCTGGACTACAAGGCAGTGGGCGAAAATCCCATCTCCACGGTCACTAGCACTGCGGAGGATGGCACCGAGACCACCACCACCAAGTACAGCAAAGAAATGCAAGAGGTGCTGGATACTGTCAAGGGCTTTGTTGATGATTACAATACAGCGGTGGATTTCTTTGGCGACTACAGTGATGTCTCCAAGAAACTGAGCCGTATGAGCTCGGTTTTCAGCGATGCTACTGCCCGTGCGGATACATACGCCACCATCGGGCTGAATGTCGCCAAGGATGGCACTATCGAAGTGGATGAGGAAAAGCTGGCGAATGCCATAGTGAAATCGCCTGGCAAGGTGGAGGGCATCCTGGGCAGGGATGGCCTTACCGGCAAGGCGGAGGATCATGTGCAGTTCGCCGAGGGACAGCAGTCCAGGCTCTTCCCGTCCATCAATTCCATGTTCGGTGACCAGCTCAATCAGGCATCTGTCTACACCGGCAAGTCCATGGTGCAGATGTCGAATTTTGCCACGGTTGGCAATCTGGTCAATATGATGTTCTAAGCGGACAACCAATGCAGACCCGTACAGCGCTTTGGCAGCTCTTGCCGGAGCGCTTTTCTTTTGCATGGCAGGAAAATCGGGTAGAAAAGCGAATAAAACCAGTATGCGATATTTATGCGGCAGGAGGTGAGAGCATGAGTGATATAGCGACATTAAAGACAATGGTCTTTTATGACATGCCCTATATTCTTTCCATGCCGGTGGTGTTCATGCTCATCTTCATTGTCGGCACTTTCTATTTCAACCGAGTGGCAAGAAAGAGGCTGGAAGGGGCCTTCATTATCTTTCTCGCCCTTTTCCTGATTTGGATTGTCAGCACAGCCAGGGTGACGTGCATGTATGTGGACATGCCGGTTTTCTGGCACTATCTGGCTATGATTATCCTCTACCTCATGCCCCTGCCTGCTAATCTCGTGCTGTATGAGGTGCTGGAGCCTGAGCACAGGCCCTTCGTCCGCCGCATCATAGGTGTCTTTGCAGTGCTGGCGCTGGGGGCTTACGGCCTGGAGCTGGCGGGGCTGGAGGGGCTGACGCGGGGGCAGGTCATTTACTATCCCCTGACGGTGGTGGCGGAGTTGTCTATCTTCCGCTTGCTGCTGCAGTCCAGCAGGAAGGGCAATACCTACAGCAGGGCAGCCATGCTGCCCTGCCTGGGCCTGGCGCTGCTGGTGGGGCTGGATGGCATCTGCGGCCACTGGCAGTTCTTTCCCTGGCATACTTTCCTGCTGCCCATCGGTGTCTACAGCCTGGTCTTCTTTGCCCTGCTGCTGCTGCGGGAGCAGCTTTTGTGCGAGCAGGCCCTGAAGATGCATGCCTTCGGATTGGAGGAGGAGATACGCATAGCCCAGGAGCGCACGGATGAGGATGAGCTGACAGGCTGCAAGAGCCGCAGGGCCTTCGACCGTAAAATCGCGGGGCTCATGCACCCCCAGACAGGGGAACCCCTGCCCTTTGCCCTCCTGATGCTGGATATCGATCATTTCAAGTCCGTGAATGATACCTACGGCCACGATACCGGGGATGAGGTGCTAGTGCGCTTCACGGAGGCTGTGCGTCAGGCGATAGCTACTCCCGAATGGCTGTTTCGCTGGGGGGGCGAGGAATTCATTGTCCTCTGTCCAGGCCACAGCCTTTCCCAAGCTGCCATGCTGGCAGAACGGATACGCAGGGAGGTGGCGGCAGCAGATATACTGGCCCGGCAGCCCGTGACAGTCAGCATTGGCTGCGCGGTCTGGCATGGGCGGGGAGATCCGCCGGAGGCCATGTTCGAGCGCATGGATGAAGCTCTTTACCGGGCGAAGAACAAGGGGCGCAATCGCGTAGAAGCAGAGAAGGTGTGAAGATGAGGGAGAAGGCCGGGCAAAACTGCATACTAATCTGCTGGCTCTGCCTGCTGCTTTGCCTGTGCCCCCTTGTCTCTGAGGCTGCGGTCTGGGATGGGGATTGGTATTACCGTGAGGGCAGCTCCGTTCTGCGGGACGGGGAAGAAGAGCCTGACGAGTGGAAAACCTTCACCTATCCCGGACGTCCGCCCCTGCCGGCTTCGGCACATGCGGTGGTGCTCTCCAAGATGCTTCTGCCCCAGGATCAGCAGGTGAATACACTGCTGTTTTCCACAAGCGGCCAGTCCCTGCGGATATGGCTGGGCAACCATGTCATTTATTCCTATGGTGCCTTCAGCCAGAATGAGCTGGTCAAGGGGACCCATTGGCATATGGTGCAGCTGCCGGTAATTTCTGAGCCGACGCCGCTGAATTTTGAACTGCATTCGGATTCCTCCTCCCAGCTTGGCTACATTGACGGGCTGCTGCTGGATACGGAAATGGGGGCGATGAAACGGCTTTACCTCTACGACCTTACCTTTATGTGGTCTTTTCCGGTGGCCATCCTCTTTCTGCTGGTGATGGGGATTTACTACCATTTCGCCCCGCCTGAGCGCAAGCGCCTGTACCGTAATGTCCTGGCTTTCCTGCTGGTTTTTGCCATCTGGCTCCTGTGTTCCTCCAAGATAAATTTAATGCTCTGGGATCAGCCTGTTTTCTGGTGGAGCCTGATGAGCGTAACGGCGTATCTCTTGCCTCTGTCGGCCAATTTCGTGCTGTATGAGATCCTGCGCAAGGAAAAATACGCGCATATGGAGTGGGTTATCTGCGCAAATTTCTGCCTGTTCGTGCTGGCCATAGGGGGCGAGGTGGCAGGCCATCATATGCTGACCGGCATGATGGATGCTTTTTATCTCGTGCTGGGGCTGGGCCAGGGAATTGCCGTCTGCTGGCTGGTGGAGGCGGCATACAGTGGCAATGAGCTGGCCAGGGCGGCACTGGTGCCCACTGTCGGCTTTACGGTGCTGGGGCTTATAGATGGCGTCAGCGGACATTTCCGGCTGGTGCAGTGGTATACCTTCGTGACGCCCCTGGGCATCTATCCCTTTGCCTATCTTATCAGCGCCATGATGCGCCTGCAGCTCCTGCAGGAGCACAGCCTGGAGCGGCGGGCGGCGGATTTGGAGTATAAGGCCGCCCTGGCCATGGAAAAGTCGGAGCGGGATGCGCTGACGGGTTGCTACAATCGCCACTATTTGCAGGCTTATCTGCGGGACAAGGCGATTAAGGAGCCCTTTTCCGTGTTGCTGCTGGATATAGACCACTTTAAGCGGGTAAATGATGCCTGCGGCCATGACAGGGGAGATCAAATCCTGAAGGGCTTTACGGAGGTATTGAAACGGGAGCTGGATAAGGATAAGCATTTGGTACGCGCCGGTGGCGAGGAATTCCTGCTGCTCTGCCCGGGGCTGGATATGCGCATGGCCTGCCTTTTGGGTGAGGTCCTGCGCCAGGCGGTAGCCTCCCGGAAGATTGCCGGCCTCTCCATCACCTGCAGCATTGGCGCAGCCTGCTGGCATGGTGAAGGCGACAGCACGGAAGCCATGTTCAAGCGGGCGGATCAGGCCCTGTATGCTGCCAAGAATTCGGGAAGGAACAAGCTGGTAGCGGAAAGTGCAGAATATACCAGTTATACTCGTTAAAGAAAAAGCCTTCCCTTGAGGAGAGATTTTTTCGCTAACGGGCATGGCTCGTGGTGTTACTTTCTTTGTGTGGACAAAGAAAGTAACCAAAGAAAACCGCCGCCCTTGTTCCCTTCCTTGGAGAACGAGGGCGGCGGCGCCCATCCCTGGGCGCGGGATTACCGTTGCCTTCTGCGCAGCGCAACAAAAGTCCGCCCCCTTGGGGGCGGGGAAACGGGGAGGGCTTTAGAAACAAAAAACAGTTTAATGACTCAACTTTCCCAGCATAAATTCTGGAATAATTCCTTGATATACCTACTCTGACTGGTAATCCAATTGGTCACTTTACTTTTTAGGTTTTGTAGAAAGTGAAACCAGGTAATGAGAGTTTAGATTGGAGTGACGAACATGGAAAAGAAGAGAGATCTGGTAGATATGCTGAATGAAGCAAAGGTGTTCTATATCGCCACGGTCAACAAGGAGGGGAAGCCCAGTGTGCGTCCCTTTGGTGCAGCAGTGCGTTACGACGGCAAGGTCTGGATTTGCACCGGGAAGTGGAAGAATGTCTACAAGCAACTTATGGATAACTCCAGCATTGAGATTGCTACTACTCTGATGGGAGAGAATGGGCCGGAGATAGTGCGTTACAGTGGCGTGGCTATGCCCGATGAAAAGCAAGGGGCAAAAGATGCGATGATGGAAGCCTTGCCAATGCTCAAGGATTTGTATGCTGGCAAGGAAGACCAGTTTGCAGTGTTCTATCTTATGGGAGAAGCTAAGATTTACGCTATGGACGGAGTTACGGTCAAAGAAGAATTGATGGTAGTAGAGGGATAGCCAAGCTTTCTCCAAAGTCTACATTGAGCCTTACTTACTGCAAACTCAAGAGAAAAGGATAAGGCCACCTTTGCGGTCATGTCCTGTTGTCCATAGCATATCGAGACCGAGCCAGCGCCAGGCTCCGTAGGTGACAGCTTTGACCATGAAGGAATGCTCGAAATCCTCGTATCCATTGAGGATATACCAGTGCCAGACATAATCGTCCATGGCAGGATGCTTGTGCTTCAGGGTTAGGCAGGGGATAGGCCAGCCTTGGTTTATCTGCTGCTTGATGATGGCTTTGGTATCCTCCAGTTTTCTTTCACCGTCCCAAGGAGAGAACGAAATGTCATTTACATCGTGATCGCGGAGATACTTGGAAAAGCCGTCAATGTAGATGTCCAGGCGGTCAATTCCTGTCCAACGAGGGCGCAGATAAGGTTCCATGATATAGGCAAAGTCTACATAATCTTCTTTGGATATATTGTCATGGGCGTGAGGGCAGAGGCCAGTCTTGCCCTTGTGAAGCTCAAAGTAGAGGCTGCAGTCGCAGGCGGTAATGGCGGCGCAGCCTCCTATTTTCATCCAATGGGTGTGGCACCAGTCCTGGGCACCGCCATAGGCTGTGCCAACGTTGAAGTGGGGAAGTTCTTTTTTCATGTCAGCATCCTTTTGTTTCGTAGATCATAAGTTTCTCTCTGGGGTCAGAATCCTTGTTGGTGTGGCAGTCTATGAGGTCTATCAAGGTTAGCCGGGGGAGATTGGTAAGGTATTCCAGGTAGAATTCTGAGGGGTAATAGAAGAAAAGCAGGATTTCTCTGGGGTGTTCTGAGCAAGAAATAAGCAAGTTTGCTATTACCTTGCGCAAAATATCTACTGAGAACGGATTAAAGAAGAATGCGCGGTCTGCCTTTGGGGGCACAATGAAATCTGCGGCATCTGCCTGGACGAGAGTCACGAAGTGGCCCCGTGGGGCGTTCTCCTGATTAAGCTTGGCTCGCTTAAGGAGCCGTGGATTGTACTCTATGCCAATGGAGCGGCACTTGGTCTGGCTGGAGAGGAAGAAACTCACCCGGCCTTTGCCGCAGTCCCCCCCGGTCTAACCGGGGGTTTTCTTTATACAAATAAATATGCAGGTTCGCTTCGAGAGCGAGCCTGCATATTGGGGTGTATGCTTGTTGTGGGCACATTATGGTGCAAGGGTGACTGGCGATGCGTTGGTTTCCTCTTCTTCCTGGTACATACCCTCCATGCGGGCTACGGCCAGGGTGCTGACTACATCGCCGGTTACGTTGAGGGCGGTGTGGATCATGTCAATGGGGCGAAAGATGCCCACAATCATGCCCATGATGGCCGTGGGCAGGCCCATGGTGTTCAGCAGCATTATGGAAAGCACGATGCCGCTGGCGGGTATGCCCGGGGTGCCGATGGAAATCAGGGTGGTCAGGAAAATGAACATGGCCTGCTGTCCCAGAGTGAGGTCAACACCGTAAATCTGGGAAACAAAGATGATGGTGACGGCGTAATAGACGGCAATGCCGTTCATGTTGATGGTGGCCCCCAGGGGCAGGGAGAAGGAGGCCAGCTCGCTTTTGACGTGGAACTCCTCCTCTGTGACCTTGAGACTGACCGGCAGAGTGCCGGAACTGCTGGTGGTGCTGAAGGCTACCAGCCAGATGCTGGTAAGCTTGCGGAAGAACTCCATCAAGGGAATCCTGGCAATCACCTTAATGATGAACAGGTATAAGAGAATGATGACGGAAAAGGCCCCCACATAATGGGTCAGGATGAACATGCCCAGGGCACTGAACATAGCCGTGCCATATTCGCCGATACTGCAGGCTGCCAAAGCCATCACGCCGAAAGGCGTGGTCATCATGACAATGTCGGTGAGCTTGAACATGATGAGGGTGCCCTCTTCCACAAACTTTTTCACGGTGCTGACCTTATCCCCAAGGACAGTCATGACGATGCCGAGAAAAGCGGCAAAGACAATGACCTGCATGATGTTGCCCTCGCTGAGAGCATGCAGCGGATTGTCGGGAATCATGCTCAGAAGGGTGCCGCCTACAGTCATGGGGGCAGCTTCCTTGATGGTTTCTCCCCCGGTGACAATCTGCTCGGCGCTGAAGCCTTTGCCAGGCTGCATGAGGTTGGCTACGGACAGGCCGATGATGGTGGAAAGGATAGTGGTGATGACATAGAAGCCCACTACCTTGGAGCCAATGCGCCTGAGTTTGCTAATGTCCCCGATATTGGCGATGCCGCCGATAATGGAAAAGAAAATCAAGGGGATGACAATCATTTGGATCAGGCGCAGGAAGATATCGCCTACGGGCTGCAGGAAAAGGATATCTTTCTGAAAGATGATACCGAGGGAGGTGCCGATGACAAAGGCAATCAGCACCTGTGTCGCTAGATTTGCTTTCTTCATAATGTCTCCTAAATAAATACAGATGAATAACATAAAAAGACATGACTATGCAAAACATAGCAGCTACAGAGTTTTGCGGTAACAAGAGTATATACCCCCTTTAGGACAGGTGTCAATTTGTATAGATAAAAAATACCCATTGACATGATAGGTGTAATAGTGTAACATTAACCCATCGCCAGAAGGGCGGGAAAACTGACTGGATAACCGGAGGTTTTGCGTAGAGACAGTTCTGTGCAAAACCTTTTTTCGTACATGTCGGAGGTGGCGAGGATGTTGCATTGTGACAGTGATTTTGCCAGGGCAAGCCGGAGGTATTTCCATCAGCACCCGGAACTCAGCTTGTAGGAATACGGGACCGCAAAGTATATCAGGGAAAAGCTGACGGAATTTGGCATAGAAAACAGGACGGTGGGGGAGACAGGGACGTACGGCTGGATTCGGGGGAAGTCGGATAATGGCAGGAAAATCCTGCTGCGGGCGGATATAGATGCCCTGCCTCTGGAGGAACAGACCGACCTTCCCTACAAGTCGGTGAATCCCGGCGTCATGCATGCCTGCGGCCATGATATCCATGCGGCGGCTCTGCTGGCAGCGGCCAAGAAACTGGCGGAGGTCAGGGAGGAGTTTTCCGGCACGGTTCTGCTGGCCTTCCAGCAGGCGGAGGAATTGGGCCATGGTGCCCGGTATTTTCAGGAATTGGGGCTGACCAAAGGCTATGACAGAGCCTTCGGGGTACATATCGCACCGGATGTGCCGGTGGGCACGGTGGTGCTGTCCCGGAAAGAGGACGCGGCCTCCTGTGATTTTTTCCGCCTCACCATTAAGGGCAGGAAAGCTCATACCTCCAAGCCTCATTTGGGAAATGATGCCCTGCAGGCCGGAGCAGTGCTGGTGGGGGAGCTGGCCAAGCTGCCCGGCAGGCTGCTGCCCCTTGCAGAACCAATCAATATCGGCATTGGCATCTTCAAGGCAGGCACTTCTTACAACATTGTTGCTGACAGCGCCGTCATTGAAAGCAGCATCCGAACCTTTTCCGAAGACAGCCGCAGCCGGCTCAAGGAAAAGATTGGGGAGCTGGCCGACAGTGTGGAGCTTATCTACGGCGTGCAGGTGCTCTGTGAATACGAATGCTTTGCCAAGACACTGATTAATGATGAGACTGCCAGGCAGGAAGTGGCCCGGGTGGCGGCTTCCCTGCTGGGAGAAGACAAGGTGCAGCTTTCCGGGCAGCCCGTCTTCGGCTTTGCCGGAGATGATTTTTCCGAATACCTGCAGGAAAGCCAGGGAGCCTATGCCCATGTGGGCGTATGGCAGGAAGGCTCCGATTCAGCCAAGGTGCTCCACAACGAGAAGCTGGCTCCGGCGGAAGAAGCCGTGGACATTGCCGCAGATTTGCATATCAATTATGCTCTGGCGTTTTTGGGACAAGGGGAATAAGGAAGGGACGGTTAATTATGGGAAAACATCTGACAACAAGTTTGCTGCATACAGGCGACGGCCAATTTTACAAGCAGGTGGCCAAGTCCTCTTCGGTGCCGGAGGTGCTGCCTATTTACCGCACTTCGGTGTTTGCCTTTGACGATGTGCCTTCGGTGGACAGGATCTATGAAGGGGAGGATGAGGGCTATATCTATACCCGCATGAAGCATCCCAATATGGATGCGGTGTCTGAAATCATAGCTGCTGCCGATGGCACTGAGGCGGCCCTGGTGTTTTCCTCAGGCATGGCGGCCATCGTGCTGAGCATCCTGGCGGTGGTGCAGCAGGGCGACCATATCATTTCCTCCCCGGTGCTCTACGGCGGTGTCCATGATTTCCTGCAAAAGGAGCTTTCGAGGTTTGGCGTGGAAGTGAGCTTCGTGGATTTGGTGCATGAGGATGTGGAGGCTCATATCCGACCGGAGACAAAGCTTATCTATACGGAATCCATCAGCAATCCCCTGATGGAAGTGCCGGATCTGCGGGCGGTGGCGGAACTGGCCCACAAGCATGGCTTACTGTTCTATGTGGACAACACCTTCGGTACTCCTGTGGTGGTAAAGCCTGCGGCGCTGGGGGCGGATGTAGTGCTCTACAGTGCCACGAAATATTTGGGCGGCCACAGTGACATCGTGGGAGGCGCGGCGGCAGGTTCTGCAGAAATAATTGCCAAAATCCGCCGGACGCTGGTGCTATACGGGGCAGTCCTAGGGGCTGCCGACAGCTGGCTGCTGGCCAGAAGCCTCAGGACCCTGAGCCTCAGGGTCACGGCTCACTGCCGCAACGCCTTGCAGGTGGCAGCTTTTTTGGAGCAGCATGAAAAGATAGAGAAGGTGTTCTATCCGGGGCTGGCCTCCTCTCCCAGCCATGAGCGGGCCAAAGCTCAATTTGTTCCGGGACTTTTTGGGGGCATGCTGAGTTTCAACCTGAAAGGCGGCGGGGCAGAGGCGGCTGCTGTCATCAGGGAACTGCCCACGATAAAATACGTGCCCAGCCTGGCAGGGACGGCCACCACTCTTTCCTATGCAGCCAAGACCTCCCATCGGTTCTACTCCCAGGAGGAACTGGCAGCGGCAGGCATCACTCTGGGGCAGCTGCGGCTGTCCGTGGGGCTGGAACAGGCAGAAGATATCATCGGCGAACTGGATGAAGCCCTGGCGAAGATTTGAAGGGATAAGATATTTGCATAAAATAAAAATTACCCATTGACACAATAGGTGTAATGTTGTAGCATGAGGGACAATCCTTGGATGAGGAGCAAACTGACTAGAAAAACTAGAGGTTTTGCACGGGCTTTATTGCTGTGCAAAACCTCTTTTTGGCGTGAAAGGGGGGAGCAGAGATCGAAGAGGGAGATTGTAAGTGCAAAGGAGGTATGTCCCAGATGGGAATGACCGGAAGAGAAAGACTGCTGGCCTGCCTGGAGGGCAGGAAAGCGGACAGGCTGCCTGTCCTCAGCGTCTGCCAGTATGTCACCTACGGGCTGATGGAAAAGACCGGCTCATACTGGCCGGAGGCTCACTATGACGGAGCGCAGATGGCCAACCTTTCTGCAGGGGGAGCGGAAGTGCTACACCTGGATGCGGTGAGGGTGCCTTATTGTCAGACTGTAGAGGCGGAAATCTATGGCTCCGCCATCAAGGATGGGGGCAGGACACACCTGCCCAGTATTGAAAAACCAGCATTTGTCCTGGGTGAGGAACCGGCAATCCCCGACAACTTCACGGGGCGGGGCAGGATTCCTGCTGTGCTGGAGGCCATTCGCCGCCTCAAAGAAAGAGTGGGAAAGGATACCCTGGTCATGGGCAGCCTGGTGGGGCCTTTCAGTGTGGCCGCTAATATTCTGGGAGTGTCAGCCTTGCTGAAGGCCAGTCTCAGGAAGCCCGGGGCGCTGATTCCTTATTTTGAGGCAGCGGAGAAAACCGCAGAGGAATACGCCCAGGCCATCATCGAGGCTGGCGCGGAGGCTATTGTCATCGAGGATATGATGGCCTCTCTGGACATGATCAGCCCCAAGACTTATCGGGAGATGGCTGCTCCCTACGAAAAAAAGCTCATCGAGTCCATTGGCGGACAGGTGCCAATGATCATACACATTTGCGGAAAGCTGGACCAGGTCATGGAAGATGTGGCTGCCACGGGAGCTTCGGCCATCAGCGTGGAATCTGCTGTGGACGTAGCTGCCGTGAAGGAGAAATTCCGCCAGCAGGGCATAAGTACCCCCATATTCGGAGCGGTGCATCCCATCAATGCTTTGTTGGAAGGAACAAGGGAGGATGTGGCAAAGGCGGTGCAGGCTTCGGCGGAGGCCGGCGTAGACGGTATTTCTCCTGACTGTGCTGTAGCCCCGGATACCCCCGTGGAAAATCTGCTGGAAATGACAGAGGCTGCCCTGAGGCTGCAGCCTGTCAACTGAGGAAGAGAGGGAATGAAAATGGCTGACAAGGATATTCTTAAGGACTTGAAGCAGTCCATATTGGATTTTGATGAAGACGCAGCTCTGGAACTGGCCAGGGAATCCCTGGCCGCAGGCATTGACCCGGTAGAAGCCGTGGGTGTGTTGGCAGATGGTCTCAATGAGCTGGGAGTGAAGTTCGAGCGCATGGAGGTGTTCCTGCCTGAGATCATGCTGGCTTCCGATGCCTTCAAGAACGCTCTGAGCGTGCTGGAGCCGGAAATCAAGAAGAAAAACACCGAGGGCAAGAAAGCCATCCCCATCGTCATCGGCACTGTGCAGGGGGATATACACCAGGTGGGCAAGGACATGGTGGCCACCTTCCTGGCTACCGCAGGCTTTGAGGTTTACGACCTGGGGGTGGATGTAGCGCCCTCCCGCTTCCTGGAGGAGGCCAAGAGGCTGGGGGCCAAGGTTATCGCCGCAGCTTCTCTCATGTCCACTACCCGCCCGGTGCAGAAGGACCTCATCGACTTTTTGGAAGCCAAGGGTGTCCGTGACCAGTTCATCGTGCTGGTAGGAGGCGGCGTGGTCACCCAGGAGTGGGCAGACCAGATTGCAGCTGATGGCTACGGCCAGGATGCCATTGCCACCGTGAACCTGGCCAAGCGGCTTCTGCATGTGGCGTGAGGAAGTGCGAGATAGACGATACGAGTGCAAGAGCACCAGTGCATGAAAGAACGGAGGAAATGATATGAGCCATGGTTCCAAAGGAAAATTCATCGAGTACTGGGGACGCGGGGAAACCGGCCCCATCACCTTCCAGAAGGAGTTCGACACCAAGGTCTACTGGCCAAGGCTGAAGGAACTCACCAAGAAATATGGCATCGAATATGCCGAGGGGAAAGTAGTCCCCACCGATGATGACGAGCTGGATGCCATCTGGCAGGCAGGCAAGGAGCTGCTGCTGGATGTGGGCATACTGAATGTATCCACTGAGCGCCGCATACTTTTCAGCGAAGAAGAAATAGATGCTGCGCTTGAGAATCTGCCCCGCACTGTCACCCTGGGGGAGGGGCAGGATGCCATCACCATCGGTCACAGGGATTTTGAGGATTACGACCACGGTCCCACGCCGGTGGGTACCATGGGTCGTATCCTGGGCCCCATTTCCGACGACCTTTACGAGAAGATCGCCCTGTCCTATGCCCAGGAACCTCTGATTGATTATGTGCACTTCCAGGGTGTCAAGACTGAAATCAACGGGATACCCATCAAGCCGGGTTCTCCCTTCGAAATGATGGCCGAGCAGCAGCACGTGGCTGTGGTCAATGATATAAAAAGGCGGGTGGGTCGTCCGGGACTTCCTGATGGCGGTTCCACTCCGGTAAACCTCCAGGCAGAGATGGCTGCGGCCAATCCTCTTTGGGGCGTGAAGAAGGGCGATGTGCGCCATGTCTACATCATGCCCCAGCTCAAGACCGACTATGACCAGATGAGCCGTGCCTACTTCTGGCACTCCTATGGCGCCAATATCTGGGGTATCTTGCAGGCCTATATCGGTGGTGCCGCCGGAGGACCTGCCACGGCCGCTGTAAATGGCGTGGCTGACCTTTTGGCCTATGTCATGCTCTATGAGCCTACTCTGCTGGGCACTTGGCCTACAGATGCTCTATATTTCAGCAATTCCAGCAAGTATGCCCTTTATGTGGCTAATTACGGCGGAGCGGCTTTCAGCAAGCATACCCACTTCCCGGCGCTGGTTGGTGCCGCCTGGCAGATGACTGCCGGCATCAACAGCGAGGAGTATTTCTGGGAAACGGCGGCAGGAGCTATCGGCAGTGCCACCCTGGGCTTCCTGGTAGCAGGGGGCACCGGTCATCAGAGCGCTGGTCTTGACCAGGCTGGCGGCCTGGGGGCCCGCTTTGCTGCAGAAGTAGGCAAGGCCGTGGGTCAGGCGCGGCTCACCCGCGTTCAGGCCAACGAACTGGTGAACAAGATCCTGCCGAAGTACCAGCCGCTGATTGACAACCGCACCCTGCACACCATTGGCGGCGATTTCCGCACTGCCTATGATCTGAAGACTGTGCAGCCGAAGCCCGAGTATCTGGCTATCTACAACAAGGTCAAGGCCGAGCTCAGGGAGATGGGCTTGCCCGTCAAATAAGCAACTGTTGGTAAAATGGGGTTGGAAATCATGGAGAAGGATGTGGAAATCGTCTTCCAGCCCTCGGGGCGCCGGGGCAGGGTTCCTGCGGGGACCACTATCTTAGCGGCGGCCCAGGGTATGGGGGTGGGCATCGAAGCCGTCTGCGGCGGCAAGGGAGTCTGCGGCAAATGCCGCGTTATCATAGAGGAAGGACGTTTTGAAAAGCTTGGTCTTGTTTCCAGCAAGGCTCATGTATCAGGCCTTTCCGCCGTGGAGGAAAAATTCCTCAGTCCGGAGGAACTGGCCCGGGGTTACCGTCTGGCCTGTTTGGCGCAGGTCAGGGAGAGCCTGGTGGTGACTGTGCCGGAGGAAAGCCGCACTGCCAAACAGGTCATCCTGGAGCAGGGCAGGGAGCGCTCCTACAGGCTTGCTCCTGCGGTGAAGCAGTACAGCCTTGTCCTGCCTCCAGCCAGCCTGTCAGATGCCAGGGATGACCGGCAGCGGCTGCTTGAGGCTTTGGAGGAAAGATATGGGCTGAAAGATCTGATTGTTGATTACACGGTGCTGCGGGATCTGCCACTCCTCTTGCGCAAAGAAGAGTGGCAGGTGACTGTCACCCTTTGGCAGGGCAGGGAAATAATCCGCGTGGTGCCTGGGGCAGAGGTCTCTCATAGCCTGGGGATTGCCATTGATGTGGGCACCACCACGCTGGCAGCCTTCCTCTGCGACCTGACTACTGGAGAGCTGCTGGGCAAGGCTTCCCGCATGAATCCCCAGATAGGCTACGGGGAGGATGTGCTGGCTCGCATTTCCTATGCCATGACCGAAGAGGAGGGCAGGGAAAAACTCCAGCAGGCCATGCTGGAAGCCATCAGCGTGCTGGCGGAGGAAATGACGGCGAAGATTGGCCGTGAGGCCCTGGAGGTGGATGAGATTGTGCTGGTCTACAATACCGCCATGCACCATTTCACCCTGGGGCTGGAACCGAAGCACATGGGGCGCTCTCCCTTCGTGCCGGCCGTAAGCGTTCCTCTGGATATCAAGGCCAGGGATTTGGGGGTGAAGATAAATCCTGCGGGCAATATCCATTCCCTGCCTGTAGAGGCAGGGTTTGTGGGCCCGGACAACGTGGCGGTGCTTATAGCGGAAGAACCATACCGAAGCAACAGCATCAAGCTAATCATAGATATTGGCACCAACGGGGAAATCGACCTGGGCAACAAGGACAGGCTTCTTTCTACCTCCTGCGCTACGGGGCCTGCTCTGGAAGGAGCCCAGATTGCTTTCGGCATGAGAGCGGCGCCGGGGGCCATTGAACGGGTGGAGATAGACCCGGAAACCAAGGAGCCGCGCTACAAAGTCATAGGTGAGGATAAATGGTATCCTGAGTTGAAGGTGACGGGCGCCCAGGGCATCTGCGGCTCCGGCATCATAGATGTGGTGGCAGAGCTTCATAGGGCGGGCATCATTTCCAAGGCAGGACGCATCAACGGCCGTCTGGAGACTCCCAGGGTCAGGAAGGATGAGTCAGGCAAGCTCCAGTATGTGCTGGCCTGGGCCGAGGAAACTGCCATCCACAAGGATATCGTCATCACCCAGGGGGATATAAGGGCAGTGCAGCTGGCCAAGGGGGCTATCTATGTGGGGGCCAGATACCTGATGGAAAAATACGGCTGCGACCATGTGGATGAAGTCATCCTGGCAGGAGCCTTTGGCAGCTATATCAACAAGCGAAGCGCCATGGCCCTGGGGCTGTTCCCGGACTGCGACCCGGAGAAGGTCAAGGCTGTGGGCAATGCCGCAGGCGATGGAGCCAGGCTGGCCCTGCTGGACGTAGAGAAGCGCCGTGAGGCAGCCAGGGTGGCCAGGCAGGTGGAGTTCGTGGAGACAGCAGTAGAGCCTGATTTTCAGGCCCGCTTTATGGAAGCCCTTTCTATACCACATGCCAAGGATGAGTTCCCCCATCTGGGATAATGGGAAAAGTGAACTTTGCGGTAAAGGAGGAAGCCTATGAGGGAGGAAGATTTCCCCTGCCTGGGGGAGCCGGAGCGGCCTATCACCGAAGACCTCTGCAGGAATGCGGGAGCAAGGTATGCTTCAGTCTTCAGCACAGCGGAAGACATGGTGAAGGCGGCTTTGGAGGTGAAGAGGCTGAACCGGGATGTCTGGGTGAAACTGCCTTTTTGTGTCACCATCGAGGCTGAGGCCTTCGGGGCGGAGGTGTCGCTGAATTCCCTCTACGGTGTACCAGCGGTCACCAGTTTTCGCTATGAGCGCCTGGAAGACATTGGAGAACTACCTCCCCTGGACTTTGATCAGGGACGTCTTTTCCAGGTGCTTAGGGCAGCGGATATGCTGCAGACCCAGGGGGAATACACCATGCTTAATATCGAGGGCCCCTTCACGGTGCTGGGACAGCTCATTTCCTCCAAGGAAATCTACAAGGGGCTTTATCGCAATCCTGGCAAACTGCGGCAGATTTGCGGCAGCATCAGCCGGGAGCTGGCAAGGTATGCCAGGGAAGCGGAAAGGCACGGGGTGAGCCTGCTTTCCTACGCTGACCCCACGGTGGCCAGCAGCCTGGTTTCCCCCAAGATCTATCGACAGCTTTGTGGCAGGGTTTCATGGGAGGCTTTGCAGGAAATGGCCGCAGCCACTCACAGGGTGGCCATCCATCTTTGCAATGTGACTTCCGTGGGATTTGAGAAGGCTGGTTTCTGTACCTCCACCAAGATTGCCTTCCTGCCGACTTCCCTGACCTACGGTGAGGCACTGGTGGAGATTATCAAAAAGCCAGGGCTGCGCTTTCTTGGACATGGCTGCGTGCAGCGCTCATACAGCCCCCTGCAGAACGGCGGCATCTTCAGCCTGCAGCTGGCAGAAAACCCCGGACAGGGGCAGGAAGATGAGGAGGATCAAGGATATGGCAAGTGAGAAAGAACTGCATCAGGGACTTTTCGATGCGGTGGTGGATATGGATGAGGACCTGGCAGCAGAGCTGGCCAGGCAGGTGATAGATGAAGAATATGATGCTTATGCGGCCATCGAGGAAGGGCTGGCCCGGGGCATGGATAAGGTGGGGGAGCTGTATGAGCAGGAGGAATACTTCATCCCGGAACTGCTGCTCTGCTCTGATGCCATGTATGCGGGGATAGAGATCTTGAAGCCCCATATTGTCAGGGAGGAGAGCCGGGAGCGCCATGCGGTGGTCATCGGCGTGGTGGAGGGGGATACCCACGATATCGGCAAGAATCTGGTGAAGATCATGCTTGAAAGTGCAGGTTTTGAGGTCATAGATTTGGGCCGGGATATCAAGCCCCAGGCTTTCCTGGAGGCGGCAGAGGAAAACGGGGCAGAGATCATTGCCCTTTCCACCCTTATGACCACTGCCATGCCCGCCATGAAGGAGGTCATTGACTTGCTGGAGGAAAAGCAGCAGCGGGAAAAGTTCAAGGTGGTCATCGGCGGCGGTCCTATCTCCCAGAGCTTTGCCGACAAGATCCATGCAGATGCCTATGCGGTGAATGCTGCTGAGGCGGCCCGCATTGCCAAGGAACTGGTAGGGATATCCCAGATTGCCAGGAAGACGGCGTGAGGAGGGGAGCCTATGAGTGACATATCGCCTAAAGAACGCCTGGACAGGGTGCTCAGTGGCAAGCCGGTGGACAGGCCGCCGGTTATCTGCCCGGGAGGCATGATGAACAGCGCTACTACCGATGTCATGGATGAGTGCGGTCTTTTCTTCCCGGAGGTGCACAAAAGCGCCGAAGCCATGGCCAGGCTCTCCTCTGCAGTGCAGCAACGCACGGGCTTTGAGAATTTCGGCATTCCTTACTGCATGACTGTGGAGGCCGAGATACTTGGCAGCGAGATAGATTTTGGCAATCATGATTGCGAGCCGAAAATAGCCAGGGAATACTACAGCCATTGCCGTGAGGTAGTGCAGAAGAATCCCAGGGAACTGGCCCGGCAGGGCCGCATAGAGGCCATCGCCAGGGCAGGCTATGAAATGAGCCGCAGCCAGCCGGATATCCCCCTCATTGGCAGTATTACGGGGCCTGTATCCACGGCTGCTTCCATCGTAGACCCCATGACTTTTCTCAAGGAACTCAGGAAGGACAAGGAAAATGCCCATGGTGTGCTGGATTATGTGACGGAGTTCCTGATAGAATATGCCAGAGTGCTTATAGAGAGCGGCTTTTCTGTCATCACCATCGCTGATCCCACGGCCACCGGGGAAATCCTGGGGCCGAAGATGTTCTATGACTACGCTGTGCCCTATCTGAACAAGCTGGTGGATGCCGTGCACGGTATGGACACACATGCCATAGTCCACATCTGCGGCCGCCTGGAGGCGGTGAAGGAGCCCCTGGCCCGCATACATGCTGACGCCATCAGCACCGATGCCATGGTGAACCTCCTGGATATCAAAGAAGTGCGTGGCGGCGGTACTGTCATGGGCAACGTGAGCACTTTTGCCCTCCAGCTGCAGGGGCCTGAGGTCATACAGCGGGTGACGGAGCGGCTGCTGGAAAACAAGATCGACATCATCAGCCCTGCCTGTGGACTTTCTACCAAGACGCCCGTGGAGAATATCAGTGTCATGACGGGGACTGTGAAGGCCAGTTGAAATAAAGTGTAATTTAACAATAAACCTATTGACATGATGGGTGTAATAGTGTAACATTAGGTCATCTTCAAGAGAGAAACTGACTGGATGACCAGAGGTTTTGTGCAGAGACAATTCTGCGCAGAACCTCTTTTTTGCATTATGTGAAGGGGAAAGAAGGATAGCTATGCCGAAAACGGACAGAGCCAAACTCAAAGATAAGATCAAGCGCCGGGCTAAAGCCATGGATATCAATATGCTGGGGGTGGCCACGGTAGAACGCTGGAGCCAGGAGCCCCATCAGAGTCCGGATTTCTGGCCCCAGAATATCTGGCCCTGGAGCCGCAATGTCATCGTCATGGGCATGCAGCTCTTTCCTTCAATGATTGAGACCACACCTTCTGTAGTCTATTCGGAATTATACAATACTACCAACCGCCTGCTGGATCATGCGGCTTACCGCATAGCCAACTTTTTGAACGAAGAAGGATATCGTGCCCATTTCTTCCCCAGGGATTGCTACGGAGACATTTCTGCTCTGGTGAAACGGCCAGAGGCGGCTTTTTCCCAGGTGCTGGCAGGGCTCTACGCGGGCCTGGGCACCGTGGGCATGAATCACACCCTGCTGACCAGGAAATACGGTTCCCGCATCCGTCTGGTGTCCGTCATCACCGATGCTGACCTGCCCCCGGACAAGATGCTCAAGGAGGATATATGCCTGGGCTGCAAGGTCTGTGTGAAGGCCTGCCCCATGCAGGTCTTCACACCCGTGGAGGGGAGGATCGTGGCTGACATGGACAAACACAAATGTGCTCTCTGCCACCAGAAGCTCAAGGCAGAGTTCCACTATCCCTGCGGCCGCTGCATAGCCGCCTGCCCCGTAGGGGAGGACAAGCGCCGTTACGGCCGGGAGGCCATCAGCCCCCAGGGAATAGAACACTGCCGTGACTTCGGAGCGGCGGATGCTGGCACGCATAAGAGAGGCTTATTGACTGCAATTAAATAAATTGCGTAAAAAGCAAATTAAATCTTGATAAGTTTACACAAATACCATACTCAACTTTCCCACCACGAAAATAAGGCTAGGGCGTGTTGATTAATTCGCTCAGCCCATCTTCACGGGTCTTGACTGCCCCTGCTGCGTTGACAAATCCTCAGCATAGCCCCACTATGCCTGCGGTTTGTCGCCTTGCATGGGCAGCCAATCCCCACAAATCTGGACTAAGCTCATTTAATCAACACGCCCTAATCTCTTGAAAATACTGGCATCGCATAGGATATAAAGCCTTTCTTGACAACAAAATAGCACCTGTTCTTGGTATAATGGAATCAGCTACAACCCAAATACCAGAAAGGTGCTGACTCCATGTTATACCAAAACTATTCTTTTGAACAGTCCCAAAATCAGATTTTCTCTGTCTTAAAGGATCTTCAAATTGCCAAGCTCCTTTATAAGGCCAATATACGCAAGGGCTGCGGTCTTTCTGCCCTTGAAATGTTCCAGCGCCTTGTCATGCTTGTTTTCCAC
This sequence comes from uncultured Selenomonas sp., assembly GCA_947167105.1. Taxonomy (GTDB): domain Bacteria; phylum Bacillota; class Negativicutes; order Selenomonadales; family Selenomonadaceae; genus Selenomonas_B. The sequence goes on along the minus strand of CAMVGU010000017.1, from coordinate 7,777 downwards.
GGGAAGAATCTGTTCCGTTCCCTGGAGTCAAAGCATAACGACCATGCTGCTTCCAAGAGTTCCTATTACCGTTTTCTCAGCAACCCTTCCTTCAATTGGAAGAAGTTCCTCCTGCTCCTGGCCATTCGGGTAACGACTGCCCTGCGGAAGCTTACCTGCAAGAGCAGGGTCACTGTGCTTGTCCTCGACGATTCAGTGCTGCGGCGTAACCGCAGCAAAGCCGTGGAACTCCTCGCAAAGGTGTATGACCATGTGTTTCATGAATTTGTCCGTGGCTTCAACCTCTTGGCACTTGGCTGGTCGGACGGCTTCAGCTTCATTCCTGTTTCCTTTGTGTTGCTTTCGTCGGCCAAGCTCAGGAATCGCTACCAGGAAGCCGACAAGGATATTGACCACCGCACCAACGGCTGGAAAGCCATGATGGAAAGCATGATGCAAAAGCCGGAAGCAGCCTTGCGCATGGTAGAGTCTGCCCTTGCGGCAGGAATCCATGCCGACTATATACTGATGGACAGTTGGTTTACGACGGAACCTTTTGTCAAAAGCCTTTCGGACCTGGGGCAGGATGTCATTGGCATGGTCAAGGACATGAAGCAGCGCTACTATTACAATGGGCATTTGTACACCTTGCCGCAGCTGTCAAAAAACGCCATGGGCAGGAGCAATAACAGGCTGTACCGTTCCCTCATGGTAAGGACGAGGAAACATTACCTTCCTGTTCGCATTGTTTTTGTCAGGAACCGCAACAAAAAGAGCGAGCTGCTGTATATCCTGTCTACGGACAATGCGCTCTCAGAGGATGAGATAATTCGCATATATGGGATGCGCTGGAATATTGAAACCTTCTTCAAGGCAAGCAAGTCCCTTCTGAAGCTTGGCAGGGAGTTCCAGACCCGCAGCTATGACTCTGCTGTGGCACATACGGTAATTGTCTTTGCCCGCTATACATTTCTCGAATGGCTGCGCCGCCAGGAAAACGACCCCAAAACCTACGGAGGCCTGTTCTTTGCACTTTGCGAGGATGTGCAGGACATGGAACTTTCGGATGCACTACGGTCACTTATGAGTCTCTTCATGGAAACCATAAACGGTTACGGAACTGAGGATACAGAAACCATAAAAAGTAAAGTGAGCAATTGGATTGCCAGCCAGAGCAGGTATATCAAGGGATTGTTCCCAAATTTATGCTGGGAAAGTTGAGTTAATGATTTTATAGCAGCGAGCCGGGATATCTGAGGGTGGCAAAATAATCGTCAATGGTCTGGGCGCGGCGGATAAGCTCTATGCTGCCATCTTCCCGCAGCAGCAGCTCGGCGCTCCAGAGCTTGCCGTTGTAGTTGAAGCCCATGGCGTGGCCGTGGGCACCGGTATCGTGGATAATCACCCGATCCCCGATTTCGATTTGCGGCAGGAAGCGGTCAATGGCGAATTTGTCGTTGTTCTCGCACAGGGAGCCTGTGATGTCGTACATGTGATCCCTGGGGGCATCTTCCTTGCCGGCGACGGTGATATGGTGATAGGCGCCGTAGAGGGCGGGGCGCATCAGATTTGCCATGCAGGAGTCCAGGCCGATATAGTCTTTGTAGGTCTTTTTCTCATGCAGGACGGTGGAGACGAGCCAGCCGGCGGGGCCGGTCATGGCGCGGCCGCTTTCCATGGCAAGGCGCACATGGCCCAGGCCGGCCGGCACCAGGATTTCCTCGAAGAGCTTATGGATGCCGGAGCCGACAGCGGCAAGATCCACAGGCTCATCCTCCAGTTGGTAGGGGATGCCGATGCCGCCCCCCAGATTGATGAACTCAAAGTCCACCCCGTCCTTTTGTTTAAGTTCCGCAGCCAGTTCGAACATCAGGCGGGCGGTATAGAGGAAGCCCTCTGTGCGCAGTTCGTTGGAAATGACCATTGTATGCAGGCCGAAGCGCTTTACGCCCATTTCCTTGGCCCGGGCATAGGCCGTGAATAGCTGTTCACGGGTGAGGCCGTACTTGGCTTCGGTGGGCTTGCCAATGATGTCGTTGCCCTCGATGAGATTGCCGGGATTGTAGCGGAAGGAAAGGCAGCCCGGCAGGCCCGCATGCTCCGCCAGATAGTCCAGATGGCTGATATCATCCAGATTGATGATGGCACCCAGCTCTATGGCCTTTTGGAATTCGTCTGCCGGGGTATCGTTTGAGGTCAGCATGATTTTTTCGCCTGTGACACCGGCTGCCTGGGAAATCAAGAGCTCCGCCAGGCTGGAGCAGTCCGTGCCTGCCCCCTCCTCGGCCAGAATCTGCACGATGCGCGGGTTCGGCGTGGCCTTCACGGCGAAATGCTCCCGGAACTCTGGCGCCCAGGCAAAGGCCCTCTGCAGTCCCCGCAGATTCTCGCGGATGGCATGCTCGTCGTATATATGGAAGGGGGTAGGGTATTCCTTGACTACCTCCTCCAGGCGCGCCTGGCTGAGGGGAAAAGTCTTTGTGGTCATAGCATTATCTCCTGTTGGTTGTAATATTGTAAATCAATTATAACTCTATCTGTATAACGGTGTCAAATGCTATGCCTGAAATATATAGAAAGACAAGGGGAGGATAAGCTGCCTGTTTCATTCCATGCACAAAAATTCCTTAACGCTGATAATCCTGGGGCGTGCAATTAAGGCTTCCAAAATAATAGCAGCATTGTCAAATATCTTTTGCCTTGTTTTGTGCTAGAGTTGGGCACCTGCCTTTTTATTTGCTACAGACAAGGAAAACGCCGCCTTAAGAGCGAAATATACCTGTATTGAGAGAGGAGTGGCGGTTATGCTGTACGGAAAATTGCTTCCGGTGAGGAAATGTGCCTTGGGGGTTGTCTGTGCTCTGGGGCTGATGGCAGTTCAGCCCATAGCTTGGGCGGCGGAAACCGAACCGGAGCCTATAGAGAATGAGGATGGCGAGTTTGTCGGGGTGGTGAAGGAGGCCGATAATGAGTCTGGGAGCCGTAGCCATGATGACAGCTCGGTGGGTGGTTGGTTCAAGCGCACCAATGAACGCATGGAGGCTGATAAAGCCAGTAAGGAAGAGACTGAGGACAAGAGCAAAAGGGACAAAAAACAGCGCTATGTGAAGATTATCGAGGAGGAAAACGGCTTTGCCTATTATCTGGATATGCAGAATGCCCGCTGGCTGCCCCTGCCCCATTCCAGCAGTGAGCAGATTATTGATATTTGGGTGAAGCTGGTGCAGGTGGGGGAGACGGAGGGCGTAACTTCCAGGGGAACGCGCCCGGACAGTAGCTACAGCTATACGGATGTTTATTATCTGGAGCATTATTACCTGCGGCCCAAAAAGCAGCAGATTCAGTTTCTCTGTGAGCTGGAAGTGACAGGCAGGCCCCAGAACGCCATTGAGGAACGCCGTTACAGTGCGGCCCATTGGGAGGATCTGGTGCCCGGCTCCGTAGAGGATGAGATTTATCATGCAGCTGTGGCAGAGATGAAGCGGAGCAGGAACCCCATGCAGATGACGCGCCATGGCAAGCGCATAACTGCCCGTGATGCCATTGAGGAGTATTTCCGCATTTCACTTTGAGTATGTGGATAACTTATTTCTTTTATCCACATTATGCACAGGCTGGGCTTATAGAAAGATGGGGCATAAGACCCGAATTTGCTAAGTTATCCACATTATGCACAGGCTATCCACAGAAAAATGGACAAAATTGTGGATATCTGCTGCGGAGGTGAACCGGATGAATGAACGAAGGGACAACAGGCGGCGCACGGATGATGTGACAGGGCTATCCAACCTCAGCCACTTCATGGAAGAAACATCCTTTCTCGTCCGTGGCTCAGGTGAGGGAACCCTTGCCTTCATTTACATGGATATCGAGAATTTCAAGGAATATAACCAGAATTACGGCTTTCAGGCCGGTAATGAGTTTTTGCGGCAGATTGCCGAGCTGTTGAAAGAGTCCTTCCCTGACGCTGTGCTGGCCCGCCTGCACGAGGATCACTTCGTGGTAGTGGTGATGAATGAGCAGATTGTGGAGCGCATCGAGCGCCTTGAGGAACGGGTGAAGGGCTACGCGAAGGCTGTGCAGGTCGCTATGAAGGCGGGCATCTATGTGCCGGACAGCGGTGTTACGGATGTGGCCTTGATCCTGGACCGTGCCAAGCTTGCCTGTGAGAGCATCAAGCGCCTGTATGACAAATACTGGTGCTATTTCGACGAGTCCCTGGAGGAGCAGCAAAAGCTGCGCCAGTACATAGCCAGCCATTTCCAGACGGCGCTGGAGCGGGGAGAAATCCAGGTCTACTATCAGCCTGAGATACGCGTGATGACCAGGGAAATCTGCGGCTTTGAGGCCCTGGCCCGCTGGCTGGACCCGGATTACGGCATGATTTCACCAGGCGTTTTTGTGGAGGTGCTGGAGCAGGCCCATCTCTCGGATAAGCTGGATCTCTACATCATACGCCAGGTTTGCCGGGATTTGCAGACCATCAGGGCGCGGGAGTCTGAGGGCTGCAAGCCTACCCGTGTCTCGGTGAATCTTTCCAGGGTGGATTTCCTGCTGCAGGATATGTTCGGGGCTATTGAGGAAATTTGCCGCGAGACAGGCACGCGGCGGGAGCAGCTGCATATCGAGGTTACGGAGAGCGCCATCGGTGATGAACTGATGCAGGAGGAACTCAATAAGTTCCGCCAGGCGGGCTACGAGCTGTGGATGGATGACTTCGGCAGCGGCTATTCTTCACTGAACACCCTGGTCCAATACGAATTCGATGTATTGAAAATTGATATGCAGTTCATGCGTGACTTCGATAAACAGCCGAAGACACGCACTATGCTTAAGGGCATAGTGAATTTGGCCAAGGATTTGGGACTTCACACTCTGACGGAAGGAGTGGAGACAGAGGAGCAGTTTGAGTTCCTCCGTTCCATTGGCTGCGAGATTGTCCAGGGCTATCTCTTTGGCCGCCCGCTGCCCTTGGAGGAAACCATACGCCAGCATATGACTTCCCAGTCCGGCCTGGGCTTCGAGCCGCTGGATTCTGCGAAGTATTACCATGATATCGGCACATTGAATGTTTTGAGCACCTTTCCCTTTGCCAGCCTGGAGGAGCGGCGCGACCAGCTCAATGATCTGGCCTTTGCCATCCTGGAGCATGCCTGGGAGGGAGAGACGCGGTGCCTGTACGCCAACAATGAGTTCAGGAATTTCCTTATAAGTGTCGGTGTGTCCAGCCTGGAGGAATTGGAGCGCCAGTTCTCCAGCAGCGATCTGAGCCAGCGCAAGCGCTATCAGCGGATGATTTTGCGGGGGCTGAAGACCGGCCAGGAGCAAATGAGCGATACGGTGGTCAATGGCAATATCTGCAATATCCGCATCAAGGCCATTGCCCATGACCCAGGTCGCAGCAGGGTGGCCATAGGCGTCATAGCGGTGAACAGTTCCGCCTCGGAATCCAGTCGCAGGGGGGCCTACACCCGTCTGGCATTGCAGCATTTGCTGGAGCTTTTCACCCGCATTGACCTTTTCAATGAACGGGGCGCAGTGGTGAACCTTTATGTTGGTGAGACCCAGGGCCGGGTGACGGATATCGTGGCTACGAACAGGGGAGCCGTCCTGGCATACGCCAGGGAATACATTGCCTTCGGCGAGCGCTGGCAGTTCTGCCGCTTCTATGATATGCGCGTGGTGCCGCGACGCCTGCATGAATCCGGGGGAAACCACTTGTCTGCCCTGTTCCATACGAAGAATGATTTCGGCGATATGCGCCTGGAGCTTTATACCATCATTCCCTTCAACTTTGACGGGCAGATGCATTACCTGTCCCTGGTGCGGGATGTGAGCAATGTAGGGCTGGATCTGCCGACGGGCATGGTGGGCAGGGGCAGCTGGTACGGTAATCGCGACAGCAGGAGGAATACAGATGAAGGATGAGACTTTGTGCCTGCATGCAGGCTATGAACCGAAAAATGGGGAGCCGGGGGTGATGCCCATCGTGCAGAGCACTACTTACCGCTTTGATTCCACGGAGCGCATAGGCGAGATTTTCGATCACCCCACCGAGGCCTGTATCTATTCCCGCTTTGCCAATCCCACGGTGGATGCGGTGGAGAAGAAAATCGCGGCCCTGGAGGGGGGCGTGGGCGCCATGTGCACCTCCTCCGGCCAGGCGGCGAACCTCCTCTCTGTGCTGAATCTCTGCCAGGCGGGGGACAGCATCCTCTGCTCCTCGGCAATCTACGGCGGCACCATCAATCTTTTTGCCGTGACGCTGCAGCGCTTCGGCATAGAGTGCATCTTTGTGGCGCCGGATGCCACGGAGGCGGAGCTTGATGGGGCCTTCCGGGAGAACACGAAGTGCGTATTCGGCGAAACCATTGCCAATCCTGCCCTGGTGGTCTGCGATATTGAAAAGTTTGCCAAGGTGGCCCATAAGCATGGGGTGCCTTTCCTGATCGACAATACCTTTGCCACCCCGGTGCTTTGCAAGCCCTTCGCATTCGGTGCGGATATCGTCACCCACTCCACGACGAAATACATGGACGGCCATGCCGTGCAGGGGGGCGGCGTTATCGTGGACAGCGGTAATTTTGACTGGACGACGGCGGAAGCGCGGAAAAAATTCCCGGATTTCACCCAGCCGGATAAGTCCTATCACGGCACCGTCTACACGGAGGAATTCGGCAAGGCGGCCTATATCGTGAAGGCACGCATGCAGCTAATGCGCGACTTCGGCGCCTATCCTGCCGCCCACTCCGCCTTCCTGCTGAATCTGGGCCTGGAGTCGCTGGCCGTGCGCATGCCCCGCTACTGCGAGAATGCTCAGGCCGTGGCGGAGCTGCTGGCAGCATCGGACAAGGTGGAGTCTGTTTCCTATCCGGGGCTTGCAGGGGACAGCCAGCACGCTCTGGCGGAGAAATACCTGGGAGGGCGCGGCTCAGGGGTTATTTCCTTTGTCATCAAGGGGGGCAAGCCCAGGGCGGTGCAGTTTATGGATGGCCTGGGGCTTGCCTGCAATGAAGTGCATGTGGCGGATATCAGGAGCTGCGTGCTGCATCCCGCCAGCGAGACCCACCGCCAACTGACAGATGAGCAACTGGCGGCAGCCGGCATCAATCCGGGGCTGATCCGTTTCTCCTGCGGCCTGGAAAATATCGAGGATATCAAGGCTGATATCGAGCAGGCGTTGGCAAATGTGCACTGAGGCAGCAGTCAGGGAGGGTGTAGCTTGAGGCAGTTTACATACTTGCTGGAATCAATGTCTGATTATGAGGCGGCCTGTGACGAGGCAAGGCAGGCTTTGGCCCACATGTCCGTATCCTGCACGTCCGCTGCGATTTTTTGCACCGCAGAGTATCTGTATCAGGCTCGTGATTTTGCCGGGTGGCTGCAGGCAGATTTCCCGGATACACAGGTCGTGGGCAGCGTGACGACGAAGTTCATCCGGGACGGTGTTTTTTATGATTATGGGGTCAGTCTGACTTTCAATATCTTTGAGCACGCTATGGCGGAGTCCTTTGCTTATGAGACTGCGAAAATGACCGTGGAGGAAATGGGGCAGGATCTGCTGAAACGCTTGCAGCGTACCAAGGCACCGAAGGTGGTGGGGCTGACTGTGGTGGGAGCCGGTCTTGGTTATGATCTGACTCCGCTGCTGAAGATTGTCAGCGAGGCAGTTCCCGAGGTGCAATTTTTCGGCGGGCTGGCAGACAGCAATGAGGTAGGCAGCAAGGGCCTGCTGTTCAATGCGTGGCGTGTTTCAAATCTGCCTAAATTCGGGTAACACTTCCTGGTGCCAAAATTA